>CAKNOA010000033.1 GCA_930990065.1 uncultured Clostridia bacterium | reverse complement strand
TTCCTACATCAGGGGGTACTTTGTCTATTGTCCGTTTTTACTGGACCTGTTCACAAAAAGGGGCAGGGATTTTTTTACAGCAAAAAATCAAACAGCACAAGGAGTGTCACCCCCGGAAGCCCGGCCGCACCGGCTACGCCCACCGACAGCGGCGTGACCGGTATTACCACGCCGGTAAACCCGCCGCACAGGTTCACGCACGCAAGGGCCGCCCACCCCAGCAGCATGGATGTAACGGTGTGCAGCAAGGCCCGCTTTCGCCCGCACAGCTTTTGCACCCCCCACAGGCACAAAAGCACGCCGCCGCACACCCAAAGGATCGCCGAATCCAAGCTTTTCGCCCCCCTTTCTTTTTCTTTCAGAAAGGGGAAGCCTGCAGGTTTTTCTGCCGGGCCTGCCGCAGCAAAAAGCGGTACCGGGCCCACAGGGCGCAGTTTTCAAAAATGCAGGCGTCGATCAGGTCTTCGTCGGTTTCCTGACAAAACCATGCTTCGTTACAGGCCAGCTGCCGGGTCACTTCGCGGATCTCCTCCAAAACGCCGTCCCACGTTTCCCGTTCCTCTTTTTCCCGGGGCAGGGCCGCCAGTTTCAGCGCCAGTTCCATAACAGCACTCCACCTTTCTCTTTGTTGTAGGATATGCTGTCAGTATGCGTGTTTATACCGGCGCTTATACAAAAGGGGCCCCGCGAAATCTTATACGTTCACCGGTTCAAAGTCAATTTTCCCGCTGGCTACGTCGGCCGACACCACCCGGATGCGCAAGGGGTCGCCGATGGTGTACGTCCGCCCGCTCATGCGGTCAAACAGCTTTAAGTTGCCGTCATATTCAAAATCGGCGCCCACAAAACTTTCACACGGCACAAACCCTTCGGCGCTGCTGGCTAGCTGCACAAACAGCCCGCGGCGGATCACGCCGCTAATAACCCCGTCGAATTCTTCGTCCACATGGCCCCGCATGAATTCCGCCATATAGCAGTCTTCGGCGCTGCGTTCCGCCGTCATGGCCCGCACTTCCAGCCGGGACGATTCGGCTGCGGCCGTGTCGCAGGGGGCCGCAAACCGGCGGCGGATCTCCTCGGGCTTTTCCTTCTCGCACAGGGCCGTCAATACCCGGTGCACCATCAAATCGGGGTACCGGCGGATGGGCGACGTAAAGTGGCAGTAATCCGCCAGCGCCAGCCCGAAATGGCCCACCGGTTCCACCGAATACCGCGCTTTGTCCATGGTGCGCAGCACCTGGGTGTTAATCATGCTCTGGCTGGGGGTGTCCTTCACCCGGTCCAGAATGGCGGCGAAATCCTTAGCCGACGGCTTATCCTGCATCAGTTCCTTGCACGGGACGCCCAGCGCCTGCAGCAAATCCTGCAAAATATCGATCCGCCGGCGTTCCGGCTGGCCATGGATCCGGTACACAAACGGCACTTCATATTTCTGGGCCAGTTTGGCGGCCGCGGAGTTCGCGAGGATCATCAGCTGTTCCACCATGCCCTGGGCTTCGCCCTGCACCCGGGGCTGCACGTCGATGCACACGCCGTTTTCGTCCAGGGTGAATTTCGGTTCTACCGAGGATAAATCCATGGTGCCCCGGGCGCGGCCGTTCGCTTCCAAAATACGGGCCAGTTCCCTGGCGGCATTGAGCCCCCGGCGCACCGGCGCATACTTTTTCTGCAGCGCTTTATCCGCCGTGCCGTCGAACAGCTGGTTCACTTCGTCGTACACGCCCCGCACTTTGGAGCAGATCACGCTCTTGTGGAACGAATACGACAGCAAATTCCCGTCCCGGTCCACTTCCATAATGGCCGACAGCGTCAGCTTTTCGGTACCGGCATGCAGCGAGCACGAGCCGTTGGACAGCGTTTCGGGCAGCATGGGCACCACCCGGTCGGCAAAGTACACCGACGTGCCGCGGCTGATGGCTTCCTGGTCGATCACGCCGCCCATGGGCACGTAATGGGACACATCGGCGATGTGCACCCCCACTTTGTACCCCCGGCGGGTGCGGCTGACGCTGATGGCGTCGTCCAGGTCTTTGGCGTCGGCCCCGTCAATGGTAAAAATGCTGGTCCCCCGCAAATCCAACCGGCCGCGCAGCTCGTCCTGGGTGATCGGGCGGCTGCCGGATTCTTCGGCGGCTTTTTTCACTTCTTCGGGGAAAAAGGCGGGAATCCCGTTTTGGTCCAAAATGGCGTCGGCGCACACTTTGGCGCTATCGCCGGACCCGTATTTTTTGATAAGGCACGCCTGCATGCGGTCGCTGCCCGGTCGCTGAGGGATGAGCTGAGCCTGCACCTTGTCGCCCACTTTCACCCGGAACGGGTACGGGCGCATAAGGGGCAGCGGGTAGCGCACAGCGCTGTCACATTGCAAAACCAAATCGCCATAATCCAGCTGGATGGTGCCGGTGGTATGCCGGCCGGCTTTTTCCAGCACCCGGCGCACACTGGCCGACAGCCCTTTTTCATCGGGGCGGATATGCCACAATTCCACCCGGTCGCCCAAAAACGCCCCGTTTAGCTGGCTGCCATGCACGAACGCGTCGCCTTCCCGGTTTTCAAAGGAAGCAAACGCAAAGCCACGGGAAATCGAAACGATTTTGCCTGTTTCAATGGTTTCTTCCACCGGGTGCACCCGATGGCCGCCGTCAACGATCACAGCGCCTTCCCGGGTAAGCTCGTCCAGCGCCCGGTAAAAAAGCCCGCTTTGGCACCCCACCCGGCGCATGAGTTCTTTCGAAGGCAAGCTGTCGCCCTTCGGTACGGTTTCCATAATTTTCTCAATTTTGCGGGTAATATCCCGCACGGCACCGTTTCCATGCGACCCGGTGTCACGGTCTCGATGAGTATACTGTTTCATTCTTTTTCTCCCAACTCTGTCTTAATTCTTATTCCCTGCCCCCGGCGCCGTGCGATGGCCGTGCCATGACACATCCGCCCGGACAGCAAAAACGCCCCGCTGGCCAAGGCAGCAGGGCGCTCATTTTGCGCAACCATGTTTACATAAAGTACATGATGATATTGATCACGATCACGGCCACGAAAAAGCCAACGGCGATGAACTTTGTCCAACGGGCCAGGAACGAGTCAACAGACCGCGCCTTGTTCTTGGAAAAGAAGGTATCCGCCCCGCCGGTGATCGTACCCATATTCTGCTGGCTTCCTTCCTGCAGCAGCACGATGATGATGATGCCAATGGAAAAAAGGATCAGAATAATACCAAAAATAATTTGTGCAACTCCCATGGTGAGCCTCCTGATAACTTGTTAGCTAAATTAGTATACCACAGTCCGCTCAAAAAAGGAAGAGGGCATTTCGCCTTTTTCTGGCCAAAAACCGGATTTTCTTTATACATTTTGTATTATTCCCCGGCGTTTCTCCGTTTATTCGGGCATGCACCGGTGAAAAAAGGCCGCTACGTCCTTTAGCACCTTGTCGCTCCAGAAAATGCAGCTGCCGTGGTCCGCCCCCCGCACCAACGTAAGGGAAACGTCTTTCCCGTAGTCTTTCAGTTTGTGGAATAGCAAAACACTCTGCTCACAGAACACCGTGCGGTCTTTGGTGCCGTGGAGTAAAAACACCGGCGGCAAATCCCGATCTTTGCGCACATAGTACCCGGCACAGGCTTTTTCGGCCTCTGCCCGGTGTTCGTTTACGTCCACCTGTCCCATCAGTTTCCCTTCGGGGCTGGTGGCCTTCTGGTGGTCCAGTGTGGACGGGAACCCGTCGGGCATGAGGATGTCCAGCGCGCCGTAATAGCTCACAATCCCCCGCACCGCAGGTAAGGGCGTTTCCATGGAAGGAGCATCCAGTTCGCCGTACGCGGCGGTCAAACCTGCCAAAACCGCCGTATGCCCACCGGAGGAATCCCCCATCAGCGCCATGCGCTTGGGGTCTACGTTATAGTCATCGGCATGGGATACCAAAAACCGCATAGCATTTTTGGTATCCATCACCTGAGCCGGGAACGGGGCCTGGCCGCTGTGACGTGTCTGCACAATGGCGCACACAAACCCTTTTTCGGCCAGCCGCCCCAGATTGACGACGTTGATATATATATTCTGCTCCATCCAGGCCGACCCCTGCACAAACACAATGCACGGCCAGCGCCGGTCCGGTTCGGAAAAGGTGCCGGGCTTTACAATTTGCAGCGTCAGCGGGATGCCGTCGGGGGTATCGTACACCACATTGGGGGTATAATACACGCCCCGTTCGTCCCCCTGCATAACGATTTCCCCGGCGCCCTCCACCGGTTCTGTGTAATCGGGCATGGTTTCGTACGTATAATTTTTGACTTCAATATTCATTCCTGTTTGCCCCCCTGTAAAACCCGGTGCAAAAACCGGATAACCCTTTCTTTGCACGCCGGTTGATAAAACGCATCGTCCCCGTGTCCGGCGCCCTGCAGCACCAGATATTCAAACGGCACCCCGTTCGCTTCCAGCGCTTTTGCCAACCGTTCGCTCTGGTCGGGGTCGACCATATCGTCTTTATCCCCGTGCAAAATGAAAAACGGCGGGCACCCGGGATGGACGCGGAGCAGCGGGCTCGCTTCCCGGGTTTTTTCCGGCACATCCTGAGGCTGTGCCCCCAACATCATGGTGGTAAAATCCGGTTCCGGCCCCCGCAAACAGGTGGTTACATCCACCAGACCATACACATCCACCACCGCTTGCACCGCGCTGGAATAGGGTAGGTAATCCCCCTTATCATACATGGGGTCTTGCCCCGTAACCCCCGCCATACACGCTAAATGCCCCCCGGCGGATTCGCCCCCGATGGCCACTTTTTCCGGGTCAATGCAAAATTGTTCCGCATGGGCCCGCAAAAAGCGGATGGCCGCTTTCACGTCTTCGATGGCGGCGGGGAACGGCGCTTCGTTGCTGGTGCGGTACTGCACACTGGCCACCACAAACCCGCTGCGGGCGATGTCAATCAGTTCCGGCACCCAAATATCCTTGTCCATCACTGTAAAGCCGCCCCCGCACAGCCATACAAACAGCGGCAGAGGTTTGTGATTTTCCTGGTGTTTGGGCAAAAGCAGGTCCAGTTTCAGCGGCCGCCAGCTCTGGTCAAACCAGAACGGCACCTGTGCATAGGTAACATCGGTCAGCAGCTTCCATACTTCCTGGGTGACGGGTAGTGTGAGGATTTCTTTTTGTCCCATTTTTTGTTCTCCTTTCATCTTCACCGTACAAATTTAGAAAAGGCTGTGATTTTTCCTGTTTTTTCCTTCTAATTTATTATAAATTCCCACTATTTTTTTGTCAATTCAGGCATAAACCATCAAAGAAGGACCATACTATCCTCACACCCGCCTCCTTTCTTACCATCTGCGTTTGCAGGAAGGACTGGCGGGGAAAAAAGAGGCATCCTTTTTTCATAAAAAGGATGCCTCTTTTGCTTTTTACAGTTTTAACTGTTCGCCTTCCATATCCTCCGGGGCCGGTGTTGCACCCAGCGCCGGAATGGTCTTGCGGTACCGTTCGGGCTTTTTCAGCTCGCCGGGAGCGGCTATGCGCATGGATACCACCCGCTGTCCGCGTTTCAGGTTCATCACCGCCACCCCCTGGGTGGAACGGGTGGCCTTTTGCGGAATGGCGGCGCTTTGTACCAGCAGCATGCGCCCGGCTGACGACGTAAACAGCAGTTCGACTTCCTCGGGGACATACAGCATGGCAGTCAGCGGCGCTTTGTCGCTGTACGCGCCGATGAGCTTTTTGCGGTTTTGCTTGGTTTCATAGGATGCCATATCCACCCGAGCCACTTTGCCGTTTTCAAACGCAAATACCATGGAACCGGTATACGACGGCACCACCGCCATATACACGGGGCTTTCCCCTTCGTCCATACCCAGCCGGGCCGCTACATAATCTCCCAACACGCTGGCTTTGCTGTCGGCAAATTCACTGCAGCGGGTTTTGTACACCTGGCACCGGTCGGTAAAGAACAGCAGTTCCGTATTGTTGGTGCTGTCCACCTGCTGGATGATGGCGTCGTTTTCCTTCAGCTTCTGGTCGCTGCTCATGCGCAGCGACTGCGGCGTAATCTTTTTGAAATACCCTTCCCGGGTAAAGAACAGGTGCACCGGGTAATCGGGCACATCGTTTTCCGGTTCGTATTCCGTCAGTTCGTTTTTGTATACAATGGTGCTGCGCCGGGGTTTGCCGTACTTCGCGGCCACCTGGGTCAGTTCCTTGATGATGACCTGACGCACCCGGGCTTTGGAAGCGAGGATCGCCGACAAATCGGCAATATCCTTTTGCAGCTGGTCCACTTCCTGGGTGCGTTTGAGGATATATTCCCGGTTGAGCTGCCGCAGGCGGATTTCCGCCACAAATTCGGCCTGCACCTGGTCGATGCCAAAGCCGATCATCAAATTGGGCACCACTTCGGCTTCTTCTTCCGTTTCCCGCACAATGCGCACGGCCTTGTCGATATCCAGCAAAATGGCCTGCAAGCCTTTGAGTAAATGGAGCTTTTTCTGTTTGCCGTCCCGTTCAAACGCCGTGCGGCGGCGCACGCATTCCTCCCGGAAGGCTGTCCATTCATCCAGCAGGGCCCCTACCCCCAGCACTCTCGGCATACCGCCGATGAGTACATTGAAGTTACAGGAAAAGCTATCCTGCAGCGGTGTCATTTTATAGAGCTTCTGCATCAGCTTGTGGCCGTCGGCCCCGCGCTTTAAATCAATGGTGATCTTTAGCCCCTGCAATCCGGTTTCGTCGCGGATATCCGCTACTTCCCGGCATTTGCCCTGTTTGACCAGGTCAATGACCTTTTCAATGATGGCTTCCGACGTCGTGGTGGGCGGAATCTGGGTAATATCCACACAGTTCTGCTTTTCGTCCAGCGTATACACCGCCCGCACGGGGATCCCCCCGCGGCCGGTAGCGTACACCTTTTCCATTTCGGCCCGGTCAAAGATGATCTGGCCGCCGCCGGGGAAATCCGGCGCAGGCAGGGTGGAAAGCAGGTCGTGGTTTTCGTCCCGCATGCGGGCGATCGCCGTTTCGCAGATTTCCCGCAGGTTAAACGGACAAATGGAGCTGGCCATCCCCACGGCGATACCGGTGTTGGCGTTGACCAGCACCGACGGGAAACTGGCCGGGAGTAATGTCGGTTCCTTCATGGTGTTATCGTAGTTATCCACAAAGTCCACCGTGTCTTTGTCGATATCCCCGAACAGTTCCCGGCAGATGTCGTCGAGCTTTGCTTCCGTATACCGGGAGGCAGCCCACGCCATATCCCTCGAATACGCCTTCCCAAAGTTCCCCTTGCTATCGACGTACGGGTGCAGCAGCGCTTCGTACCCCCGCGACAGGCGCACCATGGTGTCGTAAATCGCCTGGTCGCCGTGGGGGTTCAGTTTCATGGTTTCGCCCACGATGTTGGCGCTTTTGACCCGCTTATTCCCCAATAGCCCCATTTTGTACATGGTATACAGCAATTTGCGGTGGCTGGGTTTAAAGCCGTCAATCTCCGGGATGGCCCGGGACAGAATTACGCTCATCGCATAGGGCATGTAGTTTTTTTCCAGCGTTTGCACGATGGGTTCTTCCCGCACCGTTCCGGCCCCATGGATGTAGCCATGGGTCTGGGATTTTACCGCCGCCCGGGGGGTCTCTTTTTTCCGTTTTGCCATTGTGTCTTCCCCTTTCTTTCCGAAACTGTGTCAAAAAAGCGCGGTGCTTTTAGGACACATCCAGTTCGTCGGCGTACCGGTATCCGTTTTCGGCGATATATTCCTTCCGGCCGGACAGGTCATCCCCCAGCAGCAAATCGAACATCGCCGCCGTGCGGGTGACGTCGTCGGGCATCACTTTAATCAGGCGCCTGGTTTCGGGGTTCATGGTGGTTAAACTCATCATATCGGGTTCGTTTTCGCCCAGCCCCTTGGAGCGCTGCACCGTAAACCGGCGGTTTTCCAGTTTGTGCAGGTATTCTTCCTTTTCTGCTTCGGTATACGCAAAATAGGTATCGTTGCCGCTGGTAATTTCGTAAAGGGGCGATTCGGCTATAAACACCTTGCCGTTTTCGATCAGATCCGGCGTCAGCCGGTACAGCATCGTCAGCAGCAGCGTGCGGATCTGGAACCCGTCCACGTCGGCATCGGTGCACAGAATCACTTTGTTCCACCGTAGGGCCGACAGGTCAAAGGACGACAAATCCTTATTCGCTTTCGAGCGCACCTGTACCCCGCACCCCAGCACTTTCATCAAATCGACGATCACGTCGCTTTTGAAAATCCGGTCCAAATCGGCTTTTAAGCAGTTGAGGATTTTCCCCCGGATGGGCATAATGGCCTGGAAATCCGGGTCCCGTGCCTGTTTGCACGCGCCCAAAGCCGAGTCGCCTTCCACGATGAACAGTTCCCGCCGGGCGGTATCCCGGCTGCGGCAGTCCACAAACTTGGCCACCCGGGAAGTGATGTCCATGTTGCTCGAGAGCTTCTTTTTCAGGTTCAGCCGTGTTTTTTCTGCGTCTTCCCGGCTGCGCTTGTTAATCAGCACCTGCCCTGCGATCTTTTCCGCTTCCAGCGGGTTTTCGATGAAATAGATTTCCAGGTTGTGCCGCAGCATCTCGGTCATGGCTTCCTGGATGCCTTTGTTCGTAATGGCTTTTTTCGTCTGGTTTTCGTAGGATGTGCGGTTGGAAAACGACGACATCACAATAACGAGGCAGTCTTCCACATCGGCGAAGGTGATTTTGCTTTCGTTCTTGTTATATTTCCCGTTTTGCTTTAAATACGCGTCAATCTGGGATACAAACGCCGAGCGCACCGCTTTGTCCGGCGCGCCGCCGTGTTCGAGAAAACTCGAGTTGTGGTAGTATTCCGCCGCGTGGGTGCGGTTGGAAAACATCACCGCTACGCTGATGCGGCATTTATATTCCGGTTTGTCGTCCCGGTCCCGCACCTTCTTTTCCGTCTGCCAAAACTGCACGGTGGAAAGCGGGTTTTCCCCCGCCAGTTCCAGGGCGTGGTCGCGAATGCCGTTGTCGTAATAAAACTGGGTTTCGGTAAAGCCGCCGGTTTCCTTTTGGCTGCGGAACAGGAACGTCACCCCGTCGTTGACAACGGCCTGCCGCCGCAGCATATCGAGGTAATACGTTTCGGGCACATGGATATCGGTAAACACATCCAAATCCGGCTTCCAGCGGATGCGGGTGCCGGTCTTTTTGCCGGTATAGGGTTCTTTGTGCAGCCCGCCCACGTTTTCGCCCTTTTCAAAATGCAGGGTGTAATGGGCCCCGGCGGAGTACACTTCCGCGTCCATATACAGCGAAGCGTACTGGGTGGCGCACAGCCCCAGGCCGTTGAGGCCCAGGGAATATTCATAACTGCCGTCTTCGTCGTTTTTATATTTGCCGCCGGCGTACATTTCGCAAAACACCAGTTCCCAGTTATAGCGGTTTTCCACATGGTTAAAATCCACCGGGATGCCCCGCCCGAAGTCTTCCACTTCCACGGAGTCATCGCTATACCTCGTTACCACGATTTTCTTCCCGTAGCCTTCCCGCGCTTCGTCGATGGAGTTCGATACAATTTCGAAAATCGAGTGTTCACAGCCCTCCAGGCCGTCGGAACCAAAGATCACGGCGGGGCGGCGGCGCACACGGTCGGCGCCTTTGAGCGACGTGATACTTTCGTTATTATACACAGGCTTTTTTGCCATGCAGGGACTTCCTCCTCTTCTCTCTTTACGTTCCCTTCGCGAAAAACGCACGAAAAGGGAATGCCTTACAAAAAAGCATTCCCTTTTGTGTGTCAAAAGGTCATAAAGGGCGTTATTCGTCCGTCTGTTCGTCCGTCTGGGCGCCACCGGCGGGGGCCGCGTCCGCAGGGGCCGGGGCGGCTTCTTCGCCGCTAGCTTCGGCCGCTTTGGGCAGGCTGTCCCGCACCATAATATCGGCGAACTTTTCGCCGCTCATCTTTTCTTCCAGGAACAGGTACTGCGCCACCCGGTGCAGCTTATCCATGTGGTCTTTCAGCAGCTGTTCGGTGCGCTGGTACGCTTCGTCGACCATGCGTTTGATTTCGCTGTCGATCTGCGCCGCCGTTTCTTCGGAATAATTGCGCAAATGGCCCATATCGCGGCCCAGGAACGGTTCGCTGTCGTCGCTGCCATAGGTGACGGTGCCCATTTTCCGGCTCATGCCGTATTTTGTCACCATCGCCCGGGCGATCTTCGTGGCCCGTTCAATATCGTTGCTGGCGCCGGTGGAAATATCATCTAGCGCCAAGGCTTCGGCCACCCGGCCGCCGAGCAGCACCACCAAATCTTCCTTCATTTCGCGGAAGGACTTATACGACCGGTCTTCGCTGGGCAGCTGCATGGTGTAGCCGCCCGCCATGCCGCGGGGGATGATGGAAATTTCGTGGACCGGGTCCTGGGTGGGCAGGTAATACGTGACCACCGCATGGCCCGCTTCGTGATACGCCGTCAGGGTCTTTTCCTTGTCGGTCATCACGTGGCTCTTCTTTTCGGTGCCCACCACCACTTTGATGGTGGCTTCTTCGATTTCCTGCATGGTAATGGCATGCAGGTTTTTCCGAGCAGCCAGTAGCGCCGCTTCGTTGAGCAGGTTTTCCAGATCCGCCCCGGTAAACCCGGCGGTGGATTTCGCGATGGTCGAAAGCTGCACGTCGGGCGCCAAAGGTTTCCCCTTTGCATGCACTTTCAAGATTTCTTCCCGGCCCTTAATGTCCGGACGGCCTACCGTTACCTGCCGGTCAAAACGGCCGGGACGCAATAGTGCCGGGTCCAGTACGTCGGGGCGGTTGGTGGCGGCGATCATAATCACGCCTTCGTTAGCGCCAAAACCGTCCATTTCCACCAGCAGCTGGTTCAGGGTCTGTTCCCGTTCATCGTGGCCGCCGCCCAACCCGGCGCCTCTCTGACGGCCCACGGCATCGATTTCATCGATGAAGATGATGCAGGGGCTGTTCTTCTTCGCCTGGTCAAACAGGTCGCGCACACGGGAAGCACCTACGCCGACGAACATTTCCACGAAGTCCGAACCGGAAATCGAGAAAAACGGCACGCCCGCTTCCCCGGCTACCGCCCGGGCCAGCAGGGTTTTACCGGTACCGGGAGGGCCCACCAGCAGTACGCCTTTGGGGATACGCGCGCCCAGTTCGTTATACTTGCGGGGGTTCTTGAGGAACTCGACAATCTCTTTGAGTTCTTCTTTTTCTTCGTCGGCGCCGGCCACGTCGGCAAACGTGGTTTTGCGCTTTTCGTCGCTGATCTTCTTAATTTTGGCCTTGCCAAAGCTCATCTGCTTGCCGGCGTCGCCCATGGACGAGCTCATGCGGCGCATGATGAACACCCAGAAGCCGATGAGCACCACCAGCATGAGGATTTCCGGCAGGAAAGCCATAAACCAGTTGGTTTCCGCCGCGGGCTGGATATCCTGCACCATATCTTTATGGCTATCGTCCGCATTATAGGCGGCAATGGCTTCGCGGGTATCGGCGTCAAATTTTGTGACGCTGGGCACCCGGAACGACACTTTCGTCTTATCGCTGTCATTGAGGGTCAGCAGCAAATCGCCGGTACCCCAGTCCAGGGTGTATTCGCTGACCTTTCCCTCATCAAAATAGCTCAGAATATCGGAGTACCGGACCGTCGTTTGCGGCGTGCGGCTGCCGTTCATCATCATGAAAATAATGATAAACAGCAAAATAGGAATGCCCAGGTACACCAGGATATTGCGCAGTTGTTTTTTATTGTCCAAAGGTATGATCACTCCTTTTCGGTCTTCAAACGGGTGCGCCGGTTCAGTTTTCGTAAACTTCGCGCTTTAGTACGCCGACGAACGGCAGATTGCGGTATTTTTCATCGTAATCCAGGCCGTACCCCACGATAAACTCGTTGGGGACCAGGCCCCCCACATAGTCGGCGGCAATCGGCGCTTCGCGGCGGTCGGGCTTGTCGAAAAGGGTGCAGATCTTCACGCTTTTCGGGTGGCGCGACAGCAGCATCTGGCGTAAGTAGAACAGGGTTTTCCCACTGTCGAGGATATCTTCCACGATCAGCAGGTCGTACCCTTCCAGGTTGATATCCAGGTCTTTGGCAATTTTCACCACACCGCTGGATTTGGTGCCGGAACCGTAACTGCTCACGGCCATAAAGTCAATCCGTGCCGGAATGGTGAGTGCCCGCATCAGGTCGGCCATAAAAATGACAGAGCCCTTGAGCACGCTGACCATCAACAGGTTTTTGCCGGCATAATCCCGGCTGATCTGGGCGCCCACCCGGGCTACCATCTCCTGCAGTTCCTCTTCGGAAATGATAATCCGTTCAATATCTGCCATCATTTGATTGTCGCTGTACTTATTCATGCGCGCCCTCCTGTTGTTTTCGGTTCTCTACCGGCACCCATTCGACCACACCGGCCGTCTGGGTCGCCGCCGTTATACGAAAAGCCTGGGCGGGTCCCAGCCCTTGTACCCAGACAATCTGTGTCCCGCAGACCAAAACCGCCAAGCGGTCCCGTTCCTCCCGGGGGATCCCTTTTTCTGCCAGCCACTGCCGCAGGGGTTTTTCCGTTTTGCCCACGGGGCAAAAGCGGTCACCGGGCCGTCTGCTGCGCAGAATCAGGTCTTCTGCTATTGTATCATAGTCAAACCCATTATTGAATAACAAATTGTGAAATTTTTCATGGACTGTCAGCCGGAAACACCGCCCATCGGGCAGAAAAAAACGGTTTTCCCGCGGTTTGACAGAAAACGGCCGGGCTTTTTCCCCCGGCCGGTAGAACCGGGCTACGCCTCCGTCACAGCAAAAACACCAGCCCCCGGGGAACGGTACGCTGCCTTTCCCCTCTTTCACACACTTACCGGCCCAGCGCAGATGGCGCTCTTCGGGCATAACATCGTCTTTTTCCCCGTGCATCTGCGCAAGGCATCGTAAAAGCAGCGCTTCGGGCAGCGTCTGCAAAGCTTTTACGGCATACCCAAAGGGCTCCCGGGCTTTTGTAAGGGCTTCTTCAGCCATCTGCCGGAAGAGGTCATCCTGGGCCATCAGCTGGCGGCTCAGCCGGTCAAACGCCAAGGGCGCCCGGGGATTTAATTCGCACAGCACCGGCATCACCTGCAGGCGGATCTTATTGCGGGCATAAAAAGGGGCAAGGTTTGTCGAATCGGTACAATAGGATAGCCCCTCGTCCCGGCAGTAGGCTTCTATGTCCCGGCGTTCCACCCGCAAAAACGGCCGGATAATTTGCCCCCTTTTCGGGCGCATGCCACAAAGGCTACCGGGGGAACATCCCCGCACCATATGCAGCAGCATGGTTTCCATCTGGTCCGACAGCGTGTGCGCCACCGCGATGCGGTCGTTTTCATTCTTTATGCACAAAGAAAAACACGCGTACCGCAGCCGCCGGCCGCAGGCTTCCTCCCCTTCGCCGGTCTTTTCCGCTTCGCTTTTTACGTCCACATGGAAAACCCGCAGGGAAAGCCCCTCTGTTTGGCAGAACGCCTGTACAAAATTTTCGTCCTGCAAAGCTTCTTCGCCGCGCAGCCCGTGATTCACGTGCACGCAAAGGAGCCGCTCCTTCCCCACCTTTTGCTGTAAATAGTGGGTAAGGGCCACTGAATCCGCCCCGCCCGACAGCCCGACGATCACGGTGCCGGTAGAGGGCAGCAGGTTTTCTTCTTCGATGAGCCGGCCGGCCAGCTCCCGCAGCTTATTCATGGCGGAACACTTCCTCGGACGTAAAGCGCATGAATTCGCCCTGCCAGTGCAGCGGCACCGTGCGCGTTTCGCCGTGACGGTTTTTGGCGATAATACATTCGGCGCTGTTGCGGTTGCTGTCTTCCGACGGGGCGGTATTTTCGTTGCTGTAGTAATCTTCACGGTACAAGAACAGCACAATGTCGGCGTCCTGTTCGATCGAGCCGGAATCCCGCAGGTCCGACAGCACCGGCCGGTGCTCCGTGCGCTTTTCGCTGGCACGGGCCAGCTGCGACAGGGTGATCACCGGCACATTGAGCTCTTTGGCCATAATTTTCAGGTTTCGGGTAATATTGGAAATTTCCTGCACGCGGTTTTCCGCCGAACTGCCCATGAGCTGCAAATAGTCGATCACGATCAGGTCCACGTTTTTCAGCCGCCGCACTTTGGATTTCATTTCCGCCACGGAAATCGACGGGTTATCATCCAAATAGATCTCCGCCTTGCCCAAAATATCCCCGGCTTCCACCAGGCGGGACCATTCGGCGTCGTCCAGTTCCCCGGTGCGCAGTTTCACACCGCCCACCATGGCTTCGGTGGAAAGCAGACGGGACGCCAGCTGTTCCCGCCCCATTTCCAGCGAAAAGAACACCACGCGCTTTTTCTGTTTCACCGCTACGTTCCGGGCGATATTTAATGCAAAGCTCGTTTTGCCCATACCGGGACGGGCCGCCAAAATAATCAGGTCCGACCGGTTCAGCCCCGTAATGGTGCTGTCCAGTTCCCGGATGCCCGTGGGAATCCCGCGGTACAGGTCCCGGTCGTCGCTGGAGAGCCTGTCCAACTGGGCAAACGTGTCGACGATTACTTCATTGAGTTTTTGCAGGCCCTGCATATTTTTGCCGCGGCGGATATCAAATATGCGCTGTTCGGCGGCATCTAGCAGGGTGGCCGCATCGGCGGCATTGGAGGCCGAATCGTCCAAAATGCCCCGGGCCGTCACCATCAATTGGCGCACGTCATACCGGTCCCGCACAATCCGCGCGTAACTTTCCACGTTGCCAATGGACGGCACAAACTGCGCCAGCTGCATCAGATAGACGCGGCCGTCCCCCTGTTCAAAATCGGGGTTTTCTTTCAGCGCTTCCAGCACGGTGACAAAATCCACCGGTTTGCCCGCGGTGAACAGCGTGAGCATGGCTTCGTAAATCATGCGGTTGTTCACCTGGTAAAAATAGTCGCTGCGGGGTAGGATCTCCGTCACCCGGTCCAGGCAGGAAGAATCCAGCAGCACGGCCCCCAGCACCGACTGTTCGGCTTCACTGCTAAACGGCAGCGAAAGGCCCGGCAGCGCCTGGTTTATATTGTCAAAACGATCGGCCATACGCCATCCTCCTTGCTGATTTCTGGAAAATACAGGGGGCCCCGCATCCAGGGCCCCCTGCACCGTACCTTGCTGCGGCCGGTTTTATTCCTGTTCCGATACCACGACGAACACTTTCGCCGCAATGCCGGTATAGAGTTTCACTTCGCATTCGAACGTGCCAAAGGATTTAATATCCCCATTCAGGCTGATCTTGCGCTTGTCGGCTTCTACGCCGTACTGCTGGCGCAGGGCTTCGGCCACTTCTTTGGCCGTCACGGAACCGAACAGCTTGTCGCCTTTGCCGGCTTTGGCCGTGAGTTTCACGCTTTTGCCTTCCAGCTGTGCCGCTGCTTTGCGGGCGGCGTCTTCTTCGGTCTTCTTTTTATACGCCTGGGCTTCCCGGGCGTTCTTCAGTTCGTTGAGCGCCTGGGCGCTGGCTTCTTTGGCCAGCTTTTTTGGGAACAGGAAATTGCGGGCATACCCGTCGTTGACTTGTACCAGCTCGCCTTTTTTCCCGGTACCTTTTACATCGCTGAGCAGAATCACTTTCATGGTGTCTTCTTCCTTTCTCTAGGCCCGGCTTGCCTTCCAAAGAACGCAACCCGCCGCCTTTTTTGGGTTTCTATCAGTCCTTGCGCCTTGCGTCCGCCTGCTCTAGGTTTTCATCCAGCACCCGGATCAGTTCGGATTTGGCACGGCTCAGGGACACGTCACGCAGCTGGGCCGCCGCCATGGTCATATGACCGCCGCCGCCCAACTTTTCCATAATGACCTGAACGTTAATATCCCCCAGGGAACGGGCCGAAATATTCACTTCCCGCCCGGACTGGAAAATCACAAAGGAGGCACAGACCCCCTGGATGGCCAACAAATCGTCAGCCGCCTGGGCCGCTGTCACCCGCAAATCGGGCAAATTTTCCCCGCAGGTGGAAATCGCGCATTCCTTGTACACCTGGGCGTCGGCCACCAATTTGGTTTTGACTTTATAGCAATCGATATTGCTGGCAAACATGCGCTTGACTTCCACGGTGTCCGCGCCGCGCCGGCGTAAATACGCCGAAGCTTCGAACGTGCGCACCCCGGTTTTCAGCACAAAGTTTTTCGTGTCCAGCACAATGCCCGCCATCAGCGCTTCGGCTTCCGTCTGCGACAGGGAAGAACCGCCGCCCATATATTGGCTCAGTTCCGTCACCATTTCCGACGCCGACGACGCGTAGGGCTCCAGGTAAAAGACCACGGCGTTGTCGATGTGGCGCACCATCATGCGGTGATGGTCGATCACCACCACCCGGGATGCCCCATGCAGCAATTCGGGGCTTTCCACAAACGTGGGGGAATGGGTGTCCACCACAATCAGCAGCGACCGCCCGGTCATCATGGGAATGGCTTCTTCTGGTTCCAGGAAAATCCGTTTATCCGGCGACGCCTTTTCCACCTTTTCCACAATGGGCCCCGCCAGGGTCTGGTCCCGGCGCATGACGATGTGGGCCTGGCACTTGCACGCTTTTGTTACCGTGCTCCACATGCCCACGGCCGCGCCCATGCAGTCCAAATCGCCGAACCGGTGCCCCATAATGAACACGGTGTCGCTCTGCCGCACCTGGTCGGACAGCGTGGCCGCAATAACCCGGGTGCGCACCTTATCCCGTTTTTCCACGCCCTTCGAGAGGCCGCCGAAAAATTCATATGTATCGTTTTTCTGTTTCACGGCCACCTGGTCGCCGCCGCGGCCCAGGGCCATTTCCAGCGCCTGCCGGGCCCAGTGCTCGCTTTCCGCCAGGGTCAGCGCGCCCCGCCCAATGCCCACCGAAATGGTGGCGCTGCGGTTTTCGCTGGACCGGATCTTGCGCACTTCGTCCAAAATTTCGAACCGTTTGTCTTTGGCCGCCGCCACGTGGGCTTCGTCGGTCATCATCACATACCGGTCGCCGCCGCTCATACGCTTTAAAAAGCCGCCCATATCCACGGCCCAACGGCGCAGGGCCGCTTCCACTTCCGATGCAATCCGGGCGTCTTCAATACCCGTATTGTCGTGGCTGAGTTCTTCCCGGTTGTCAAACGCCAAAATACACACACACGGCCGCCGGTCGTTAAATTCCCGGTTGATGGCCTTATAGTACGTGTCATCCACAAAGTAAAGCACATACCCGTGCTTGGTTTTTACCGCATACACCGTAAATTCCCGGTCGCCGCAGCGCACCGACGTGCCGTTATCTTCGCACACCTGCCGTAGGGTCTTGGGGTACAAAAAGCGCATCACATTGTCGCCCCACACATCCCGGCGCCCGCTGACGCACTTTAAAAACGCGCGGTTGGCCCACACCAGGTCGCCTTCTTCCCCCGCCACGGTCACCGGCATGGAAAAATTCTCCAGCGCATCGTACTCGTCGGCGGTAATCACATTTTTGGCGGCCTTCATGGCGGAACTGACATGGCTGCGGAACTGGATTTCGCAGATGACAACCACCACCACCGAAATCACGCACAGCGACAAGTTCACGCTAAACAGGGTTAAATCAAATTGCAAGCTATATAAAGCGGCTATCAGCATCGCGACCGACAGCGCCAAATATACCGGGGATGATACCCATACTTTGCGACGCTTCAAGGTAAAACGCTCCTTTTACGGGGTCAAACGGCTCCTTCTTTTTCCCTTATACTTCCATAATAATGGGCAGGATCATCGGCGAACGGCGGGTGCGTTCAAACAGCAGCCGCGACAATCCGTCTTTCATGCGGGTTTTCAGCATGCTCCAATCGCGGTAATCGCCATGGGAGTTTTCCAAAATGGCGTTGAGTACATGCCGCGCTTCTTCCATGAGTTCTTCGCTTTCCCGCACATACACAAACCCGCGGGAGACCACGTCGGGCCCGGAGACCACCTGGCCGCTTTCGCGGTCGATGGTGCACACCACCACAATCAGGCCGTCTTCGCCCAAATGGCGGCGGTCACGCAGCACCACGCTGCCCACGTCGCCTACGCCCAGCCCGTCGACCATGACCCGGCCGGCCGGTACATTGGGCAGCTGTTTTAACCCGTCTTCACTCAGTTCCACGGCGCTGCCCACATCCCCGATGAAGATGTGGTCATCTTCAAGGCCCATCTGATGGGCCAGCATGGCATGCTTGCGCAAATGCTTCTGCTCGCCGTGTACGGGAATAAAGAACTTCGGGCGGACAATGGCCTGCATGATCTTCAGTTCTTCCTGGCAGGCGTGGCCCGATACGTGCACTTCGTACATGGATTCATACACCACGCGGCACCCGCGCTTGAGCAGTTCGTCCACCACGGTGCCCACGGTCTTTTCGTTGCCGGGAATGGGCCGGGCCGAAATAATAATCGTGTCCCCGGGCCCCACTTCCACCTTGCGGTGGTCGGCAAACGCCATACGGGACAGGGCGCTCATGGGTTCGCCCTGGCTGCCGGTGGTCACCAGCACCACCTGTTCCCGGGGGTACCGGTTGATCATATCAATATCGATGAGAACGCCGTCCGGGATGGACAAATACCCCAGTTTCGCCGCAATGCCCATCACGTTGAGCATGCTGCGCCCGGAAAAGGCCACTTTGCGGCCATGGCGCACGGCGCAGTTGATAATCTGCTGCACGCGGCTGATATTCGACGCAAACGTGGCGATGATCAGCCGGTCATTTTCCGCCACGCTGAAGAAATGTTCAAAGGTCTCAAAAACGCTCTGTTCCGTTTTGGTGTAACCGGGGCGTTCCGCGTTGGTGGAATCGGCTAAAAGCGCCAGCACCCCTTCTTTGCCCAGTTCGGCAAACCGGCCCAGGTCGATCATACCGCCCTGCACCGGGGTAAAGTCGATCTTAAAGTCGCCGGTGTGTACAATCACGCCCGCCGGGGTGTGGATCGCAAACCCCACGGCGTCGGAAATCGAGTGGTTCACGTGGATGAATTCCACATCCATGCAGCCAAACTTCACGTGGTCCCCGGGGGAGCGCACTTCCATGTGCACCCGGTTTTTCAGCCCGTGTTCTTCCAGTTTGCCTTCGACAAGGCCCAGGGTCAGCGCGGTGCCGTACACCGGCAAATTGATCTTTTTCAGTAAATACGGCAAAGACCCGATGTGGTCTTCGTGGCCGTGGGTCAGCACAATACCGCGGATGCGGTCCCGGTTCTGCTCCACAAAGGTAAAGTCGGGGATCACCAAATCGACGCCCAACAGTTCATCCGACGGGAACGCCATGCCGCAGTCGATAATGAACATATCGTCGCCGCATTCGACCAGCGTAAAGTTTTTGCCAATTTCGTTGAGCCCGCCCAAAAAGTACAGCCGCACTTTGGGGGCTTCCGAATTTTTCCTCCGGCCGCGTCCACGGGCAGCCGAACGGGGGGCCGCTTCTTTTTTCGCAGCCGGGCGGCCTTTGACGGGGGCCGCTTTCTGGCGGGTGCGGCGGGCCGGTTTTTCCGCCGGCGCATCCGAACGGGTGATCATCTGGTCCGTTTCTTTGCCCATGGGCACCGCGGAATGCGGGGCCTGACGGCGGCGGGGACTCTGGTTCGTCTTCTTTTTCGGTACCGTCAATTTCTGGTACAAAGGCGCATCCACGGGGCGCGCAGTGTCTTTCTGATTTTTCTCTTTCTTCTCGTTACTCAAAAAATTTCCCTCCTGTGGTGCCAGCCGGTCCTCCTTTTTTAGGCGGCCATCCCCTTTTTCCGTGACGGGGGCCGCTTCTTTTCACCGGCGGCTGTCATAAATACGTACTGTGAAACATTCATTCTCTCCATGTGGAAAAGCACCAAAAACCGGTGTCAGCCATGTTCCGTTCCGGCCGGTCCCGCGCTTTTCTTGTGAAAAAACGGCCCCCTATATGGGCCAGGGAGCAAAAAGGAAAAGGGGCCGGCCCCTTTCTTTTGGGGTCTCCGGGCCTATTCCATACCGTTCTTTACCTAAAAAATAGGGATTCACAATTCCGGGTCATAAATATTCATGATTATTCTACCAGCCGGGGGGCTATCTGTCAAGGCAAAGCCCCGCTCCCCTTTCCGGCGGCCCCCGGGCGGAAAAGCCCTTGACAGTGCGTACATCCTGCCGCTATGATAAGAATAGAAACTTTGTTTAATGAAGGGGAACGCGGGAAAATGGAACAGCGTGTCTACGCAAATTACGCAGCGGGGGCCCCCCTGCGCCCGGCTGCGAAACAGGCTATGGAAACGGTTTTCGCTATGGGCGTGGGGAACCCCTCCGACCCGGGCCGGGAAGGGCGGGCGGCCCGCCGGGTGTTGGAAGAAAGCCGGCACACCATCGCGTCCCTTTTGCAGGTGGAACCGGGGGACATCTTCTTTACCTCCGGCGCGACGGAAAGCTGTAACCTGGCCCTTTTGGGGATGCGCCCGGCGGCGGGCCATCGGACCCTTGCCCTCAGCGCCCTGGAGCACAGCGCCGTGCGCGCCCCGGCGAAAACCTGGCCCCACCCGGTAGTGCTGCCGGCTACCCCGCAGGGGGTGGTCGATCCGGCGGCCGCCGAAACCCTATTAAACGAAACCATTTTTCTCTGTTCCGTCATGACCGTCAGCCACGAGCTGGGCACGTTGCAGCCCCTTACCGGTATTGCCCGCCTGTGCCAACAGGCCGGCATTTTCCTGCACACCGACGCGACCCAGGCGGTGGGGCGCCTGCCCCTGTATCCGGCCAAATGGGGCGTTTCGCTGCTCTCGTTTTCGGCCCACAAATTCGGCGGGCCCCAGGGGGCCGGGATTCTATACCGGAAGCAGGGCGTACCCCTTGCCCCCGTGATGCACGGCGGCGGCCAGGAACAGGGGCTGCGGCCCGGCACCGAAAACGTAGCGGCCGCGGCCGGCATGGCGGCTGCCCTGGCGGAGGCACTGGCCCATCAGGCGGACGAAAACGAGCGGCTCTCCCTCTTGACCGAAAAACTCCGGGACACCCTGCTCGCTGTGCCCGGCGCGGCGGAAAACGGCGGGGATATCCCCCGGGTGCCCGGTTTTCTCTCCCTGCGCTTTCAAGGGGTGCGGGGGCCGGACCTGGCGGCTATGCTGGATGTACAGGGGATCACCATCGGCACCGGCTCGGCCTGTGAAGCGGCCGCCGGCCGCCCCAGCCCCGTCCTTCGGGCCATGGGCCTTTCGGAACAAGAGGCGGCCGAAAGCGTGCGCCTTTCCCTGGGATACCGGACAACGGAATCCGACATCGACCGCCTGTGCCAAAGAATCCCCGAAACCGTCTCCAGGCTGCGGGCGCTGTCCGGTTCCCGATAAATTCCCATGATCCATTCGTCTTATTTTCTCTGAGGAGTTGATTTTCTTATGTTCTGTACGCACTGTGGAAAAAACTTACCCGACACCGGCCGGTTTTGCCCGTACTGCGGCGCGCCCGTAGGGGCCACCCCCACGGCGGGCCCGGCGCCCACCACACCGCCGCCCGCGCCAGTTCCGCCCACGCAGCCGAACCAACCAGCCATCACCCCCGCTTTTCAGCAGTATTTAAAACTATTGGAGCAGCGCCTGCAACAGCCGCCGCGCTACATTCCGGAACTGAATGCTTACTTATTCTATACCAGCCGGATTTCGGCCGCCCTCAGCAAAATGAAGCAGTATTTCTACGTCACCCAAAACGACCAGGCCGACGGCAACCTGCTCAAGGCCTATTCCAGTGCCTGCACCCAGTTCACCTTTGACAGCCACGACGGCCTGCCCCGGGGCATTGTCAGCGGGCTGGTGATTTACAGCGTCATGCTGCAAACCCACGCCACCCCCGGCGCCTGTGCCGCTGCCGCCCAACTGCCCGAAAACCATTACAGTGCGTTTGAACTGCCTGTGGTGGTGGATCTTTCCACCCACCAGCTCATCCACTGCACCCGCACGCCGGTGTGGGGCTGGGCCATGTGGAGCAAGATCCGCCGCGTGGCCGACGAAACGCTGCTGTTCTGAGTTTGTCCTTGTCTCTACAGTATAGGCTGCGGGCGCCCGTTTTATGTTTCTTCATAACGAAACGTATATTTTCGCCCGGAATATACAAAGATTTTCACAATTTTCACAAAGTTTTCCACGAATTTCGCGGACTTCGGGGAATATTCCCCTTTTTTCCCGAAAAAAGCAAAGAGGAAGAAAGCAGTTTTCTGCCTTCTTCCTCTTTTTTTACGTCTTATCCGGTTCGCTGTATCCGCCCAGCTTCCCCATCTCTTCCAGCCTTTCCAGCGGGAACGGCGGGGAGGCCAGGGGTTTCACGGCAATGGACATCAGCTTTAACGGGTTATCATCGGCCGCTACGCGGTTCGAACTGATCTTGCCGCACCGGCGGCACCGGTGCACCAGCGCCCATTCGCCGCCTTTGCGCACCCACACCCCCACCGGCTCCATCACGCCGCCGCAGTCCGAAGCCCGGTCGCCCGGTTCTTCATCCACATGCAAGCTCGAAAGGCAGTTGGGGCAGTGATTCCGGTGTTCGCTGCCGGCCCCCTCAGGGACCACCGGCCGCCCGCACACCCGGCACACAAAACTGTCGTGACAGGCGTGGGTTTTATAATACCCTTTTTCGTATTGTTTTCGTTTGTTTTCTCGGTTCAAGAAACTTCCTCCTGCAAGTTGTGCTTTCGCCAGCTTCCGGGAGGCGGTCACCGGTCAGCAGTGGCAAACCTCCCGGTTTGCGGCCGACGCGTCTTCACGATACATCTTCATAGATCGATAGCTCCTTTCGAAAAATCCACCCTTTTTGCCGGGTTTTCTCTATCGTATCACGTTTCTTTCCCCAAGACAAGCTTTTTTCTTTCCGAAGAAATGACCATCACCAGCAGCGCCACAGCCAGCAAAGCCGTCAGCACATCGGCCACCGGCTGCGCGATAATTACGCCGGTATACCCGCCAAGGGCACTGCCCACCGACACCGCCAGGGCAAACAGTACCCCCTGGCGGCTGATCGACAGCAAAAAGGCCCCCAACGCCTTGCCCATGGACTGGAACAAACACGTCGTCACCAGCCCGACGGCCACAAACACCATACTGCTCACCTGCCACTGCAGCATCTCTGTCGCCATGCCCACCAACGCCTGGCCCTTCAGGAAGAGCGACGTCAGCTGCGGCGCCAACAGCGCCAGGATGGCGGTCAGTACCAGGGCCAGCGCCCCTTCAAACCCATAGGCAAACCGCAAAATTTTCCACAGCCGGTTGGTATTCCCGGCCCCGTAGTGGTACCCGAATAGCGGCTGGGCCCCAAACGAAAAGCCCACCAGGACCAAAACGGCAATCATGGTGATTTTCAGCACAATGCCCATGGCGGCAATGCAGTCGCTGCCATAGGGCAGCAGGTACCGGTTCATCAGCATAACGCCCACGCTCTGCATCAAATTGGTGATGGAAGCCGGAATGCCAATGACCATGATCTGCCCGATTTGCTTGCGGGTAATCCGGCACAGCTTAGGCGAAAACGACAGCTGGTGGCTTTTTTTGTGGGTAATCCACACAAAGAAAATATCGGCGCACACATTGCCGATCACCGTGGCCACCGCCGCCCCGGCGGCCCCCATACCCAGCCCAAAAATAAACAGCGGATCCAGGATGATATTCGCTACCGTGCCGATCATGTTGCCGGTCATGGATTCTTTGGCAAGCCCTTCGGTACGCAGCAAATTGGACGGCACCAGCGAAAAGATGATGGCCGGAGCGCCCCACACAAGGCCCGTATAGTACTCTCGGGCATACGAGACCGTATCACTGTCTGCCCCCAACAGGCCCAAAATCGGTTCCGTAAATATCAGCATCACGGCCGCCACCGCTACGCCGCACAAAATCGAAATACAATAGCAAAAGGCGCTGACTTTGCGGGCTTTTTCGGGTTCTTTGTGCCCCAATAGCCGGGAAATCAGCGAACTGCCGCCCAGCCCGAAAATATCCCCTAACGCCAGCATCAGGGTGAACACCGGCGCGCACAGCGCCACCCCGGCGATCAGGTTTGTTTCCCCGGTCAGCGAAATAAAATAGGTATCCACCATGTTATAGACCAGCGATACCACCATGCTCAGCACCACCGGCAGCGCAAAAGTAAAGTACGCCTTTGGCACCGAAGCCTTTTCAAACAAATCGGTTTTCATGCTTCTCCCCCTCGTTTCTTTTTCCAGATGCCAGTATAAAAGATTTGGTGGAAAAAGTATCCGACATATGTCATAATAGAGAAAAGGTTTTTTCTCAGAAGGTGATGGCATGAAATCCACCCGCGACCCCCGTATTCTGTCCCGTTATTTGTCGCGCTGTCCGGTGTCCCAGTGGTTCAGTACCCCCGATTTGCCCTTTGTGCTCTTTCAGTACGAAAAAGGGGAATGTATCGACCAGCTGCGCAGCCCGGACGATTATATCCAAATCATCGTGCAGGGCCAGGCCCGCATTTACACCTTGCGGGCCGACGGCTCCTACTCCCCGCTCCACCGGGTGGGGCCCTTTACCGTCTTGGGCGATGTGGAATTTTGCGGGCAACCGGCTTCGTCCAACCGGGTGGAGGTAACGGCCCCCACCACCTGCCTGGCGCTGCCCCTTTCCCTTTGCCGCGATAAATTGGAACAGGACACCCTCTTCCTGCGGTTTTTGCTGCGCTCGCTATCGCAAAAACTCACGGATTTTTCCACCAGCGAATCGGCTTTTTCCACGGTGGAAGAAAAAACATTGGCCCTTTTGCGGCAAACCCCCACCCACACCCTTCAAAATGTGGAACAGACCAGCTTCCAGCTGCGCTGCAGCAGCCGCCAGCTTTTGCGGGCCCTGAAAACCTTGCAGGAAAAGGGCCTGGTGGAAAAAAAGGGCCGGGGGGCCTACCGGCTTTGCGGCCATCCATAAAAAATCCCTTCCTTTTTATATAAGGAAGGGATTTTCTTATTCCGGCTGCTTGGCTCCGGTGGGTTTCGCCAGAATCAGGGACAGGGTTTGGCCCAGTTCCGGTTCCACCCACGTTTCTTCCATGGCATAGGGGAAAAACCACTCCTGCCCTTTCTCAAGGCCATACCGCTTGCCGCCGCAGCACAGCGTACCGGTCCCTTCCGGCACAATAGCGATTTGGGCCGTCCCCGGCCGCCACAAAGTGGCCCGGCTTCGCGCCTGCAGGCGGGTGAACGAAAAATACGCCGTCTGTTTGGGCCCGATGATCTCGTACTCTTCGCCCCAATCGCCCTGCCGGCGCAATGTGGGGAGCACCTGGTGGCGGCGCAGGTTTTCGTCCCATCCAGCGCCCTCATACGCATAACAGCCCAGAAGCCGCTGTTTATGCGCTTCTTCTTCCGCGGGGGAGGCCCCGGAACCGGTCGATTTCCCGCCCGCCCGGATAGCGCACGATTTTGTTCGGTACCAGCCGCCAGGGCTGCTTGGCCCAGGACATCTTTGTCCAGGGTTGCTTTCCCCATTCCTGTTTCATAAGGGGTGCCTCCCTTCCCGGTTTTCTTCCTTATCGGAAGGCCTTTCGGTCCTGTACAGTCCTAAAACTGTCCAAAAAACAGGCCGCCTTTTGGCACGCTGAGGATTTACCCATTTTTCCCGGTTTTCACATAGAATTCTTCCCCCGTATCCAGGCACAAACACCCCAGCGCTTCCCCGAACACGGCGCCGCAATCGACAGCTATGTGCCCGTTTTTCCGGTAGATCCGGCCTGTATACGCGGGGTCAATCAGCCCGGTGGGCGTATGGCCCGACACAAAATACCGGTCGGGAAAATAGGGCTGGTTATAGTCGATTTCCCCCAGCAGAAAATCCATCAGGGTGCAGTCTTCCAGCTGCTGGATTTTTTGCGGGTCCGGCCCGGTATGAGCCAGAAAATAGCGCTGATTTCCCACGGTGATCTCGTCATACACCGGCAGCGACTGCAAAAAGTGCAGTACCCGGGCTTTTTCCTCCCGCTTTAGCTTTTTATACCCCCGCCACGTGACATCCCCGCCGTCGGACATCCACAGGCGGCACATCTCTCCCATCTGTTCGGCAAAGGAGGAATCCACCCGCATCCCCACATGCCGCAGCATCAGCCACGCCGTGTGGTCGTGGTTGCCCCGCAGGACGGTCACATTCGGCCGCCCCATCAGATCCAGCAGCAGTTTCATGCCGTCCGGCCCCCGGTCCACCATATCCCCCAAAACATACAGTCTGTCGTCCGGCCCAAAGTGGATTTTTTCCAACATCGTGCGGTATGCTTCATAGCATCCGTGCAAATCGGATAGCACATACGTCATGGCATTCCCTCCCCGGCAGTTTATATCTTTATTATTGTACAGGAAAGCGGTGCCCTTTTCCAGGGGAAAGGCCGGTACCAGCCCCGCCGACGCTTCCTGCTATAGAATAAAAAGCACCGGCACAAAAAAATCCGAACCTCTTGCTAACCTGCAAAAGGTTCGGATTTACTTTGGTATGGTGGGCCATCAGGGACTCGAACCCCGGACCAACCGGTTATGAGCCGGCAGCTCTAACCAACTGAGCTAATGGCCCCAGTACCAGAAAAAGCACTTCCGAAGAAGTGCCTTTTCCACTGGCTCCCCAAGTTGGACTCGAACCAACGACCCTGCGATTAACAGTCGCATGCT
>CAKNOA010000032.1 GCA_930990065.1 uncultured Clostridia bacterium | reverse complement strand
TTCCTGCACCAGGGGCTCTTTTTGTGCTGTCTGCACAATCTGGGGCGGTTCAAAAGCTGCACCGGGCATTTTTTATTATCGTTTCGCGTTTTCTTCTGCCCATCCGGCGGTTGGCGTCTGCACCCACCGGCGGGCCTTTTCGATGGCACGCTCTTTTGTAAGCGGCCACATCCACACGTCATTGGCCCCGGCCCGTTTGGCCCGTTCTGTTTCGTCAGCGTGATGAACAATCACCACGGTGGGCACCGCATGCAGGCGCTGCCGCACTTTCCGGTACCGCAGCAACTTTTCACTGCGGGAACCTCTCAAAATCAGCAGCGATATCTCCCCCTGGTACCGGCTGAGCAGGCCCATCATTTGGCTGTCCCACCCGGCCGTCAGCACGGAAAATTCCGGCATAAGGAGCTGCTTCCATTCGTTCCGCTCGTCTTCCTGTTCCGCCGCTACAAAGACGAGAGGTTTTTTCCCTTTGTTCAAAACGGCTTCTTCCGGGCTGCCTACGGTATAGATCACACACCGGCCCTTGCCCTGGAATTTGGCTTCATACAAAGCATCGTCGGCTATGAGGACCAGTTCTTCAAACTGCAAATGGCCCCCTTCGCTAAGGGCCGCCCCTATGCTGCAGGTGATGGCGTTTTCCGTCCCCGCAAAAATGTCCGGGGCCGCTTTTATTGCCTCCTGGCGCAGCTGTTCCTGAATCTGGCTGCACTTTTGCCGCAGCACGTCTTCCCGCTGAAAATCCTTGATGCACAGCATAAATTCATCGCCGCCTGTGCGCCCGATAATATCGGTGGCACGGAATACATGGCGCAGCACCTGCCCCATTTTTTCCAGCAGCCAGTCGCCCACCTGGTGCCCGAACATATCGTTGATCTGCTTAAAATCGTCGATATCCAGCATCAACAGGGCGCAGGTACTCCCCCCGTGCCTAGCTATATACTGCCGCACGCTGTTTTCACATGCCGCCTTATTTAAATTGCCGGTGAGCAAATCCGTTTCGCTGAGCATGCGGTACCGGATACGGGCATTGCCGTCCTGGATGCGCAGCTGCATCACCACCGCCAGCAGCACTAGGGAAATAACCAGCGCCATCATAGAGGTAAACAGGTCATGGGACCGTATTGAAGGCGCCTTGACCCGCAACACCAGAAAGCTATATACGCCTTCCGATAACAGCAAAACCGGATACAAGAGCCGGTAGCGGATCACAAACAAAAGCGGCAGCGCCACAATGAGCACCGGGAAAAACGAGGATGGGTATCCGGGGTAGGGATATACATCGATCACCGTCACACTGCCCAGTACCCACAACAAAAACACTACACAAACGCCGGTCATCAGGGGAGGAGAAAGGTGGCCCGTCCGCTTTGTTCTCCCTTCATACCACAGCGCAAAACCACCAAATACCACCGCACCGGGAAGGAGCGCCATATGAAAAGAGGAAATGTTCCATTCTGTCAGTAGTACTTTGGATAGCAAAAAGAAAAACAGAACGAGTAGAAACAGCGCAATGTTGGCTACCCGCAGCGTATGCAAGTTTTCTTTGGCGATTTCCACCTGGGCGTGCGTGAAGAAAAACCGGTGGTCACTGCGCTTTCTGGACAATCCAGCCGCCATATGCTCCCACACGTGTTTCAACGCTTGTCGCCGGCAGCACAGCCCGTCCCTGTCCCTTTCTGGCGGACGGCCAACGCCACCCAGCTTTTTTCCTCCGTACGTTCCAGCAGGGTAAACCGTTCCGAAAGGGCGTCGAGCACTTCCTGCTCCCGGGTATCGATAATCCCACTCATCAGATAAACCGTATCGGGCCGCATAAAGCGTTCGATATCTTTGGTGAGCAGCAAAATTACATCGGCCACAATATTGGCCGCCACCACATCGAACGTCCCTTCCACTTTTTCCGTTAGGTTCCCACAAATGGCGGTAAACCGGTCCTCTACGTGATTGAGCGCCGCGTTTTCCTCGGCTGTTTTCACCGCCAGGGGGTCAATATCCACCCCGACCGCTTTGCCAGCACCCAATAGCAGCGACGCCACCGCCAGAATGCCGCTGCCGCAGCCCACATCCAGCATGGTGCAGCCCGGCGTAACGTAGCGTTCCAGCATTTCCATGCAAAGCCGCGTGGTTTCGTGGGTCCCGGTACCAAAGGCCAAGCCGGGGTCAAGATCCAGCACTTTGCGCCCGCCGGCATCCTGCACGGTTTCCCACGTGGGACGGATCAGCAAATGCTGCCCCACCGGGATGGGTTTAAAATACTTTTTCCAGTTATTGAGCCAATCTTCCTCTTCACAGGAGTCCAGCAGAATGTCGTTTTCAATTTGTTCCGCTGCATACCGTTCCCGCAAAAAGGCCACGGCTTCCTGGGGATTTTCTTCGGGGCTGATATACAGATGGATGATCGCGTGGGTGCGGTCTTTTTTCAGCAGCTCTTCGTCGATCAGGTCAATATGGGCAATCTCCCGTGCGCCTTCTTCCAGGTCGGAATAATCCTCCACATAAATGCCATACGGCACCACCATGTTGGCAATATCACCAGCCACTTCGGCTTTTTCACAGGGAACGGAAATTTTCACTTCGGTCCAATTCATCGCAGCTTTCCTCTTTTCTCTATAAGGTAAAGGGCGCCGGGCACATAGGCCCCGCTGCCCTACTTTTGGCTTTGTTTTCCTTATTATACTCGAAATGGTGTCATTTGCAAAGAAAAGCTTTTCGTATTTTTCGCAAAAACAATGCATAGTGTGGAATAGCCAATTTTGCCGTTCTACACCGTACGAAAGGGACTGTCTGCATGAAATACCGCGTTTCTTCTCACCGCGTTTTCTTAAAAAATGCCGCCATTTTGACAGTTTCGGCCCTGATTTTACGCGCACTTTCGCTTTTGCTGCGCGTTTGGCTGGCCCAAAAAATCGGGCCGGCCGGTATTGGGCAATACCAGCTCATATTAAGCATCTTTTTGCCCGCCGTGAGTATTGCATCCGGCGGGATTAGCCTAACAGTAACACGGCTGACGTCCCTCGCTTTGGGGCAGCAAAAACCCGGGCGCATCCGCAGCGGGGTGCGCCGGTGCCTGCTTTTCAGTTTGTGTTTTAGCGTTTTTGCGTGCCTCCTCTTGATCCTTTCGGCGCGTCCACTGTCCGCCGCTTTTTTAGGAGGCGAAAGCTATGCCCCGTGCCTGTGGGTGCTGTCCCTTTCCCTGCCGTTTATGTCCGCCGGGGCGTGTTTGCGGGGCTATTTTCTGGCCATGCGGTGCACCATCCGCCCCGCTTTGAGCGAAGGGTTCGAGCAGGTGTCGGGGGTCCTTTTCGTGTGGCTGTCGTTTTCCCTTTTGCAGCCTTCCACACTGGGGCAGGCCTGTTTTTACATGACGGCCGCCTCGGTCTTATCCGAAATGGTTTCGTGCCTATTCTGCGTCCTTCTATATACCCAGCATGTCCACCGCTTTCTGCCGGGCCGGGAAGAACACTACCCCCACGTGGGACGCAGCATTTGCCATATCACCTTGCCCGGCACGCTGAGCTATGCGGCCCGCAACTGTCTGAATATGGCCGTGAACCTATTGATTCCCGCCGGGCTTATGCGCTACGGCGCCGACAGCACCGCCGCCATGGCCCAATACGGCATGCTGGAAGGCATGGTCATGCCGTTTGTCACGTTCCCCGCCGTATTTCTCACCGCCGCCAGTTCCCTTTTGATTCCGGAAGCCGCCCAGGCCATGGCTCAAAACGACCAAAAGGGTGTTTCGTCCCTGGCCACGAAGGCGCTGCGGCTCACGTTTCTGTTTTCCATGCCGGTGGCGTGCCTGTTTTTCTTTTTCGGTGTACCCTTAGGGGAAATGTGCTACCAAAGCACCCAGGCCGGCCAATTTTTTAGGCTGCTGGCCCCTCTGACGCCGCTTTGGTACCTGGATACCATTGTCGACAGTTTGCTAAAAGGGCTGGACCAGCAGACGCCCTCGTTCCTCTATAATACTCTCGATGCCGCCGTGCGCACCGGGCTGATCTGGCTTTTGCTGCCTATTTGGGGATTGCGGGGGTACATTGTTACCTTGTTCCTTTGCAGCATTGGCAACGCCTTTTTAAGCCTGAGGCGGCTATTAAAAGTGGCGGGCATCCACCTGTCCGTTACCCGGTGGATTTTGGCCCCGGCCCTTTTTTGTGTACTGCTGTGCCAGCCCGCCCGGCTGCTGTTTGCCAGCCGCCCCACCCCATGGGTGTTGGGGCTTTGCCTACTATTTCCCCTAATCGGTACGTTTTGGCTGCTGCGGTGGAGCAGCCGCACCCGGCTGCCCCGGTTCACATGACCGTACCTTCCACAGCCGACAAAATCAGCCCGGCAATCTCCCGGGGCGGGGCAGGATCTTCGTCATTGAGCCATTTGCGGATGATCGCGTACCCGCCCTGGCAGAAAAACAGGCGCACGTATTCTTCGTGGCGCACACTACAAGAAACCGGCGTATGGCGCCGGATTAACTCCCGGATCACCGGCAATCCAAACAGCCGCTCGGTAAAATCCTGGTCGTCAATCGCGTTGATCAGCACTTTCCATTTGGTGCGGTCCTGATTGAGAAATTCCAGTACATCCATGAGTTTTTCAAATTCCGACCCGTCCCCGGCCAGCAAATGGCGTTCCAGCTCATCGAACAGGTCTTCTTTGATGTCTTCCAGCAGATCGTACGGGCTGCCATAGTATTTGTAAAAAGTGGTACGGTTGATCTGGGCCCGTTCACACAGCTCATACACCGTGATTTTGTCCAGGCTCTTTTCCCCCAACAGTTGAGTCAGGGCCCGTTTCATCATCATTTTGCTCAGGCGGATACGTTGATTTTCCATAGGTTTCTCCTCAACAAATTCCTTCGTTTTGTTGCTTTCAGTGCAAAACACACCGTTTTGTTTCCATCACAACAAAGTAAAAGCAACAGTTGGTTGCTTTTACTCTTTTTTGTCCATTATAATAAAACTGATAGGGAAAGTCAACGAGACAATACAGGGAAGGGGGATTGTTTTTATGCAAAAAGTCACGGAATTTCTGGTTAAACGCCGTTATTGGGTTTTCGCCGTCATGATGGGGATTGCCGTCGTGTGCGGCCTTTTGGCCTTTCGGGTGCCCATTAACACCGACATGACGAAATACCTGGCCGACAGCTCCCCCATGAAACAGGGCATGGACCTGATGGAACAGGAATTCCCCGACACCGAACTGACCCAAACCATCCGGGTCATGGTGCGGGACCTTGGGAAAGAAGACCGGGCGGACATGCTGGAAAAGCTATCGGCCATCGAGTATGTCGACCATGTGGACTTTGAAGAAGGCAGCGCTTCCTACCAGCAAGGGGACGAAACGCTCTATGTTGTTCACACGCTCTACGATTACCAGTCCCCGGAGGAACTGGCCATTGAAGACGCGCTGGCCAATAACTTTTCGTCGTACGACCTGACTTTTAAAAACGACAACACCGCCACCACCGACATTCCGCCGCTGGTGTTCCTATTGGCCATGGGTTTACTGACCCTGGTTTTGCTGCTCATGTGCGCTTCCTGGGTGGAGCCGTTTTTGTTCCTATCCACCTTAGGGGTCGCGATTGTCATCAACCTAGGCACCAACCTGGTATTGGGCAGCGTGTCGAACATCACGTTTTCTATTGCGGCTATTTTACAGCTGGTGCTGTCTATGGATTATTCCATCATCCTGACGAACCGGTACCGGCAGGAAAGCGCCCACGTTGACGACCGGTGCCTCGCCATGCAGCGCGCGTTGCGCCACACCTTTTCGTCCATCCTTAGCAGCGGCATGACCACTGTAGTAGGGCTGCTCATGCTGGTGTTCATGAGCTTCCGCATTGGCATGGATTTAGGGCTGGTGCTGGCAAAAGGCGTGCTGATCAGCATGATCTGTGTGTTTACCATATTGCCGGGGCTCATTTTGCTGTTTGATAAAGCCATCCGGAAAACGGCCAAAAAGGTACTGCCGGTCCCCACCCGTTCCCTGGCTTCTTTCAGCGGCCGGTTCCGCCGCCCCATTGCGGCCGGGTTTGCTGTGCTGTTTGTGGCCGTCTGTTTTTTACAGAGCATGACCCAGACGGTATATACCCTGTCAACGGAAGATCCCATTGCCGACGTATTCACCCCCACCAACACCCTGGTGATGGTGTATGATAATGAAGACGAAGAAGCCGCTGCCCTATTGGCGAGTGAGCTCGAAAAAGAACCCTTTACCACTGGGGTTGTCAGTTACCCCACGACGTTGGGCAAAGACTGTACCGTCGAAGAGATGCTATCGTTCTTTCAGGACATGGGCGGCGACAGTTCCCTGCCCCTTAACGAAACTACCCTTTCCCTGTTCTATTACGCGGCGTTAGCACCGGACGCATTATCCTCCCTGACAGTCGCGGACTTTTTCAGCTTTTTACAGGAAGAATCCGATACGCTCGCGGATTTTGACGTTTCTTTTTCGCTGGAAGCGGACGGGGAATCCAGTGCGCTTTTGTCCCTCCTGGCACAACCGGAGACGTTAACCCAACCGAAGACAGCCGAAGAGCTCAGCGGGCTGCTATCGATGAAACAGGACGACCTTCTCAATTTACTGCTGTATTATGGCACCCAACACGGCGGCATGCCGGTGGGCACCCTGACGTTGCCTACCTTCACCGATTTTCTGCTAAATGAAGTGGCCCAGGACCCCACCCTGTCTTCGTTCTTTACTGGGGGCGACACGCTGCCGCAGTTGCAGGCCCTGTCGGTGTTTACCGATGCCGAAGCCGTCACCCGGCCCCTTTCCCACACCCAGGCAGGGAACACCTTGGGGCTGACTTCGTCCCAATCCGCCGGGCTGTACGCCTGGCTGCTGGCCGATTCTTCCGGCTATACGCCCACCCCCATGGCACTGCCCACGTTTACTTCGTTCCTGCAAGGGATACAAAATGATCCCGTCTTTTCTTCCTATTTAACGAAAGAAGAAGCGGCTCTTGTGGGACAATTGGCGCAGTACACCGATCCCGACTGGATTACCACACCGCTTTCCTCCCAGGACATGGCCGCGGCGCTGCAGGTGGACAAAGAAACGGTGCAACTGGCCTATACCCTGTATGCGGGCTATGCCCAGGAAAACAAAGCCCCCCTATTGGATGTAGTCACCTTCCTGAGTAAAAGCATACAGGAAAATAGCCTCTTATCCGGCTCCCTTTCAAAGGAAAACCTAGCGCAATTACAAGGCGCTTTGCCGCTGATGCAAGCGGCCGCTTCCGGGCAAGCCTATGGCGCTGCCGACCTTGCCGGTCTTCTCGGCCTTTCCGAAGAGGATGTTTCGGGCATTCTGGCCCTGTACGCCGCCAGCCAGGCCCCACCGGTTACCGCTATGACGCTGCCGGATTTTCTCCGGTTTATCACCGAAACGCCGGAACTGTCCGCCGCGCTGCCCGATGAAACGGCGCAGGAACTGACAAACCTACTGGCCCTTGTGGAAGTGGCCGAAACCAAAGCCCCCCTATCCCCCGCCCAAATGGCGGCGGCTCTTACGCTGCCGGAAGCCACGGTGCAACAGGTATATCAGCTCTATGGCATGATGAACGGGCAACCGGCCCCCGACACCATGACCCTTTCTGATTTTCTCCATTTCCTATTGGAAACCCCCAGCCTGTCCGGCGCGCTGCCCGCCGAAACCATCGCGCAGCTGACCCAAATGGCCCAATTATCGGATCTGGCGGCTTCCGGGCAGGCGCTCTCCGCCGAAACGCTGTCGGCGGTATTGGGAATGACCCGCGAGCAGATTGAGATGATCTTTTCCGCCTACGGGGCTGCGCAAAGCAGCGGCACACCGGTGACCATGACCGTACCGGATTTTCTCTCTTTCCTGCTGCAAAACCCGGCGGTATCCGGGCAACTCACCCCGGGGAACCAGGCTTCCCTCTCACAAGCCGCCACGCTGGCCCAAGCGGCCCAAAGCGGTGCGGCCCTGTCCGCTAAGGAACTGAGCGCCCTGCTGGGTGTAACGGAAGACGACGCGGTTTTACTACTGGCCCTGTATGCCGGGGAAAAAGCGGACCCCATCACCCTGAGTCCGCAGCAGTTTATTTCCTTCTTGTTAAATACACCGGCGCTGTCCCAACAGCTGACCGATGACCTGCGCGCCCAGCTTTCCCAGCTGCAAACTTTGATGGAGACTAGCACGAAAGGTATTGCTCTCACGCCGGTACAAATGGGTGCGCTGCTGGGGATGAAAGAAAATGATGTCCGGCTCCTCTACGCCCTGTATGACGTGACCGGGGAAAACAGTTCGTCTTTCACGTTTACCCTGGAAGAGCTCATCGACGCCCTACTTCAAAAAGACGCGCTGTCTTCGTTTATGGGTAACCAAAATCAGGAGGAGTTACAAACGGCCCAGGCCCTTATCCACCACACCCTGAACGGAACGCGGTTTTCCCCCAACGAACTCGCTAAGCTGCTAACTTTATCGGAAGACGACGCCCAGTCCCTTTTCCTTCTATATACCAGCCGGCACGGCGATACCGGCCAGTGGCAGGTATCGGTGCAGGAACTGCTGCGGTTCTTAACCGAAGAAGGCGCGTCTTCGGCGGAACTGGAGGCATACCTGGATGACGAAACGCTCACCCAGCTACAAAACGTGCGGGCCCTGGTGGATGCGGCCGTGGCGGGCACGTCGTTTGACGCGGACGCGATGAGCGGCCTTCTGCAGCCTCTGAGCGAATCGGTCACACCCGAAACCATAGGCCTTGCTTACCTATATATCGGGAGCCTAAGGGATAGTGACCCCACCTGGACCATGACGCCGGAAACCCTGGTTCGCACCCTGCTGGATAGGAGCGAAACTGATGCCCGTTTTGCTTCGGTGATCGACGAGGACGCCCGCCGTCAGATACAGGATGCCGAACAGGAAGTCACCGACGGGATCCGCCAGTTAAAGGGCGATACCCACTCGCTTTTCATGCTCACAACCACCCTGCCCGGTGAATCGGCCGAAACCTCCGCGTTTGTAGAAAAATTACACGCCTTTTGTGACGAGCACATGGAACACCCGGTGTACTGGATTGGCACATCGGCCATGAACTACGAAATGGAGCAGAATTTTGCCCACGAAATGATGCTGATCACCCTACTGACAGCCGTGTCCATTTTCCTGGTGGTCGCCCTTACCTTCCGTTCCGTGGCGATTCCGGTTTTGCTGGTGCTGATTGTGCAAGGCGGTGTGTACCTAACCATGACGATCAATGGTTTACTGGGATACAGTATGTATTACCTGGCACTGCTCATCGTCCAGTGCATTTTGATGGGGGCCACCATCGACTATGGCATTCTCTTTACAAACTACTACCGCGAAAAGCGGCAAACCATGGAGATCCCCCAGGCGCTTGCTGCATCCTATTCCCATTCGATCCATACCATCTTAACGTCGGGGCTGATTATGATTCTAGCCACGGCGGCCATTGGGCTTTCTCCGGTGGAACCCACCATTGCCCAAATTTGCCAGACCATTTCGTTGGGGGCGCTATCAGCTACGGTCCTCATCCTGTTTGTGTTGCCCGGGCTGCTGGCCGCCTGTGACCGGTTTGTGGTCAAACGGCGCTGACGGAATGGGCGGCGCCGCGGTAGATAAAAGGCCAGAAAGGAAAAAAAAATATGACGCCTATCTTGTATCGTGATAATTTTTATATTTTAGATGATGGCCGTGTCCGGCAATTTCTCATTACCGGTACGGACAAAGCGCTCCTCCTTGATACCGGTTTTCCTGACAGCCATGTTTGGGAGACGGTACGTTCCCTTACGGACGGCCCGGTCACCATCCTATTGACGCATGGAGACCAGGATCACACCGGCGGCCTTCGGAAAACCGATACCTGTTACCTGCACCCGGGCGACTGGCCGCTTGTCCCTGCGGGCCCCCAGCTGCTGCCCTTGCACGAAGGGGATGTTTTTACCTGTGGCGGCTACCGGCTGGAAACCATTGAAATTCCCGGCCATTCTCCCGGGAGCGTGGCGTTTTTGGATCGGGAAAAAAAGCTATTGCTGCCCGGCGACTCCGTGCAAAAAAGCGGCCCCATCTATTTGTTTGGCGGCCATCGGGATCTGGATGCCTATATCCGCAGCCTGCAAAAATTGGAAATATATATGGATGCGATTGAGGAAATCATCCCCTGCCATAGCGAGTACCCGTTAAATTCTGCCAGCATCCAGCAAGTCCGTCTGGATGCGCAAGCCCTAAAAAATGGCCAACTGCCCGGCGAAAAGCACCCGGTGCTTCCTTGCTCCCTGTACCGAGGAGCCTGGACCCAGTTTTTATATTAAAAAAGTGGAAAGAAAAAGCCAGCGCCTTTTTATAAAGGCGCTGGCTTTTTTATAAGGGCCAAACCAACGGATCAGCCCGATATTTTATGTTGGCATGCGTGCGGGCTGTTACAGCAACCGGTACCCGGCCGCTTTTAAGGCTTCGCCAATGCGCTGCACATGTTCATGGTCGCGGGTCTCCACGCTCAGCCGCAACGTGCACGCCGTAATGTCGTGGTCTTCCCCGGCGTGGTCGTGATGGACAGCCACCACATTGGCCCCCAAATTTGCCACAATGCTGGATACCGCCACCAGCTGGCCGGGTTTATCGGGCAGCTCAATGGTGAATTCCGCGCTGCGCCCTTCTTTGAGCAGGCCGCGGCTGATCACCCGGGACAGAATGGTCACATCGATATTGCCGCCGCTGATCAGGGCCACCACCTTTTTGCCCTTTACGTCGATTTTATCGAACAGAATGGCCGCCAGCGATACCGCGCCAGCCCCTTCGGCGATCATCTTCTGCTTTTCGATCAGGGCCAGAATCGCCGTAGACACTTCGTCGTCCGTGACGGTGACCACATCGTCGACGTACTTGCTGCACAGGTCATACGTCAGATCCCCCGGTTCTTTGACCGCAATGCCGTCGGCAATGGTGGAAACAGAATCCAGCTTTTCAATGCGATGATCGTGCAGGCTGTTCACCATGCTGGGTGCCCCGCTGCTCTGCACCCCGTACACCTTGCACTTGGGGTTCAGGGATTTGACTGCAAACGCCACACCGCTGATCAATCCGCCGCCGCCCACCGGCACCACCACGGCGTCGGCATCGGCCAGTTCGTCCAGAATTTCCAGCCCAATGGTCCCCTGCCCGGCGATCACATTTTCATCATTAAAAGGATGGATGAACGTGGCGCCGCTCTCTTTTTGCAGTTCCACGGCTTTATTATAGGCGTCGTCATACACGCCTTTTACCAGCGTGACCTGCGCCCCGTAACTTTTCGTCGCTTCCACTTTGGAAATAGGCGCGCCGTCGGGAATGCAGATATTGGCGCGGATACCGTTTTTCTGGGCGGCCAGAGCCACCCCCTGGGCATGGTTCCCAGCGGAACAGGCAATCACGCCCCGGGCTTTCTCTTCATCGGAAAGCTGCGAAATTTTATAGTACGCCCCGCGCACTTTAAACGAACCGGTCACCTGCAAACATTCCGGCTTTAAGTACACGTCGCAATCCTGACGCAAATTGGTGCGGATCAGGGAGGTTTGGCGCAGAACGGGGTTTAGCACAAAACGGGCCGAATAGATTTTATCGAGTGTGAGCATCTTCTTTCCCTTTCCTTTCTGTTCCTTTTAATCAGTCCAACTGAATGGCCATGGTGCCGGTCCGCAAGATCTTTTTCACTTCTTCCGGCGCAAACAGCCGTACAAAGGAATCCAGCGTAGCCGGTGTGCCCACGACTTCGAACAAAACCGTATCTTCTTTGACATACAGCACCTCGGCATGGAACACCTGGGCAATCCCCAAAAGCCGGTTGCGGGTTTCCATGGTGCGGTTCACCGCAATGAGCATGTGTTCCCGGGCGATACACGTCTGCTGATCCAGCACGGTGACCCGCACCACATCCACCAGTTTTTCCACCTGTTTTTTCACCTGGCTGACAACCCGGTCATCCCCGGTGACCACGATGAGGATTTCCGTCAGTTCGGGGGTGACCGTCTGGGCGGCCACAATGCTTTTAATATTGTAACACCGGCGGCTGAAAAGCCCGGAAATGCGCTGCAGCACGCCGGCATGGTTTTTTACCTGTACCGAAAGGATAAAGTCCTTTTCTTCCTGGATGGTCATCTCAGTTCCTCCTTTACATGTCAAGCAGCGGTTCTTCGGCCGAAGCACCGGCCGGTACCATGGGCAGTACGTTGCAATCCGGGTCGATCAGGCAGTGGATCAACACCGGGCCGGTCGTTTGCAGCGCGGCTTTGAGCACCGGTTCCACATCGTCGGCGGTGCGAATGGTCATGGCCTGTACGCCGAAAGCCTCGGCCAGCATTTCGTAGTTGGTTTTCTTTTCCAATGTGGTCTGGGAAAAACGGCCGCCGTAAAACAGTTTTTGCCACTGGCGCACCATGCCCAGCACCTGGTTATCAAACAGCAACTCAATCACCGGCACGCCGTATTTGGAAGCGGTGGACAATTCGCTGCAATTCATGTGGAAGCTGCCGTCCCCGGCGATATTGACCACCTGTTTATCGGGGCAGGCGATCTGCGCGCCGATGGAAGCCCCCAGCCCGTACCCCATGGTGCCCAGCCCGCCGGAGGAAAGGAACTGGTGGTTGTGGCGGAACCGGTAGAACTGCGCCGCCCACATCTGGTGCTGGCCGACTTCCGTGGTGATAATCGCTTCGCCGTCCGTCAGCCGGTCCAGGGTTTCCATGATAAACTGGGGGGTGGGCTTTTCGGGGTCGTTCTGTTTTTGCAAAAGGGGATATTCCTGCTGCCACTTTGCCACCTGGTCCATCCACTCGCCGTGGTGCTGTTGGGGCAGGTTTTCGAGCAGCTCTTCCACGACCTGACGGGCGTCGCCGCACAATTTTTCGCTGACCAGAATGTTTTTGTCAATTTCGGCCGGGTCAATATCGATTTGGATAATCGAACAATGAGTGGCAAACGTGTCGGCGTTGCACAGCACCCGGTCGGAAAAACGGGTGCCCACGGCCACAAACAGGTCGCAGTGTTTCAGCGCCAGGGCCGCCACTTTGGTGCCGTGCATGCCCAGCATGCCCATATATCGGGGGTCACGCTGGTCAAACCCGCCCTGGCACATCAGGGAACAGGATACCGGCGCATCCAGGCGTTTGGCCAGTTCGGCCGCCGCCTGTTCGCCACCGGCCGCCAGCACCCCGCCGCCCAGGTACAAAAACGGCCGCCGGGCTTTTGCCATGCGTTCGGCTACCCGGGTGATGTCCGCCGCCGAAGGCCCTTTGGGAAGTTCCGGCTTTTTGGGGACAACCGGTTCGTAGTCCGTCACCTGGGCCGAAATATCTTTGGGAATATCCACCAACACCGGGCCGCGGCGCCCTTCCTGGGCCAGATAAAACGCTTCCCGCAGGGTATCGGCCAGCTGGTTGATATCTTTGACAATATAATTATGTTTGGTAATGGGCATGGTCACGCCGGTGATGTCCACTTCCTGAAAGCTGTCGAGACCCAACAGGCTTCGCCCTACGTTGCCGGTAATCGCCACCATGGGGATGGAATCCATGTAGGCTGTGGCGATCCCCGTGACCAGGTTGGTGGCGCCGGGGCCGGAGGTGGCAATGACCACACCGGTTTTACCGCTGGCGCGGGCATACCCGTCCGCCGCATGCGCCGCCCCTTGTTCGTGGCTGGTTTCAATATGGCGAATGCAGTCGCTGTATTTATAAAGGGCGTCGTAAATATTCAAAACCGCCCCGCCCGGATACCCAAAAACGGTATCCACGCCCTGCTCCAGCAGGCATTCCATGATGATGTCTGACCCGTTGAGTTTCATTTGGTTTCCTCCTTACCCGCTTATAATCACGGTGATTCATTATGTGATGCGTATTTCCTATAACGATACGGGGGTCCTCCTGGAAAAAGCCCGTTCTTTTTAGGGGCCAAGCCCTTTTTCGGGGTACGAAAAAAGCCTTCGCCTCTGTTCCCTATGGGAAAAGAGACGAAGGCCTACTTTATCAAAACAGGTTTCTCCGCGGTACCACTCTTTTTGCGGCCAAAACAGCCGCCGCTTTTTGGCATCTAACAATGCCCTTCCCTTGATAACGGAGGAATGCCGTGCCAGCTTACTGGGAAATCATGTTCCGGTTCAGCGGCCTGCTCCAGGGTGATCCCGTACGCGGGTTTTGCAGCCTTCCACCTACCGGCTGCTCTCTGAAAAAACAAACGCGCACACTGTCCCTTTCGGTGCATTTTATCGGATATATTATTTATAATAGGGAAGTTTTCCGGATTTGTCAAGCCCTTTCCGGGTTTTTACCGGACTTTTTTCTGCAATTTCTGCACAGAGGAGCGGGAATGCATTTTAAATTTTTAGTGAATTTGTCCTTATTTTCTTTGACAATCATAGGAAAGGTCGTTTATAATAAAACAGTTGAAACCATTCTTTCGGAAGGTTTTCAACTTTGTATCGAACATCTATACAATTTTGGGAAAGGACGGAGGTGACCGGATTGGCATCCAATGCACTGGAGGCTGTCCGCCAAGCGGAAGAAGCCGCGCAGAAAAAGTGGCTGGCTGCAAAAGAAGAAGGCGAACAGCTGCTAGCGAAAACGAAAAGCGAAGCCGAAAACCGGCTCAAGTCATTAAAAGAGACGCTTATGCAGGAAGAAGCCGAAGCGAACCGGCAGGCGGCCCAGGCCGCCCAGGAACTGCTGGACCGGGACAAAGCCGAAACCGAAGCCCGCAAAGCAGAACTTAACGAAACAAGCCTGAAAAAACAGGAAGAAGTGGTGCGTGCTTTGATCCACCTGGTAGTGGAATAAAAAGCCGCCGTTTTCCGGTTTTCCCTGATGCAAACGGGAAAACCGATGAAAATCCGAAAAAAGGAGGTCGATCCTATGGCGGTGCTGCCGATGCAGCATATTCGGATTTACGCACTCAAACAAAACCGCAAAGCCATTTTGGAGCTTTTGCAGCGGCGCGGAGCGGTACAGATCACCGACCCCAAAACCGACAGCCCGGTTTTTGAGAAGATGGACACCGCAACGGCCCAGCATACGTTCGAAAAAAGCGCCCAAACAGCCCAGCAGGCCTTAGCTGCTATTTTGGAACTGGCGCCGGAAAAAGGCGGGCTATTAAAAAAACTGGAAGGCCGCCGGGCGCTAACGCTAACGCAATATGAACAGGGCGTGCAAAAGCAGGAAGAGGTCCTCAAAGCGGCTTCCCGGATTGTGCTGCTGAAAAAAGAGATCACCGACCAGCGGGCGGAAATCACCCGGCTGCAAACCCAGCTGGATGCCCTAATGCCGTGGTACGGGCTGGATGTTTCCATGCGGGTAAAAGAAACCCGCAGCACCAGGGTGTTTATCGGGTCATTCCCCCAGGAGTGGACCGAAGAAGAACTGAAACAGGCACTGGCACAACAGAACCCGAATTTGGACGTGCCGGTTTGCGAAATCATCAGCTGCCAAAACCAGCAGACCTGTGTGTTCCTGATGTGCCGCAAATGCCAGGGGGAAACCATGGAAAACGCCTTGCGTGCGCTGGGATTTTCCTACCCGGCCAATCCTTCCAAAGTGCCCCCACAAGAACGCCGTGAGCAGCTGCAGGCCCGTGTAAAGGAAGCTGAGGCGCTCATCCGGCAAGACGAAAAGGAAATCCTGTCGTTTGCTTCCAAAACCGACGACTTCCGGTTTTTGAGCGATTACTTTACCATGCGCACCGAAAAGTACGCGGTATTGGGGCAACTGATGCAAAGCCGCCACACGTTTGTGATTACCGGCTTTATCGCCGAAAAAGACGCCCCCGCCCTGAAAGCGGAGCTGGAAGGGTCCTATGGCGCCTTTGTGGAGCTGTTCGCCCCCGGTGAAAAAGAGGATGTGCCCGTCCGCTTACAAAACGGCCGCTTCTCTTCCCCGGTGGAGCCGGTGCTGGAAGGCTACGCCCTGCCGGCACGGGGCGAAGTGGACCCCTGTTCCGTGATGGCGATTTTCTACTATGTGCTGTTTGGCATGATGCTCTCCGACGCGTGTTACGGGCTGATTATGGTACTGGGGTGCGGGATTGTGCTTCATAAATTCCGCCATACCATGGAAAGCGGTATGAAAAAATCGCTGACCATGTTTTTGTACAGCGGGATTTCCACCATGTTCTGGGGCGTGATGTTCGGCGGGTACTTTGGCGACGCGGTCACGGTGATTGCGCAGACCTTTTTCCATTCCGATTTTACCTTGGAACCCGTATGGTTTAACCCCGTAAATAACCCCATGCTGCTCCTGGTCTTTTCGCTGCTGCTGGGCGTCATTCACCTGTTTACAGGACTCGGCGTGCAGTTCTATCAGCTCATAAAACAGAAGAAATGGCTCGACGCCATTTACGATGTGGTATTCTGGTATCTGCTGGTCGGCGGGCTGATTATTTATATGCTCTCGACCCCGCTGGTCACCAGCATGCTGACGTTAACCTTCATGCTGCCCGCTATGGTGGGCAATGTGGGCGCCATTTTAGCCGTGATCGGTGCTGTGGGCATTATCGCCACCGCCGGCCGGTCCAGCCGCAGCATTGGCAAACGGCTGCTCAAAGGCCTCTACGGCCTTTACGGTATTTCCAGCTGGCTGAGCGACATTCTGTCTTATTCCCGGCTATTGGCGCTGGGCCTCGCCACCGGCGTCATCGCCAGTGTGTTTAACCAGATGGGCGCCATGGCGGGCGGCGGTATTGTGGGCGCCATCTTCTTCCTGGTGGTCTTTGTGATTGGCCACAGCCTGAACATTGCCATCAACCTGATGGGGGCCTATGTGCACACCAACCGTCTGCAATACGTCGAATTCTTTGGCAAGTTTTATGAGGGCGGCGGACAAAAATTCTCCCCCTTTTCACTCAAAACCCAATTTTTCACCATTAAGGAGGAACATTAACTATGGATATCAACACGTTGGGTCTGCCCCTTGCTGTTCTGGGTGCTGTACTGGCCGCGCTGCTGGCCGGGATTGGTTCGGCTACGGGTGTCGGCATGGCCGGTCAGGCCGCTGCCGGTGTCGTCACGGAAGATCCGGGGAAATTCGGCAAAGTGCTGATCATGCAGCTGCTGCCTGGTACCCAGGGCATTTACGGTTTGCTGATCGCGTTTTTGACGCTGTCAAACATTGGCGTGCTGGGCAGCCCGGTGGACGTTTCCTTTGCCCAGGGGCTGATGTACCTGTTCGCCGGTTCGCTGATGGGCTTTGCCGGGCTGATTTCCGCCAAATGGCAAGCGAAAGCGTCCGTATCCGGCATTCAAATGCTGGCGAAGCGCCCCGACCAGTTCGCCAAAGCCATGATCTTCCCCGCCATGGTCGAAACCTACGCCGTGCTGGCGCTGCTGATTTCGATCCTGTGCGTCGCGAATATCGGCAAAATTGCTCTGTAAACACGGGGGGAGGTGTGCTTTGGCATGACAGGGTTAGATACGATTTTGCACGCCATTGAACAGGAAACCCTTGAAACCTGTGAAACCATCCGGCAGGAGTATCGGCAAAAAGCCAGGGAAGTGGAACAAGAAGCAAAAAGCCAAGAAGAAACGCTGCGCCGGGAATCGGAACAGCGCAAAGCCCGCTTGCAGGAAGAAGCGAAAGCCCGGGCGGATTCGGCCGCCGGCCTTGCCCGCCGCCGGGCGATGCTGACGCAAAAGCAAACGATCATTCAGCAAATGATTGATAAGGCTCAGGATACGTTGTGCCAACTGCCGGACGATGACTATTTTTCGGTTTTGTACCGGCTGATCCACCGCTATGCGCAACCCGGCGACGGGGTGCTGGTGCTGGGACCCAAAGATATGACGCGGCTGCCGAAAGACTTCATGCAGCAGGTAAAAGCGGCCCTACCTGGGGGCGCTTCCCTTACCCTGCAGCCTCAGCCGGATTCGCAGGCCCAGGACGGCTTTTTCCTTTTGTACCAGGGCATCGAAGAAAACTGCACGTTCCGCGCCCTGTTCCGGGCGCAGCATGACGTACTGCAGGACACGGTACAGCAAATGCTGTTTGCCTGATGGTCCCCCCTTTGGGTTATGAAGAAAAGGGAAAGAAAGGAGAATGGCCGGATGAAGGAAACGTATACCTATGCCGTTTCGCGGGTGCGCTGCCGGGAAACGGACTTGCTCACCCGATTGGATTTTGACCGGCTGATGCAGTGCAAAACCGAAGAAGAATGCCTGCGTGTGTTGCAGGACAAGGGTTGGGGCAAAGATGCCGGTGTTCCCCTTTCGGCAGAAGACCTTCTGCCCGAAGAAAACGCCCGCCTGTGGCAGTTTGTGGGGGAACTGGCCCCCGACCTTTCCGTCTTCGATGTGGTGCGGCTGCCGGCGGATTTTAACAACCTGAAAGCGGCCATCAAAAGCGTGCTGACGAAAACGGCCCCGCCCCATATTTATATGACCGGCGGCACCGTAGACCCCGCCCTGATGCGGGAAGCGGTGGAGAAAAACGATTTTTCGCTTTTGCCCCCGTTTTTATCGGAACCGGGCCGCCAAGCGGCGCAAGTTTTATTGCAAAACCGGGACGGCCAGCGGTGCGATGTGCTACTTGACCGGGCGTGCCTACTCGCCATCCAACAGGCCGGTGAGAAAAGCGACTGTCCGCTGCTATCCGATTACGCCGAAATGGTCACCGCTCTTGCGAATATCCGGGTGGCGGTACGCTGCCAAAAAACGGGCAAAAATCGTGCGTTTTTACTGGAAGCGCTGACCCCCTGCCGCACGCTTTCCCTGGAGTCGCTGTGCACCGCGGCCCTAAAAGGGCGGGACGATTTGCTTTCGTACCTGGCCTTTACGCCGTATGCCGAAGCAGCCGACGCGCTACGGGAATCGATGACCCAGTTTGAAAAATGGTGCGACGACCGGCTGATGGAACTAATCCGTACCCAAAAATACGAGTCCTTTTCCTTAGGGCCGCTGATTGCTTATATCTTGGCGCGGCAGAACGAAATGGGCAATGTACGGGTTTTGCTCGCCGGGAAACGCCACCGGATGGATGACCGCCTGATTCAGGAAAGGCTGAGGGAACTATATGTATAAAGCAGCTGTAATCGGAGACTACGACAGCATTTACGGGTTTGCCGCGCTGGGGCTGGACGTATGGCCCACGGGGGATGACCCCAGCGAAACGGCCCACCTGTTCCGGCGTTTGTGCGAAGACAGCTATGCGGTGATTTATATCACCGAAGCGCTGGCCGAAACACTGGAAAGTGAAATCGCCCGGTACCGCACGGCTCCGCTGCCCGCCATTATCCCCATTCCCGGGGTCAGCGGCAACACGGGGCTGGGGCTGCGCCATGTAAAACGTTCGGTGGAACAGGCCGTCGGCTCCGATATTATCTTTAACGACAAGAACGGCTAAGACTGGCCGCTCACTGATTTTGTGACAAAAGTTCGAAAGAAAGGAAGAATCCTTTGCCACCCTGTGGGGAGGAAAGCGGATCATGGTTTTGACTATGAGCAGTGGCACCATCAAAAAAGTGGCCGGTCCGCTGGTAATTGCAGAAGGCATGCGCGACGCCAACATGTTTGACGTGGTACGTGTAAGCCGCCAGCGGTTGATCGGCGAAATTATTGAAATGCACGGCGATGAGGCTTCCATTCAGGTGTACGAAGAAACGTCCGGCCTGGGGCCGGGGGAACCCGTGGAAAGCACCGGCGCGCCTATGAGCGTGGAACTGGGGCCCGGCCTGATCGGCAGCATTTACGACGGGATTCAGCGCCCGCTGGACGATATTATGAAAATTTCGGGCAATAACTTGCAGCGGGGCGTGGAAGTGCCGTCCTTAAAACGGGAACTCATCTGGCATTTTGTCCCCTGTGTGAAGCCCGGCGACACCGTGCGCGGCGGTGATGTGCTCGGCACCGTACAGGAAACGGAAGTCGTCACCCAAAAGATCATGGTGCCCCCCGATGTGTTCGGCACCATCGCTTCCATTGAGGAAGGGGATTACACCGTCACTGACCCGGTGGGGAAACTGAATTTGAGTAACGGCGGCACCATGGAGCTAACGCTCATGCAGCGCTGGCCTGTACGCCGGGGCCGCCCGTACCAGCGCAAACTGGCCCCCGATAAGCCCCTGATTACCGGGCAGCGGGTCATCGATACCCTGTTCCCCATCGCCAAAGGCGGCGTGGCCGCCGTGCCCGGGCCCTTCGGCAGCGGCAAAACCGTGGTACAGCACCAGCTGGCCAAATGGGCCGAAGCGGATATCGTGGTATATATCGGCTGCGGGGAACGCGGCAACGAAATGACCGACGTACTCAACGAATTCCCCGAACTGATCGACCCCAAAACCGGCTATTCTTTGATGAAACGCACGGTGCTCATCGCCAACACCTCCGACATGCCTGTAGCCGCCCGGGAAGCTTCGATCTATACCGGCATTACCATTGCCGAATACTTCCGCGATATGGGCTATTCCGTGGCCCTCATGGCCGACTCCACCTCCCGTTGGGCCGAAGCGCTGCGGGAAATGTCCGGCCGGTTGGAAGAAATGCCCGGCGAAGAAGGCTACCCCGCGTACCTCGGGAGCCGCCTGGCGCAGTTCTATGAACGGGCGGGCCATGTGGTGGCCCTTGGCAGCGAAGGGCGGGAAGGCGCGTTGTCGGTCATCGGCGCTGTGTCGCCTCCCGGCGGTGATATTTCGGAACCTGTTTCCCAGGCCACCCTTCGGATTGTGAAAGTGTTCTGGAGCCTTGACTCCCAGCTTGCCTATAAACGCCATTTCCCCGCCATCAACTGGCTGAATAGTTATTCCCTTTATGTCGATTCCATGGGCGACTGGTTTAACCAAAATGCCGGGGGCGACTGGATGGCTTTGCGGGCGAGGCTCATGCGGCTGTTGCAGGAAGAAGCGGAACTGCAGGAAATCGTCCAGCTGGTGGGCATGGACGCCCTGTCGGCGCCCGACCGGTTAAAGCTGGAAGCGGCCCGCTCCATCCGCGAAGACTTCTTGCACCAGGACGCCTTCCACGAAGTGGATACCTACACGCCGCTTACGAAACAGCACATGATGATGCAGCTGATGCTGCTATATTACGATCAAGGCGTCAAGGCGCTGGAACAAGGCGTATCGGTGGAGGATCTCGTGAAACTCCCTGTCCGCGAAAAAATCGGCCGGTTTAAGTATGTGCCCGATGGCCGTTTGCAGGCAGAATATGATCAAATCGGGCGGGAGCTGTCCGACCAAATCGAACAAGCACGGCAAAAGGAGGAGTTCTGATGCCAAAGGAATACCGTACCATACAGGAAATCGCCGGTCCTCTGATGCTGGTGCGCCATGTGGAACATGTAACTTACAATGAACTGGGCGAAATCGAACTGAGCAACGGCGAAACCCGCCGCTGTAAAGTACTGGAAATCAACGGCGGCGATGCGCTGGTTCAGTTGTTTGAAAGCTCCACCGGTATCAACCTGACAAACAGCAAAGTGCGTTTTCTGGGACGCAGCATGGAACTGGGCGTGTCGGAAGACATGCTGGGCCGGGTATTCGACGGCCTAGGGCGCCCCATTGACGGCGGCCCGGAAATTTTGCCGGAAAAGCGGCTGGATATCAACGGCCTGCCCATGAACCCGGCAGCCCGCAACTACCCCCAGGAATTTATTCAAACGGGCGTGTCGGCCATTGACGGCCTGAACACCCTGGTCCGGGGGCAGAAACTGCCCATCTTTTCGGCCAGCGGCCTGCCCCACGCCAATTTGGCGGCGCAGATTGCCCGGCAGGCCAAAGTGCGCGGCACCAACGACCCCTTTGTAGTGGTGTTCGCCGCCATTGGGATTACGTTTGAAGAATCCAACTTCTTTATCGAAAGTTTTCGCAAAACCGGCGCTATTGACCGTACGGTCACGTTTATCAACCTGGCCAACGACCCGGCCATTGAACGAATTGCCACGCCCCGCATGGCCTTGACGGCCGCGGAATACCTGGCTTTTGAAAAGAACATGCACGTGCTGGTCATTTTGACCGACATTACCAACTACGCCGACGCCCTGCGTGAAGTATCCGCCGCCCGGAAAGAAGTACCCGGCCGCCGTGGCTACCCCGGATATATGTACACGGACTTAGCGTCTTTGTACGAACGGGCCGGCCGCCAGAAGGGGAAAACCGGCTCCATTACCCTGATCCCCATTTTGACCATGCCGGAAGACGACAAAACCCACCCCATCCCCGACCTGACCGGGTATATCACCGAAGGCCAGATCATCCTCAGCCGGGAACTGTACCGCAAAGGCATCACGCCCCCTATCGACGTACTGCCCAGCCTGTCGCGTCTGAAAGACAAGGGCATTGGGGAAGGCAAAACGCGGGCGGACCACGCCAACACCATGAACCAGCTGTTCGCCGCCTATGCCACCGGCAAACAGGCGAAAGAACTGATGACGGTGCTGGGCGAAGCCGCTTTGACGGACATCGATAAGCTGTACGCGAAATTCGCCGATGCGTTTGAAAACGAGTATGTGTCCCAGGGATACGAAACCAACCGGGATATTGAAGAGACCCTGTCGATCGGCTGGAAACTTCTCTCGATTCTGCCGCGCAGCGAACTGAAACGAATTAAGGACGAGTACCTGGATCAATACTATGGGGCCTGATGCCGCCCGGCTTTTGAAAAGAGGTGAATGCCCGTGGCCGCCACTCATGTAAATCCCACCCGTATGGAGCTGACCCGGCTGAAACGCAAATTGCAGACGGCCCTGCGGGGACACAAACTGCTCAAAGACAAGCGGGACGAACTGATGCGCCAATTTTTGGAACTGGTGCGGGAAAACAAGGCCCTGCGCGAGAAGACCGAAAAGGCTTTGCACAGTGCCAACCAGAATTTTATGCTGGCCCGCGCCGGCATGCAGGAAGAAGCCCTGAACACGGCCATGCTAGCCCCCAAACAGGAAATCCAAATTGAAACCGGCGTGCGCAATGTGATGAGCGTGGAAGTGCCCGTTTTTCATGTGACAACCCGCACCCCCGACACCAACGACATGTTCAGTTATGGCTTTGCGTTTACGTCCAGCGATCTGGATGACGCCGTGCAATCGTTAGCGGCGTGCCTGCCGGACCTGCTGCGGTTGGCCGAAGTGGAAAAATCCTGCCAGCTGATGGCCGCGGAAATCGAAAAGACCCGCCGCCGTGTCAACGCGCTGGAACATGTGGTAATCCCCCAAACCCAGGAAAGCATTAAATATATCACCATGAAACTGGATGAAAACGAGCGCAGCACCCAAATCCGCCTGATGAAGGTAAAGGATATGATGCTGGAAGAAGCGCACCACTATAAGGATGCGTCGCTCTGATTTCCCTTTATGAAATAACACAGCCGCCTGCTCTACAAAACAGGCGGCTGTGTTTCTTTCTTCTTTTGTTGATTAAAGGAGTGTCAGCAATTCACCGCGCACTGCATCATAGTGCGGATCCGTGATGCCAAAATCCATTTGCCGGTATGTCCAGGCAGCCCTACCGATACCCTCTTTTTCGAAAGCTGTGTGGATATCCCTATACCAGTTTACCACACTGTCCGGCGCCGTGCGGTCGATGACCCCGTATTCCCCGCAGTACAGCGCTACGCCGTCGGCTTCCGCTTTTTCCACCGCCTGGCGGAAATAGGTGGAAAAGAAGTCCGGATTGCAAAGCCCTTTCCATCCGGCCAGGTCTCCCAGATTTTGCAGGGTCAACGGGTCCAGATATTGCTTTGTTTTTTCCACATACTCTTCCATGGGGCGCGGATAACCGATGCGCAGGGATTCGGGCATCCCCTTTGTAAACGGGGCCCCCTGGTGGGTAAAGAGGATGGGTTCATAGCAGTGGAACGTATAGGCAATGTTGTCCCCTTTCGGGCGCCGCAGCAAAGGCACCGCCGACACGCTGTTATACCCCACGCCGCCGAACATCACCGGTACATCCTCATCGATGTTTCGGATGGTCTCGATCGTTTCGCAGGCCAGCTGGTTCCAGTCTTCATATACCTTTGGGTCGACGATTTCGTTGAGCAATTCGAATAAAACGGTCTCTTTGTAGGGAGAAAACCGGCGGGCCAGCCGTTCCCATAGTTGCCGGAAACGCTGCCGCAGCCCCTCATCGGAAAAAAAGCGAACCGAACTGTCCGGGTCGGCAAAGCTGTACCCCGCTGTATTGTGTACATCCAAAATCATGTGCAGCCCATATGTACGGCACCACTTGATACACGTTTCGATGTACCGGTACCCTTCTTCCCGCGGGGTGCCGTCTTCCTGTTCCACCAATACGTAATCAATGGGCAGCCGCACATGATCGAGCCCCCAGGACGCAATGGTGCGCAGGTCCTGCTCGGTGATAAAGGTGTCGTAGTGTTCTTTTGTTGGCGTACACTGGGACAGCCATCCGCCCAGGTTGATGCCACGCTGAAAACCGGTAAGTTGTTTCATGCTGATGTCTCCTTCCCTATGCCACTAGGTTCCGGCCAAACCCGGAATTTTTTCTCATTATAAAAAGGGGCGCGGCAGTTTGTCAATGTCTTTTCATATCCTCTCTTTGAAATCTTTACACCCATCCAGTGTTGTGTTATAGTAACAAAGAAGGTTTTTAAAAAGGCCTTTATTTGCTATGTTTAGAAAGGAGAGATTCTTTTGCTCACACAAGAGCTTGCCAGAAAAATTTTGAGCGAAGCCCTGTCCACCGGCGGGGATTTTGCCGAACTTTTCTGCGAAGATACGAAGGGAACCACCATTTCCCTGAACCAGGAAGGCGTGGAAAACGCCTCCTATACCCACTCCCGCGGGGTAGGGGTACGGGTACTGTGCGGCGCCCGCCGGTCGTATGCGTACACCGCCGACCTGAGTGAAGACGCACTGCTCGCAACGGCCCGTTCGGCCGCGGCGGCATTCCCGGGCAAACGGGAACAGCCGGCTACGATACCGGACTTTGCCCCCCATTCCTATGACGACGGTACCCCCGGGTTTGAAGGGGTCAATAACGCCATGCGTATCAACCTACTGCGGCGCATGTACCAGGCGGCCCGGCAGGAAAGCGAAGAAATCGTGCAGGTACAGTGCCGGTACCTCGATAACGAACAGAAGGTGTGGGTCATCAACAGCGAAGGGCTGTGGGCTTCCACCCGCCGCCCCTATACCCGCGTGATGGTCACGGCGGTGGCTTCGGCCAACGGCGAAACCCAAACGGGGTATATCGGCCCGGGCTTTGGCCGCGGGTTCGATGTGTATGACACCCTAAACCTGGAAGAACTGGGCCATACGGCGGCAAAACAGGCCGTTACCATGCTGCATGCCGTCGAATGCCCGGCCGGTACGTTCCCGGTGGTCATCGACGGCGGGTTTGGCGGCGTGATTTTCCACGAGGCCTGCGGGCATTCCCTGGAAGCCACCAGCGTAGCCAAGGGCAATTCGGAATTTGCCGGTTGCCTGGGCAAACAGATCGCCTCTTCCTGCGTCACCGCCATTGACGACGGCACCCTCGACGGCGAATGGGGCTGCCTGCACGGCATGGACGACGAAGGCGTACCGGCCCAGCGCAACGTACTGATCGAAAACGGCATTTTGAAAACGTATATGTACGACCGCGCCAACGCCCGCCGGGTGCCCCATCCCCTGACCGGCAGCAGCCGGCGGGAAAGCTACACCTATGCCCCCACGTCCCGGATGACCTGCACGTTCCTGGCCCCGGGCACCGATGATCCCGATGAAATGATCGCCGGGGTCAAAGAAGGCCTGTACGCAAAGAGCCTGGGCGGCGGTTCGGTCAACCCGCTGACCGGGGAATTTAACTTTGCCGTGAATGAGGGCTACTGGATCCGCGACGGAAAAATCCTCACCCCCGTGCGCGGCGCCACCCTGGTGGGTAAAGGCAGCGATGTGCTGATGAAGATTGACCGGGTCGGGCCCAATATGTGGATGATGCAGGGTGTGTGCGGTTCGGAATCCGGCGGGGTGCCGGTGAATATCGGTCAGCCGCGCATCCGCGTTTCGTCCATGACCGTAGGAGGAAAGGGGGACGCTATTAAATGAGCACCTATGAAGCATTCCGTCAGGAGGTCTTCCGCCTGGCGCTGGAAAACGGCTGCACCGCAGCCGAAACGTACAAAACCGAAGGGGAAAACTTTTCGGTCAACATCCTGTCCCAAGAAATCGACCAGTATGAAGTCAGCCGCACTCTGGGCATTGGCTTGCGGGTACAAGTAGACGGCAAAGATGGCTACGCCTATACCGAATCCATGGACGATGCCGCATCGCTGGTCCAACATGCCATGGATAACGCGCGCAGCGTGGAAAATACCGGCGAGCATCCCATGCAAGGCCCGCAAACATACGCGGCTTTGCCCACTGCCGAAGACCCGCTCATGGCCCTTTCTGACAGCGACCGCATCCAGCTTGCCATGCAGCTGGAAAAAGAAACCCTGGCCCACGGCGAACCGGTGGACCGTTGCAGCACCTGCGCGCTGGAAGTCGGAAAGAAGAAAATCTCCCTGCACAACACCCTGGGGCTGTGCGCCGAAGAAACCCACCATTCTTCCATCATGCTGGTTTCTCCTATTGTACGCCGGGGTGATGAGGTACAGGATGCCTACGCGTTTTCCTGCGGCAGCACCGACACGGCGGCCCTGGCCGATGAAGCGGTGAAGAAATCCACCGCCCGGTTGGGCGCCCAGCCGGTAGCTCCGGGCAAAACCCATATTTTGCTGCACGGGGAAGCCGTTTCGACCCTATTACAGGCATTTGCGCCGATCTTCAGCGCCGACCAGGTGCAAAAGGGGTTGTCGCCCCTGAAGGACAGCCGGCAAACGATGGTGGCTTCGCCGCTGATCACGCTGGTGGATGATCCGTTTGAACCCGGTATGCCCATGACGTTCGACGACGAAGGCACCCCGTCCCAAAAGACGGTGCTGATCCAAAACGGTACGCTCACCGGTTTCCTGCACAACCTGAAAACGGCTGCCAAAGAACCCGGCGCGGTTTCGACCGGCAACGGCCGCCGGGCAGGGGCCGCTTCTCCCGTAACGGTAGCCCCCACCAACCTGTTTATCACCCCCGGTACGGATTCTTTCGACCAGCTGGTGAAAAAACTGGGTAACGGGCTGATCATCACGGATATGACCGGGATCCACGCCGGTGTCAACGCGGTTTCGGGCAGTTTTTCGCTGCTCTCCTCCGGCTTCCTAGTGGAAAACGGCGTCATCACCCGGGCGGTCGATCGGATCACGGTGGCCGGTTCCTTTATGGACCTGCTCAAAGATGTCACCGATGTAGGAAACGACCTCACCTTCTCCATACCCGGCGTTTCCCGCTACGGCGCCCCCAGCCTGCTGGTGCGCCAGCTGACGGTAGCCGGCAGCTAACCGGGATTTTAAGAAAAAACAAAAGGCCCCCGGCCTGGTACGATATTGAACTGCCCCAGATTGTGCAGACAGTACAAAAAGAGCCCCTGGTGCAGGAATA
>CAKNOA010000031.1 GCA_930990065.1 uncultured Clostridia bacterium | reverse complement strand
ACACCCCACTTGTTATCCAGTATACCATACTGTCTAACAAATGGGGTGCAGTTCAGTCTTCGGGAAAAAGAGACTTTTCCATTTTTGATTCTTTTTAAACAACCGGTTCTTGGCCCGGCCTTATCGCCCGGCGGACGGATCTTTGCCAAGGCTGACGCGGATCGTCACCTGCGAACCGTAGTCCAGTGTATCGCCGGATTCATTGTTCGCATATCCAATCACGCTGCCCTCCGGCACGGAATCACTGTATTCCTCGCTGGCCACCGGCACAAAACCGGCTTCGGTCAGTTTTTGGCAAGCCGTCGCCAACGTATCGCCGGACACCCCGGGTAACGTGCGCTTTTGCGAGCCCTGGCTGACGACAACCACAATCACGCCGCCTTTTTCCAGCGGGTCACCCGCCAGCGGTGACTGGGAAATGATCTGGCCTTCCTCTACCTCATCGCTGAATTCATACCCCGACAGCATGACCGTATACTCCCCACCGGTACTTTCGGCCAGGGATTCATAATCCTTCCCCACCACATTGGGCGCCGGCATCTGGTTTTCCGAAAGAGAAGAAACTTCGCTTTCCAGCTGGCTTTCTTCTGTAACGCTCACTTCCGGTTCGCTCACCAGGGAGGAAACTTCGCTACTCTCATTCTTTTCGGTTTCGGCCGGTTGCAAGGAATTCCAAATGGCGTACCCGCCAAACAGTACCAGCATGGAGATAACAAAGGTGAGCAAAAAGGTCGCCCACGCCGGCCACTGGTGTTTTTCCTTATCGTTTACCGGGGGCAACCGGGTAATCGACGGGGAACTTTCCGGCGTTTTCACCACCGGCGTCTGCGCGGTAGGCGCCGCCGACAATTCCGCCCGCATCCGTTCAAACGTAGGCGTACGGCGTTCCGGTGCTACCTGCAAGGCATTGGCCAGTGCCGAAATCACATGCTGCGGCAGCGAACGCACAATGCTGCTGGGAATCAGCAGCCGCGGATCACCCCGCCGCTGCAAGGAGTCTTTGGGCAGCGTGCCCGTCAGGGCGAAAAACAGCGTGGCGGCAAATCCGTACACATCTGTCGGTTCTCCCAAGGGGAAGTCGGCCACATACTGTTCCAGCGCCGCGCAGCCCGCCACTAAATCCGGCGGCAAATCGCCGCCCATGCGGCGTACCGCACGAATGCAGAAACCGCCCAGCTTCATTTTGCCCCCTTCCACCACATACAAGGTATCGGGGGAAATCCCTAAATGGCTTAATCCCGCGGCATGCAGCTGGCTTAATGCGTTTAATACCGGCATAAACAGCGGCCGGGCCGTTTCCCAAGACAGGCGGCCGCCGCTCTCTTCGATGAAAGACCGCAGGGTCACCCCATTGATTCCTTCCAACACTGTGTAAGCCGTCCCGTTTTCTTCAAAAATATCGTAAACCGGAAAAACCGCCGACAGTTCCCGCCGGTGCGCCAGTTCGCGGCTGTCACTCAAAAACTGGGCGATGGTTTCGTTAAACAGCACTTCGCTTCCGCCCATGACCTGTGCATCGGTTCCGTTTTCGGCTCGCTGGGCCAGGGTTTCGGGGAAAAATTCCCGGATCAGGACCCGGGTATTTTCCGTCAAATCCATACCGGTATAACGGATTCCTTCCCCGTTTTCCTCCATGGCCCGTCCCACCAGATACCGACCCTGCAATACCGTACGGTACGGTAGAGCATGGGGTTTCTGGGGTTCCTGCCGGTTAAAACCGCAATGCGGGCAAATTTGGGCTCCGCCCGTATCTTCCATGCAGTTTACACAGATGGTTTCTTTGGTCATGCTTATTCCTCCGGTTACAAATTGTGCGGAAGGCCGGCGCTTTTGTTATTCTTCGTCGTCCGTTTCGGGCGCATCCCAGTTGTGCCAGACGTTCTGTACGTCGTCGTCATCTTCCAGCGCATCGAGCAGCTTCTGCATTTTCACACAGGCTTCTTCCGAAGGAAGAGCCGTGTACGTACTGGGGACCATCTGCACTTCGGCCGTTTCAAATTCGTACTTTTTGGCCTGCAGATCATCCAGCACGCCCGAAAAATCATCGGGTTCCGTGTAAATTTCAAACACGTCGTCATCCGCACGGAAATCCGACGCACCGGCTTCCAGGGCGTCTTCCATCACGGTATCTTCATCAAGGCCTTCCCGGTCGATCACCAGCACGCCTTTTTGTTCAAACAAAAAGCCTACGCACCCGGTGGTACCCAGGTTGCCGCCGAATTTATCGAAGAAATGGCGCACATCCGCCGCCGTGCGGTTGCGGTTGTCCGTCAGCGTTTCGACGATAACCGCTACCCCGTTGGGGCCGTATCCTTCGTAGGTGATGGCTTCGTAATTATCGGCATTGCCGTCGCCGGCTGCTTTCTTAATAATCCGTTCGATGTTGTCGTTGGGCACGTTGGCTGCCTTGGCTTTTGCAATGCAATCCTTCAGCTTGGAGTTGCTGGCCGGATCGGGGCCACCGCCCTGTTTGACGGCTACAGCCAGTTCACGGCCGATCTTCGTGAAGATCTTTGCCTTGGCGCCGTCGGTCTTTTCTTTCTTTCTTTTAATATTATTCCACTTCGAATGGCCTGACATAAATTCAGCCTCCCATAAAAATGCTATTCTATATATTACCACAAATCTTTTTCGATAGCAAGGGCCATTGCACGGGCCTTTTCGGCCGCTTCCTCATAGCCGTCCGGCCCTTTGTCCGTATGCCCCCACACACAGACACCGGTTAGCTCGGTGTGCATCACCGAAAAGCTCTGGCTGAGCTGCTGCCGGCAGATTTCATCGCCCCTAGCATCCCCGGACCCCCGCGTTAGCAGCAGCACGGCTTTGCGCCCTTTTGGGATGCACGGTTTTTCCCCCCGGGCAAACCGCGCTTCAAAATACCGCTGGCAGCGGTCTAACAGGGCCTTCATGGGAGCCGGAAATGACAAATTATAAATCGGGCTGGCGATAAGGAGCAAATCGCTCTCCCGCAAGCGGGCGTCGAATTCATCTAAATCGTGCCACCGGCAGCCGTTTTGTTCCCGGCACAATCCGCACGCTGTGCAGGGGTGCGGCGGCTGGTCATACAGAAAAATCGTGTGTTCCTGCCACCGGCCGCTGCGGCGCAGAGGCTCCAAAAAAGCAACGGCCAGCTGCCGGGTGGTCCCCTTGGGGTGCGGGGAGGCCATCAAGAAAAGCAGGTTCTTTTTTTCGCTGTCTACTATCATGCTTCCGGCTCCTTTTCCATGGGTTGATCGTCTTTTTCATCCGGCTGAACCCGGCAGATAAAACAGGCCCCTTCCCCTTTCCGGCTTTCGGCGGACAGCACAAACCCGTGCCGCTGGGCAATTTGGTAGGCAATCGCCAGCCCAATCCCGGTACCGCCGGCATTTTGGCCGGACTTTTCCCGGTAAAACCGTTCAAAAATATGGGGCAGGTCTTTTTCATCGATGCCCGGGCCGTGATCCTGCACCCGCACCTGATAAGCGTCCCCGTCCGGCTGCAAACTGACATCCACCTGGCTGTGGGGCGGCGAAAATTTGACAGCGTTATCCAGCAAGATCAAAAAGAGCTGCCGTACTTTTTCATAACTGCCTGTCACCGCCAACAGAGGGTACGGATTTTGAAGTGTGATGGTCATTTGCTTTTTATCCGCCACCCGCCGCATGCTGCGCACGGCATCGGACAGCACATCCGGCAAATTCAGCCGCTGCATGTCCAGCTGGTAATCTGGGTTTTTCATCCGGGAAAAATCCAGCAAATCGTTGACCATATGCTGCATATACGCCGTTTCGGCAATCAGCCGGTCATAATACGCCTGTATGTCCCCTTCTTTTTCCACCTTTCCGTCCCGCAGCGCTTCCAACGACCCGCGCATGACGGTCACCGGTGTGCGCAATTCATGGGACACATCGGTATAAAAGGCCTGGCGTTCTTTTTCCAGCCGCTCCTGCTGTTCCCGGGCGGCCTGGAGTTTTTGCGCCAGCGCGTCCACATCCCGGGCTAATTGCCCGATTTCATCCTGGGAGTGTACATGGGTCTTTTCTTCATACTCGCCGCTTGCGAGCTTTTTTGTGGTCACGCCGATTTGCCGGATGGGTTTTGTAAACCGGCGGGAAAGCAGGATTGCCGCCGGAACGGACAGTAAAGCCGCCACCGCCGTACTGAGCAGCAAAATCCACAGCCCCGCCTGCCTCGCTTGCTGCATGCCCTGAGCCGGTGCGTGCAAGAGCACAGCCGCTATGACATCCCCCGATTGGCCCCAAACCGGCACACAGACCGTCACCGTCTGGCTGCCCAACGTTTCGCTAAAGGATGTGCTGAATGTCACATCCCCTTGCCAAGCGTTTTCCACCAATACTTCCCCATCGGGCGGCAGGGCCGGCACCACCTGGTCATGGCCGGTAATCAGGCTGCCGGATTGATCCACCATCCACACTTCGCCCATGGCAATGGTATCCACCATATTTAAAAAGGCACCATAGCCCCCCTGGCCATGTTCCCCGTGGCCACTGGAAAAAGTTTGCCCCTGCAAAAAGCCCGCCAGGGTATCGGCGATCATTTCCGCCCGTTTTTGCAAATCGTCACGGTTATGCTGTTCCATGGTTTGGGTAAACAGCACCGCGAATACGGCGCCGATCACCACGGCAAACAGTAGGAGCGTCCCGGTAAAATACCCGATCAGTCGTTTCGAAATACGCTGTTTCATGCGTCCACCTCGAACCGGTAGCCAACCCCCCACACGGTTTTAATGTCCCACTCGGGATGGGCGATATGGGCCAATTTGGCCCGCAGCCGTTTGATATGGGAATCCACCGTGCGGATATCCCCCTCGTAATCGTATCCCCACACGCTGTCGAGCAGATGGTCCCGGGTAAAAACCTGGTTCGGGTGACGCATCAAAATCCACAGAATTTCGATTTCCTTTTTGGTCAGAGGAACCGCCTGCCCCTGGATGGAAGCCGAAAACGTATCCAGATCCACCGTCAGCCCGGCATAGGTATGAATGTTTTTCTTGCGGCTGGCGCCACCATCCACCCGGCGAAGAATCGCCTTGACCCGGGCCATCACTTCCGCGGGCACAAACGGTTTGACCATATAATCATCGGCGCCGATTTCCAGCCCCATGATCCGCTCGTAGTCTTCCCCCCGGGCCGTGATCATAATAATCGGCACCATGGATTGTTCCCGGATCCGGCGGCACACGGTAAACCCGTCGAGCCCCGGCATCATGACATCTAATAAAATCATGGAAAACGTCTGCTCCTGGCACAGAGCCAAGGCGGTTTCCCCGTCTTCGGCTGTCATGACCTGGAACCCCTCGTCCTCGGCATACCGCTTGAGCACATCCACAATCGCCCGGTTATCGTCGGCAATGAGCATTTTCATGTTCGTCCACCCCTTTCTTCGCATTAAGTATAGCAAAAGTTTTTTCGTTCCGGAACAAAAAAAGCAAAAAAACACACTTTTGCCATAAGTACCCGGTATGATAAACATGCAATAGGGGGAAACCACTTTGAACCCTTCTGCCAAACCAGGATTCTTCAGAAAGGGAGTATGATTGATGAAACGATCAAAAATTTTGCTTGTATCCGCAGCCGCTGTGCTTGTGTGCTGTGCGTTTGCCATTCCGGCTTTTGCGGAGGCTTCGTACCAGACGCCGGCCCAGGCCGCAGCCGGGGTAACCGGCATGACGCTGGAAGAAGTGCAGGAAGAGCGGGCCGAAACCGGCAAGACCTACGGCGAAATTGCGGCGGAAAATGACCGTCTGGCCGAATTCCAGGAAGCGAGACAGAGCATGCGAGAGGAAGCAGCCGATACGGAACCGGCTGCTGTTTCCAGTACGGGGAACGGCAACGGCGCATGTGACGGATCCTGCAATAGCACCGATATTTGCGACGGCTCTTGCCTTGGCGCCGGGAACGGGTATGGTAACGGCGTGTGTGACGGTTCCTGCAACAGTACCGGTGTGTGCGACGGCTCTTGCCTCGGTGCCGGGAACGGCAACGGCAACGGTGTGTGCGATGGCACCGGCAACGGCACGGGCGTCTGTGACGGCACCGGCGCCGGGAACGGAAACGGCAATGGTGTATGCGATGGCACCGGCAGTGGAAACGTGAACGGCGGTCACGGCCACCATAACGGTTCCGGCTGCGGCAAAAATTGATAACAAAAAGCCACCAACCTCTAAATCTCCATATTTCAACCAAAAGCGGCGCTCCCCTGATAACCTGGCAGGTCTATCCTGCAGGCCAGGGGAGCGCCGCTTTTCTTGCGTTCTTTATATAATCGCGGTTATTTTGCTTTTACCTTGGCTTCATATTTTTTCAGGGAATCATCCCATTTCGCGTAATGCGGGTCGTCCCGGTGATCGGTCAGTTCTTTGCGGTTCTGTAAATAGATGCCCAGGTACCGGGTAACCTTTACAGCTCCGGCATGATTGAGATGGTCCCCCTTATCACGGGTGTCGGTATGCCAGTTAATGGGCACTTCCTCTGTCATCAAATTCAGGTCGACATAGTCGCATTGCAAGTCATCAGCCAGCTGCGCCACTGCGTTGTGCCGTTTATAATTCCAGTTAATGGTACTGGGGGTGCTTAAAAAGATCAATTTGGCACCGTGTTCGTCGCAGTAATTTTTGATGGATTCCACGTACTGCCGGTTCAGTTCCGGGATGTTCGCTATATCTTTGGTGGGCACCATGTAATCCACTATCTTGCTGGGCACGATGTTTGCATTATACCGGTACCCCTTCAAATCGTTGGTCCAGGTAAATTTTACATTCCCTTTCCAATCATTTTCGTTGAGGTCCTTCCACCGGTCATGATATTGAAATACCGGCAACACATTGCCCAGCGTGGAAAGCATAGCTTTGGAAAGCGCCACCTTGCGGAAAATAGCATTGGTTTCCAAAATAACCAGTTTGGGCGTCTGATCTTCAAAGGCCCGGCGCAGCAGCCGGTTGGTATAATCCAAGGTTTGGGCGCTGGTACCGCATACATACGCGGTATAGCCGGTCTCCTTCCACAGCTGCATGGGCGTAATGGCCGAGTAAGACTCGCTGTCCCCCAATACCAGCACATCGATGGTATTGTCCTTTTCGCCCAGTATGCCGTTTGCCGAAACTTCCTCCATGCCAAATTCTTTCATATTATTTTTGGGGGTAACAATCCAGGAAGAAGCCCACAGCAGCCCTACTAAGCCGACGAAAAAGAGCACGGCAGCGGCGCCTCGTTTGACATATTTCATGGTAGTTCCTCCTTAAAACCCTGCATAAATCGGATCGACCGGCACATAACCGGCCCCATAGGCCCCAAAGATCACAATCAGCAGGATGAGCGCATAATAAACGGCAAAGCGAATAGCCAAGGGCCGGGCCGCAATGCTTTCCCGCAGAACAATCCCCTTTTCCTGCTGCAGGCTGATCAGGAAAATCAGCACCATCACAAGGAAGACAATCAGAAAATCGTACTTGTCCATCCCGATAGTAAAGAGCGAACGGTCATCAAAGGCTGCCAAGCTGAAATCGGTGAACATTTTTTGGAACATGATGAGTCCGGCCCGGAGCCCTTCCGCCCGGAAAAACAATTCACCTACGCACACTAATAGGCCCGTACGCACAATCTGCATCCCCCGGTACGCTGCGCTATCCCGCCGGATATGCAGGATTCCGGTCACTTTGATTACCAGCGGCTCAAATAAGCTGCCGCACAAAATCAGCACGAAATGATACATGCCAAAGAACAGGTAGTGCCATCCGGCGCCATGCCACAACCCATTGCACACCCACACACAAAACAGCGCGATGGAACCGGAAATCAACGGGCCAAAATGGTTGCCCAGGTGTTTTCTGGCGTGGGACGTGAGCTTTTTCAGGGGTTTGGACATGCTCAGCGGATAGAAAATGTAATCCTTGAACCAGGTGCCCAGCGTAATGTGCCAGCGCTTCCAGAATTCCGATATGGTATGGGAGAAGAACGGCCGCTGGAAATTTTCCGGCAGTTTCACGCCAAAAATCTGGGCGGTGCCAATGACCAAATCCATGGTACCGGAGAAATCCATGTACAGCTGGACGGTGTAGCACACCACGGCGATGGCGGTGACAAATCCATCATACGCTTCATAGTTGGTGAACACATTCTGAATCAAGATATTCAGCCGGTCGGCCACCACCATTTTTTTCATCACACCGAACAGGATTCGCTGCAGCCCAAAGGTCAGGTTGCGCCAGGAAAGGGATGGCACTTCCCACAGCTGTGCCGCCGTGTCCGAATACCGGCAAATCGGGCCTTCCATAATTTGGGGGAAAAAGCCCATAAACAGTGCTAGCCGCAGCAAATTGTGGTCGGCCGGTATTTTCCGGCGGTATACATCAAACAGGTACGAAACGGCCTGTAAGGTGTAAAACGAAATCCCAATGGGCAGCAAAAACGCCGGTACGCTCAACATAAACGGGCTGCGGAAAAACTGGAACAGCGCATTTACATTGGTGATAAAAAACCGCGAGTACTTTAATGTGAGCAGAATTCCCACATGCAAAACCACCGCGAACGCCATCACCGCACGCTGTCTCCGCAACGATTTGGCTTTTGCCGGTTTGCGGGCTTCTTTGGGAAGGGTTTTGACATAACGGTCCCCTTTTTCCTGTAAATGCGAAAGCCACAGCCCCAACAGGTGAATCGACAGGGTCGAAGCCAGCAAATACACCAGCAGCTTGCCGCTGACCGCCCAGAAAAACGCATAGCTAGCCAGCAGCAGCACCACACGGCGGGCTTTTTGCGGCATCACGGCATACAGTACCACGGTAACCGGCAAGAGCACCGCCAGGTATTGTACAGAAAAGTAGGAATTCATGGCAAACATGGTCATTCATCCTCTTGCAGGCGAAGAATCATTTTCCACAGGCTCTCGGCCGAATTGAAGTTTTCGGTGATAATTTCCACGGTGGGGATCGTGATGTCGAATTCATCTTCCAGTTCCGCCACCAGCGAAATAATCGAAAGGGAATCCAGGTAGTGCCCGTCCACCAAATCGGTGCAGGTGCTGTAATCTACTTCGGGCTGAATGTCTTCCAAAATACGAATCAATCTTTCCATGGTTCATTCTCCTTTTTCTTCTTTGATCATCGGTGTATTCATGGCTTCGGTTTGTATCGCATGCCGCAAAATGGTAACGGGACCATTTGACGGCACCCATAACACTTTGGGAATATCGCGGCTTAAAAACAAGGCGATCCCTTCGGTTAAGCAGTAAGCGCCTGTTTTTTGAAAGGCCAGCACATCCCCCACGTGTAAATTGGGCAAGGGCATTTGCTTTACGAGCATGTCATTGGCCGTACACAGGGACCCGCAGATATTCCATTTGTGGTCCCCTTCCGCTTCATGCTCGCTATATAAATGGATACCCGGCTGCTTCATGGCCAGTGACTGGCCAAAATAGACGATCTGGTGCATGCCGCCGTCGACAATCGCATAGGATTCGCCGCGGTTTTGCTTAACGTCTACCACCTTGGTTACGTACTGTCCACAGCTTGCCGCCATACTGCGCCCTAATTCCAGGGTGATTGCCCCCGAAAACCGCAAGTTTTCCAGTAGTTCGGAAAAGCCCTGTAAAAAAGGTTCCTCTTCAAAGGTATCGCCGGCAAAATATGTCACCGGCAAACCGGGACCGAATTCCAGTTCTTCGGCTTCATAGCCGTAGGTATCCTTCAGTCGTTCCAGAAAATCATCCAGCCGGTCCAGTTCCCGTTTTAACCGCTTTAGCGATGTTTTCTGGGTCCCGGAAAAGTATTGGATCCCCCGAATCGACAGAGACGGCCGGTTTTTCCGTTCCGCTACGATGGCTTCCACGTCGCTTTCGTCCAGTCCAAACTGGTTGCCGCTGGTCAAACGCAGCAGCACCGGCAAAACGGTGTGGTATTTTTCGGCTGCTTGCTGTAAAAGGGCCAGCTGTGTTTTCGATTCCACCGTGTAAAGCCCGGCGGGCGTACCCGTTTCGACTCCTTCTTTTACAAGATCTTCGATGACGCCGGCTTCTTTATGCACCCCCGATACGACATACTGCGCCATGGGGGCTCCCACCCGGCGGCAAATCGCCAGTTCCCCGGGGGAACAGATTTCCAGGCGTTCCACTTGGGTCATCAGCGCCGGAATCAGAAAGGTGTTGGCCTTTACCGCATAACAAAGGGCCACGTCTTTGGGCAGATGGCTTCTTAAAAACGCCACGCGCTCCTTTACTTTGTCCTCTTCCAGTACATAAAAGGGCGTGGCATGCTGCTTGCATAACGCTTTGATGGCCGTTTCGGTCATACGTGCCCCCTCCTTTCCAGTAATAGCTTGCGGTCTGTTTTCCCGTTTTTCGTCAGCGGGAAGCTTTCCATTTGATATAGGGCTCCCGGCACCATGTATACCGGCAAAACCTGACGCAACTGCGTGTGCAGTTCTTTTTTATCCCGGTCCCCGATATAAAAGCCAAAGAGCTTCTGCTTCTTTTCATCGAAAACACAGCAGCAACGTTCAATCCCCGGCTGTGCCGCCACGGCCCGTTCGACTTCTTCCAGTTCGATACGGTGTCCCATATGTTTGATTTGGAAATCCTTCCGGCCGGCAAAATACAGGTCACCGCCTTCCCCATACCGGCCCAAATCACCGGTACGGTATATGCGTTCGGGATACCACGTTTGCAGCGGGTTTTGTGTAAATGCGGCCGCCGTCTGTTCCGGGGCTTTGAAATACCCCAACGCCAAGGCCGTACCCCGCACACAGATTTCCCCTTCCATGCCGGGCTGGGTGACCAGCTGATTTTGCTCATCTAAAAGGAAGACATGTTCGTTGGGGAACGCCTGTCCAATGGGGATCCCGTGTTTATACCCCCGCCCTGGCTGCAGAATATGGTAGGTGCAGTTGCAAGTGATTTCCGTGGGGCCATATAGGTTCACGAACATGGCGTGGGGCAAATGGCTCCGCCAGTTAGCCAGGTGCTTTACCGGCATGACTTCGCCGCTAAACAGCACTTTCTGTACGGTTTCCGGCACCCGGTAGTCCAGCCCGTGGAAGGTAGTGATCAGGCACAGGGCCGATACCGCCCAGATGAGGGTAGTCACCCGGTTTTCGCACAAATAATCCAGCAACTGTACCGGACGGGAAAACAGCGCTTTGGGGACGATCACCAAGGTAGCACCGGTTTTCACCGCCGAATAAATATCTTTGACCGACACGTCGAAATCAAAGGGGGCCTGGTTGGCAATCCGGTCCTTGTCCGTAATGTGGAAGAGCGGTGCAAATACATCGATAAAGTCCAAAACCGAACGGTGGCTGACCACCACGCCTTTGGGCGTTCCCGTGGAACCGGAGGTGAAGTTGGCATACAGCGGGTCGGTATCAATCATCCGGGTTTTAACCGCCTGTAACGCATCTTCCTGTACCGGCGTTTCCCGGCACTCTTCCACAAAGCAAATCGCTTCCGTTGCGAAAAGTTCCTGGGCCGTTTCCGCATGGGCTCTGTCGGTAATTACCCGCCGGGCCCCTAACACCTGCTGCATTTGCCGGAGCCGTGCCACCGGCAGTTCCGGGTTTAAAAACACATAAAACCCACCGGCATACACAATCCCCCAAAACGACATCAGGGCCGGGATGCCTTTTTCCATCAGGACTGCCACCGGTTCCCCTATGCGGATGTGCCCCACCAGAGACGAAGCGATTTGCCGGCAGCCCTGTCCCAACTGTTCATAGGTACACCAGCCATTTTCGTCGATCACGGCAACTTTGTGTGGGAACTGCCGGATGCTGTTTTCGAGATAGTCCAGTACATGTTTCATAACGATCACCTGAAAGAGAGAAGTCAGGGCGTTGGTCCGTTTTCGTCCAAGCGCCTTTCGTTGTTTGCATCTCTATCATAAAACCTTCATCTTTATCTCATCTTCAGGGAACCTTAAGATTTGCAAAGAAAACCCCGGAACCTTTTTTAAGATTCCGGGGTATCCCATTTTATTCTGCTTTTTTAAGGAGAATCCGGAACTCGGTCCGGTACGGTTTATGGGGTGGGTTTACTAGCTCAATGGTACCTTGATGCATTACTACAATCCGGTGAGTAATGGACAGCCCCAGCCCGGTGCCCTTACCGGTCGTGCGGGCCCGGTTGCCAGTGACAAACGGCTGGAACAGATTCCCGGCCAGCTCGTCCGGAATGCCCACACCGTTATCCGCCACAATCAAATGGATTTTCTCCCCTTCTACATGCATGGAAACAAACACGGTAACCCCTTGGGGGTTATGTTTGAGCGTATTATTCAGCAAGTTTTCCAGCACCCGGCGCATGAGCCGCCGGTCAACACGGGCTTTTACCACGGTTTCCGGCAGATCGACTGCCAGGGAGAAACCCTCTTCTGTAATTTCCCCATATTTTTCGGCAAAAAAGCCTTTGACAAATTCGACAAAATCCACCGTTTCCTGATGCATGGGGAAATCAGGATGTTCCATTTGGGCAAACAGGAACAAGTCATTCACCAGGTCTGTAGCTAACCGGGCTTTTAAAACCATCGTTTGCATGTACCGTTCCTTTTTTTCTTCAGGCACCCGCTGCTGCAGCAGTGCTTCGGCGTACCCCTGTATCACCGTTAGCGGTGTTTTCAAATCGTGGGAAATATCGACAATCAGCCGCTGTTTCTCTTCATACAGCGATTCCTTTTCTTTTTGGGTGCTCTCCAGCTGACTGACTAGGTCCTTAAAGTTACACACCATGTCGTAGAATTCCGAAGGGACCAAATGGGGGTCAATCTGGTTTTCGCCCCCTTTTTCATAGGAAAGAATCGTCTGATTTAACGGTGCAATACACCGTTTAATCCGGCGGGAAAATAAAAAGGCAAACACCACCAGAGCCAGCACAATGGTGGGGATACCGATCATCCACAGCGAATTGGCCGACTGGATCACCTCGCCATATTTTGCTTCGCTTAAATTAAACGACAGGAACGCCAAGGTCCGCTCATCGCCATCGGCATTTTCATACGTGTATTTTTCCAGCGTACCATTGTTCTTTGAAATCCCGCACAGCAAATCAAATTCCCGTTCCGTCAGTTGGGCACGTTCCGGGAACAAGGTTCCTTCCAAAATATAGTACTCGTCATCCAGTACACAGTAATCTTTCACTTCCGGCACAATGTCGTCGTTCCAATAGTCGCTCAAATAGACCATATACTGGCAGGTTCCGTCGGGTGCCTTTTCTTCAAACACATCAAACAGCCGCCCGGCGTAATAGTCGCCGATTAAATTCATGTCCTGGTAAAAGACCTTTTCCCCAATCGTTTGGTTGCTGGCATACACGGTTTTCCCCTTTTCATCAAAAATGATAAAGGCCGACGTCTGCACATTTTTAATGGGGATTTGCGCGTAATTCTCCTGCACCAGCGCGTCTTCATACGTGAGGAGGTCATCCAAGGTAAAGAAAGCCTCGCTGATCCGCAAATTGACCATATAATGGAACCCGGTATACAAAAGCAGGACCAACAGGGTGTAAAACGTGAAATACAGCACACACAAAACAATTAAACTTTTTTTCCTTGTTTTAATCCGCTTCAATTTTATACCCCAACCCCCTGACCGTCTTAATGTACCGTGGATTGGACGGATCGTCCTCAATTTTCGCACGGATATTGGAAATATGGACCATCATAGTGTTGTTATCGCTTTCATACAGTTCCCCGCCAATACAGGTGTACAATTGTGCCTTGGTATACACCCGCCCCGGCGACTGCATCAATTTGACAACAATTTTCAGCTCGGTGGGCGTTAACGGGATCACATGGCCCCGTTTGCGCAAGATAAATTTATAAAGGTCCAGCTGCAGTTCTCCCACCGTCAAAGACCCCTCTTCCTCAATGGGAGCCCCCGTGCTGGCTTCTCCGCCCAAGCTGTAATACCGCCGCAGGGCCGCTTTGACATAGGCCACCACTTCCAAGGGGTTAAAGGGCTTGGTCATATACGCATCGGCCCCCAAATTCAGCCCCAGGATACGGTCGGTATCCATGGTTTTGGCCGACAGGATAATAATGGGGAAATTCTGCGTTTCCCGTATTTTTCGGATCAGATCATACCCATTGATTTCCGGCATCATGATGTCCACAATCGCCAGCGAAATTTTTTGGCTGCGCACCAGTTCCAGCGCCTGCCTGCCATTTTCTGCCGGCAAAATGTGATACCCTTCGCCACCGAGATACAGGGATAACAGTTCGATGATATCAGCATCATCTTCGGCAATTAAAATCGTCTGTTGCACGACACTCCCACCCTTTCTGCGTTCGTGTGTGGTTTCTCCTTTTTCCTACCGCTATTGTAGTATAAAAGGCAAAATGCTGTCAAGAAAAGTTTCTTTTACATTTTTTTCACAACTCCATTGGAACTTCCCATTTCCCCTGCGCATAGAATACACCAGTTTTATGCGGTAGTTATCCCGATAAGGAGGGGATATTGGTGAAAAAAATATGGCAACAACTCGGTGCCCGGCTGCGTACGGTCAGCCTGGTGGACCGCGTTTTATTCATCTTTCTGTTCCTACTTTTTGGCTATATGGCTTGCCGCTTGCTGGTAGATCCATCCGGGGAAACCCACACCACCGATATTGTGGTGCGCACATCCGCTTCGGCCATTTTTGGCTACCTCATCAGCGGCCCCTTTACACAACAGGCCACTTTATCCACCCAAACGGGCGCATTACCGCTTTCGGCCCCTTCTTCCTCCTGCACCCGCACAAACTCGATACAAAACCGCATTGGGTTCCAGGCGCCGCCGGCCGACAGCAGCCAAACCGGTTCTGACCTTTCCCCAAAAGCGCCGGCTATTTTGCATACAAACCGGAACCGGCTGCAGATTGTGGCCGTTTCCCTCATGGGATTCATCTCTTTTGCCCTGCTGGTACTGGCCCGTTTTTGCCCGGATAATACTATGGAACTGGCCGCTACGATGTCGCAGCTGCGGGATTTTGTTTCGGCTTCCATTGGTTTTTTGATCAGTTGCAGCAAAAATTCCGTATAAAAGGAACCGCTCTCTTCCCTCTTTCTATCGAAGGGACAGAGCGGTTTCCCTATTTTCATATGTTCGTTTGTTTATAGCATAAACTGGCCACCGTTCACATCCAAGCTGGCCCCCGTGATGTAAGCGGCGTCATCGCTGGCCAAAAAGGCTACGACCCCGGCGATATCCGATGTTCCTCCCAACCGGCCCAAGGGGATCTGATCGGCCGTATACGCCGTTTGGGCCGTCATGGCAGTATGCACCACACCGGGACACACCGCGTTCACATTGATCCCATACGTTCCCAGCAGTTTGGCGTAACTTTTGGTGGCGGCCGGCAGGCCGCCTTTGGAAGCCGCATAGCTGACGGAAGAAGCTATGCCGCCTATACGCGCCGCCAGGGAGGAAATATTGATAATCTTTCCGTACCGCTGTTCTTTCATGGTTTTCACCGCTTCGCGCACACACAAATGGGCGCCGCGCAAATTGATGTTCATACACCAATCCCATTTTTCCGCATCCAATTCTTCCAGCGGAGTGGTCGGGCACACACCGGCACAGTTGACCAGAATATGAAAGGCCGGCAGGGTTTTTCGCGCAAAGGCAAATAGTTATTCAATGCTTTCCGGTGATGCCACGTTTACCGGAAAGGCATAGCTGCGGCAGCCCGTTTCAATCTCTAAAGATGCCGCGCTTTTTTGGGCTAAATCCTCGTTCATATCAGCCAAAATCACGCCGGTCAGCCCCCGCTTCGCCAGTGCACGGGCCGATGCAAATCCAATCCCACGAGCTCCCCCGGTTACGATCGCATATTTTCCTTGAAATTCTTGTGCCATAAAAGTCCCTCTATTTGTTTTACGAGAAAAGCTCCATGGTGCGGCCCCAAACCGGATATCCCGGCTGCCGCACAATGCCAAGCCACTTTCCTCGTTATTTTTCGACAGGAACACGGTGTAGCTGCCGGAATGTCGCAAAAGTAAAGTGCCGGTCCAACCATGTCCCCAAAAGTCCGATCACTTTGCCCATCGTCAGCGCGGCCAGTACCGTCCCGATGCCAATGCCTTCTTCATAGCCAAAGGCGAAAAACGTCATGCAAAGGGTAACGATCAGGCAGATGGCATCAAACGAAATTTTAATCTTGGCGTAGCTGGCCTTTGTAATCTGGGATAGCTCCCGCGGGAATAAGTCCGTAGGAATAATGGGCAGCCCACACCAGTTGGAAAGGGCAATGCCAATGCAAATCAGCACATAGCTGATTACAAAATACAGCACGCACCAAGCGAGCGAAACCGGCAAAAGGTTGATCCAGCTTTCGTACACATCCAATTATTCCCCAAAGACAAAGCCCACCACAAAACTGAATAAGTAAGAAACCACAAACCGGCGGCGCAAAATCATCAAACTGGTCACCAGCAGGGCTTGAAACAAATACGTCCACGTTCCTAAGGACAAAAAGGACAATACTTCCGAAAAGGCAAACGGTACACTGGAAATAGCCGAAATACCCGCACCGGAATACAGCATAAGCACCACGCCAAAGGAATTGATGATCACCGCGATCACCAGGGCTACTTCGCCATGGAACAGGTGCAAAGGACGCGCCTGTGTTTTCTCTTCCATCGTTTTGGACCCTCCTTCAAACGATCAAAATCTTCCCTATTGTATTGCCCGATGGCTATCATGTAAAATACATAATTTTAATAAAAGAATAGAAGATTGCTATATTCTGTTCTATACTGAAAAAAAGGGGGGAAAAGGGTGAACATCGACTACTTACGCTATTTTGTCAAATTAGCCGAAATCCGGCATTATACCAAAGCCGCAGAACAGCTGTGCATTACACAGCCCAGCCTCAGCCATGCGATCCACCTATTAGAAACCGAACTGGGTGTACCGCTTTTCGAAAAAACGGCCGGAACACCGCTTTAACCCAGTATGGCGAAGAATTTTTGGCGTGCGCCCGTCAAACGCTGGCGACCCTAGACCAGGGGGTTTCTTCCCTCCGGCTCAGCGCCCAAGGCAATGGGATTATCCGGCTGGGATTTCTGCGCGCCCTTGGCACCGAATACATTCCGAAACAGGCGGCCGCTTTTTGGGCTGCTTACCCGGACAAGCAAATCCGCTTTGAATTTCACACCGACCGCACTCAGGCGCTGTTGGAAGGGCTGCTTCACCGGTCCTATGACCTGATTTTTTGTTCCAAGCCGGCCCCATCTATGCACCTGACGGCTATTCCTGTCACCTGGCAGGATCTCGTTTTGATCGTCCCGAAAAACCATCCGCTTTCCGGGGCACACAGTGTGGATTTGCGGGAAACCCTTCCCTATCCACAAATCGCGTTTACCAAAAGTTCAGGCCTGCGGGAAGTTGTGGACGAACTGTTTATAGCGGCCGGCGGTACCCCGCGTATTGCCTATGAAACCGAAGAAGATCAGGTGATTGCCGGGCTGGTGGCCCAGGGATTTGGTATTGCTGTGGTGCCTTATATGGATTTTCTGCTAAAACTGAACCTTTCGATTTTGCAGATCAGTTCCCCCCGTATAAACGGGATTTTTTCTGGTGTATGATAGCTCGGTCTTTCTGTCCCCGGCTGCCACGAAGTTCCGGGAGTTTGTCCTTCATAGCAGCAACTCCGTCGAAAAATAAAAAAATTGGATGATTCCATAGAGAAAAAACATGATTTCCGGTTTCTCCTCCCCGACAAACAAAAAAGCGGCCGACCTCTCGCTCGCCGCTTTTTGTTTTGACCGTTATAATTCTTCCAATTTTACCCGAAAGGCTATGGTCCGTGGGGTTTCCATTTTATCAAACTGGATCACATAGGCGCTCTGTTCGGACTGAACCCCGATGACGGCCCCTTCGCCAAACGCGAAATGCCGTACCCGCTGCCCGACGGCAAAGGTGTGCTGTCCCTCTTCTTCGGGTAAAAACCGCTGGCTGTGGGCGATGTACGCTTTGGCCTGTTCCATCAGTTCTTCCCGAGGCGGGTTGACAAACGACAATAGCTTCGGGTCAATTTCCATCAAAAACCGGGACGGGAACCGCGGCGAACCGTCAAAATTCCGCCCGTCCGCCTCCGACAAAAACAGCCCTTTTTGTGCGCGGGTCAGGGCGACAAACGCCAGACGCCTTTCTTCCTCCATACCGGGCAGCGTGCGCACTTTACGGGATGGGAAAATCCCCTCATTCATCCCGCACAAAAACACGTATGGGAATTCCAGCCCCTTGGCGGCATGCACCGTCATCAATTTGACCCGGTCGCCCGGCTCGGAAGCATCGGCATTGGTAAACAGGGCCACATGGTTCAGGTAATAGGGCAGCGTCACTTCTTCCCCACAGGTAGTTTCGAACTCATACACCGATTGTTTCAGTTCCGCCAGGTTATCCAGCCGTTCCTGACTACCCTCGGTGCGCAGCATGGTTTCATAGCCGCTTTCGTTCAGGAGGGCCGCCAATACTTCCGACACCGGCCGCCCCTCATAGCTTTTCGAAAACGTTTCGATCAGCGATATAAACGCCCGGGCCTTGGTACCTTTAAATAGGGGCCCGTCTACATTTTCCTGCAGGGCTTCGTACAGGGATATATGGTTTTCCTCGGCCACTTCCTGCAAAAAGGCCATGCGCCGTTTGCCCAGGTTGCGTTTGGGCACATTGATAATCCGCCGGAACGACAGATCATCCTGGTAAGCAATCATCCGCAAATAACTCAGGGCATCTTTAATTTCCATGCGGTTAAAAAACTGCACGCCGCTATAGAGGGCATAGGGGATTTTTTCCTGCAGCAGTTCTTCTTCCACCGCCCGGGAGACATAATGCGCCCGGTACAGCACCGCCATATCCCGGTAGGGGATGGAACGCGCATGCAGTTCTTTCATTTTTTCCACCATGTAGTGCGCTTCTTCTGCCTGGTTCCGGGTAAACATCCCTGTTACCGGTTCACCCGATGGCAGCATGGGGATCAGATCTTTTTTTATGCGGGTGCGGTTTTGGGCTATCAAGGAATTGGCTACCGCCAGGATTTCGGGGGTGGAACGGTAATTTTCCATCATCAAAATGGTTTTTGTCCCGGGAAAAGCCTGGTCAAAATCCAGCAAAAACCGCACATTGGCTCCCCGCCAAGTGTAAATGGTCTGGTCCGGGTCGCCCACAATAAACAGGTTTTTGTGGTATCCGCACAGCACTTTCATCAAATCATATTGCAGCTGGTCAATATCCTGAAATTCGTCGATCATGATGTACATCAGCCGCTGCTGCCACTTCAGGCGGATAGAAGGGTTTTCTTCGAAAATGTACAGGGTAAATTTAATCAGGTCGTTATAATCCAGCCCAAAGCACTTTTTCTCCTGGTACAAATACCCGTAAAAAATCACATCCCCGGCTGATGTGGCCTGCTCATATTTATCCCGCAGTGTTTCCAAGGACATGGTGATCATATCCCGGTAGTACTCCGGTTCCTTAACAAGTTTGCGCATTTCGATCATGTCCCGGGCCTTGGAAAACGTCATGTCGCGCAGCGTCAGCCCCCGTTCTTCATAGATGAGCTGCAACATGGCGTCAATATCGCCGTTATCCAGCACCAGAAAACTTTTGGGGTACTGGACCGCATAACTGTCCTCTTGTAAAACCGACACACAGAACCCGTGGAACGTATTGATATACCCTGTATCGTTATCGCCTGTCAACAAATGGATGCGCTGGCGCATTTCATTAGCCGATTTATTGGTAAAGGTCACACACAAGATATTACCCGGCAGAATGCCTAATTCGTTTACCAAAAAGGCAAACCGGTGGGATAGCGCCCGGGTTTTCCCTGAACCGGCCCCGGCAATGACCCGCACGTACCCTTCGGTGGTGCTCACCGCCTCTTGCTGGGCGCGGTTCAGCCCTTCCAGCAATTCCATCCTAACCCCTCCTGGAACAGAACGTTTGTTTTATTATACCAGAACCCTCTCGTCGATACAAGCGATTTGCCTGGTATTTTACGCTCCCCGTTCACATATAGACGGGCAGGCCATTTACTCTCTCTTCCTTTGGCAGGGCCGGCCGCATAGCCGGCACACCCCCGGGCACTATGAAAAGGGGCCCGTTCTTTCACGTCCGTTATTTTTCTCTTATTTTCGGAGGCTTCCTATGAATCTTCAACAGCTAAAATATCTGGTCACGATTGCCGATTGCCATTCTATTACCAAGGCATCCAAAAAGCTCTTTGTCTCCCAGCCTTATTTGAGCAAAGTGGTATCGGATTTCGAAGCGAAAATCAACAAACAACTTTTTATCCGGCATAATAACGGGTTGGAACTCACCAGCGAGGGCCATAAAGTCTATCTGCTGGCGCAGTCCATCATCAGCCAAATGGAACAACTGGAAAATTTGGAACACGAAAGCTCCATGGAAGACGACCGGGGAACCTTATCCTTTTCCGTAGGAAATCTTCTTTTAAAAGACAGCCTTCTTTTGGAGTATCTTTCGTCTGTCCATGCCTCTATACAGGATATTGATTTTCAGGAAACCACCATTGAGGGCTGTATCAAAAACGTAGACTCTGATATATCGGAATTTGCTATTCTGGTTGTAGATGATTTTCAAAAAGCGTTTGTTACCGGCCTATGTGCGCAAAAGGGGCTCGCTTGCCTTAAACTGGATGAAGGGGATCCTTATGTCCATTTTCACCGGAACCACCCGCTGGCCGGCCAAAACGGTATTCCTCTTGGCAGTTTGGAATCCTACCCATTTGTCTGTCTGCAAATGGATGAATATGCCAAACTCAGTATGGAAAAACAAAAGCAGGCGTACCCGGATTTCTATGTGCCAAGCCGCATCACCGTCAATCATTATCACACCTATTTGAATATGGTAAAAAACAGCGATGCGTTTATGGCTGGCAATAAATGGCAAATATCCGAATTAGAAAAAATGGGCATCCAAAGTGTGCGGCTTTCTTTTGTTACCCATAAACTCCATCTCATGATGATTAAAAAAGAATATGTTCCCTTTTCATGGGAAGCCAAAAAGTTCCTTCATCTTTTTGCCGACAGCTATGGGCTCGATAGGGCATAATCGTTTTGTTATACCCCAGTTACCTAAATACGTATTTGTGCCATAGGAAAAGACATGATACAATGACCTCATTCTAACAGGAGGTTATTGCCCATGAAAAAAACCAAAGTTTTATCCATTTTAACCGCGGCCATGATTACGGTATCTTCGGTAGCTACGTATGCCCTTTGGGATACGGTAACCGTTGACAGCCGGAAAAACACGGTAACCATGCGTAATCCTGTCACGGTGTCGGATAGCACGACCGATCAAAGCATTTCGGCCGACGCCAGCACGTTGAACCCGGCTTCCGTCACGGCGACTGGCAAAGTTAAATTCACGGTGGACAATAGCGACGACGTTGCCAAAAAACTGACTTTGAAGGAAACCATTGAAGCGTCTGAACCGTTGCTGGAAAGCACCGATTACACCATTGAGTTTTCGGGAGACGGCGTGGTAGGAAATACGGACAGCAGCGTGACGAACGGGGCGGAAGAATACACGTATACCATCACGTTTACTGATAGCGGCCTTCAAAAAATGAAGACCAACTCTAATACTTGTACCGTGAAAGTAACTGCCACATTGAGCTAACCCCTCTTTGCTCCTCTTCCCTTTCTTATGGTGAAAAAACTACAGACAATCGGTTTTGCGATAGGGACCGGCGTGATGGGTATGCTGATCCTTTGTGCGATTTTTTTCCCCAGCTTATTCCAAAGTATCCTCCCCTACCGGTTCCACCATGTACTGACGAACAGTATGGAACCCACGATCCCGGTTCACTCCCTCGTGCTCGTGAAAGTGTACGATCTCTCAACGCCAGTTGAAAAAGACGACATCCTTGTATTTCGGGCCAATCGATTTGGCGAAGAAGTCCTGATTATGCACCGGTTTTCGCATACCGAAACCAATGAAAAAGGAGAGCTTCTCTATAGAACCCATCCGGAAGGAAGCGAAACCCTCGATGTATACGAAACCACGCGCGAAGACATCGTCGGTATATATACGTGGCATATCCCTTACGTAGGAAAGCTATTGCTCTTTTTCAAAAGTGTGTGCGGGTTTCTATGGATTTGCCAAATGATCGTGATTTTTCTGATAAAAGCGTATATATTGGCTAAGTGGGAAGAAAAAGAGAAAGAAAAGGCGCCTATCTGTAAAACATCCTCATAACGCGAAAAATGCTCCTATAAAAAAAGAGCTGACAAAATTGTCAGCTCTTTTTTTATAGCCTATGATAAAATTTGCCCGCTCTGGCTGCAAAGATGTTAAATAAAAAATATAGATCTATGTTTTTAGCTTACAGGACCTTTATTCTTCGAATGATACTAATTTAGACCAATCAGTTTGCTTTTACTCAGAAGAATCGCTCTTAATTAACTTTTGATTATACATATTACAACTCTATCGTTATGATTTTCTTTATAGGGGCTCTTGATATAACAAAGCTATAACGATTTTCTACAGGATAAGTGCCATGCATAAATTCATAATCGTTATTCGTCTCAAAAGGAATATTGAGTCTCATTTCCGTATCAGCACGAAGAGCAAAACTAAGGCTTCCGGCGGTTTGTTCGAATTCCATTTCCCAAAGTTCAAGACAAGGAACCCATTCATCATTTGGACTTTGAAGCCCCCATCCGAACAAGAAAATATATCCATCGCTATTGCCTACGTTTTTTATCGTCACATCTAAATCTATAATATTACTTTCTGGTGTCAATTCATCATAGGTTTTTCCTTCCGTATCGACACCAAACCGTTTGGCAAATTCTCCGAAAGTTGTAAGTTTAGCCGAATGCACAGTGATCGAATAGCCATCCGTTTTTTCATCTACAATTTCAGAAAAACATCCATCTAAATCAACTTCTTGATTCATTTTATAGTATTCGACTTGCTGCTGTATGGCCGTGGAATTGATATAGAATATTCGGATACCTACCAAAACGGTTAAAGCAACAGAGACTATCGGAATGACAATTTTAAACCACCGTTTTTTCATCGTCTTCACTCCTATCCATAGTTTTAACCACTTTTCCCTCCGAAAGATAAATAATTTCATCGGACAATTCCGTAATGATAGCCTCATCATGGCAGGATACCACAACCAAAGCACCTCTGTCACGCTCACGCCTAGTCAATTTTTTGATAAGTTCAACCCCATCGACGTCAAGTGCATTTGTAGGTTCATCCAACAGAATTATTTCCGGCTTTTCCATCAGTGCCGCTGCAATTCCGAGGCGCTGTTTCATACCTAATGAATAGGCTTTGTATTTCTTTGACAAATTTGGATTCAGTCCAACGTCCAAAATGGCTTGTTTAATTTGATCATCGGAAATTTTATTTTTTATGGAAGCCAATGTTTGTAAGTTTTGCAATCCTGTAAGCCCGTCCAAAAATGCAGGTGCTTCAATGAGGATTCCTATACTCTCTGGGAAACTGATATCTTTCCAAAGAACTTTACCGTCAATAATTACGCTTCCGCTGTCAGGTTTTATAAGGCCGGAAATCACTCTCATCAGCATAGTTTTTCCGGACCCGTTAATTCCCTTAATTCCCCAAATTTTCCCGCCTTCCAATGTAAGAGAAATATCATCAATAACCAAACGTCTGCTGATGGTTTTGGTAACATGGTTAAGTTCAATTTTCATACTATTCCTCCTTTGTCAGGATATCCATTCTATTGATTTTAAATAATCCCAGCACGAGCATTATCGCACAAAGAACCGTACACACAACAAATCCAAGTCCTATCCGCATGGGATTATCCGTAATTATATTTTCTGTGCGCAGAGGAATGGCATAATTTCCTATCAGCACTGGCGAAGAAAACAACACGGAAAAGACCAGGACTGCGGACGTGCAAAAAAAGCTAATAAGAGGCCTCAAATATAATGACAAAAGCATTTGCATCAGACACAGTGTGTAAACAACCCAAACATGCAGCAATAGGGGCTCCCATAAGTTCCAAGGCGGCTGTGCGAGAGCACTCAAATCAAACTGCATAACTTGAAGTAAAAATTCACTGATATTCAGATTGAATGTAGCGCCTGTCAAGCAACCAAATACTATGGCAGAAATAAGCATTATATAATAGTACGCTCCCACGCTGAGAAACAGCCAACAGCATTTCGATATCCACCATGCCTTGCGATTGCCGGACAGAATCAATACATGTCTTCCAAATCCACAAAGTTCATCAGTGGGATAGCGTAGAACAGCAAAAGCGATAACTAAAATCACGAAAGCCCAAAGTACAGGAAAAATAAACGAAGCGTTATCCTCCATAACAAATTTTTTTGATCCGCCTACTGTATAGAGGAGCAAATCGCCTAAAGTAATGTTTTGCTCTAATAGTTCCGGATGTTCTATACCGATGTTTAAACGTTGAAAGTAAAGAATAACATCAGCCAAAATGAAAAGTAAAAAAGCGAGTCCGAATATCCATAGGCGTTTTATGATTCCGTTTTTTATATCAAATTTCAGTAACTTAATAAACATTGTCTCTTTTTCCCTTTATATATGTTATCAAACTTGAACTTAAAAAAAGGGTTAACGAACCGAACAGAATGACCCAGCCACTGATTTCGTTAGAGGTGGAAAATCCTTTGAGAAAATTAAATGGAGATAATTCCACATAAAACCGATATGCAGATATAAGAGAACAGAGGAACTGATGCAAAAAAAGCAGTATATAAGGCAAAATGATAACAGAAGCCTTATTCTTTATAAAAAATCCCAGAGATAAACAAAACGATGCCCAAATACCGGCAAAAATAATATCAATCAATAAAATAAGAATGTCATATACAAAGGGAATCGTATAAAACCATCTTGAACAAAAACTTGTCATATTGATTGCGTACCATATAGAATACCCCGGGTCAGGCATTCTGGCAGGGACAAAACATGCAACGAGTACATAGTTGATCATAATGGGAATGGCAATGACCAAAGCTCCTGATACGAAGGCTGCGATATACTTCGCGAAATAGTAATTCAATCTGCCGCATCTTACAATAGATTGCTTTCGGTATCCACTTTTAATTTCGGAAGCTAACGACCAGGAAAAGGGAAGTGCTGCCAACAAAGGTAATAAATAATAAAAAATCATGGTAAAACGATCGGAAAAATTCCCTCCAATCCAGCTTCGATAAAGGGTAGAAACCGCTATCTGTGGATTGCTATTCATGGTTCCATCAGGATTTATATAATATTTTTCCAACATTTCTGTTCTATAAAGTTCGCTGGAAATCGCCGAAAAAGCGCCGGCAACCGTAATGACAATACCGATTATCAAAGCAAGCTTAAAGCCTTTTCCGTTTAAGGCATTTTTTATTTCTGTTTTAACCATTGATAACCTCCGAAATTTTAAGCTTAATGCCATACTTTCTTTTGTCTGATAGACCAATTGAGAGAATCATATCATCGTTTTTAGCGGTTTTCTCATCTATATAAAATCCCAGCTTGAATTGGAGGCTTTCACCGGGTTTAAAATCTTCGCACGATATAGCAAAGTAGTTTTTATATTCATTTTCTTCCAGTTCTTTAAAAGGCTTATGTTTATCAAAATAAATTGCTTCGCTGGTATAAAACTCATAGTTGGTTTTTCCATCATAAAAAACATCCGATGGAAAAAGATTACAAAAATTCACATATAACTCTTTCTCTTTACCAAACTCTGCATTTACATTCTCCATCGTAATTGTAAGGAGTAAGAAAACGGGTTCTCCGTACATTTTCTTATCTAATTCGGTAAAATAATGGCTCTCCTCCAGATATTTTTGTTCTTCATTCGATATGCTGCCCACACTTTTGGGGCTATCATAAAGTTCACAGGAATCAACTTTATATCGCACACTTCCTTTTTCCCAAGGAAAATTTGCTGTAAAGCCCGAAAAGCCCGACGTTTTTTCATCTGTTTCGCACGAAAGCAGAAGACTTTCATTTTGATTTACTACAGTGGGTCTTATAAACCATTTATTGCAGACAACAAGCACGGATATAATGATAAGAAAGGCGCCTAATGCCGCTAGTGAAATTTTAGTGCGTATTCTGATTTTAGTGCACATTCTTTTCATAAACTACCACCCATTATAAAGTAAAAATTACCATGCAAACTGAAAAAGCAGTTATGCATGGTTTCATTTTAGGGGTTTAGCACAGGGAATTTTCCTACACTATCAGGACTCCATACACCCTTTGCATTTCGGTCTGCCCACCAACGATATGCACCCAGTCTCGCATATCGTTCTCCGTTTTCATAGACAAGCTGCTGAATCAAGAATTCTCCAGTGCGAGAAGCTTTAGCTTCCCCATTGACAGTTCGGTTTGTCCAGCCTCCGGTGCTTGAATGGGATCCGTCAACATAAACCTTAAAACCTCCATCCGGAATCTGTGTGCACTTGATGTAAGTACTGGACCTATCTTGTTTGGCTCTGCCTGCTGTAGACGATCTTCCCCAGTCGCTGAAGTTAAACTCATACTTTGAGTTGCTAATATTAGCAGCACTGGCAGGGAAAGAAAGAACTGAAGTTGCAATTAAGGCAGCACACAATACCGCTGTGATCTTTTTCATTTTACGCATATTTCTCACCTCCTCCCGTTTGTTTAAAAATATCATAGCTCAATCATAGTTTAAATACTTTGATTGTAGAATACAAAAAGCGGGTAATGAAATACAACTAAAAAGGCGGGTCATTATAGACCCACCCTTGGTATCATAATTGTTACAATAAACAGTTCGTTTTCTTCATGAATATCCATAACACCGCTGTACGTAGAAATTTTACTTTTTACACTTTCAACTCCAATCCCATGCCTGTCACTTTTGTCTTTTTTCGTTTTAAGTTCCGGATTTACCCCCAATACGGTAGAAAAGATTCTGTTTTTTATTTCGATTATGACATTTCCCTGACTTTCATACGCTTTAACCGAAGCAAATTTCTCTTTGTGTCCTTCTGTTTTGTAATAATCGTAAATATTGTCAAGCAAATTCCCAAAAATAACGCAGAGATCCTTACTTGCGATAAAGGTAAGGTCTGTCATAATTTCCAGCTTTACATCCACACCCAGCGTATGTAAGGCTGAAAGTTTCGTGTTGAGCAGTAAATTGAGTGCCTGATCTTTAGAATAAACCATACGGTTTTCTGAGGTAATTTTTTCATTTTCAAGAAGCATCGACTTGGCTTTTTGCAGATTACCGCTTTCAATAAGAGCCACTACTGCGGCATTCGCGTTTTTGAGGTCATGACGCAAACTCTGATTTTTATTGTAAACAGCCTGCATCTCATTTAGGTTTTGTTCGATAAGCTGTTCCTTTTGAATCAGGAGTGCTTCCTTTATTTTGATTTTTTCTTCCTTATCCAGTTTATACATCAGAACATAGGCTAGGGTCGTTAATAATAGAAAAGCTGCGATTAAAATGGTCAAGCAGAGACAGGTTATCAATTCGATTTTCATGGATACAGTAAGCACCATGATAGATATAATAGACAGAAGTACGATGGTTGGCACAGTAAAGCCTAACCAAAAATTTCTCAGCCTTACCTTGTTCGTGAAGTGAAGTATTACCAATATAACGATAAACAAGGACAAAATCTGCGTACAGAGCAAGGTGTAGTTTTGCAAATCTGTTTCTGTACCAAAGGTTCCCTGTGTTAAATTCCCTTGATTGTAGGCTAGATTCTTTAGTGCAGAAAATAAAAATTCAACTACAGAACGCAGGGTAAAATAGACAGATAAGATGATAAAAACAAAAACATTTCTCAATATTTTATCTTTATATAAAATATTGGTATACAGTATAAAAATTAAAGCGAGCAGGAAGGGAAGGATAAAATAATGGGAAGACAAAAGGAAAAAAATCACGGCTGCTTCCATTCCTCCTGAGAATATGAGAACAGCCCAAGAAATACTGCTTTTTTCTCTATATTCACAGGTCTTATAGAGAAAATAATTCATAAGAGCTGCTTGTAAAAGACAAGCAATCATCGTTACAATTATTATAGATATAAACATCAATACTCCCCCCTCAAATAATGGAGATAGGCTTTTTTTACCTGATTGATTCGCTCCCTGCTTACTGGTAAATGCTCTCCTGTTTTGAGTGTTAGGCCTGTAGTGGTAATGGCTCCATAAACCTGAGCCAAATTCACAATAAAACTTCTGCTGATGCGAACGAATTGTTTTTGGGGAAGTTCCATTTCTACATCAGAAATTTTCCCCTTTTTGCTGTGAACATTTTCATCGGTATAAAAGAGGACATGATTCCCTTTTGCTTCTACATATTTAATATTACAAACAGGAAACTATTTTTTACAAGGGCATAATGCCAAGTGAAAAGGTTTTAGATTTTCCAG
>CAKNOA010000030.1 GCA_930990065.1 uncultured Clostridia bacterium | reverse complement strand
CACCCCACTTGTTATCCAGTATACCATACTGTCTAACAAATGGGGTGCAGTTCATTTAGCGGGGAAGGGGCGGTTTTCTTTTTGCCCATTATTCATAGTCTGTTTCTGGTAAATCGGGAAAGAGTGTGGTACAATAACAAAGATAAAATAATGAAAAAAGACAGGGGGTTCATGTATGCGCCGGAAACCGGTCAAAATCTGGCAGATTATTCTGTGCGCCCTGCTGGTGGTGCTGGTGATTGTACTATTCCAGGTTTTTCAGAAGAACGATGCCATTTCCTATGATGACGGGCTTTTCTCCCAGCAAGCGGCCAACAGCATTCAGAAGAATACCGGCCGCGAGGATGTACGGGTACTGTCGTTTACCTATAATAACAACGAAAAAGAGAATTTTGTCTTGAAAGTAGCGGCCCAGTCCGAAGGGGAACGAACGCTGATCTATCAGGTGCAGTATTATGAAGGGGATTCGGGTATGCCGTACCGCATGAACCAAACGGACGACACGCTGGATACCTATTCCCAGGCGCCGACCTTGTCGGACTACTTTTCGACCCTGCGGGTGCTGCAGGACAACCGGGAGGCTGTGTTTGAGCAATATAAGAAGCAAGCCGAAAAGGGGAAAGACGAGAGTTTTTGCCAGCTGGACCTGCGGGACTGCCTGCACAGTGATGCGATTTTGGTGCACCGGGTGACGGAAACGGTTTCCCTGGATAGCAGCGAAAGCGAGGAAAGCACCCAAAGCAGCGCAGAAAGCGGGAGCAGTGAAACCAGCGAGAAGAAAGAGACCAACATCGTTACCGAGAGCCGCAGTGTCACGGCGGCTGAACTGACCGGCGAAGATATTGATTTTTGGCAGATGGACGCAAGCGGCGTGCACAAAATCGACGGCAGCAAGGCCCAGGTGGGCAATAGCAGTATTTTGCTGTACCGGGTATCCCAAGTCGATGACCAGATGACCGAAGAGCTATTGGCGGTGCTGGTAACGGGTAGTTAAAAAGGAGCGGTGTATGCAGGAAATTGAAAATAAACCGGAACGGGCCCTGCTGGTGGCGGTGGATACCGGGGAATACGATACCCAGGCATCGTTGGCGGAACTGTACGAGCTGACCCGCAGCGCCGGTGCTGATCCGGCCGGTTCGGTGGTGCAGAAACGCCCCCGGGTAGAAGCCGGTACCTGCGTGGGGACCGGGATGCTGCAGGAGATCAGCGATTTTTGTCAAAAAGAGGAAATTGACCTGTTGATTTTTGACCGGGAATTGTCGCCTACGCAGATTCGCAACATTGAAGAGGCCACCGATGTGCGGGTGATCGATCGCACCCAGCTGATTTTGGATATTTTCGCTCAGCGGGCCCGCAGCCGGGAAGGCCGGCTGCAAGTGGAATTGGCCCAGCTGCGGTACCTGTTGCCCAGGTTGACCGGGCGGGGCGCCGCCATGTCCCGGCTGGGGGGCGGCATCGGTACCCGCGGGCCGGGCGAAAGCAAACTGGAGACGGACCGCCGCCATATCCGCCGCCGGATTGAAGGGCTGCGGGAACAGCTGGAGGAAGTGGAAAAACACCGCACCTTGCTGCAAAACCGCCGGCGCAAAAACGGTACCGTGACAGTGGCACTGGTGGGATACACCAATGCGGGCAAGAGTACGCTGATGAACCGGCTGACCCAAGCCGGGGTGTTGGCGGAAAACAAATTGTTTGCCACCCTGGACCCCACTGCCCGGGCACTCACTTTGCCGGGGGGCGGCGTGGTGATGCTGATCGACACGGTAGGGCTGGTGCGGCGTCTGCCCCACCAGCTGGTAGATGCGTTCCGCTCGACCCTGGAAGAAGCGGCGGGGGCCGATATCATCCTGAATGTGTGCGACGCTTCCAGCCCGGAAGCCCAGGTACACCTGGATGTGACGCGGCAGCTGCTGGCGGAACTGGGGTGCAACGAAGAAAAGGTCATCCCCGTGATGAACCAGTGCGACAAAGTGCCGCAGATTCATGCTTTGCCCATGATCGGGAAAGGCGTGCGAATCAGCGCCCTGACCGGGGAAGGCATCGACGAATTGCTCAAGGCCATTGAAGCCGCACTGCCGGCCGGGCCCAAGCGCATGGAACTGTTCTTGCCCTACCAGGCGGGGGATCTTTTATCCCGGCTGCACGAAGAAGGGCAGATCGAAAAACAGGAATACGAAGGGGACGGTATCCGGGTGACGGCGGTAGTCCCCGCCGCGCTGCAGGAGTTTTGCCGCCCGTATGAAGCATAATTATGCATGCAAATGCAAAAAAGGCCATACAATTATCTGATGGAATCAATAAGAGGAGGAGTTTATCGATGGCATTTCGCGAAATCACGCCGGAAGAAATCCGGGACAATATGTTTGTGACGATCAATAAGGAATGGATGCTGCTGACAGCCGGGGATGAAAAAGCCCACAACACCATGACGGTCAGCTGGGGCAGCACCGGCGAACTGTGGGGCCATTACACGGCTACCGTGCATGTGCGTCCCCAGCGGTACACCCTGCCGTTTATCGAAAAGAACGGCTATTTCAGCCTGTGCGTGCTGCCAAAGGACAAACACGACGCCATGGTGGTGTGCGGGCGCACGTCCGGCCGGGATGGCGACAAAGACCAGAAAGCCGGGATTACACCGGTATTTACCGAAAAGGCACCGTATTATAAGGAAGCCCGGTTGGTGCTGATCTGCCGCAAGCTGTACCGCCAGGAAATGGATCCGGCGTGCTTCCTTGATCCGTCCATTCTCACAAGCAGTTATCCCCAGAAGGATTTTCATATCACCTTTGTAGGGGCTATTGAAAAAGTACTGGTGAAAGACGAATAAGCCAAAATTTCCACAGGGATTACTTTTTTTGTGCAAAAAAGACATTGCGCATAAATATGCAAAAAAGCCTTGAAATTTTGCATAATCAGCGTATAATAGACAGTGCCGTTAGAAATGAGCGTATCCGTTTAACCGGACACGTGTGAAGGATAAAATGGAGGAATCGACTATGGAACAGTCTATTAAAAAAGTTGTGCTGGCCTATTCGGGCGGCCTGGATACTTCGATCATCATCCCGTGGTTGAAAGAAAACTACAACAACTGCGAGGTTATCGCCGTTTCGGCTGACGTAGGCCAGGGCAGCGAACTGACCGGGCTGGAAGAAAAGGCCAAAAAGACCGGCGCTTCCAAATTGTACATCGAAGACCTGCGCAAGGAATTCATCGAAGATTACATCTACCCCACCATGCAGGCCGGGGCCGTGTATGAAAATAAATACCTGCTGGGCACGTCCTTTGCCCGTCCCATCATTGCTAAGCGCATTGTGGAAATCGCCAAAGCCGAAGGCGCCGACGCGATTTGCCACGGCTGCACGGGTAAGGGCAACGACCAGGTGCGGTTTGAGCTGTCCATCAAGGCGTTCGCTCCCGATATGAAGATCATCGCCCCGTGGCGGATTTGGGATCTGAAATCCCGGGAAGAGGAAATCGAATACGCCGAAGCCCACAACATCCCGCTGAAGATTACCCGCGAAACCAACTATTCCAAGGATAAGAACCTGTGGCACCTGTCCCACGAAGGCCTGGATCTGGAAGACCCGGCCAACGAACCGAAGTACAATGACCCCAATTTCCTGGAATTGGGTGTGTCGCCGGAGCAGGCGCCGGATAAGCCCGAATACATGACCATCCACTTTGAAAAGGGCGTGCCGACGGCCGTTAACGGCGAAGAAATGGATTCGATTTCGCTGATTGAAAAGCTCAACGAACTGGGCGGCCGCAACGGTATTGGCATTGTGGATATGGTGGAAAACCGGCTGGTAGGCATGAAGAGCCGCGGCGTGTATGAAACCCCCGGCGGTGCGATTCTGTACCATGCGCACAACAAGCTGGAAGAAATCTGCCTGGATCGCGATACCTTCCACTACAAACAGCAGATCGGCCTGAAATTTGCCGACCTGGTATACTTTGGCCAGTGGTTCACCCCCCTGCGGGAAGCGCTGTCGGCATTTGTCACCAGCACCCAGCAGACCGTGACCGGCGATGTGAAACTGAAGCTCTACAAGGGCAATATCATCGACGCCGGTGTTACCTCGCCGTATTCGCTGTATGACGAAGATATCGCCACCTTCGACGAAGACGACGTGTACGACCAGAAAGATTCCGCCGGCTTTATTAACCTGTTCGGCCTGCCGATCAAGGTACAGGCCAAAAAGCGCCAGATGATGGAAAATAAATAAGTTAACCTGACGCATCAAGGAAACCGAAGTCCCCGCATAGTCGCCCCGGTCCCCGGGAGAGTATGCGGGGTTTGGTGTTCCTGACAGAAAAGTTTTGGATTAGGGAGGCAACTGAACATGAAATTATGGGCAGGCAGTTTTCATAAAGAACTAGACCCGAAAACCAATGATTTTAATTCATCCATTGCCGTAGATAGCCGCATGTTCCGGGAAGATATCGAGGGCAGCATTGCCCATGCCACCATGCTGGGCGAATGCGGCGTCATTGACCGGGCGGAATCGGAAAAAATGGTGGAGGAACTGAAAAAGATCCGCGATGATATTGAAAGCGGCCGGATGGTGATTGACCCCAATGCCGAAGACATTCACACCGTGATCGAAGAAGAGCTCACGGCCCGGCTGGGGGATGCCGGTAAACGCTTACATACGGCCCGGAGCCGGAACGACCAGGTGGCGGTGGATGTGCGGCTGTATCTGCGCCACGAATGTGACAGCCTGGTAGAGATGCTGCGGGAGCTGATCGGTGTGCTGTGCGATAAGGCCGAAGAGGGCAGCGATATGGTCATGCCCGGGTACACCCATATGCAGCGGGCCCAACCCATCACCTTTGGCCATCACATGATGGCGTATGCGGAAATGTTTCTGCGGGATATTGGACGGCTGCAAGATGCGAAAAAACGCATGAACATTATGCCTCTTGGCAGCGGGGCACTGGCCGGTACCACGTATCCCATCGACCGGTTCCGCACGGCGGAACTGTTGGGGTTTGACGCGCCCTGCCGCAACAGCCTGGACGGCGTGGCCGACCGGGATTTCTGTGCCGAAATTGCGTCGGCCGTATCCCTTGCCATGGTGCACCTGTCCCGTTTTTCCGAAGAACTGGTGCTATGGTGCAGCTGGGAATTCCGGTTTGTCCGGTTGGATGATGCGTTTTCCACCGGGTCGAGCATTATGCCCCAGAAGAAGAACCCCGACATCGCCGAACTGGTCCGGGGCAAGAGCGGCCGGGTGTTTGGCGATCTGATGGGCTTGCTCACCATGATGAAAGGGTTGCCTCTGGCGTATAATAAGGACATGCAGGAAGATAAAGAGGCCGTGTTCGATGCGATCGATACCCTGCGCATGTGCCTGACGGCGTTTACCCCCATGGTACAGACCATGACCCTGCTGCCTGACAACATGAAAAAAGCGGCGGCCGGCGGGTTTATCAATGCCACCGATGTGGCCGATTATCTGGTGCACGAAAAAGGGCTGCCGTTCCGCGATGCCTACCGGATGACCGGCGACCTGGTGGCCCGGTGTGAAGAACTGGGTGAAACGCTGGAAAGCTTGCCCCTGGACGAATATCAGAAGGTGTGCGATTTGTTCGACGAAAAGGTGTATGAGGCCATCAGCCTGTCGGCCTGTGTCAACGGACGCACGGTGTATGGCGGGCCGGCCCCCGACAATGTGCGGGCCATGGTCAAAGTAGTCAGGGAGGCAATCAAACATGACTAAGTATCGTGTGTTTATCGACGGCAGTGCCGGTACGACGGGGCTGCGTATTCATGAACGGCTGCAGGAACGGCCGGAAATCGAACTGCTGGCCATCGGCGAAGAAGACCGCAAAGACCTGCAAAAGCGGGCTGCGATGATCAACCAGGCAGATTTGGCGTTTTTGTGCCTGCCCGATGCGGCCGCCAAAGAAATCGTACCGCTGATTGACCCGGCGGTGCGGGTGCTGGATACCAGTACGGCCCACCGGGTAGCCCCCGGTTGGGTGTACGGGTTCCCGGAACTGCACGGGCGGCGGGCGCTGATCCGCGAAAGCGCCCGGGTGGCGGTGCCCGGCTGCCATGCCAGCGGGTTTATTTCGCTGGTGGCGCCGCTGGTGGAAACCGGGGTGGTGCCCGGTGATTACCCGTTTACCTGCCATAGCTTGACGGGGTACAGCGGCGGCGGCAAGAAGATGATTGCCCAGTATGAAAGTTGTGCCCGTCCGGCGGAATATGACAGCCCCCGGGCGTATGGGCTGAGCCTTCACCACAAGCATCTGCCCGAAATGAAGACGATCAGCGGCCTTACAACCCCGCCGATTTTCGTGCCCATTGTGGCGGATTACTACTGCGGCATGCAGGTAACCGTACCGCTGCGCATGGAACTGCTGCCGGGTCTTACGCCGGACAAAGTGGCGGAAACCCTTCATGCCTATTACGAGGGAGAATCCCAGGTGACGGTACATCCCCTGCAGGAAACGGCCCCCGATGGATTCCTGGCGGGCAACGCCGGGCGCGGGTCGGACCGGATGGACATTTTCCTCACCGCTTCCCCCGACGGAAGCCAAATGCTGCTCATCAGCCAGTTTGATAACCTGGGCAAAGGCAGCAGCGGGGCCGCGGTGCAATGTATGAATATCATGCTGGGGCTGCCGGAGACGGCGGGCCTGGAATAACAAAATAGGGAAGAATGAGGAAGGGAGAATCAGCTATGTATACAGAAGTACCGGGCGGCGTCTGTGCAGCCAAAGGCTTTTCGGCCAGCGGGGTGCACTGCGGCATTCGCCCCAACCACCCGAAAGCGGACCTGGCGCTGATCAGCGCCGATGTACGGTGCGCAGCGGCGGGGGTTTATACCACGAATAAAGTATGTGGGGCGCCTATTACGGTGGACCGCCTGCATTTGCAGGACGGTTATGCCCAGGCGGTGATTGTCAACAGCGGCAACGCCAACACCTGCGCCGCTAACGGCGTGGAATTGGCGCTCTCTGTCTGCGGTTTGGTAGCCGATCAATTGGGCATTCAAAAGGAAGACGTTCTGCCGGCTTCCACCGGTGTCATCGGCCAGCCCATGACCCTCACGCCCTTTGAAAAGGGTGTGCCCCTGGCGGTACAGGAGCTGACGAACGAACCGTCCGGCAGTTTGCAGGCGGCTACGGCCATTATGACCACCGATACCTACCCGAAGGAATACGCGTTTTCGTTTACCTTGCACGGCAAAACCTGCCATCTGGGCGCCATTGGCAAGGGCAGCGGCATGATCGCCCCCAACATGGCCACCATGCTGGAATTTTACACCACCGATGTGGCCATTAGCCCCGCTATGCTGCAAAAGGCCCTCAAAGACGTGGTGCCGGGCACCTATAACCAGATGAGCGTGGACCGCGATACATCGACGAACGATACCTTGCTGATTTTAGCCAGCGGCCTGGCAGGCAACGAACCCATCACCGCCCCGGGCGAAGATTACGACGTATTTTATCAGGCGCTGACGGCCATTGCGGAACACATGTGCCGGGAACACGCCGGCGACGGCGAAGGCGCCAGCAAACTATTGGTATGCGAAGTATCCGGGGCGCCGGATCTCACCATAGCCCGGGCCGTTAGCCGCAGTGTGGTGACCAGCGACCTGTTAAAGTCCGCCATGTTCGGCGAAGACGCCAACTGGGGCCGGATTTTGTGCGCGATCGGCTACACCCCGGGGGACTTTGACGTCAGCCGGGTGGATGTGCGCCTGCACAGCCAGGCCGGTACCGTGTGGGTGTGCGAAAACGCCGCCTACCATCCCTTCAGCGAAGAAGAAGCCGCCAAGGTGCTCAAAGAAAAAGAAATCGATATCCTGGTGGACATGAAGAGCGGCTCGTCCAGCGCCAAAGCGTGGGGCTGCGATTTGACGTATGACTACGTGAAAATTAACGGCGATTACCGCACCTGAGGGGGAACGTGAGGATGGAACCGATGAAAATTTCCAACGCCGGCCGGGCCCAAATTCTGGTGCAGGCTTTGCCGTATATCCAGCGGCTGGCCGGGAAGACCATTGTGGTCAAATACGGCGGCAACGCCATGATCAACGAAGAACTGAAAAACGCCGTGATGAACGATATCGTCATGATGAAGGCGCTGGGCATCAACGTAGTGCTGGTGCACGGCGGCGGGCCGGAAATCAACGCCATGCTGAAAAAAGTGGGCAAAGAGAGCCGGTTTGTCAACGGTATGCGCTACACCGACGAAGAAACCATGGACATTGTGCAGCAGGTGCTGGCCGGGAAAGTGAACAAGGCGCTGGTGCAGCTGCTGGAATCCCACCACGGCCGGGCCGTGGGGCTGTGCGGGCTGGACGGCGGTATGCTCAAAGCCGACCGGCTGGTCGAAGGGGGCGTGGATTACGGTTATGTGGGGGAAATCCGTGAAGTGAATACCCACGTGATCGAAACCGCTACCCAAAATGGATACGTGCCGATTATTGCCACAGTGGCCGGTGGGTATCACGGCGAAACGTACAACATCAATGCCGACGTGGCAGCGGCCCGCATTGCGGCGTCGCTGGGTGCGTGTAAATTGCTGCTGATGACCGACGTGTGCGGCCTGTTGCGGGACAAGGACGACGAAAGCACGATCATTCCTGTGGTGAATGTGAGCGAAGTGCCGAAGCTGAAGCGGGAAAAAATCATCAGCGGCGGTATGATCCCGAAGATTGACTGCTGTGTGGAAGCGGTGCGCCGCGGCGTACAGCGTGCCCACATTATCGACGGCCGGGTGCCCCATTCGCTGCTCATCGAACTGCTCACCGATGAGGGCATTGGCACCATGTTTTATTAAAAAGGGGAGGCATCGCCATGAATTTTGAAGCGGTACGGCAGCAGGAAAAAGAGAACCTGATGCCCACCTACGGCCGGTTCCCGGTAGCCCTGGTCAAAGGCAAGGGTGTGTACGCGACCGACACGGAAGGAAAACAGTACATTGATTTTGGCAGCGGCATCGGCGTGAACGCTCTTGGCTGGTGCGATGAAGGCTGGGTGAAAGCCGTGAGCGAACAGGCCGCTACCCTGCAACATATCAGCAACCTGTATTACAGCCCCGTGCAAACGGAGCTGGCGGCCGATTTATGCCGGTTGTCGGGCTTTTCTAAAGTGTTTTTCGGCAACTCCGGCGCCGAAGCCAACGAATGCGCCATTAAACTGGCTCGGAAATACGGCGAGAGCCGCTCGGAAAGCTGCAAACGCATTTTGACGCTGTGCAATTCGTTCCATGGCCGCACAATCACGACGCTGGCCGCCACCGGGCAGGATGAATTCCATCACCATTTTGACCCCTTTACCGAAGGGTTCGACTATGCGCCCATTAACGATATTGAAAAAGTGAAAGAAGCTCTCACTCCTGACACCTGTGCCGTGATGATCGAACTGATCCAGGGCGAAGGCGGCGTGTTTATGTTGGACAAAGACTTTGTCAAGCAGCTGCGGGCTCTGTGCGATGAAACCGGCGCTCTGCTGATGGTGGACGAAGTGCAGACGGGCATAGGCCGTACCGGTACGCTGTATTGTTTTGAACAGTACGGTATCCGTCCCGATGTGGTGACTTCGGCCAAAGGACTGGGTGGCGGTATGCCCATTGGGGCATGCCTGTGCAGCCAGGAATTGGGGCAGGTGCTCTCCGGCGGTATGCATGGTTCTACCTTTGGCGGCGGCCCGGTGGTTTGTGCAGCGGCGCGGTACATGCTGTCCCGGATTGCCCGGCCGGACTTTTTACAAGAAGTAGCCGAAAAGGGTGAATACCTGAAGAAAGCGCTCGCCACGGTACCGCAGCTGTGCAATGTGCGTGGTATGGGGCTGATGGTAGGGGCCGATCTGCGGCCCGAAACGGGACTCACGTCCGGCGATGTAGCTAACCGCTGCCTGCAAAATGGTATGCTGGTACTTACGGCCCATAAAGCCGTGCGCTTTTTGCCGCCGCTTGTTATCACGCGGGACGAAATTGACGAAGGCGTAGCCATTTTGAAAAACGCCCTGAAAGGAGCGGGCGTATGAAACACCTCACAAGGCTGATGGATCTTTCGGGCGAAGAAATCCGCGATATTTTAAACCTGGCGGATCAGCTCAAATATGAAACCAAGCACAACATTCCCCATCCTCACCTGCAAGGGAAAACTCTGGGTATGATTTTCGAAAAAGTAAGTACCCGTACCCGGGTTTCTTTCGAAGCCGGTATGTACCAGCTGGGGGGTCATGCACTGTTTTTATCTTCCAAAGAACTGCAGATGTTCCGGGGCGAACCGGTGGAAGACACGGCCCGTACTCTGTCGCGGTATGTCAGCGGTCTGATGATTCGCGCCTTCGACCAGGGGGAAGTGGATAGCTTTGCCCGCTATGCCGGTATCCCTGTGATCAACGGCATGACCGATTTTGCCCATCCGTGCCAGGTGCTGGCCGATTTGATGACCGTGCGGGAATATAAAGGCAGCCTGGAAGGGCTGAAAATGGCGTATATCGGTGACGGCAACAACATGTGCAACAGCCTGATTGTGGGGGCACTGCAAACCGGTATGCGTATCAGCGTAGCGTGCCCGAAGGGGTACGAACCTGCTCCCGAAGTGCTGGCGTTTGCCGAAAAATATGGCGATGCATTTGAATTGACGCACGATCCGGTCAAGGCCGCCGAAAATGCCGACGATGTGCAGACCGACGTATGGGTCTCCTCCGGGATGGAAAGCCAAAGCGAACAGCGTCACCGGGATTTTGTCGGGTATGGTGTTACAGCGGAGGTTATGGCCGCTGCCCGGGAAGATGCGATTTTGCAGCACCCGCTGCCGGCTCATCGGGGCGAAGAGATCAGCGGTGAGCTATTCGAAGCGCATGCCGGAGAAATTTTTGACGAAGCGGAAAACCGCCTGCATGCCCAGAAAGCTGTTTTGATGAAACTGCTGGGCGGCGAAGTTACCCGCGGATAAGGATTTCTATGAATCAGAAACCAGTGATTGGCATTGTAGCCGGGTTCGAACCGGGGCTCGGCTCCCCGGGGGTGGGCATGTTTGCCGAAAGTGCCGACTATGTACGTTCGGTAGTGCTGGCAGGTGGGGTGCCCGTATTGCTGCCCGTAACGGGCGAAATCCCCGATGCCCAAAGTGTAGCACTGCTGGACGGACTGCTGCTGCCGGGCGGTGGCGATGTGGCGCCCCATTTGTACGGGCAAGATCCCATAAAGGGCATGGGTGCGACCTGTGTAACGAAAGACCGGTTTGAAATCGCGCTTTTGAAAGCCTGCCTGGCGCAGCAGAAACCCGTTATGGGGGTGTGCCGCGGGCTGCAGGTGATCAATGTGGCCCTGGGTGGCACCTTGATCCAGGATTTGCCCACCGGCACCGATTCCCCCCAGGAACACCACGGCAGCATGGAAACCAGGGACGAGCCGTTCCACCGGGTGTTTTTCACCCCCGGCAGCCGGCTATATGATATGGCGGGGCAGGATAGTTTGCTCACCAATTCCTACCACCACCAGGCCATTGACCGGCTGGCCCCCGGCCTGCGGGCTACGGCCCACACCGCCGACGGCGTGGTGGAAGGGGTGGAAGACGAAACCGGCCTTTTATACGCCGTGCAGTTCCACCCGGAAAACTTCACCCGCCGGTTCCCTGAGTTTGTGCGCTTTTTTACGCCGCTGTGCGAAAAAGCGGCCCACTGACCCGAAAGGAGGCAGCGGCCATGAAGAAAAAAGCGGTTTTGGTTTGTGTAGGCATCCTCATGATGCTTGCCATCGTGGGGAGCTATTTCCTCGGGTACAAGACGGCGTATGACCGTTTGGAAGCAGGGGCAGGGGAAGCCCTACCCCAGACCTTTTACGCTACCATTACCGAACGGGAGGGGGACCACTTTGCGGTAGAGGGCCTTTCGGTCAATGACATCAATTTCCGGGGTGAATTTACGTTTACCATTACGCCGGACACCTCGCTCATATGGCGGGGCGAAACCCTCCCGGCAGAAGAATTGCAGGTGGGCGACCGGGTAGCGGTGACGTTTGACGGTACCGTCCAGGAAGTATACCCGGCAGTTTTGACCGGCGTTTTGCAGGTTCAGCTGCTCGAAGACGAACGATAAGCAAAAGGGGGGTGGCTCCACGGAAAGGGGCCGCCTCCCTTTTGGCTTTTCTTGCTAGGCGAAGTGTGGTATAATAAGTCATATACTACCTATTAAAGGAGAGACAATGATGGGTTCCTATATGCCGCCCGGCCGGCGCTTTGCCATTTTGGACCGGGCTTTTAAATACCGGCTAGGGGAAAATGCCGATCAATGGGGCCTAACAGCGGTACAGCTGCGGGTGTTGGGGGAACTGAGCCGTCTGGAAGCCAGCGGCGTGCCCGAAGTAAACCAACGGGATTTGGAAATGGCGGAGCAAGTGACCCACCCCACCATGACCGATATGATTCGGCGGTTGGAAAAAAAGGGGTTTGTGACGTGTTCCGTCAGCCAGACGGACCGGCGGTATAAAAAGATCAGCTGCACCGAGCGTTCGGCCCATCTGTATGAGGAACTAACGGAAAAAGATAAAAAGATTTTTGATAAGATTTGTGCCGGATTAACGCAAGAAGACCGGCAGGCCCTGTTGCGGATTACCGGGCACATGCTGAAAAATTTGGGGTATCCGGTGGAAGACCAGGAAGGAGAGGCATCCATGACGGCTTATGAAGCGAACGCCGGACAGACGTTTTTACCCGTACAGGCAAATACCGGCGTTGATACGTTGCCCTATGAACCGCTGCCCCGGCCGGAACCAGATTTTCCTCCCTTGGTTCTCAATCCCATGGCGCAGGAGAAAAAGTGGGTGCTGCAGTCGCAAAGCCGGCATTTTTTGCCGGGGGTGAGCGCCGCTATGCTGGATTGGTTTTGGGCCAATATGGAAAAAGGGTACTATCTGTGGGCGCCCGGTTCCCACAAGCGGTTCAGCTGGGTGAAACCCCCGTGGCAGTACGGCTTTCTTCATTCGGTGCACAAAATCGCCGAATCGGTGGGCAAAGGCAATCCGGTGTTCGGTGGAGAAGGGGTGGAAATCCACCGGCTGGATTTATCGTATTTTCCGTTTACCTATGCGCTCGATCACGTGCTGGTGGAAGGGGTTTTCAACGACCGGCAGGAATTTGTGGACATGACGGTCCACATGTGGCAGGACTGCGAAGGCGGGTGCCATCATATCACCGCGGCGGTGGCCAGTACCACGGTGTCGGAACCTCCGTCCTTTGTCAAAGAAATTCTGCAAAAAGATCCCCACGCCAAACTGGTACCGCCCAGTACTACGGACCATGCGGAGTATGAAGCCAGCCGGTGGCCGCAGTTTTTGCCGGCACTGTATCGTTTGTGGGAAGGGCATCCCGACCCGTCGCAGAATGTGCCGTGCAATCTGACCGTGAAGAAGACCGGCGAAAACAGGTGGCAATACCGGTTTGAAAATCCGACAGTAGTGCCTGACAAAGGATAAAAACGGAGGCAGTTTAATGGATGAGATATTTGGTATTTTGATGGAACAGATCGTCCTGTTCCTGTTTTATATGATCGTCGGTGTGCTGCTGGTCAAAACCCATGTGTTAGCGGAAAACACGCTGGAGACGCTGTCCCGTTTTGTGATGAAACTGGCATTGCCGGTGATGATTTTTATCAACACCGTTGGCGGCGTTGACCGGGAGTCATTGGTACAATTGCTGCCGGTACTTGGGCTTGCAGTGGTGTTTTACGCGTGCACGTTCCTGATCAGCAAAGGGCTTTCGGTTTTGTTCCACCTCAAAGGCGACCGGGCGTCGGTGTACCGGGCGTTATCCATGTTTGGCAATATCGGGTTTATGGGCATTCCGATTATCTCCAGTGTGTTCCCCGAGCAGGGCATGCTGTATATTTCGGTGTTTACCATCATCGACCAGCTGGTCTTGTGGACCCTGGGGGTCAAATTGACCACGCCGGGCGGACAAGGTTCTTTCCAACCCAAAAAGATGATCAACCCCTGTACCGTGGCGGTGGTACTGGCGCTGCTCATGGTGGTCAGTGGGCTTTCCCTGCCGCCGCTGCTGCACACGGCGCTGGATAAAATCGGCGGTACCGCGACCCCGCTGGCCATGATCTACCTGGGCGGCGTGTTCGCATGTATGGATATCAAAAAATATCTGCGTATCGGGGAGTTTTACGGCATTGTAGCGATCAAAATGATGGTATTTTCCGTGGTGCTGTATATAGCGCTCGGATTTTTGCCCATCCCCGAGAGCGTACGGCTGACTTTTGCCCTACTCGCCGCCATGCCGGCTATGTCGTCCATTGTGATGATGGCCAAAGCATCCGGTTCCGAAGGGGATTATGCCATGGGCGGTATTTTTGTGACCACGGTGTGTTCCATTGTGAGCATCCCGGCTGTCTTCTGGGTGCTGCAGCAGTTGGCGTAAAAAGAGAAAAAGCGGTCCGTGTTCCGGTTTGGCCGGAAGGCGGGCCACTTTTTTCATTTACCGGGTCAGGGTGCCGGCATCGGAATAGAGGAGTTCATACATCTGCTCTTCGTACCCGGTTTGCGCGTTGATATACACCAGCAGTTCTTCGTCTTCCTGCCCCTGGCAGTGGAATTCCCAACAGAGCAATTCACTTCCCCCGGGGGAAGGAATCAAGGTGAGAGAAGGCGCCTGTAAAACCGTCAATTGAGAAGAAAGCGACTGCTGCGCCTGGGACGACGATAGGGCGGGTGAAGCCAAGTCCCGGGGTTGATGGTTCATGCGGTACCCGGTGGCTTCTACTCGTACCACACTGCCGTCATCCAGGGCAATACCGACTTTCACAAGGTCGGGGTAACAGATTACGTTGTCTTGCTCGTAGAAAAATAGGCACACGCACACGCCGTCAGCCGTGTAGGAGTAGGCGCTTTGCATATCGGAAAAGCCCAGGGACTGCAAAGCTTCCCCGGCTTTTTCCATAGCTTCCTGCGCCGACAGATTTTCTTCTTCCACCGTCCGCGGGTCGGAAAAAGAAAGAAGTAAGCCACCGGCACAGGTCAGGCGCAGGGTGCTTTCGCCGCTTTGAAACGTGTAGCAGGGCAGGTTCCCTTTTTCCTCAGCGCCGGCCTGCCAGTCGTACGCACCGGAAAAAGGCAGGCTATCGGCGGTTTGCTGCGCCTGGGCAGCGGTGACCGTTTCATATTGGGAGAGGCACGCGGGTTCCTGCTGGGCAATATGGTCGGAAAATGGGCCGTCATATAAAAGGGTCGGGTACCCGGTAAACATTTCGGCGGCCTGATCCAGCGCATCGGCAAAGAGCTGGCTTTCTTCCGATAGATCGGGCAGTTCCTCCGATAGATGCAAGAGGCCGTTATCAAAATCAGATGACAGGTTTTGCAGGGCCTCTTGCAATTTTTGGCTATAGGAAGCCAGACTGGAAAGCGAAGCCGTTTCCTCTTCGGAAAGGGTTTCGCCCGTACTCAGCCGGCGCAGCAGCACCATGCTGTAGTCTTCCGTTTGGGACAAAAACTTGCTCACCGGCGCCGTGCTCTCTTCCCCGGTTTCCAGGCACGACAGCGCCTGACGGGCACTGCTGGCCGAGCTGATCAGCTGGCACAAAAGCGCCGACTGCATGGGCGGCGTAGCCGCATACCGGGATTTTTCCAGGGCGGTGGTCAGCGAAGACACGGTATCGGTCAAATCGTAAAGCGCCCGTTCGTTATCATATTCCGCCTGCCGGGCTGCGGGCTGCGTGGCCGACAGCATGGAAGCGTTCTTCCACCATCCCCACCCGGTGACAAGCAGCGCCGCCGTGACAAAGACCGTCAGGCGGATTTTGGTTTCTTTTTGCAAAGCGCACCCCTCTTTTCTGAAAGTATCACTCGTTTTTCGTTAGTTTGGCGGAAAAAAAGCCCATTATGCGGGCCTTCGTTGGCAGCGGAAAAGCAGGAAGGCGCTTTTTTTTCCTGAGCATTTGTGCTATAATCGGTAGGATAATATGCGTATGAAGAAAGGGGAAGAAAAACGTGCGAATTTTGGGCATTGACCCCGGGTATGCCACGGTGGGATACGGGATTGTGGATGTACGAAACGCCCGGTACCACTCTCTGGAACACGGCGCGGTGGTAACCCGTCCGCAGGATTCCTTCCCCCGGAGGCTGGAAATTATTTTCGATGCGGTGTACGCCGTGATGAAGCAATATAACCCCGAAGCCATGTCGCTGGAAAAGTTGTTTTTTGCCAACAACAAAACCACGGCCATCGGGGTGGCGGAAGCCCGCGGGGTCATCCTGTTGGCGGCCAAAAAAGCGGGGGTGCCCGTGTTTGAATACACCCCCATGCAAGTTAAACAGGCGGTGACCGGGTACGGCGGGGCCCACAAGCCCCAGGTGCAGGAAATGGTGCGGCGGCTGTTGTGCCTGCAAAGTATTCCGAAACCCGACGATACCGCCGACGCCCTGGCGCTGGCTATCACCCACGGGCAGGCGGCGGCTTCGCCCCTGCGCCGTTCGATGCTGGCAGGAAGGAGATAAGATGATCGACAGTTTACATGGCAAGCTGATCCATACGGAACCCGGTTTGGCCGTCGTGGAATGCGGCGGGGTGGGGTTTGCCTGCCAGATTTCGCAGAACACCCAGCGGCACTTGCCGGGGTTGGGGGAAAGCGTACAGCTTGTCACCCGCATGAACGTGCGGGAAGATGCCATAGAATTATTCGGGTTTGTGTCCCGCAATGAGAGCGCGTGTTTCAAAATGCTCACGTCCGTCAGCGGCGTGGGCCCCAAAGCGGCGCTTTCCATTTTGTCGGAGCTGACGCCGGAACAGGTGGCCGTGGCGGCTGCCAGCGGCGACAGCCGGGCATTGACCCGGGCCAGCGGCGTGGGGCCCAAACTGGCCCAGCGCATTGTGCTGGAACTGAAAGATAAAGTGAAAAAACTGGGCGGGGCGAGCGGCTCCCCCACACTGTCCGGCGCGATGGTGCCCCCGGCGGGGCACGCCGAACAGGCCATCAGCGCTCTCGGTGTGCTGGGGTATTCGCCCAGCGAAGCGGCGCTGATGGTCACACGGTTCGACCCCGAATTGCCGGTGGAAGAACTCATCCGGCTGAGCCTGAAAGAATTCGCGAAAAATATGCAACGATAAAGGAAAGGAGCGTGGGGCATGGAATTTGAAAATACGTCTTCCGAGCTGGATTTTGAAAACCGCATGGTCGACCCGGCCTATAATCCCGAAGACGCCGCTGTGGAAAACCCGCTGCGCCCGCGTACCCTGCAGGAATATATCGGCCAGGAAAAGGTAAAAGAAAACCTGTCGGTGTACATGAAAGCAGCCAAAGGGCGGGGCGAATCGCTGGACCATGTGCTGCTGTACGGCCCGCCTGGGCTGGGCAAAACCACATTAGCGGGGATTATTGCCGCCGAAATGGGCGTGAATTTGCGCATTACGTCGGGCCCGGCCATTGAAAAACCGGGGGATCTGGCGGCGCTGCTCACCAATTTAAATCCCGGGGATGTGCTGTTTATCGATGAAGTGCACCGCCTGCCCCGTACGGTGGAAGAAATTTTGTACCCAGCTATGGAAGATTTTGCCCTGGACATCATCACGGGCAAGGGGCAAATGGCGGCTTCGTACCATTTGCCGCTGCCGCACTTTACTTTGGTCGGCGCCACCACCCGGGCCGGGCAGCTCAGCGCTCCGCTGCGCGACCGGTTTGGCGTGGTCTTGCGGCTGGAATTATACTCCCCCCAGGAACTGGCGCAGATTGTCACCCGCAGCGCCTCCATTTTGGGCATTCAGACGCAGCCCGACGGCGCGCTGGAAATTGCCCGGCGGTCCCGCGGTACGCCGCGTATTGCCAACCGCCTGCTCAAGCGGGTGCGGGATTTTGCCGAAGTGATGCACGGCGGCGTGATTGACTTGCACGCGGCACAGCTGGCGCTGGACCGCATGGAAATCGACCCCTTGGGGCTGGATGCCGGCGACCGCCGGATGATGACGGCCATGGTGGAACATTACGGCGGCGGCCCGGTGGGGCTGGAAACGCTGGCCGCGGTGATCGGGGAGGAAGCCGTCACCATTGAAGATGTGATCGAACCGTATCTGATGCAGATCGGTTTTCTGGTGCGCACGCCCAGGGGGCGTGTGATCACCCCTCAGGCCTGCCGCCATTTGGGGCTGAAAGTGCCCGGCGGATTGCCTGCTGTGGACGAACAGGAACAGCAAACGCTTTATTAAACCGCCGCCGGGCACAGGGCCCGGCACGGGGAACAACGGGGAAAAGGCCATAAAAGGCCCCCGATACAGGAGGAACCGGACTATGGGAAGACTTTTTGGAACCGACGGGGTGCGTGGGGTTGCCAACCGCGATCTGACGCCGGAACTGGCCATGAAAATCGGGCGGGCCACCGCCTGTGTGCTCACCGACAGCGGCAAACAGCCCCGGATTCTGATCGGCCGTGATACAAGAGCTTCCGGCGATATGCTGCAGGCGGCGCTTACCGCCGGGCTGTGCAGCGTAGGGGCCGACGTGGTGTTGCTGGGCGTGGTACCCACCCCGGCGGTGGCGTATCTGGTGGGAAAACTGCATGCCGACGCCGGGGTGATGATCTCGGCTTCGCACAACCCCTGTGAATTTAACGGCATTAAGATTTTCAGCGGGGAAGGGTATAAACTGCCCGACGCCCTGGAAGAAGAGATCGAAAACCTGGTGTTCGATGAAGAAAAACTGCCCGAAGCGCCTATCAGCGGCGGGGTGGGGCAGGTAAAAGAACGGTACGACGCCATCGATTTGTATGTGGACCACCTGGAACGGTCGGCGCCCAACCGGCTGGACGGTTTGCACATTGCCATCGACTGCGCCAACGGGTCGGCCTCCCGTACGGCCCAGCGCGTGTTTACCGACCTGGGGGCCGATTGCCACATGATGGCCTGTGAACCCAACGGCGTGAACATCAACGACGAATGCGGTTCCACCCACATGGAAACTTTGATGGAATTTGTCGTGAAAAATAAACTCGATGCCGGGATTGCCTTTGACGGCGACGCCGACCGGTGCCTGGCCGTGGACGAAAACGGCCAAATGGTGGACGGCGACTTTATGATGGCCATTTGCGCGCTGGATATGAAGTCCCGCGGGGTGCTGCGCCACGATACGGTGGTGGGCACGGTGATGACCAACATGGGGTTTGTGCGTTTTTGCCAGGATAACGGACTGAATTTTGTAGCGACCAAAGTGGGCGACCGGTATGTGCTGGAAGAAATGCTCCTGAAGGGGTACTCCTTTGGCGGTGAACAGAGCGGCCACTATATCTTCCGCGAATTTGCCACCACCGGCGACGGGCAGCTTTCCGCCGTGCAGTTTTTGAGCATCCTGTCCCGGCGCCATGCGCGGCTGTCGAGCCTGATTACCGTGATGGAACGGTACCCCCAGGTGCTGATCAATGTACGGGTGAGCAACGAGGGCAAACGCCGGTTTTATACCGATGCCGACGTGCGGGCGGCGGTCCAGCGGGCCGAAGCCCTATTGGGGGAAGACGGCCGGCTGTTGGTACGTCCCAGCGGAACGGAACCGCTTTTGCGCGTGATGACGGAAGGGCGCGACCACGGGCTGATTACCCGGGTGGCCAACGATGTGGCTGACGTGCTTCGCGACCGGCTGGCCTGATGACCCGATGGAGAAAAGAAAGGATGCCCGATGAGAGCAGCAGAAAACTGGAAAGACTATGAACTGATCGATACGTCCTGCGGGGAACGGTTGGAACGGTGGGGCACGGTCACGCTGATCCGCCCGGACCCCCAGATTATCTGGGAGACCGAAAAACGCGATCCCCGGTGGAAAAATGCCGACGCCCGGTATGTGCGCTCCCGCTCCGGGGGCGGCCACTGGGAGATGAACCGCCCGGTGCCCGAAAGCTGGGCCATCCGGTACGGGAAACTCACGTTCCGCTTAAAAACCATGGGCTTTAAGCACACGGGGCTTTTCCCGGAACAGGCCGTCAACTGGGATTTGACCGCCCGCCTGATTCAAAAGGCGGGGCGGCCCGTGAAGGTACTGAACCTGTTTGGCTACACCGGGGCGGCGACCCTGGCGTGTATGGCGGCCGGGGCCCATGTGACCCACGTGGACGCCAGCCGCGGGATGGTTTCCTGGGCGCGGGAAAATGCCGCCGCCAGTGGCCTTAGTGACCGGCCGGTGCGCTGGCTGGTGGATGACTGCCTGAAATTTGTGCAGCGGGAACAGCGCCGGGGCAACCGGTACGACGGCATTATTATGGACCCGCCGTCGTATGGGCGGGGGCCCGGCGGCGAAGTGTGGAAGCTGGAAGAACAGCTGCACACGCTGTTACATGCGATTTTGCCCATTTTGTCCGATGACCCGCTGTTTTTCCTTCTCAATTCCTATTCAGCGGGCTTGTCCCCTTCCGTGATGCAGTACATGCTCAGTGTACAGATGAAAGACCGCTTTGGCGGCACGGTGTGGGCCGATGAAATTGGGCTGCCGGTCACGTCTACGGGGCTGGTGCTTCCCTGCGGGAGCACTGCCGTGTGGCAGAAACACAGCGAAAAATAAGGAGAAAAGCATGAGTTTTATCGAGGCACGGGGGGTACGGTTTGCTTACGACCCCACCGATGATGAACCCGCGCGGGAAGTGCTGCACGGGGTCGATTTATCCATTGAAAAAGGCGAGTTTGTGGCGCTGCTGGGCCACAACGGGTGTGGAAAATCCACCATGGCCAAACTGCTCAACGGTATGCTGCACCCTACGGGCGGCAATATCACAGTGGGCGGGGCGGATACCGCCGATGAATCCCATTTGTACGAAGTGCGCTGCCGGGTGGGGCTGATCCAGCAGAACCCCGATAACCAGCTGGTGGCGTCGATTGTAGAAGAAGACGTGGCCTTTGGGCCCGAAAACCTGGGCATTGAACCCAAGGAAATCCGCCGCCGGGTGGACGACGCGCTAAAGAGCGTGGATATGTATGAATACCGGGAACACGCCACCTATAAATTGTCCGGCGGGCAGAAACAGCGCATAGCCATTGCCGGGATTATTGCCATGCAGCCGGAATGCATTGTGCTGGATGAACCCACCGCCATGCTGGACCCGCGGGGCCGCAAGGAAGTGATGGACACCATCCATACGCTAAACCGCGAAAAAGGGATCACCGTGGTACTCATCACCCACTATATGGACGAAGCCGTACAGGCCGGGCGGGTGGTCGTCATGGACAGTGGCACCATTTTGATGCAGGGCACCCCCCGGCAGGTGTTTTCCCAGGTGGATGTGCTCAAAGCCCACGCGCTGGATGTACCCCAGGCGTCGGAACTCGCGTACCGGCTGCGGGCGCTGGGGTGGCAAATGCCGGATGATATTTTAAACGAAGACGAGTGTATCGCGGCGCTGCAGGTGTGCCTGCCGCCGGTTTCGGCCGGAAAGGGGGAAGCGACATGAACCCTATTCTGGAAACAAAGGGGCTCACTTTTATCTACAGCCCCGGTACCGCCTATGCCAAAGTGGCGTGCGACCATGTGGATGTGACCTTGTACGAAGGGGAATTTCTCGGCGTGATCGGTCACACCGGCAGCGGCAAAAGTACCCTGATCCAGCAGCTCAATGGCCTGTTGCGCCCCACCGAGGGGCAGGTTTTGCTGCGGGGCAAGGATATTTGGGCCGAACCCAAGAAAATCCGTGCCGTGCGGTTCCAGGTGGGCATGGTGTTCCAGTACCCGGAATACCAGCTGTTTGAAGAAACCGTCATGAAGGATATCTGCTTTGGCCCCAAAAACCAGGGCCTTTCCGAGGAAGAAGCGCTGGAGCGCGCCCGGGAAGCCGCGTATTTTGTGGATTTAAAAGAGGAACTGTGGGAAAAATCCCCGTTTGAACTGTCCGGCGGGGAAAAGCGCCGGGCCGCGATTGCCGGGGTGTTGGCCATGGACCCGGATGTGCTGATTTTGGACGAGCCCGCTGCCGGGCTGGACCCCAAAGGCCGCGACAAACTATTGTCGCAGATCCGCCGGTACCACAAGGCCCGGGGCAATACGGTGCTGCTGGTGTCCCACAGTATGGAAGATATTGCCCGGGTGGCCGACCGGGTGCTGGTGATGAACGGCGGCAAAATGGCCATGCTCGACGAAACCCCCAAGGTGTTCGCCCGTGGGGAGGAACTGGAGAAAATGGGGCTGATGATGCCCCAGGTCACCCGCATGATGGCCCGGCTGAAACAGCTGGGTTACCCGGTGCGGGGCGATGAACTGACGGTAGAACAGGCCGTGGAAGAACTGTCGGCCCTGTATGGGAAAGGGGGACAGGCCGGATGCTGAGCGATATCACCCTGGGACAGTTTTACCCGGGCAAGTCGTTGCTTCACCGTATGGATCCGCGCATGAAGCTGCTGCTGGTCGTAGCGGTGATTGTGTTTATTTTTGTGGCGTCCACGTTCACGACGTTGGGATTGATTGTGTTATTGGTGCTCACCGCCGTCTTGCTGTCGGGGGTGCCCTTTGGGCAGTACGCCAAAAGCCTGCGGGCCATTTTATTTGTGGTGCTGTTTACCTCCATTCTCAACCTGTTTTATGGATCGGGGGAGGCCCTTGTCCAGTGGGGCATGATGCGGATTACCATGGACGGCATACGCCGGGCCATTTTTGTGGCGGTGCGCATTGGTACGCTGATCGTGTGCAGCGCGGTGCTCACCTTTACCACCAGCCCCACCCAGCTGACCGACGCATTGGAGCGGCTGCTCACGCCGCTGCGCAAACTGCGGGTGCCGGTGCATGATATCGCCATGATGATGACGATTTCCCTGCGCTTTGTGCCCACCCTGCTGGAAGAAACCGATAAAATTATGAGCGCCCAAAAGGCCCGCGGCGCCGACCTGGAAAGCGGCGGGGCTATCCAGCGGGTGAAAGCGATGGTGCCGGTCTTGATCCCGCTGATCGTGTCGGCGTTCCGCCGGGCCATGGACCTGGCGATGGCGATGGAATGCCGGTGTTATGGGATCAGTGCCCGCACCACCAAAATGCGCCAGCTGCACATTGGTACGCTGGATATTATGTCGGCCCTTTTGGTGATTGTGGTGGCGGCGCTGGTCATTGTGGGCAATATGCTGCTGCCCGGCTGGATGTGAAAAAGGAGGCGAACCGGTGCGCAATCTGTTATTGACCCTTTGCTACGACGGAGCCGGGTATCACGGCTGGCAGATTCAGGAAAACGCACTGGCGGTGCAGCAGGTGCTGCAGGAAGCCATTGCCAAAGTGCTGGGGGATGCCCCGGATATCAAGGGGTGCAGCCGCACGGATACCGGGGTGCATGCCCACCAATTTTGTGTGAGCATGAAAACCGAGCACCCCATCCCCTGCCAACGGCTGCAGGCGGCGCTGAACCACTTTTTGCCCGCGGATATGGCGGTGCTCTCCTGTAGGGAAGTGCCCCTTTCGTTTCACGCCCGGTATTCCTGCCGGGGCAAGGAATATGAATACCGCATTTGGAACCATCCGGTGCGCTCGCCGTTTTTGCGGGACCGGGCGTTGCACTACTGGTACCCGCTGGATCTTCAGAAAATGAACCGGGCCGCCGCCTATTTTGTGGGGTCCCACGACTTTTCGTCGTTTTGTACCACCGATACCCGGGAGAGGGGCGATATGACCCGCACGCTCACGGCATCCTCGTGGCGGCGCGAAGGCGATTTGGTGCTGTACACCGTGGCGGGGGACGGCTTTTTGTATAACATGGTGCGCATTCTGGTGGGCACCATGCTGCGGGTGGCCCAGGGCAAAATGCAGCCCGATGACATGCCGGCCATTTTACAGGCCAAAGACCGCCGGGTGGCGGGGCCCACAGCCCCAGCCTGCGGCTTATACTTAAACCGGGTGTTTTATGACCCGGCCGATCTGGTCCTGCCCACGGGGCAGACCCTGGAAGCGGGAAAGGAGTGAGTCCCCGTGGCGGATGAGAAAAAGAAAAACCGCAAAAATAAAACCGAAGCCCGGGTGCCGGTGGAAGAAGACCTGGACCTGTTCGGGGATCACAAACCCCGGCGGCGGGTACCGCGGTTTATTTACCGGGTGGCGCTGATCCTGCTGTTGTGCACGGTGGGGCTCACCTTGTGGCTCAACCGGGACAATATTTCACTGGAAGGCTTCTGGGGCTGGCTGCAAACCCAGGTGGTGGGGACCGGCTATGGCGGCGGGTATCCGGCTTCGATTACCGGGCGGGAAACCGACGAACAAAACCTGGTCGCGGACAATAACCAACCGGCCATTGTCAGTGACACGGAAATTATGATTTTTAATTCCACCGCCAAAGAACTACTCACGGCCCAGCACAGCTGTGCCTCGCCGGTTTTGTGTGAAGCCGGGGGCCGGTACCTGGTGTATGACCAGGGCGGTACCACATACCAGATTGTCAGCGCCCAAAAGGTGCTGAAAAAAGGCCATTCGAAACAGACGATTTACGCCGCCGCCTTGGCCGGGAACGGCCGGTGGGCGCTGGCAACGGCTTCGCAGGATTATATGAGCGAATTGGCCGTGTATTTGGAAGACGGCACCCAGCAGTACCGGTACCGGTTCGTGGATACCCGGGTGACGGCGGTTGCGCTGTCGGATGACGGTACCCGCGGGGCGGCGGCGGCCGTCACCGCGCAAAATGGGGCGCTGGTTACCAAACTCTATCTTTTCGATTTTTCTCAGGAAGAGCCGGTGGCCATCTATGAAAGCCGGGATAACTTTCTGTATCAACTGTCCATGGAAGGGAACCGGGTGTGCGCCATCGGGGACAACAGCGCCTTGACGGTTGCCTTTGGGGACGAAGCGCCCAGCGAATATACGTATAACGGCACACTGTGCGATGCGGCGCTGCACGGGGACCGTATGGTGCTGGCCATTTCCCGGTATACCGGAGGGACCGACATCGTAGAGTTTGACGGAGGCAACGACCCCATCACCCAATTTTCCGTCACGGGCGATGTGTTGTCGGTGGATATGAACGGCAGCACCCTGGCGGTACTGACCCAGGGGCATGTAGCCTTATATTTGTCGGGGACAGGCGACTGTACCGGCGAGCAGGATACGGATAACGACGCCCGCGCCCTGGCGTTAGGAGACGGAAAAACCGTATATGTGTTAGGTGCCGGGGAAATCCGCCAGATTGTTTTCTAAAAACGGAAAAATGGGCGGGAAATTTACAAAAAGTTCAGAGTTCATGCGCCGCGTGTGATTGTACTTTTTTGCTGGAATATGGTAGAATATTGGTTGATCTTTCCTAAGAGGGGGCGAAAAGCTTCCTCGAAAAAAGAAAAAGGAGGCCGTTTATGGGGATTCTATTTGACGCTGTTTTTCTCCTGCTCACGGCCATACTGGTCATGATGGGGGTGCACCGGGGGGTCGCGCGGTCCCTGCTGGGACTGGTGGGCGTACTGGCAGCCGGGTTCCTGGCCGCCACGTGCAGCCAGCCGATAGCCGGATGGGTGTATGACGCCACGCTGAAAAATACGCTGCTCGACGGCCTCAATCAGTCCATCGGGGCCGGAAACGGGGCGGATGTAGCCGAAACCGTGTTTGCTTCCCTGCCCGGATGGCTGACAGGCCTGTTGCAGAGCGGCGGGTTAGGCCAACAGAGCCTGGGGGCGCTGCTCACCCAGAGCGGCAGCCAGACGGCCCAGGCGGCCGAGATGGTCCTGCGCCCGGTGATCGTCCAGATCCTTCGGGTGATCCTGGCGATTTTGCTGTTTATTGTGTTCAGCATTCTTTTGGGCATGGTGACCCATGCGCTGGGCAAAATTTTCCGTTTGCCGCTCTTGCGCCAGATTGACGGGCTGCTGGGGGGGGTCGCCGGGCTGCTGCAGGGTGTGGTGTGTTGTGTGCTGGTGTGCCTGCTGTTGCAGTTGGTAGTGAGTTCCAACCCCGACCACAGCGCGCAGTGGGTACACGAAGGGACTTCGCAGTCGATCGTCTATCAGACGGTCACCGGGTTCCTGCCGGCTGAATCCTAACACCGGTACGTATGGCAGAAAGAAAACGAAAGTGAAGATGAAAAAGAGATGAAAAATTTACGAGAAACGCATCCGAACTGGACGGTGCCCAATCTGCTTTCGGTGATCCGGATTTTGGTGATTGCGCCGTTTGCCATGTTTTTCCTGCAGGGGGACATCCTGTGGGCGGTGCTGATGCTGGCGATTTCCGGGCTTAGCGATTGTTTTGACGGTATGATCGCCCGAAAATTCAATCAGGTGACAGAACTTGGCAAAATGTTGGACCCGTTGGCGGATAAACTGACACAGGGGACCGTGGCGGTGTGTCTGGCGGTGGAATACCCGATCCTGATCCCGGTGCTGTCCATTTTTGTCGCGAAAGAGCTGCTGATGCTGGTAGCGGCCTGTGTGCTTTTAAAACGGAAAAAGCGGCCTTCCGCCGCCAAATGGTACGGCAAAGTCGGCACCATTTTGTTTTACTTTTCCGCCGGCGCCGTGGTGGTGATGGAAGGGATTCTGCAAATGCACAATACCCTGTCGCTGACGATTTCCTATTGCTTGCTTGGTATCACGGCGCTTTTCATGTTGTATGCGCTGTTTCAATATGCCCGTCTGTTTCTTTCTACGCTGCATTCCGACCGGGAACAGGATGAACTGGACCTGATGCGGGAACTGCATGCGGGCAAAGACAAGAAATAAACGGAGTTCATGCACCCGTTCCTTTGGAACGGCAGCCGCCCTTTGCCGGCCGAAAGCGGCGGCCCATAAGTCCCAGGCCGAACAATGAGGTACCCGAATTTTGAGTAATATGGTTATGTGTTCCCGTTGTCATAAACGCCCGGCGGTGGTGTTCATTTCGCAAAACCTGAGCACCAGCGAACCCCAGGGGCTGTGTTTGGTGTGTGCCAAAGAACTGGGGATTAAACCGGTGAATGATCTGATGGAAAAAATGGGCATTACCGACGACCAGATTGAATCCATGGCCGACGAAATGGCTGGTTTGATGAATCCGGACGATATGGAGGGCACCGAAGAAGGGGGCGACGATGAATTTTCCCCCGGTGGCGCCGTGAATTTCCCCTCGTTTTTGCAGAATATCTTCCCCGGTATGGGGAACCAGAAAGACGAAACCCCCGATAACGGCGGCGCCAAAGCGGCCCAAAAAGAAAAAGAAGGGCGCCCCCGCAAAAAGAATAAGCGCCGTCATATCAGTACCTATTGCACCGATCTAACGGCCAGGGCCCGGGCCGGGGAACTGGACCCCGTGATTGGGCGTGACCGCGAGATCAGCCGGGTGGTACAGATCCTGTCCCGCCGCCAGAAGAATAACCCCTGCTTGATCGGTGAACCCGGCGTGGGCAAAACGGCCATCGCCGAAGGGCTGGCCCAGCGGATTGCAGCGGGGGATGTGCCCGGCCGTTTGATGGACAAGGAAGTGCAGCTGCTGGACTTGACAGCCCTGGTGGCCGGTACCCAGTTCCGCGGCCAGTTTGAAAGCCGCATCAAAGGGCTGATCGAAGAAGTCAAGAGCGAAGGCAACATCATCCTGTTCATCGACGAAGTGCACAACCTGGTAGGCACCGGCGACGCGGAAGGTTCCATGAACGCCGCCAATATTTTAAAGCCGGCCCTGTCCCGCGGGGAAATCCAGGTGATTGGGGCCACCACGTTTACCGAATACCGCAAATATATCGAAAAAGACGCGGCCCTGGAACGCCGGTTCCAACCCGTGAAAGTGGGCGAACCTTCTATTTCGGAAACGGTGGAGATCCTCACCGGGATTCGCCCGTATTATGAAAAATTCCACCGGGTGACGGTAGAAGACCGTCTCATCCGCCGGGCGGCTGTGCTGGCGGAACGGTACATTACCGACCGCTTCTTGCCGGACAAGGCCATCGACCTATTGGACGAAGCCTGTGCCTGTGCTTCGCTGCGCAACCGCGATCTGCTGGCGTATGATACGGCGTCCCACCGGCTGCAGGAATTGCGCCGGGAAGAAGGTACGTTAACGGCCGACAGCGAAAAAGAACCCGATTATGAAAAGCTGGCGTCTCTGCGGTGGGAAATCGCCAAGCTGGAAAAAGAAGAAGCCGAACTGGAACCGAAGACCCATGAGGCCAAGGTGGAAGAACAGGATCTCGCCAAAGTCATCGAGCTGTGGACGGGGATTCCCTCGTCCCGGGTACAGGAAAGCGAGCTAAAAAAGCTGGGCGACCTGGAAGAAAAACTCAGCCGCCACATTATTGGGCAGGAAGAGGCCGTCAAGGCACTGGCCGCGGCCATCCGCCGCAGCCGGGTCCAGATCAGCCCCCGCCGCCGTCCGGCTTCGTTTATCTTTGTCGGGCCCACGGGGGTGGGCAAGACGGAACTGGTGAAAGTCCTGTCCCAGGAGCTGTTTGATTCCCCCGAAACCCTGATCCGGCTGGATATGTCGGAATTCATGGAAAAGCACTCGGTATCGCGGATCATCGGTTCGCCCCCCGGGTATGTGGGGTATGATGAAGCGGGCCAGGTCACGGAAAAAGTGCGCCGCCGCCCGTACAGCGTGCTGCTGTTCGACGAAATCGAAAAAGCCCACCCGGATGTCATGAATATCCTGTTGCAGATTCTGGACGAAGGCCGTATTACCGACGCCCAGGGCCGCACGGTGGATTTCACCAACACGGTGATCGTCATGACCAGCAACGCCGGCAGCGGGCAGAACGCCGCGGCGCTGGGCTTTAACCGTACCCAGCAGCAGGCCGACGGGGACAAGATGCGCCGGGCGCTGCAGGATTTCCTGCGGCCGGAATTTCTCAGCCGTGTGGATGAGATTTTGGTGTTCCATTCCCTGACGAAAGAAAACTTTGTGGCCATCGCCCGGCTGATGCTGGAGGAATACACCCCGGCGTTGGAAGAAAAGGGCATCCGCTTTACGTTCGATGATGAAGCCGTCAAGCTGCTGGCTGAAAAAGCCTTTGGCGGGAAGAGCGGGGCCAGAGACCTGCGCAATACCATCCGGCGGGATGTGGAAGACAAAATCGCGTCCCTGCTGGTGGACCATGCGGGCGAAACCGTGACGGGGATTGCCGTTTCTGCCAATGACGGCGCCGTGCAGGTGGATTGCCTGGTGTAACCGGTAGAAAATGCATAGAAAACAGGCGGGGGAAAATCCCCCGCCGTTTTTTATGAAAAAACGGGAAAAGAGTCAGGAAATTCCCTAGGAAAAATCGGGAATAACGCTTGACAAATTGGACCTACCATGGTATAGTATTACAGTCGCTTATGTGCGGGTGTAGTTCAATGGCTAGAATTCCAGCCTTCCAAGCTGGCTGTGTGGGTTCGATTCCCATCACCCGCTCCATTGCTCAACCCAAACAAAGACAGCGGGCATACGCGCCAATAGCTCAGCTGGATAGAGCAACTGCCTTCTAAGCAGTAGGCCGGGGGT
>CAKNOA010000029.1 GCA_930990065.1 uncultured Clostridia bacterium | reverse complement strand
TCAGTTGGTAGAGCAGCGGTCTCCAAAACCGCGTGCCGAGGGTTCGAGTCCTTCTGCCCCTGCCATTTGGCCCGGTAGTTCAGTTGGTTAGAACGCTAGCCTGTCACGCTAGAGGTCGACGGTTCGAGCCCGTTCCGGGTCGCCATATGCTGCTATGGCTCAGTAGGCAGAGCACATCCTTGGTAAGGATGAGGTCACCAGTTCGAATCTGGTTAGCAGCTCCAAAAAACCTCGATGTCAGTGTGCGCACTGCATCGAGGTTTTTTCTTTATCTCGCTGGGCACAAAAAGTAAGCCGGAAACTCCCTAAAAAACTTTTAGGGAATAGAATTTCCCGCTTGACAGAGAATCCTTTTTTCTGTATAATAATTTTTGTGCTTTTATAGCGACTGCATAACCCCTGCCTGTTGGCGGATGGGAGGGAAAATACATGGCTGAAATCAGAATCAAAGAAGGCGAGTCTCTGGACAATGCTCTGAGAAGATTCAAGAAGCAGTGCGCCAGATCCGGCGTAATTGCCGAGGTTCGCAAGAGAGAAGCTTACGAAAAGCCTTCTGTCAAACGCAAGAAGAAGTCCGAGGCGGCCCGTAAGCGCAAGTTCAAATAAGCGGACTGTTTTTTGCAGCACCGAAAGAATTCGCTTCGAAAAGCGGGCTTTGAAAAAAGCCCGCTTTTTTCCGTTTTATGGCTCATGAAAAGGAGTGTGTCTATGCCGTTTTTGCACCCCGCGCTTTGCCGCCGGCGAATTACGGACCTAACGGTGGACGAATTGCGCATCTGTAGCAGGCTACCGGTGCGGCTTTTGCTGCTCGATGTGGATAACACCCTGTCCCGTCATGGGGAAAAGGAACCGGCCCCGGGGGTCGGAGAGTGGGTGCACAGGATGGAACAGGCGGGTTTTCGTTTACTCATTTTATCGAACAACACGAAAAAGCGGGTGGCTCCTTTTGCGGCCAAACTGGGTCTTCCTTTTTTGTCCTGCTGTGCGAAACCACTGCCGCTGTGTTATCTGTTGGCGTGCCACCGGATGGGTGTAAAACGGCAGGAAGCCGTCCTCATTGGGGACCAAATTTTTACCGACGTGCTGGGGGGCTGTGTCTGCCATATGGCGACCGTTCTGTTGGAGCCTATCGAAGAAGAGACGGGCTGGTCCTTCCGGCTTCGCCGGAAGTGGGAAGAACCATACCGGCAACGTTTTGGGGAACTCGACCATCAGAATAAAAATGAGAAAGGATGACAATGTATGAACGTACAAGCTGTTGCTCAGCTGCAAAAGTATTTGCGGCAAAGCGAAGAGTGGGATAACGAAAGTGCGGCTCTGGTCTTTTCGGAGCACAACCGGCTCTATTTGACCGGTTTTCCGGCCACGGATGGCGCTATGCTGGTAACCGATGATGATGCCGCGCTGTTTATGGATTTCCGCTATGCAGAAGCGGCCCGCCGCGTCGTGACCGTATGCCCGGTAATCGAGTTTTCGATGATCTCCCAGGCGATGATTCCGTGGCTGCAGGAACACGGCATTAAAAAGCTGCATACCGAAACCGAAAGCTTTACGCTGGAAGAGTTTTCCCATTACAACAAGATTATGCAGCAGGTAAATGGCCAGGCGCTGCCCGACCGGCTGCTGGACAACTGCCTGCGTGAAATCCGCATGATCAAAACCCCCGACGAAGTGGCATCGATTGAAAAGGCCCAGAGAATTACCGAAGAAGCGTTTGATTATGCGTGCAGTATTATCAAACCGGGGAAGACCGAACACGAAATTGCTGTGGAAATCGAATTTTTCATGCGCCGCAAAGGGGCCGAAAAAGTGTCTTTCGACCTGATTGTGGTTTCCGGTGCCAATGGTTCGCTGTGCCATGGCGTTCCTTCCAGCAAAGTGATCGAAGAAGGCGATTTTGTCACCATGGATACCGGTTGTGTGGTGGACGGCTATATGTCGGATATGACCCGTACGGTGGCCGTGGGGCATGTCAGCGAGGAACAGCGCCGCGTGTACGAAACGGTGCTGGCGGCCCAGAAGGCGGCTATTGCGGCGGTACGCCCCGGTGTGCGGTGCTGCGATGTGGATAAAGCCGCCCGGGATATTATCGAAAAGGATTACCCCGGTACGTTTGGCCATTCCACCGGCCATGGCGTAGGGGTACAGATCCACGAATATCCCCGCTTTTCGAAGAGTGACGCCACCCTGGCCCGTCCCGGTATGATTGTGACGGTGGAACCCGGCATCTACCTGGAAGGAAAATTCGGTGTCCGCATTGAAGACATGGTACTGGTCACCGAAGACGGCTGCCGCGACCTGACCCATTCCCCCAAAGAACTGATCATCCTGTAAGGGCACTTTGGGCGGGAATTTCGGGATTCTTCAAGATTTCATGGAATAAGTCTTGAAAAAATCTCGAAAATATTATAAACTAAATTGTACAAATTTTGATTTGGAGGCTTCACTCTATGATTACTGCAGGCGATTTTAGAAACGGTGTCACCTTCGAAATGGATGGCAACGTATATTCCATTATCGAATTTCAGCATGTGAAACCCGGCAAAGGCGCAGCTTTTGTCCGTACGAAAATCCGCAACGTGATTTCCGGTGCTGTAACCGAAAAAACCTTCAACCCCAACGACAAATACCCCACCGCCTACATTGAGCGCAAGGACATGCAGTATCTGTATGAAGATGGCGATCTGTATTACTTCATGGATCTGGAAACCTATGAACAGATCCCGATCAGCGCCAACGTGCTGGGCGACGGCTTTAAGTTTGTAAAAGAAAACATGGACTGCAAGGTTCTGTCCTATAAGGGCAACGTGTTCGGTGTGGAACCGCCGAACTTTGTAGAACTGCAGGTAACCAAGACCGATCCCGGCTTTGCGGGCAACACGGCGACTAACGCCACCAAACCGGCCACGCTGGAAACCGGCGCTGAAATCAAAGTGCCGCTGTTCATCAACGAAGGCGAAATGATCCGCATCGACACCCGTACGGGCGAATACATGGAACGCGCCTAATGGCGTTTTCTCTGCCTGATATCGTGTGAAAACCCACAACGCAAGGAGGTTGTTTGTGATGACGATTACCGAACGCGCCGCTTATTTGCGCGGCTTGGCCGAAGGCCTGGAATTGGAAGCTGACAAAAAAGAAGTCAAATTGCTCAACGGCATTTTGGAACTGCTCGACGACCTGGCCCTGAGCGTCAGTGATCTGGAAGCACAGACCAAAGAGATGGCCGGCCAGCTGGACGAAGTCGACGAAGACCTGGGTTCGCTGGAAGAAGAAGTCTATGGCCTGAACGACGGCGATGACGACGACGGCTGTGGCTGCTGTGGCTGCGACGATGATGATGACGACGGTGACTTTGAAGAAACCTATTTCGAAGTCACGTGCCCCAAGTGCAATGAAACGATTTGCCTGTCGGAAGAAATCATCGAAGAAGGCGAAATGGATTGCCCCAATTGTGGGGAACACCTGGAATTCGAACTGGAAGAAGTCGAAGACGGGGACGAAGAAGCTACGGAAGAGTAATTTTCCAAAAATGAAAAGGGAACACTGTGGGGGGATGCTTTCACAGTGTTCTTTTTTGCGCCGGGCGGATTCTGCCCGGCGTTGGCCCCTTATGCGGGCAAAAGGAGGTTTTACCAATGAAACAAAAGTGGGCAACAAAACTGGCTGCGTCCTTTTTGGGCCTGATGCTGGTGATGGCAGGGTGTGCAACCCCGGAAGAAGAAGCGGAAACATCATCGGCCAGCAGCCAGACGCAGGAAAGCAGTGTTTCGCAGGAAAGTGAAAACGAAGAAACAGGCCTGCCGGCTGCGCTGACCGTGGGTGTGCTCAAAGGGCCCACCGGTTTGGGCGCGCTGCAAGTGATGGAAGAAGCCGAAGACGACGACAACCTGCAAATTGATGTGTATACGTCGTCGGATGAAATGGTGTCGGCTTTGAGCAGCGGAAGTGTAGATGCCGCGTGCCTGCCCACCAATTTGGCGGCCAACCTGTACCAGAAGACCAAGGGCGGCGTCAAGATTGCCTGTGTCAACACGTTGGGCATCCTATCGGTGGTCACCAACGGCGAAACGGTGAATTCCATCGCGGATCTGAAGGGGAAAACCGTGGTGTCGTCGGGCCAGGGCGGTGTGCCGGAATTTGCGTTTAATTATATTCTGGAACAAAACGGTCTGGAAGCCGGCAAAGATGTCACGGTGACCTATCTGTCGGAACACAGCGAAGTGGCCCAGCAGCTCATGGCGGGCGATGCCACCATTGCCGTGCTGCCGGAACCGTTTGTCACCCAGGTAACCACCAAACAGCCCGATTGCCAGGTAGCGCTGGATCTGACGGAAGAATGGGACAAAGTGGCCGATGGCAGTGTGCTGTCCATGGGGTGCCTGGTGGTCAGCAGTGACTATCTGGAAGACGAAACGAACAAGGATGCTTTTGACAAGTTCCTTTCCCTGTACCAGAAATCGGTGGATTTTGTCAATGCCAACCCGAAAGAAGCCGGTCAACTGTCGCAGACCTATTCCATCATGGAAGCGGCCGTAACGGAAAAGGCGATTCCCCGCTGCAATATTGTGTATATTGCCGGGAAGGAAATGAAGGAAGGGCTGACGCCGTTCTGGAACGTGCTGTACGAAAGCAACCCGGCTTCGATTGGCGGAGCCTTGCCGGACGACAGCTTCTATTATGAAGCAGAGTAAAACACCGTCTCACAAAAGGGGCCCGGTGACCCGGTGGGGCCGCCGGGTGCTGGTGGCGGTGTTCTGGATTGGATTATGGCAAGTGGTGTGCCTGGTCACCGGGCACGAATATTATTTGGCATCCCCGTGGTCGGTTGTGCAAAGTCTGTGGCGTTTGGGAGGGCAGGCGTCCTTTTGGGAAAGCTGCGCCCAAACGCTGGGGCGTATTGCCCTGGGTGTCTTTCTGGGGGCCGTAGCAGGGTGCCTATTGGGGGCGGTCACAGCACGGTTTTCTCTGGCCGAAACCGTGCTGCATCCGCTGTTATCCCTGATTAAGGCCACTCCGGTGGCTTCTCTCATTTTGCTGTTCCTTATTTGGTTCCGTGCTCCCCTGGTGCCGGTGGTCACCACCCTGTTGATGGTGCTGCCGGTGGTGTGGGAAAATGTCAAAACCGGGCTGCACGAAATCCCCGAAAATTTTCTCGAAATGGCCCGGGCGTACCGGCTGCGCGGCTGGAAGAAACTGCGTTGCCTCACAATCCCTGCGGTGCGGCCCTATTTTCGGGCAGCCTGCCAGTCGGCCGTGGGGCTTGGGTTCAAAGCCGGTGTTGCGGCGGAAGTGCTCAGCAATTTGCGCGGTTCCATGGGCGGCGGAATATACGAAGCTAAAATTTATCTGGAAACAGCCGATTTGTTCGCCTGGACGGCGGCGGTGGTCCTGCTCAGTTTGTTCGTTGAGCAGATAGTGGCCCGGCTGCTGCGTTGGGGTGAAAAACCGCCGGACAGGAGGGAGCCGCATGAATAAGTCGATTCGTCTGTCGGTGGCCCTGTCGGGGCACGTGATTGTGGACCGGTTTTCGCTCACCCTGCCCGAAACCGGGTGCTTGTGCCTGTTTGGGCCTTCCGGGTGCGGGAAAACGACGCTCCTGCGGGCGCTGGGGGGACTATTACCGGCACAGTTCGAGCCGGAAAACCCGTGGCAGGGGAAAAAGACAGCTATTTTATTCCAGGAGGACCGGCTTTTTCCGTGGATGACTGTAAAGGAAAACATCCAGTGTGTACAGAAAAAACCGGCGCGGGTGCTATCGCTGCCGGATGAACTGGGGCTTGACGGCTTGCTCGAAAGGTATCCCCATGAAATCAGCGGGGGACAATGCCGGCGGGTGGCACTGGCGAGGGCTTTATGCTATGGAGGCGACGTGCTGCTGCTGGATGAACCCTTCCGGGGGCTGGACCGCCCCAGGATCGAAGCGATTTTGCCCCTTTTACAGCGGGAAAAGGCGAAAAAGCCAGTGTTGCTCATTACGCACGATCAATGGGAAGCAAAGGCGTTGGCCGACCAAATTTTGTGGGTGGAAGGGCCACCTTTGCGCCTGAAAACCCCGGATTCTTCTGAGAACTTGCAAAAAAATGGTTAAAATTTCGCTTCTCTATTGTATTATGCTAAAGGATAGCCTATAATTGGAATGATGTTTTGGCTATTCTACCAAGGAACGGAGGCTGATTGCCCTGAAACCCAAAAAGACCAAAAAGAGAAATCTGCTTTTGCATATACTGCCGCAAATGGTGTTAGATGTTCTGTGCGTCTATGTGGCTTATTTTGTGGCCATGATTTTGCGGCTGTCGGATGTAAATGTCAGCACGATTGAACGATTGGTATACATGGAAGCGTATGGACGGATCATGCCGGTATTTGCGATTTTGTGCCTGGCGGTTTTTGTCCTGTTTAAGTTTTACCGCACCATTTGGGAATTTGCCGGTACCAGCGAACTGCTGCAGATTGTGGCCGGGGTCACGCTGGCCTGCGGTCTGAGTACAGGGGTGAGCTGGGCGATTTTGCAGCAGGCGCGGTTCCCCATCAGTGTCTATGTGGCCGGGTGGCTGCTGGCGCTGGTGCTGATTGGCGCTACGCGCATGAGCTATGGTATGATCCGCCGGGTCCGCCGCCGGAATTTGCAGCGGGACGGTGAACGTGTGAAGCGCGTGATGGTCATAGGCGCCGGGGAAATGGGCTCCATGGTTATCAAAGAGATGAAAAGCGCCCCCGAAAGCGTACAGATCCCCGTCTGTGCCATTGACGACGACCGCAGCAAAAAAGGGACCCGCATTAACGGCGTAAAAGTCGTGGGCAACCGGGACAGCATTCCCCGCATGGCGGCACGGTACGATGTGGACCAGATCCTGTTGGCCATCCCGTCGGCGCGCAATTCGGACAAGCGGGCTATTATCGATATCTGTGCCCGCACCGGGTGCCAATTAAAAACCGTGCCGGCCCTGTACGAAATCCTAGAGGGCAATGAGCACGTCGTCATCCGCGATGTGGATATTGTGGATTTGCTCGGGCGCGATGAAGTCACCTTGAATACCGAGGAAATCAGTAGTTACCTGCACGAAAAGACCGTGCTGGTCACCGGCGGAGGCGGTTCCATTGGCAGCGAATTGTGCCGTCAAATTGCGATTTTTCGCCCGCGCAAGCTGGTGGTGTTCGATATTTACGAAAATAACGCCTATGACTTGCAGCAGGAACTGGGACGCAAATATCCGTGGCTGAATTTCGAAGTGCTGATCGGTTCGGTGCGCGACCGCGCCCGGCTGAGCCATGTGTTCGAAGTGTACCGTCCCGATGTGGTTTTCCATGCGGCTGCCCACAAGCACGTGCCGCTCATGGAACTGAGCCCCGGCGAAGCGGTGAAAAACAATGTGTTTGGTACCTGGAACGTGGCTACCTGTGCCGACCAGTACGGGGTGCGCCGGATGGTGCTGATTTCCACCGACAAGGCGGTAAACCCCACCAACATCATGGGCGCTACCAAACGGGTGTGCGAACTGATTATCCAGTATTACTCCCGCCACAGCAAAACGGAATATGCCGCCGTGCGGTTTGGCAACGTACTGGGCAGCAGCGGCAGCGTCATTCCGCTGTTTAAAAAGCAAATTGAAGAGGGCGGCCCGGTGACCGTAACGCATCCCGACATTATCCGCTATTTTATGACGATCCCGGAAGCAGCCCAGCTGGTGATTCAGGCCGGCGGGATGGCCAAAGGCGGCGAGATCTTCATTCTGGATATGGGCAAGCCTGTTAAGATCCTGGATCTGGCTGAAAAGCTGATTCGCTTGTCGGGGTATGAACCCTACAAGGATATTGACATCACGTTTACAGGTTTGCGGCCCGGTGAAAAACTGTACGAAGAACTGCTGCTGGATTGCGAAGGCGGCTGTGAGAAAACGGCCCATGAACTGATTTATATCGGCTCGCCCACGCCGGTGGATGAAGATGTGTTCCTCTTTAGCCTGGCGGAACTGCGGGAATGTGCCGGGGTGGATAACCTGCACATGATGAAGGTAATTCACCGCTTGGTGCCCACCTATACCGGGCACGCCGAAAAGAATGATCTGTTGGCCCGTACGGCCGCTGAAAATGAAGCGGAAGCCAAAAAGGAACAAAAAGAACAAGAAAAAACGGAAACAAAATAAGGAAAAGCGCAGGGCCCTTCACTGGTTCTGCGCTTTTTTCGGGAATATGCGGCTTGAGGGAGAGGAAATAGACCGATGAATCCAAACAATCTAAAAAAACTGGCGCGGGTAACGGGACGGCACGGGCTGGTTTTCGGCAAATGGATGCTCATCGCTTGCCTGACAGGGCTGGTGGTGGGGGCGTTCAGCAGCCTATTCGCCCGATGCATGATCTGGGCTACGGGGACCTTTACGGATAAGGGGACGGTAACGGCCTGGTTTTTGCCGGTGGCGGGCCTTATGATTGTCTTTTTGTACCGGGTCAGCGGTATGGGCCAGGATAAAGGCACCAACCGGATTATCCAGTCGGCCGGGGGTGAAGAGCGGGTGCCCCTGCGGTTGGCACCGCTGATTTTTGTTTCCACCGTGCTGACCCATGTGTGCGGGGGATCGGCCGGGCGTGAAGGGGCCGCGCTGCAAATTGGCGGCAGTTTGGGCGATAATATTGCCCGGCTGTTCCGTATGGATATGGACGACCGCCGGGTGCTGGTCATGTGCGGCATGGGAGCCGCTTTTTCCGCCGTATTTGGCACCCCCATGGCGGCAGCCCTGTTTCCGCTGGAGATGGTCACCGTGGGGATGATGTATTATTCGGCTTTGGTGCCGTGTGTGGTTTCGTCGTTCGTGGCTTCCCAATTTGCCGGCGGCATGGGGATCCACCCCGAAACCTTTGTGGTCAAAGACATTCCTTCCATCGCGGTGGACAGCGTGGGCAAAATCGTGGTGGTGGGGATCGGCTGTGCCCTGGTGGCCATTTTGTTTTGCCTGATGATGCGATTGATGGCACGCTGGCTAACGCGATGGCTGCCCAATGCCTATGTGCGGGTGGCAGTGGCCGGTGTCGTGGTGGCAGGTGTTTCGTGGCTGCTGGGAACCCAGGATTATATGGGCGCGGGGATTGCCGGTATTGAACAGGCGATCAATGGGCAAACGGCGCCGGAAGCGTTCCTGCTGAAAATCCTGTTTACAGCCGTTACCCTGGCGTCGGGGTACAAAGGCGGCGAAATCGTGCCTTCCTTTTTTGTGGGCGCCACCTTCGGCTGCTTTATGGGGCAAATGCTGGGGCTTTCCCCTTCTTTGTGCGCAGCGGTCGGTATGGTTTCGGTTTTTTGTGGGGTGACCAATTGCCCGGTGACGTCCATGTTTATTGCTTTTGAATTGTTCGGCATGGGGGGGAGCCTGTACTTTTTATTGTCCGTGGCCCTCAGTTACATGCTGTCGGGGCACAGCAGCCTATATGGGAACCAGACGTTGGCCTTTGCGAAATTCCCGTTTGAGCAAACGCCCATGACGGCCCGGGCCGACGCGCTGTTTTCCCGGTATCACCATCAAAAGTAACGTATACAGAAAGGGCCGGCGGCCACGAAACCAAGTTCGCAGCCGCCGGCCCTTTTGACCCGCGTTACTCGTGGCATCCACAGTTTCCGGCATCCGGCGGGAAGAACTGGTCGGTAGGAAATTCAATCCGGCGGAACAGGTCACAGGGATTATCCGTATTGGTCGCACATTCTTTTTCCGGCATGCAGAAATCGTAGGCCGGGATCAGCATTTGCACGTTGCGCACAATCTGTACAATGGTGAACACGCCTAACGTCACCAGCACACTGCGCTGCTGGGGCCCGCAGGCGAATTCTTCCCCAAAACGCTGGCAAATGCATTCGGGAATGCGGCAGCCCGTGTCACAACCCATGAAGGGCTGGTCACACAACCGGGCAGACAGGGCAATGGGTTCGGCGACTTGCACGGTGGCTTTGGGCATGTTGCGCAAACAGCCATCGTCGGGCATGTCGGGGCATTTGTCGGAGGCGAACATTTTTACGCTGCCTTCGCTGCCGAACAGAATGACTTTTTTGCTGAAAACGCACAGGCCTGTCACGGTGGTAACGCCCGTTTGCAGGGGCCCGAACAGTTCCAGCTCCACTTCAAAGAAGAAGGTCATGTCGACAGAATAAAATCCCCGGTCGAAGGGAACGGGCTGCAGGTCCAGGTATACCGTCAGTACGCTGGCTTTGCGTAAACGTACACCGGTTGCCTGGTTAACGGCGTCGGTCTGGCTGACCGGAAGGATTACCCGCAAATCTTCCAGGCAGTCTTTGGCGCTGCATGTGTCATAGATCCGCATGGCGTCGATGCATACGGCTTCTTTAAACCCGCCTTTGTTGACTTCGGAAATCATATCGTTTTCGGCCACTCATGGATTCCTCCTTTAATCGGGCGCAGTGCCCGGTGATTCTGTTCCCATAGTATGAAAAAAACCGAAAACGGTGCGCCTTTATAAAAAAGTGGGGTTTGAGAAATCCGAGGCAAGATGCGATAAGACAAACAGCCTGGGTACGACATACCGGTGGGCCAGTTCGTCCGCCGAATCGTGGCAAGAGGCGCCCGGCAGTAAAAACCGGGCCGCAAACTGTTCCCCCATGGCCTGCATACCGGGAGACGATGGGTCAAACTGCTTGAGGCGCCCTCCTTTTAAGGGATGGCCCAGCAAAAAATGCCCCAGCTCTTCGGCCATACACAGCCGGATTTCTTCCAAAGGGGCGCCCGCACGGAATACCATGTACCAGTGCCCGTCCTCCTCGAATAACCGGCTGCCCGGGCCGCCGGTGAGCACCCGGCTGCCAAGCAGCGGCTGGATGTCACACCGGCGCAAGACCGGCGCCAGGGGAACGGGAATCCCCGGTGAACTCAATTCCCGGTAGGCCTCCCCGGCGGGGTTGGGGGAAGCCGCATACCGGCCAAAAAACGATGTCTGTGGCAAAAAAATCCCTCCTGTTCCGAAAAAAGTATCGGACTAGGAGGGATTTTTTATGCAGAGCGTGAATTGTCATCTTTTGGAGGACGGGGCCGGGTGTGGTACATATACCAGCTGCATGCAAGGCACACGGCCGCCATGACCAGCATGGCAATGCCCAGAATACGGACGATGATGTCCCTTCCCTGTACGAAAAAGATCCCGAACATGGCGAAAACCAGCGTTAAAATGGCATAGACCTTGCAGAACCAGCGGCGTTTTCGCTCCGAAGCCGGCAACACCGGCGCCACCGGCGTACGGGTAACGGAATCTAATGTGCCGCCCGCTTCCCCGTCCGCGGGGGGATCTTTCAAAAAGAGAGACAGTTCGACTTCGGGACAATCGGCGCCGGTTTCTTCCACTGATAGAATCACACCATCCAGCGTATAGCGCCGTTTTAAATAGGGAAGCAGTTGCTCAGCCGTTTCTTTGTCCAGCCAGCCAACCTGGATGTTTTCATGCAGCACCATAATGCCGTCTTCATCCAAATCAAACGTGAGAAGATCCCCTTCATACAGGCCGTTTACAAGCGGGGGAAGGGACTCGCCGGCATGGTTCAGGCCGTCGCGGATATCCAATTTGCCAAGAAATTGTTGCATGGTATTTCCTCCAAAATAGGGGCCGCCGCGAATCACTTCGCGGCGGCCGGGTTAGGCTCAAAGACACATTCTATCAGGCCAAACGGTATACGTTGGCTTCAAAGGGCCGCAGTTCTTCGGCTGTGTCGCCGTACGTAGCGGCCAACAGTTCGCCATCGACAGGGTAGGGACGGGCAATCGGCTTTTTGGACAAATTCATTTCCACAAAATACGTCCCGTCTTTATCGGAGCGGCGATAACCGAAATAGTCGGGGGTTTCGGGCTGTACCGCTTCAAAGCGGCCGTACACAAAGGTTTTGTGTGCATGGCGCAGTGCGATCATGGCTTTATAGAAGTTGAGGATGGAGTGGGGGTCTTCGCTTTCGCCCTTGGCATTGCGCACGGCATAGTCATCGCTCAGGCGCAGCCACGGCGTACCGGTGGTAAAGCCGGCGTTTTCCTCATCGCTCCACTGCATGGGGGTACGGCTTTGGTCGCGGGTGCCCGGCGCCACAATGGTAAAGGCCTCTTCTTCTGTTTTGCCGTTGGCGATCAGTTCCCGGTAATAGTTTTTCGCTTCCACATCGCGGAATTCCCCGGCATTGCGGAATTTGACATCCCGAAGGCCCAATTCCTGCCCTTCATACAGGAATACGGTACCCCGCAGCGTCATGGTCAAAACCGCCAGTTCTTTGGCGAACAGGTCCATTTCGTTATCGTCTTGGGTCACTTTGTTGATAAACCGGGGGTTATCGTGGTTTTCAAAAACCAGGGTAGGCCAGCAGTCGGCGTCTTCGTTCTGCTGGACCTTCAGCAGATGGGCTTTCAGGTAGTTCAGGTCGTAATCATACGGCACATATTTATCGCGGCCGGGCATTTCCATATGGCTGAAGCAGAAAACCGTATTCAGTTCTTTGGCGCTGGCCATGGAGATGCAGTCGGTGGTACGGGCACCCAGCCCGCAGCCTTCGCCGACGGTATAGCTGTCATACCGGCCAAAGGCTTCTTTATTCATTTCCTTTAAATATTCGTGCAGGCGCGGCCCATATACATAGTTTTCCATGCCCACCAGATTGCCGAACAGGTCGCTGCCCTCGGGCAGGCCGGGGGTTTTGCTGATCAGGTTAATGACGTCCAGCCGGAAGCCGTCCACGCCTTTTTGCAGCCACCAGTTGAGCATGTCATACACGTCCCGGCGCAGGGCAGGGTTTTCCCAGTTTAAGTCCATCTGTTTCTGGCTGAACAGATGCAGCGCCCACTCGCCGCGTTCGGGGAAGTACTTCCAGGCACTTTCCGAAAAGAAGGAACGCCAGTTGTTGGGGGGCGTGTTGGCGTCGCGGCCTTTGCGCCAGATGTAGTAATCCCGATAGGGGGAATCCGGATCGTGAACCGACGACTGGAACCAGCGGTGTTCATCGCTGGTATGATTGAGCACCATGTCCATAATCAGCTTCATGCCGCGTTTATGGACTTCCGAAAGCAGATGGTCAAAATCAGCCATGGTGCCGTAATCTTTGTGAATTGCTTTGTAATCGCGAATGTCGTACCCGTTATCGTCATTGGGCGAATCGTAAATGGGGCTGAGCCAAAGGATGTCGATCCCCAATTCTTTAAGGTAATCCAGTTTCGACAGAATGCCGTTTAAATCGCCGATCCCGTCACCGTTGGAATCGCAAAAGCTCATGGGATAGATTTGGTAGGCCACGGCCTCTTTCCACCATTTGCGTTCATAGTCGCTGTGAATCGGCACATGGATTGGCGTTTTGGTGGCGTCAACCATTTTCCATACCGGTTCCAGATGACGGATTTCCTCCGGGGTGAAATCATCGGCCCCTTTCCCGCCAAAGCCGAAGTTTTCCAGCAGATCCTGGGCTAGGGGCTGCTGCAATAGTTCCTGCAAGGTATTTTTGTCCAACATTTACCATTCCTCCCGTTAAAATGAGCAAACAAATCAGAGCTTTTTCTTTATTTTAGCGGATTTTTTCCGAAAGGGCAAGATGAAATTCCCGATTGTCCCAGCGGAAGGACGGATAGTGGACATATGAAAAAAAGAATGATATAATGAATCTGTCTGTAAAAAACAGGCAATCGCATTGTCTAATTAAAGAAAGGTGTGGTGGCTGTGAGCCGCGTTTTATTATTAGCCCATACGCCAGAACCGGAACGGACGGTAGCCTCGGCCGCGAAATTGTGTTATTCGCCGTCGAGCATCGAAACGGTGCGGGAAGGGTTGACCCCCGAAAAAACAGCGTCGTTTGTGGAAATGCTGGCCCAGATCGGGCATGAAAGCCCGATTGAACACGCCGTCTTTACTTTTGGTATTGAAGGCGTATCCCGTTCCCTATTGGCGCAGATTACCCGCCACCGCATTGCTTCTTTCAGCGTGCAAAGCCAGCGGTATGTGCGCGAAAAAGCGTTTGAATTTGTGGTGCCGCCGGCCATTCGGGCCATTCCGGAAGCGGCCGATGAATTTTTGCAGGCGATGGAGGAAGACCAGCGCCATTATGAATCCCTGGCTGCCAAACTAAAAGAAGGCCATACGAAAAAGCTGATGGCAGAGGGGATGGATGAAAAGGAGGCGGCGCGCAAAGCCGAAAAAATGGCAATTGAAGACGCCCGTTTTGTATTACCCAATGCCTGCACGACCAAAATGATTGTAACGATGAACGCCCGTTCGCTGTTGAATTTCTTTTCGCACCGGTGCTGCAACCGGGCCCAATGGGAAATTCGGGATGTGGCGTGGCAGATGCTGGAACAGGTAAAAGAAGTGGCGCCCCACTTGTTTGAAAAAGCGGGCCCGCCGTGCCTGAAAGGGCCGTGTCCGGAAGGCAAAATGACCTGTGGGAAATGGGACGAAGTACGCCAGCGGTACAAAGAAAAATTCCCGGAGGCCAAAGCATGAGCCTGATTGTACTGGAAGGACTCGACGGCAGCGGAAAAGGGACCCAGGCGTCCCTGCTTTTTTCCGCGTGGCAGCAAACGGGGTGTGCTTGCCGGCGAATTTCTTTTCCCGATTATGAGTCCCCGGCGTGCGAGCCGGTGAAAATGTATCTGCGCGGGGAATTTGGCAAGGATGTCGATAGCGTCAATGCCTATGCCGCTTCCACTTTTTACGCGGTGGACCGGTTTGCTTCCTTTAAAAAGGAATGGGGGCAGGCGTACCAGGCGGGCGAATGGATTTTGGCCGACCGGTACACCACCTCCAATATGATCTATCAACTGACGAAACTGCCCCGGGACCAGTGGGACGAATTCCTCAACTGGCTGGCAGATTTGGAATATGAAAAAATGCAGCTGCCAAAACCGGACGGCGTTTACTATTTGGACATGCCGGTGGAAGTTTCGCAAAAACTCCTGCTGCAGCGGTATGCGGGGGATGAAAAGAAAAAAGATATCCACGAAGCCGATGTGGCCTTTTTGCATCATTGCCGCGAAAGTGCGCTGTACGCGGCGGCCCGTTTTGGGTGGCGTGTGATCCCCTGTGCCAACGAAGGCGAACCGCTTGCCCGGGCAGTAATTGCCGGGGCGGTTCGAAAAGCCATGGAACAGGATGCTTTATGGCCGCATACGGCAAAGAGGTAAGAAACTTTTCACTGTATGGAAAGGAGTGTCATATTCATGATCGCTGTTTTTTTAGCCGATGGATTCGAAGAAATTGAAGCGCTTGCCACGGTGGATATCCTGCGCCGGGCGGATCTTTGCGTAAAAACGGTGGGGGTAACGGGGAAAATTTGTACCGGCTCCCATCACATGCCGATTACCTGTGACATGACGCTGGAGGAATATAAGCCCGATCAGGTCAATATGGTGGTGCTCCCCGGCGGCAAAGCCGGTACGGCCCGGCTGGATCAGAATGAAACCGTGCGGGCGGCTGTGATGGACTGTGCCAAGAAAGGCGGCTATGTGGCGGCGATTTGCGCGGCTCCGTCGGTGCTGGGACATTTGGGGCTCCTGAAGGGCCGCCGGGCGACATGCTATCCCGGATTTGAACAGGAACTAACGGGGGCTACGGTGGAAAAAACGCCCTATGTGATTGATGGCCGCATCATTACGGGCCGCGGAGCCGGGGCCACGGTACTGTTTGCCCGGGCGATTGTGGCGTGCTTGTGTGGACAGGAAAAAGCCGATGAGGTGGGCAAAGGTATGATGTGCCCGGATTTGGTATGACGATACTGGAAGAAAAAGACCGGCTGCGGGCGGCTGTTTTGGCCAAGCGCCTTCGCATGACGGCCACCGAAAAACAGAAAAAGGATGAAATCCTGGCAGAAAAGCTATGCAGCCAACCGGTTTTTCAGCAGTGCCAGTCGATATACGTATTTTTGAGCAAAAAAACCGAAGTGGATACGGCAGCCATTCTGCGCCGTTGCCGGGAAGAGGGCAAGAGGGTGGCGGCCCCCCATTGTGTACCCGGTACCAGAAAAATGGTTTTTTACTGGATCCATGGGCCCGAAGACCTGATGAAAGGCAGCTTTGGCCTGTGGGAGCCGGACCCGAACCGGTGTTTGCCCGCTGACGCGGATGAAACCACCCTGTGTCTGGTTCCCGGTCTGGCATTTGACCGGGACGGGTATCGGTTGGGGTTTGGCAAAGGCTATTATGACCGGTTTTTGCCCACGTTTCCGGGCCATACGGTGGGGCTTTGCTATGAAGAATGCTTGCTCCCTCAAGTACCCCGCGCGCCATGGGACCAGCATGTGGATCAACTGATCATCGACACACAGGAGGTTACTGTATGACGGATCATCAAAACGAAAATAACCGGGCCAAAAATTTTGTGTTGCACATTCCCGAAGAGGAAATGCAGTATGGTGCGCCGTCTGAATCAGGAGAAAAGGAGAGCCTTTCCAGCTTTAGCGATGGGCATCCCCGCCAGCCGAAAGCCGACAAAAAAGCGGTCAAAAAGGAAAAAAGGGAAGCCAAAAAGGAGCACCGCCGCCGTAACCGTATCAAAGGCGGACGCAACCGCTGGACATTCCGCCTGGTGTGGCTGGTGATGGTACTGCTTTTGGGGATGACCATGGGGCTTTACCTGGTGGATGGCACCAACGATCTGCTGGGAGCCACCCGTACCGGGAAGGGGACGGTTTCGGTTCCGCTGCCGGAAGATCCCACGGTGGACGATATCGCCCAGGCCCTGTATAAGGCGGGCGCTATCCAAAATGTGGAATTCTTTAAACTGTACTGTGGAATCACCAGCAACGAAGAGTCTTTTTCGGGCGGTACCTATGAACTGGATGCATCTTTGGACTATGAAGGGCTGATTAACGCCCTGCAAAGCCAGAAAAACCTGGAAACCGTTACCGTTACGTTTCCCGAAGGCTATTCCGTGCGGCAGATTGCCCAGCTGCTGGAAGAAAACAAAGTGTGCAGCGCCGACGATGTGCTCAAAGCGTGCCAGAGTGACGATTTTGAAGAATACGATATTGTGGCCGAAATTCAAAATGAAGACGACCTTTATTATAAACTGGAAGGGTATCTGTTCCCCGATACGTACGATTTCTATAAGGGGGAAGATGCCAATTCGGTTTTGAGTAAGATGGTGTATAACACATCGAAAAAATTGTCAACGGACTTGCGGGATGCCATCGAGAAAAAGGGAATGACCATTCAGGAAGTGCTGACCCTGGCGTCGATTGTGCAGGCCGAAGCCAGCGACGAAGCCGATATGTACAAAATCGCAGCGATTTTGGAAAACCGGCTGGAAAGCGGGTCCAGTGTGAATATTTATCATCTGGACTGCGACTCGACCACCTTCTATCCCTATCGTACGAAGGAAGACGTGCCCGAAGACGAACGGGATACCTATGTAAGCCGGTACGACACGTATACCATCACCGGGCTGCCGGCCGGTCCCATTTGCAACCCGGGTATCGACGCGATCCGCGCGGTACTGGACCCCTCCACGGAAATGAGCGGATATTACTATTTCTGCCATGATAAAAATGGGAAAGCCTACTATGCCCGCACCCAGGCAGAACACGAGGAAAACATGAGAGAGGCAGGATTACTGGAATGACGGAAAAACCCATCAGCCCCGAAGTATTGGCGCCCGCAGGCGATATGGAACGGCTGCAATCGGCCCTGTTATATGGTGCCGACGCTGTGTATCTGGCGGGGCAGCAATTCGGGATGCGTTCCGGTTGCCCGAACTTTTCCATGGATGAACTGCGCCAGGCGGTAGATTTGTGCCACCGTAAGCATAAAAGCGTGCATGTCACCTGCAATGTGGTGCCGCATGGGTATGAACTGGATTCGATTGCCGAATTTTTGACCGAATGCGGCCATATTGGCGTCGATGCGTTCATCATTTCGGATTTGGGCGTGATGGCGCTGGCCCGCCGCTGCGCCCCCCAGGTGCCGGTACACGTTTCGACCCAGGCTGGTGTGATGAACGAAGAAACGGCACGTTTTCTGTATGAACAGGGGGCGGCCCGGGTGGTCCTGGCGCGGGAATTGTCCCTTCAGGAAGTGGCCCGTATCCGCGCCAACACTCCGGCGGAACTGGAAATCGAAACCTTTGTGCACGGCTCCATGTGCGTGTCGTTTTCGGGGCGGTGCCTATTGTCGAACTACTTTACCGGCCGCGACGGCAACCACGGTGACTGCGCACAGCCCTGCCGGTGGAAGTACAGCCTGGTGGAAGAAAAGCGGCCGGGGCAGTATTTCCCCATTGAAGAAGACGGCCGCGGTACGTATATCCTCAATTCCCGGGATATGCGCATGATTGACCGCATTTCGGACCTGATCGAGGCAGGGGTCACCAGCCTGAAGATTGAGGGAAGGGCCAAATCGGCCTACTATGTGGCCTGTGTCACCCAGGCGTACCGCCACGCGGTAGATTTTGCCGTGCAGCATCCCCACGAGCCTTTGCCGGACTGGATTTTGCAGGAAACGGAAAAGGTGAGCCACCGTCCCTACACCCATGGCTTTTTCGACGGAGTAGCTCCCGGGCAGGATACCATCCGCGGCGGCTACGAACGGGGGTACGAAGTGGCGGCGGTCTGTGAGGGAAGGGAAAACGGCCTTTTGAAAGTGTCCCAGCGCAACCGTTTCTTTTTAGGGGAAACCTTCGACGTGCTGGCGCCGGGCCAAAAGCCGTTTGCCTTGACGCCCACCCGGCTGTTTAACGCCGACGGGGAACCGATTGAATCGGCGCCCCATGCGGTGATGACCGTGTACATGGAAACCGATGTGGATGTGCCGGTAGGAGCCTATTTACGCCGGGTTCGCACCTAATAAAAAAGAATGAAAAAGCCTGTTGCCGGGTATACTGGCAGCAGGCTTTTTTGCGTTCACTTTACCCAAAAGGGGGATGCGTACATGAAAACACGGCGTATGGCAGTCTTTTTCGCCCTGATGATTCTGGGATTTGCCGGGTGTACCCTGGGGGTGCGCCGGGCCCAGGAATCCGGCGAAGCCCGGCAGGCGGTGCAGGCTCAGAGTACTTGGACCTTACAAATCGATGAGCAGCGGGGCAGTATTTACGACCGGCAAGGCCGTCCGTTTACCGGGCAGGAAGAAACCGTGGTGACAGCGGTAGCACCGGGGATCGAATCGGGCAAAGCCTTAGCGGCATTGCCCGAAGGGGAGGAAAAGCAGGCTGCTATGAAGCTGTATGCCAAAGGGAGCCCTTTTTTATTTGTATTTCAGGAGGGCACCCGCCCGGCGGAAACAGAGGGCATCCAGCATTTTACGGTGCAGCGCCGTTACGGCGAAGACCGGCTAGCGGCCCATACGATCGGCACCCTGGATGGAAGCGGCCACGGGGTGTCGGGTATCGAAAAGGCGTACGATGATTTTTTAACAGAGCAGAGCGGCGAACTGCGCATCGCCTATACAGTGGGGGCCTCGGGGACTGTGCTGCAAGGGGTGGAACCCGTGGTGACCGATACCCGCCAAAAAGCCCAGGCGGGGGTCCGGCTGACGTTGGATCAGGATTTACAGCGCATCTGTGAAACAGCCGGTTCGTCACTGGGGAGCGGGGCGGTGGTGATGCTGGATGTACAAACCGGTGAAATCCTGGCCATGAGCAGCTGCCCGTCGCTATCAAGCTCCCAAACGGCGCAATCCCCTTATTTAAACAAAATCATCGCGGCGTACAGTGTGGGTTCGGTTTTCAAAATTGTATCGGCGGCTTCCGCCCTGGAACAGGGGTTTGACCCCGCTACGGTGTACGATTGTGAAGGCGCCGTGGATGTGGAAGGGATTTCGTTTCACTGCTTTAACGGGATCGCGCATGGCCCGGTGGATATGGAAGGGGCGTTTGCCGTTTCTTGTAACGGGTATTTCGTGCAGGCTATGTCCTCGGTTTCCAGCCACCATTTTATCATGATGGCGGATATTCTCGGTTTTGGCCGGGCCATCGAACTGGCCGATGGCTTTTCCTCTGCTCCCGGTTCCTTGCCGCAGGAAGAGGAACTGGAAAATCCGGCGGCTTTAGCGAATTTTTCGTTCGGGCAGGGGACCCTCACCGCCACCCCCTTGCAAGTAGCCGCCATGACGGCGGCGGTGGCTAGTGGCGGGCAATATCGAACGCCGGTACTGCTTTATGGACTGTGTGATGAAAACGGGGAGGTATACCAGCGCCAAAGCCTATCGCCGCCGCAAGACGTGATGAAAGAAGAAACCGCTTCTTTTATCGCCTCCATGATGGAAACGGCGGTGCAAAGCGGGACAGCCCAAAGTGGGGCGCCCGAAACCGTGTCAGCGGCGGCCAAAACCGGCACGGCGCAGACCGGAGTGATGAAAAACGGCGAAGAAGAGGTCGTCTGCTGGTATACCGGTTTTTTCCCGGCCCAATCGCCGCGGTATGTGGTAACCGTGATGCAGGAAGGCGTCACGGAAAACACCGGGGATTGCGCCGCCGTATTTGCCCAAATTGCCGACGAAACCATGGCTTTTTTGAAAGAACAGGCGGGGAATTGACTTTTTTTTTGCAAGCGTTTATAATAAAGCAGATAAATGAATGATGCTATGGAAAATTAGCTTTTTCTTTCCTCCTGCAGAGAGGATGGCCCGGGTTTTTACCCGGCTGTAAGGCCGTCTGGTTACGGAATGAAAAGCAGCCACTTTCCTTCCGCTTTCGCGTAAAAGAGCGGGGCACTGCCGCAAACGGCAGCGGGCGGCTTCCGTTAGAAAGCCATAAATGGAGTGGCATGTATATATGCATATACATGCAATTTGGGTGGTACCACGGGCTTTTCCCCGTCCCATTGACGGACAGGGGAAGAGCCTTCTTTTTTCGGTTCCGGATTCCCTATCCGCTTATTTTAACGAAAGAACAGGAGAGAACCAACATGCAGTGGACAGGACTTAATGAGCTGCGCGAAAAATACCTGACCTTTTTTGAAGGGAAAGGGCATTTGCGGCTTCCCAGTTTTTCGCTGATCCCGAAAAACGACAACAGCCTTCTTTTGATCAATTCCGGTATGGCGCCGATGAAGAAATATTTTACCGGCGAAATTACGCCGCCCCGCAAGCGCGTGACCACGTGCCAGAAGTGCATCCGCACCGGCGATATTGAAAATGTAGGCATCACCGACCGGCACGGGACGTTCTTCGAAATGCTGGGGAATTTCTCTTTTGGCGATTACTTCAAAAAGGAAGCCATTCCGTGGGCGTGGGAATTCTGCACCAAAGTGCTGGAAATGCCCGAAGACCGCCTGTGGGTGACGATCTACCTGGATGATAACGAAGCGTTTGATATCTGGACCAAAGATGTCGGGGTCGATCCCTCCCATATTGTCCGGCTGGGCAAAGAAGACAACTTCTGGGAACACGGCTCCGGTCCCTGCGGCCCCTGCAGCGAAATTTACTTTGACCGCGGCGAAAAGTACGGCTGCGGCAAGCCCACCTGCGGCCCCGGCTGCGATTGCGACCGGTATGTCGAATTCTGGAACGTGGTATTCAGCCAGTTCGACAGCGACGGCAAGGGCAACTACCCGCCCATGGAACACCCCAATATCGATACCGGTATGGGGCTGGAACGGCTCGCTTGCATCATGCAGGGGGTCGACAACCTGTTCCTGGTGGATACCGTGCAGAATATCATGAAGAAAATCTGCGAAATCGCCGGGGTTTCCTATGGGGATGATCCCAAAAAGGATATTTCGCTGCGTGTGATCACCGACCACGTACGTTCTTGCACCTTTATGATCGGCGACGGCGTGATGCCGTCTAACGAAGGGCGCGGGTATGTGCTGCGCCGGTTGCTGCGCCGGGCGTCCCGCCACGGGCGGCTCCTGGGAATCAATCACTGCTTCCTGTCGGATGTGGCAGAAGTCGTGATTGCCATGAACGAAAATTCGTACCCCGAACTGCGCGAAAAGCAGGATATGATCATCAAGCTCATCCGTGTGGAAGAAGAAAACTTCGCCCGCACCATTGATTCCGGGCTGCAGATGCTCAATATGCTCATCGAAAAGGCCGACAGCTTGGTGCTCAGCGGCGAATCGGCGTTTAAACTCAACGATACCTATGGCTTCCCCCTGGATTTGACCAAAGAAATCCTGGCGGAACATGGCATGAAAGTGGATGAAGACCAGTTCCGCTCCCTGATGCTGGAACAGCGGGAACGCGCCCGTGCCGCCCGGAAAAATGCCGGGAAGGACGCCTGGGAAGGCGAAGGCAGCGTGATCGAAGACCTGCCCGAAACCCAGTTCCTGGGCTATGAAGAAACGGAATGCGACGCCCAGATTTTGGGGATTGTACGGGACGGCGAACGGGTGGAAAGCGCCAGCGAAGGCGACGAAGTCACCCTGATTTTTGACCGCACGGTACTGTACGCAGAAAGCGGCGGCCAGGTAGGCGACCGCGGTACCATCCAGATGGGCGAAGCGGCGGCCGATGTGCACGATACCCAGAAGAACCACGCGAAAGTGTATATGCACAAAGCAACCGTAACGGCCGGTACCCTGAATGTAGGCAACACGGTGCACGTGATGGTGGATATCATCCGCCGGCGCTACACCATGCGCAACCACACGGCGGCCCACTTGCTGCAGGCGGCACTGCGCAAGGTACTGGGGACCCACGTGGAACAGGCCGGGCAGTTGGTCACGCCGGAACATGTGCGGTTTGACTTTACGCATTTTTCGGCCATGACGAAGGAAGAACTGGCGGCGGTAGAAGCGCTGGTCAATAATGAAATTTTGAAAGCCGTGCCGGTGGAAACGAAAGAAATGCCCATTGAAGAAGCCAAAAAGCTGGGGGCTATGGCTCTGTTTGGAGAAAAGTATGGCGATATTGTCCGGGTGGTTAGCGTGCAGGATGGGTTCTCCCGCGAACTGTGCGGCGGCACGCATATGGACAACACCGCCCGGTTGGGCCTTTTCAAAATTGTGAACGAAACGTCGGTAGCCGCGGGTGTGCGCCGGATTGAGGGTGTGACCGGTATGGGCGTGATGAGAATGCTGGACGACGCTTTGAAAAACCTGCAGGATACGGCCCAGGCCCTGAAAGTCAATAACCTGAGCGAATTGCCCGCCCGGGCTACGCAGGTGGTGGTGGAAGAAAAAGAAAAAGACCGCCACATCGAAGAGTTGGAAGGGAAACTCGCGATGCTGCGGGTAGACGGCCTGTTTGAAAGCGCCAAAACTGTGGGCACACTGCGGGTGATTGGTGCCATGTTTGCCGGTACGGACAACGGCGCCCTGCGCACGCTGGGCGACCGGGTGCGGGACCGTGCCCCCAACGTGGTGGCCGTGTTTATCGGTACCAAAGACGGCAAAGCCACCATTGCGGTAGCGGCCGGGAAAGACGCCGTGGCCCATGGTATGCATGCGGGGAAAATCGCCAAAGCCGTGGCCCAGGTGGCCGGTGGTAACGGCGGCGGCAAGCCGGACTTTGCCATGGCCGGTGCCCGTGACCTGACAAAACTTGATGAAGCCTTGGCTGCGGTGGAAGACATTGTAGCCGGTATGTATCAGGAATAAAGGAGAAAAACAACCGGAAAGGAGGAATTCTTGTGAGCGATTGCATTTTCTGTAAAATTGCCAACGGGGAAATCCCCAGCAACAAAGTGTACGAAGATGACAAAATCCTGGCGTTTAAAGACCTGGACCCTCAGGCGCCGGTGCACATTTTGCTGATCCCCAAGACGCACATTGCCGGAGCGGACGAAATTACCGAAGAAAACAGCGACATTGTGGCTCATATCTTCTGCGTGGCGTCGCGCCTGGCAAAAGAAATGAACCTTGATCGCGGGTATCGGATTGTCACGAACTGCGGGGAAGAAGGCGGCCAGTCGGTCCGTCATCTGCATTTCCATCTGCTGGGTGGACGTTCGATGGCGTGGCCTCCGGGCTGATAGAAGCGTAAGCCGAAAGAAGGGGGATATTTTTACATGGAACAGAAGTTTTATCATATGACCATCGCCGGGTGCGAACGGGATTTGCCCATCTGCCCGATCAGCGACACGCTGGACATCGCCGGATTTGTCATGTTCGGGGATGTGGAAATTACGGAAAAAGCGGCGACTGCGCTGCTGAAAATCTGCCCGGAACATGATGTGGTCATCACCGCCGAAAGCAAGGGCATTCCGCTGGCCTACGAAATGGCGCGCCAGGGCTGCGGCCGGTACGTTGTGGCCCGCAAAGGGGTCAAGGCCTATATGGTGGACCCCCAGTATGTGGAAGTGAAATCCATTACCACGGACCATGTACAGCGGCTGTATTTGGCGGAAGACGACTATCATCAGCTCAACGGGAAACGGGTTCTGATTGTGGATGACGTGATCAGCACCGGTGAATCGTTGGCGGCGTTGGAAGTATTGGTAAACAAATTTGGTGGGAATATCGTCGGCCGCGCTGCGGTGCTGGCCGAAGGCGATGCCAAAGACCGTACAGATATTCTGTATTTGGAACCGCTGCCGCTGTTCTTTAAGTAAGCGACAGACCTAAAGGGAGAAAAGCCATGAAACAGCGGCCTCTTGCGTGGATCGGAATGTGGATTCTTTTCGCGCTGGCGGCCGCTGTTTTTTGTCCCGCTTCGGTCTGCCGGTATCTGGCGGCAGGATTCTTGGTGGGTGGTGTCGTCTGTACCCTCGTACCGGTGCTGCGCCGGACTGTAACGTGGCCTGTTTTGTGCTGTTTGCTGGCGGCTTCCTTTTTCTATGTCTCGTTTCCCCGGCTCGCTATGGAGGATGTACGGGAAACGTGGCAGGATAAGGATGCCATCTTAACAGCGGTCGTCAATGGCGACCCCGAAAAAAGTAGCAGTGGCCGGTTTTCGTACATCCTGACCCCTCAAAAACTGACGGTCCTTACAGAAGAGGAAGAAATCGAGGTGCCGTATTCCTATTCCATCCGGCTCAGTACCGCCCGGGCTTTACCGGTACAGGCGGGCGATACCCTCACCGGCAAAGTCCATCTGTATGCTCCCGAGGGCACCGGGATTTCGTCCCGCAGTTATTATGAATCGCGCGGGATGCCGCTTTTATGTTGGCTATATGAATATGAAGAAGTCACCGTACAAGAAGGAACAGGAGAAACGTCTCTCCTTGTACAAATTAGGAATCAAATTTCCGACAGCCTTCACACCGTTTTGCCCAATATCCCGGCCAAAATCTGCGCAGCCATTGCGCTGGGCGAAAAAGAAGCATTGCCGCAAGAGGTGGAAACCGATTTTCGCCGGGCCGGGGCATCGGCACTACTGGTGGTTTCCGGTATGCACCTTTCCATTGTGGTGCAGTGTTTATCGCTGCTTTTGCGCCGGACGAACCGCTGGGTGCGCTGTTTCTGTTGTGCAATCGGCCTTTTCCTGTTTGCCAGTTTGACGGGGTTTGGTTTTTCCGTGCAGCGCAGTGCCATTATGCAACTTTTGTACATCATAGGGCAAGCCTGCATGCGCAAAAGTGACGGCCTCAATTCCTTGGGAGCGGCGGCACTTATTATCTGCCTTATCAATCCACTGGCCGCAGGGGATACGGGACTTCTGCTTTCGTTTTCAGCTACCGCCGGTATTTTGCTGCTGCAGCCCCGTATGCACAGGGCGTGGCAGACGAAAAAGCAGGCACACCCCTGGCTTTCTCACCATTGCCACCTATCGGGGGTGTTACAAATCGCGGTGGATGCTGTCGGGGTATCGCTATCGGCCTCGCTGTTTACGCTGCCCGTTTTGCTGCTGGTCTTTGGTGAGTTTTCCCTGTGGGCGGCGGCTACTAATTTCCTGCTGCAAATTCCCTGTATGGTGGTGCTCATCGGTACGCTACTGGGCGGGGTGTGCACAATACTGGGCATTTCGGGGGCCTTTTGTTACCTGCTGGCGGGGAAAGCCGCTGTTTTTATGAGTGACACCGCCTCGTTTTTTGCCGGCCTGCCCCTAGCCGGGGTCGTGGTGGAACCGAATACCGCATGTCTGTGGGGCAGCGGCGTTTGCCTGATGGTAGCAGTGGGATGCCTGGTGCAATGGAAAAAGCCCATGCCCCTGGTGGTATCCGGCGGCAGTGTCCTTTTGTTGATTGGGCTCTTGCTCATACGCTTAACCGGCCGGGCTGCTTTCCCCATGGTGACCATTCGGGTGGAAGGGGAACAGATGGCCGTGCTGGCAGCGTATCAGGGGCGGGGCGAAGTCATCTACAGTACCGGTTTCTCCGATGGGGAACTTCTCTCTTTGCAGGAACAGACGCAGGCGTTGTGGGCTTTCCCCCAATCCCCGGTGCGCTGGCGCACCGAAGAAGCCATTTCGCTGGATTTGGAAGGGATGACGGTGCTGATTTGCCTGCCGGGTTGTTCGGCCGAAGAGATTCCCGGGTCTTACCGGCAACCGGATTGGCTTCTTTTGGTGGAAATCCCGGAAAAAGTGGAGCTATTACAGAGTACCGTCACCGTGGTACCCGGACAGACAGAAGAGACGGTACCCGGCCAGTGGCGGTTGGAGCTTGATTATGAACAGACCCTCTCGTTTTATCAAAACGACCAGGGCGCATGGAAATTGGAAGGAAGTGGACGATAAATGCCGGTGATTACCGAAGAAGAATTCCGAAAAAAACGAACCGCCGGGGCTCTTTCCGGACTGTTGCTTTTCTATGGGGAAGAATCGTACCTTGCCCTGCGGGCGGCTCAAAAGTTCATCGCCGACATGGAAAAGAAACTGCCATTCCCCGATTTTAATTTGCAGCAATTTGACGGGGATGCCTCGGTCGAAGATATTTTTACGGCGGTGGAAGCACTCCCTTTTATGGCGGAGCAAAAACTGGTGACGGTATCGGATTATCCGGTGGATACCCTTTCGGCGGACGAGCAGGCCCGCCTGCTGGACAATATGAAAAATGTGCCCGAAACGACGGTATGCCTGTTCTACTATTCGGCGGTGGCCATTGACGGGAAGAAAAATGCCAAATGGCGCAGCTTCCTTCAGCAGGCCGGGCGCAGCGGCACCGTGGTGGAATTTCCCAAGCGGACGGGTCCGGAACTGGAAAAATGGTTATGTCAGGAAGCTTCTCGCCGGCACTGTGAACTGTCGCGCCGGGAAGCGGGGCTGATTATCAGCAGCAGCGGCAGCGATTTACAGACCCTGCAAAACGAAATCCGCAAACTGTGCGCTTTTGTGGGACAGGGGACTATTACCCGGGAACACATCGAAAAAGTGGTGGCCCGCAACATGGAGACAACGGTTTTCATGTTATCCAATGCGCTGGCCGGGGGGCAGTATGACCGCTCATTACAATTACTAGACCAGCTTTTTTATCAAAACGAAGAGCCCATTTCCATTTTGGCGGTATTGTCGTCGGCGTTTGTCGATATGTACCGGGTCCAGGTGGCGCTGGAAAGCGGGGGGACCTACCACACCCCGGCCCAGTGGTTTGATTATAAAGGAAAGGAATTCCGCCTGCGCAACGCCCAGCGGGATATGCGCGACCTATCGGCCGGACAGCTGCGGCAAATCCTTTCCCTGCTTATGGAAACCGATATTCAAATGAAAAGCACGCGGGTTTCCAAACGGGTGCTGCTGGAAAAACTCATTACCCGTATTTTGCTGGTGGCCAAAGGGGGGAATGACACATGATCCGCATCAAAGAGGCCATTATCGTCGAGGGAAAGTACGATAAAATCAAACTTTCTTCCCTAGTAGATGGGCTTATTATCGAAACAGGCGGTTTCCGCATTTTTAAAGACCCCGAAAAAATGGCGCTGCTCCGCCGGTTAGCGGCCACCAGGGGCCTACTCATTCTGACCGACAGCGACGGGGCGGGGTTTGTGATCCGGCGGTATCTATCCGGCAGTATCCCAGCCGGGCAAATCCGGCACGCCTATATTCCCGACCGCTATGGAAAAGAAAAGCGGAAAGAGAAGCCCGGCAAAGAAGGCAAATTGGGGGTCGAGGGGATCGACGCCGAAGAACTGCGGCAGGTGCTGCGCCGGGCCGGGGTGTGCTGTGAAGAGAGTGGGGAACCTGATAACGTGACGGCCCCATCGGAACCCATTACCCGGGCGGATCTGTTCACCCTGGGGCTCAGCGGGGGGCAGGAAAGCGCTAAAAAGCGCCAAGAACTGCTCAAAGCCCTGGATTTGCCCGAACATCTCACGGCTAAAACCATACTGCCGGTACTCAATACGCTGTATACCCGAAAGGAGTTCCTAACCCTGTGGGAAAATCTTCAAAAAAGCTGACGGGTTTTTCTTGACAAAGGTTTTCTGCCATGGTATAATCATTCCTGCTGGTGTAAATGAGCGCGAGTGCTGGAACTGGCAGACAGGCACGTTTGAGGTGCGTGTGCTTCGTGCGTACGGGTTCAAGTCCCGTCTCGCGCACCAGATGGATAAAATCCGAACTTATTTCCGATAGGAAATAAGTTCGGATTTTTTGTTTTTACCACGCTTTTATAATGCACAGAGAAGAATAGTGAACCGGAACCGCCCCAAAAAGAGCGGTCCGGTTCTTTTTTATGGGGCAGGATCCGGCTTAGCTGTCCCAGGGCCCAAAAAAGAGAAATTTTTCCTTTTAACCTATTGACATAGTAGGTAAATAGGAATATAATTGTACCAACCTAATAAGTAGGTAAATAACACGCTGCTCGTTTCAGTTTTGAATGGCAGCGGATCGATAAAAAGAAGGGGAAGAAAAAACCTCTTTGAAGCAAAAGATAAAAAATTCCTTTTTCCCTAACAAAATTTTTCATAAGGCAGGTGCCTTTTATGAATTTTCTCTTTCACCAACTGCTGAGAAAGAACTTTCGTTTTGGACGAATGTGTAGCGGATTTTGTTATCAACCCCCATTCTGCTAAAACGAAAGGAAGGAAATTAGATGTCTCCTCTGAAATTTGAAACCATGCAGCTCCATGTCGGCCAGGAACACCCCGACCCCGCTACCGATGCCCGGGCGGTGCCGATTTATGCCACCACCTCCTATGTATTCCCCAATTGTGCCCAGGCGGCGGCCCGGTTCCGGTTGGAAGAAACGGGCAATATTTATGGGCGATTGACAAACTCGACCCAAGCGGTGCTGGAAAAACGGGTGGCTGCATTAGAAGGCGGCACAGCGGCCTTGGCACTGGCTTCGGGGGCCGCGGCGATTGCCTATACCATCGAAGCCCTGGCCCAAAATGGGGGGCACATTGTGGCCCAAAAGACCATTTACGGCGGCAGTTATAATTTGCTGGCTCACACGTTGCCGTCTTTTGGTATCACGGCTTCCTTTGTTAATATCCATGATTTGGACGAGGTGGAGCAGGCTATTCGGCCCAATACCCGGGCCCTTTATATCGAAACCCTTGGGAATCCCAATAGTGATATTCCGCCGATCGATGCTTTGGCGGAGCTAGCCCACCGGCACGGATTGCCCCTGGTGGTGGATAATACCTTTGGCACGCCGTACCTGATCCGGCCCATTGAACACGGGGCCGACATTGTGGTTCATTCGGCCACAAAATTCCTGGGGGGCCATGGCACCATGAACCGCCCCAGATTGTGCAGACAGCACAAAAAGAGCCCCCTGTGCGGGAAT
>CAKNOA010000028.1 GCA_930990065.1 uncultured Clostridia bacterium | reverse complement strand
TTAACTTACCTATGTCCTGAATCTTTTTACTTACCTTTCTCATGATACTATACACCGCCCCGGCCATTCAGCCGGAGCGGTTCTAAAAAAGGGCGCACTACCCCCTTGTATTTTGAGGGCTTGAAATTGACCCATTTGGGGCTTCCGTCAATCTATCTATATATCTGCCGAAAACTTTTACAGTTCCGACAACGGGAAAAAAGAGTGGTAAACGCAAAAAAGCGGAGTTCCCAGCCTGAAAAATCAGGTGAAAACTCCGCTTAGCTTTGCAGATATCTCTAAAAACGGGGATGACAGTAATGGGACACCAATCCTTTTTTGAAACGGAAAAAAGCCCGCAAACCCGCATGAATACTAAGAAAAATGTGCCTGACAGTAAAATCAGGCACATAATCTGGTGGAGGAGAGTGGATTCGAACCACTGAAGCGATAAAGCAGCAGATTTACAGTCTGTCCCCTTTGGCCACTCGGGAACTCCTCCAAATATAAAATTTTTCGATCGCAAATGCAGGAATAAAATGGAGCTGGTGGACGGACTCGAACCCCCGGCCTGCTGATTACAAATCAGCTGCTCTACCAGCTGAGCTACACCAGCATTCACAACGCTTGATTATTATACCGCGGAGGGATAAAAAAGTCAACCCTTTTTTTATAATTTTAAAGAAAAAAGGAAGAGCGGATTGGCTCTTCCTTTTACTTTCATTCATCGGTGCGAGGTACGGCCGCATCGGAGTACAGTACTTTCTGCATCTTGGCATCGGCTATACCGGTGGTTTCCATCCCATTGAGCAGCTGGAAGTCCATCACGGCCTGCACCGTTGCATCGCCATACGTCCCGCTGCATGCCACGAACATATACCCCAGTTCGTCCAGCCGTTTCTGCAAGGCCATTACGGCATCGCCTTCATCGCCCTTTTTCAGAGTCGTGGTGCCGGTATTTTCCGTGCCGGACGATTCGGACTGGCTGCTTTCTTCCTGGCTGCTTTCTTCGCTGGTTTCCAGCAGTTCGGGATACACGGTCCCGGCCATCGTTGTGGCTGTCAAAATCGTGGTCCGACCCATCCGTGTAACGTCAGACGCTTCCATTTCGACCACATGTTTCTTTTTTACCGCCGTCAGCGACGCATAGTTTTTATCGCTCATCAGCTGTTCTTTGACTTCACTGCTGCAGAAAATGTAATCCGGATCAGCCCGCTTCAGGCTGTCCATCTCGATTTCTCCGCCCTTTTCGCCCTTAAAGGCATTGGTCACACCGGAACAGGAAAAGAGCACATCGCAAAAAGTATCACCCGTTGCCACATGACCGTCCAGGTCATACAGATAGCAGGCCGTTGTCACCGTGTTGCTGTCGGGAATGACCCGGTTGATGTCATCCAGCGTGGTCAGAATATTTTCGGCGGCTTCTACCCCGTGCAGGTACCCGGTATTACCGCCCCGCATGGCCGAAGCTACTTCGGTATAAAGCCGCTGCAACCCTTTTCGGGAGGCCGCCGTGTCCAGAACCAACGGCGTAATGCCGCTATTTTGCAGGGCCGTTTTCTGTTCCTCGGTGGGTTCGTCTTCTGTCAGCAGCAATGTTACTCCCAGGCTCTTCATTTTCTCGGCGTCATCCATAGTCACCACGGGCAAAACCTTCAGCTCCGTTTGGGTACAGCTTTCGCTGCGGGCTTTCAGGTCGATTTCATACCCCAGTGCCAGTACGACATCCGCTAGGTTATCGGACAGCACGGCCACCCCGCCGGGCTGTGCGCTGAGCGTCACGTCCCCTACCGTTACGGGGTAATCGCTGGCATTGGCGCCATCTTCAATCCCACCGCCGCCGGAACACCCGGTCATCAGCAGCGCTACCATACAAATGCTCATCAGCAACGCAACAAAACGTTTCATATATAACCTCCTTTTCGTTCTTTACAAATCCTGCAGCGATCCTTTCTGACGGATCTGAGCTTCGGCTGCATTGATAAACTGGGTGGCACAGCGCGGAGAACGTCCTCCGCGGGATGTTGCCCACCGTTCGCCCATCACTTCCAACTGCGGAATATACTCGTCCAGTCCCCGCTGCTCGGCCAGCTTGCGAATAATATCCAAATACCGGGCGCGGTCCGGCAACATAAAGTTCACCGAAAGGCCAAACCGGTCGGCCAGCGACAGGCTTTCCTGGATGGTATCGCCCTTATGCACTTCGTCTCCATCCCGGTCGGAAAAAGTTTCCCGCACCAGGTGGCGCCGGTTGGATGTAGCATAAATCAGCGTATTGGCCGGACGGGCCGCCAGGCCGCCTTCCAGCACAGCTTTCAAGCTGGCATACGTGCTGTCTTGCTGGGAAAAACTCAAATCATCGATAAAAATAATGAACTTCATGGGCAGCGCCGCAATCTGATCGACCAGTTGGGGGAATTCCATCAGGGATTCCTTGGGCATTTCGATCACCCGCAGCCGCTGGGTATAATAGGTATTGAGAATCGCCTTGACCGTGGAGGATTTCCCCGTGCCCCGGTCACCGTACAACAGGCAGTTGTTGGCAGGCAATCCTTTCAGGAATGCCACGGTATTGTCAACGACCATACCCCGCTGCAAATCATACCCCTTCAAATCGTTCATGCTGGTGCGATCCGGATGTTCTACCGGCACAATCTTGCCGCCCCGCCAGATAAAGGCCCTATACCGGGCATACAGGCCACAGCCATTACAGCTGTAATAGGCCTGCATATTCCGGCGGATATGGGAAAGATCCTCGCTTTGCATCACGGAAACCGGCCGGCCGGTTTCCCACCGGGGCAACTGTAGTTCTTTTGCGCCGGGTATATCCTGCAGCAGGTCGTCCGGCGTCAGGGCCGCCAATTCCAAGATCAGCGAAAGATCCCGTTCCACCGCCGCACACAAAACCGGGGAAAATTCCTCTTTGCCTGCCGCGCATTCCAGCGAGAACACATTTTCATCGAAAAGCGCAGCCTGCGTCAAACAGCCGGCAAAATCATCGCACCGCCCTTTGCGGCACAGCGATGAAAAAAGAGCGCCCCAATCCCGGGCAAACGGCAGCAAATCACCGGTTTCCAGGGTGTGGCAGCCGGTTTGCAGCAGTTGCTGCAGAGCTTTCACTGTCTCTTGTTCCAAGATGCCTCTATAAACGGAAAGAGAAGCCATCTTCACAGCGGCTTCGCGTATTTTCTGCATGATTTGACTCCCTCGCTTTCTTTTGCTCATTTTACCCCGCCCGGCTGCCTCTTGTCAACTTTTGCAGAAAAATGGCGGAAAACTTTTCCGCTTTGCCCTCTTGATTTTTTCCCAACATTCTGATAGAATAGTTGAAGTTTCTTTTCTTGTATATTCTATATGGAAGCGTATCGAAGTGGTCATAACGGGCCTGACTCGAAATCAGGTAGTCCGCAAGGGCTCGTGGGTTCGAATCCCACCGCTTCCGCCAGACAGACCTGGAATCGATAGATTTCAGGTCTGTTTTTTATTTCGCATTTTTTCTCGCAATAAAAATCAGGAGGCGTTACTACATGCGCGAACGTGTATTGACAGAACTGACCACCATGTGTATGGTCTATAATGGCAGCAAAGTGTTAGTACAAAACCGTACGGATTCCGCCTGGCCGGGCATCAGTTTTCCCGGCGGCCATGTGGAAAGCGGGGAATCCTTTACCGAATCGGTTATACGGGAAGTGCGGGAAGAAACCGGGCTAACCATCCGGCACCCGGTTCTGTGCGGTGTCAAAGATTGGGAAAACGAAGATAAAAGCCGGTATATCATTTTATTTTTTAAAACGGATAAATTCGACGGGCAGCTGACTTCTTCCAGCGAGGGCGACGTTTTTTGGGTGGAAAAGGAGGAACTCCCCCACTATTCCCTGGCCCCTGATTTTGCGGATATGTACCCTATTTTTGAAAATGACCAACTCAGCGAATTTTTCTACCGCCCTACAAAAGAAGGCTGGCAGAAAGAGATTCGTTAATGAAAAAAGGCTATTCCGTTTTTACGGATAGCCTTTTCTTTATATATCCATTATTTTACATACAGCTCCCGGTCCATGGCAATCAGGTTTTCAAAGGGTGTGTTGCCGGGCACTTCACAACCGCCAGCGATCATGGAGCGGGCATTTCCCACCGCCAAGCAGGCCTTTGCTTTTTCGGCCACTTCCTGAGGCGTACTGCTCAAGATCACCGCCACCGGGTCCAGATTGCCGCAGATACTAATAGGATCATCCTTTACCAATTCCACTGCTGCTTTGTAATCCACCATCCAGTCAATATCCAGGATATCCGGCCCGACTTTCCGCAGAAGCGGCAGCAAAGGCGTGATATTCCCGCAAATATGCAGCTTTACTTTGGCCCCCAAGCTGTGGACATATGCGACAATCTTTTGATCATAGTCCATGGCATATTCTTCATACAGTGACGGTCCAATCAGGGAAGCCACTGCATTGCCCACGCCAATAATGTCGGCCCCGGCATCTACCTGGGCTTTGGCAAACGCTTTCTGCTGGTCGTGAACAATTTCCATCAGTTCCGGCAGGTACTCTTCGTCTTCAGCCAGGTCATACATCAGTTCCGTCACACCGCGCAGGTCGGCGCATTCCGCCAGCACGCCTTCCACCCAGCCGATAATGGGGATTTCACCTCCCACTTTTTCCCGGAACAGTTCCACAGCCCGAATGCGGTCCAGGGTGCGGTCGTTCTCATAGGGGCTGACAATCTTTAGTTTTGAAAGGTCACAGTCTTTTTGCAGCAGCGCCGGGGTGCTGTGGGGCACCGCGTCTTCCGGGAATGTAATGGTGGCGCCAAACGAGGCGGTTTCCCGCATGGGGTCGGAAATGGCGCTCACGGCGTCAAACCCGAAATGCTCCACACAGTACAGGTTCCCTTCCACCAACTTTTTATAATTTTGGGCATACTCCCGGTAACTGATACCGGCACACTTGGCCACCAGGGCCATGGCAATGTTCAGATTCGGTACTTTATCTACCGGCTGACCCGCCATACGGGCCCATACGCGTTCATACGGGGTCATGCATTTTTGCCTCCTATCTCCATAGGAAACGTCACTTTCCGCAGAATGGTTCCCCCCATGGGCACCAAGGTGCTTTCGATCGTTTTTTCTCCATCCCAAAAATGGCCCGTGATACTCTGGTGCTGCCAATTTCCATCGGGAGTATCCTGATGCCGGAAGGAAGCGCGGTCGTCTTCGTGAATCTTCCAGGTTTCCCGCTCGGGCTGGGTGGATTCATACCCCACCTCCCGGAACGGGGAGAGCGCATATGTAAAAATGGTATGTTCTTCGCTCTCAATAGGCAGTGCATACAAAAGCGGCCCGTAGCTAACAAACAGATTTTTGCAGAAATCGGTGTGCATTTTTACATCACAGGTAAAGGTCACCGTAAAGCACTGCGTGCCGCTCCATTCTTTTTCGATCACATACCGGTTTGCTTCTTCGTGTCCGGCTTCTTGTACCTGCATGGAAGTAGCCCACCGGGGTTTCCGGATGCCAAACGCAAACGTCACCGGATGTTTGGCCGTCACTTCAAACTGTACGGTTAGATGGGCCGGGTAATCGGTTACCTGCCGCACCGTGACCGGTACGCCGTCCAATTCATACGTAAACCGGCTGCCGCCAAATAAGACGGCGGTAAAGCCGTCTTTTTCCTTATGATACATGTTCTGCACATAGTGCGGCGTCAGGCGTCCCATGTTCGGTACGCAGCATACCGCCGTGGTCTGGTGTGCAGGCGAATATTTGTAGCGTTCATCGGCGTATACATCCCCCCGGTGATGATGCCGGTTAGCCGTATAGCAGTTATCGTTTTTGCAGTACATGATCGAGCTTTCGGTGGGATGTTTCATACCCATACCGGCGTTATAGTACAGCCATTCCATCTTGTCGCCCCATACCATCTGCCCGCTTTTTTCCAGCAGTAAGGCATAGCTGTCGAACAGCTCCGTAACGGAACAGAATTCATACCCGGTAGTACTGGCATTGGCTGTGCGGCCGCCAATCCATTCGTCGCCCACTGGGCCACCAGAGGGTGTCAGATAAAACGGCAGTTTTGCCAGCAGCTGATCCAGCAGATGGCGGTATGCCGGTTTCCGATAGGCTGCAATCACAACCGGGCGCACATGTTCATAGGCATGTACCCCGTGGTCCTTCCAGAAATAATCCGGGTTTTCCAGGGACTCGATTTTCATGTCTTCTTCCGATACCCGGTTTTCGGAATAATTTTCGTACAGCCACACGGCATACTCTTCATACGTCTCGTCCCCCGTGATGGCCGTCATTTCACAGAGGGCATCCACAATGGTAAGCCCATGGCAATGGCCCGAAAAGCTGTTTTCCACGCAGAAGGGGTTGGACTGTCCCTTGGGGTACCCTTCCATTAAATTTGCAAAGGCACGTTTTAGCGCTTGCAGCACTTTCGCATTGCCAGTCGCTTCATAATACCCCAAAAGCCCGCGGTACAAGGTGGATTTGGCTCACAGTTCACCGTTTTCCGTCGTGTGCCGGTACCGAAGATCTTTTCCATAAATGCCCAAATACCCGTCTTCGTCCTGGGTCTGTAAAATCGTGTCAACATAGGCATCCACTTTTTTCCGCCATGTTTCGTCTTCCAGCAACAGCCCGGCGCGCACATACCCATCCCGCCAGTTGGACTGGCTTTCGCTGTTCCACCACATATACTGTACATCGACACCCTGGATATCCTTGTCCTCGTGTTCATCCGGCTTGCGCCCCAGCTCCGCCTGTTTGGAAAGCCGGGTCAACCGGTCAGCCCCATAGATTTTTTGGTCCCGCACAATCGTGGGCGCTAATTCCTCCAAATGCCCAATACAGCCATTCATATCCCGTTCGATACTGGCTCGCAGGGCCCCTTCCGGTTTCACGGCGCCAAAAAAGATTTTTTCCATCGTCCTCTCCCTTCTGCTGGTTGCCAGCCTTCCCTTTCCCCCGAACCTTATGGTTCTGAAAGAAGGGATTGCGATAAAATGGAACGTTCCATTTGCTGTTTTCATTATAAAGTGTCCCGTTTTTTTCCTCAATATCCAAACTGTCCAATCTTTCTCCTCGCTTCTTGTGCAGGGTTGCCTTTTTCTTGTAGGATACCCCATGCACACCGGCCGCCGCCTTGCACGGGTGCCCTCGCTCTGTTATAATTTTCTTGATCTGAGGAAAAAAAGAAGGTACCGACTATGCCTACTATGAAAGATGTGGCCAAACTGGCTGGGGTTTCCCACGGCACCGTTTCAAATGTGATCAACGGGGTCAAAACCGTCAACCACGATACGGTCATACGTGTGGAACAAGCCATGAAACAGCTGGGGTACCGCCCCGACGCCAAAGCCCGCAGCCTGCGCCAGAAAAAGACTAATACGATTGGGGTTGTCCTGCCCAATTTGGTGGATAACCTGTATTCGCGCTTTTATACCGGCGCCGAAGAAAAATTGCGCGGCACCGGTTACAGCCTGACTTTATGCCTGACAGACGACTGCCCCGAAAACGAATTGGCCGCTTTGCGGCGGCTGCAACAGCAGCGGGTCGAAGCCATCGTGCTAATCAGCTGCCAACCCGACCAGAAAGAAGTGTTTGATGACCTGGCGGTTACCGGTATTCCGGTGGTTTTTGTGCAGCGCAAACCACGCGCACTTTCCCACCCCGTGTTTGTAGGTACCGATCTTTCTGAATCCATCTACCGGGCGGCTTCTTCTCTTTTACCCCATACCCCCGGCCGGTTGTGCCTGCTGACCGGCAATCCGGCTTTTTCCTGTGAAGAGGATGCGGTCCGGGGCTTTCAACAAGCCCTGACCGAAGCCCAGCGCCTCTGGCAAAAAGCAGACCTTCACCACGCGGATCATAATAAGGAAAGCGCGTTTCGGGCCGCCATGTGGTGGCTGCAAAGCGCTCAGCGGCCCGCCGTTATCTTCACTACCTGCGGCGAACATGCCAAAGGGGTACTGGCGGCCATCGAAATGTTTCAGGACCCAGCTTCGCCCAAAACCATGGTTGTTTCGGTGGAAAACGAAAGCTGGATACAGCGGGCTGTGCCGTCCTACATCCACAAAATTCCCCAGGATTTTCTGCGGTTAGGGACCCTGGCCGCCCAAAAAGCGCAGGAACTGGCCGAGGGAACGGCTTCTGCTGTCGGGAACACTTCCCTGCTGCCCAGCCCCGACCCATTTTCCCCCCGTTTTTCTCCGTCTTCCGCTGCCTCTATGTCCCACAGCCCTCTGCGCCTGGCCCTGTTGGAAGGTGCCGCTTCCTACGCGCTACAGTTGATGCTGCCCCGGTTTACCGGTCAAACCGGTGTAGAAACCGAAACCGATATTCTCTCCTATGCCGACATGCAGCAGTTTGCCCGCACCCCTTCCCTGTGCCGGCAATATGACCTTTTGCAAACCAACGTCCTGTGGTTCCACCCCCTGGCCGAAGCCGGAGTTTTCTTACCGCTGGGGGACAAACTCTGTGGCAGAGAAACCGCCTTCTCTGCACCACTATTACAGCGCTACGGCCTGCACAATGGCACGCTATACGCACTGCCTTATATGCTGGACGCCCAGCTGCTGTTTTACCGCAAAGACTTATTTGAGGATATTCGCTGGCAGCGCCTGTTTTTTGAACAAACCCGGCAAGACCTGCGCCTGCCGCAAAGCTGGGAGGAATATACTCAGGTGGCCGCCTTCTTTACCCGCTCGCTGAACCCGGAATCCCCCGTTCCCTACGGCACCACTATGGGCGGCTGTCCATTTTATGCTGTTTACGGTTTTTTGCCTTATTTGTGGGAAAAAGGCGGTACCCTGTTTTCCCCGGCCGGATCATCCCTTTCCCCCGATCCGAAAGCCATCGCCGCGTTGGAACAGTACGGCCGTACGTTCGCCTGTGCCGACCCGAATGCCCTGCAGTGGGGCTGGGCCGAACAAACCACCCAGTTTGCCGCCGGAAACGCCGCCATGATGATTCTGTACCAGGCGCACTACCGGGATTACCTCAGCCGCGAAACCATATCCACCGACGGCCACATTGGGGTTGCCCCCCTGCCCGGCGGGCAATCGGTGCCCGGCGGATGGTCGCTGGCGGTTCCCACCGGATGCGACAGCCCCTTTGACGCCGCCTTGCTTCTTCGGTGGCTTGTTTCCCCCGAAAACGCCATTCCATACAACGTCCTGGGTGGCTCCCTACCCACTGAAGCTGCGCTTACTTCCGTGGAATTGCAAAAGGCTTTTCCCTGGTTTTCCTGTGCGTATGAAAGTCTGCCACAAAAGCAAAGTCTGCTACCCGAAAATTTGCCGCTGTCCGTCCCCGATTTTGAATCCATTTTGGGGGACCAGCTGCAACGGTTCCTGAAAAAAGAGTGTTCCGCTCAACAGGCTTTGTCCGCAGCTATGACCCTTTTCCGCACGCATTCTTTGACATAACCCTAATCGGCTAAAAAACCGCCTCCAAAAGGAGGCGGTTTTTTTATTGTTTCAGGATTGACACCACCTTTTTTGTGTGGCATTATAAAAAGAGAAAAGCGAACATACTTTCGTATATTTGGTAGATTTCAGCTTTTATATAGGCTTTTTTAGAAAAGGAGTTTTCCCCTATGAAAAATGAATACGATCGCGATGACTTTTTCCATGAATACGCACAGATGCCCCGCAGCCGCCAAGGACTCGAAGCCGCTGGCGAATGGCATCAACTACAGCCGCTTTTTCCCTCACTGCAAGGAAAACGTGTGTTGGATCTCGGGTGCGGGTATGGGTGGCACTGCCGGTACGCTGCCGAGCAGGGCGCTGCGCAGGTTCTGGGTCTTGACCTAAGCGAAAACATGCTGGCACAAGCTAAAAAAATGGGGGTCCCTTCTACAGTCTCCTACCGTCTATGCGGCATTGAAACTTACGAATATCCCGAAAACACCTGGGATGTCGTTCTTTCCAACCTGGCTCTTCATTATATAGAAGACCTATCGGAAGTATACCGTCACGTTTTCCGTACGCTAACCCCTGGGGGCATTTTTCTTTTTAATATTGAACACCCGGTGTTCACCGCCGGTGTCTCTCAGGATTGGATTTACGATCATGACGGCACACCTCTTTACTGGCCTGTTGACCGCTACTTTTTCCCCGGTGAACGTGTGACCCGGTTTTTAAACTGCGATGTTTCCAAACAGCACCACACCCTTACCCAAATTCTCATGGGACTTTTGGAAAACGGATTTACCCTAGAAGCCGTCGAAGAAGCTCAACCGCCCGCCTCTATGATGAATCTGCCCGGTATGCAGGATGAACTGCGCCGGCCCATGATGCTATTAGTAAAAGTCCGGGTGAAAAAATAAGAAAAATATGCTCTCACGAAAGCAGGGGGGAATTCTATGCAAATTCCAGTTTCTCTTTTCTCGATGCCGTCCGGCGAAATACTCACCCTGCGCAGCGCCCATCCCGATGGCGCCGCTTCGCTGCTCAGCCACCAACAGCTTATTTCCGGCGAAACGCACTTCTTGGCGCGGTATCCGGAAGAGTGTACCGGCACGCTAGCGGCCATGCAGGAACGACTTCATCTTTTGGAACAACACCCGTGTTCATTTACCGTTACGGCTTTTTGTGGGGATCAGGCCGTGGGCAATCTGGAAGTGACACCGGTGCGTCCCCATATGAAATACCGGCACCGGGCCCAGCTGGGCCTCTTTATTCAGCGGGCCTATTGGGGGGCCGGGCTGGGCCGCCGGATGCTGACACTGGCTATCGGGCAAGCCCGAAAAAATGGCTTTGAATAGCTGGAACTGGGAGTTTTCTCCGATAACGCCCGGGCCATTCATCTGTACGAATCCTGTGGGTTTCATGCTTGGGGCACCCAGCCCCGGGCGTTCAAATTAAAAGACGGCACCTATCGGGATGAAATTATGATGGTCCGTTTTTTTGACGAATCTGCGTGTGAAGAGGAGGAACGAACATGAAACGCGAACGGGGCATCGCCCGCTGTGGGCTCGCCTGCTGCCTGTGCTCCGAAAATGACTCGTGCGGCGGTTGCCAATCCGAAGGCTGTCCCGACAAAGATACATGCCAAAACCTTGCCTGTTCCCGGCAAAAGGGAATCGGGCACTGCTATGAATGCCCCACCTTGTGCCATAACGGGCTGTTATCTAAGGTTAAACCGTATGCGTTTACGCTTTTTTGCCGGGAGTATGGCGAAGAAGCTTTGCTCGATTGTCTGGAACGAAACGAAAAGCGGGGCGTTGTATATCATCGTTCCGGCATCACCGGGGATTATGATGACTTTAATAGTGCGGAAGACCTCATAAACTTTATCCGCACGGGCCGCCGGTAAAACGGGCCGCGTACACCATAATAAACAAAGACTCCGCACCACGGTTTTCGTGTTACGGAGTCTTTCTGAGCCATCAGGAGAAGTTCAGTTCTTCCAATGGGACGTAGTATAACCTGGGTTCCAGAGTTTCCCCGGTATCCGGATCTTCGTACCCCATATAAAAGAGAAGGTTCCCCCGGGTATCCCGGGATAGATTGTGGATCGCGTATCGTTCGTCGGCCGCTACTTTAAAAGAAGCTTCCCTGAAGTTTCCTGTATCCCCGTCGAGCCAATAGATCTTGTTATCCGGTGCGAAGGCTTCATAAAAAATAATGCTGTCACTGTTTTTCACGGCTTCATAGGCGGCGCCCCAGGTGCCGGGCAAGGCCGTCTCCGTCATGGAAGTGATGCTGCCGTTTTCGATTTTTCCTAAGAACCGTGTAATACTAAAATTCTCATAGTAAAATAGTGGGCCGCTCACCCAAAAAGCAGAAACGCCTTGCCGGCGTTCATTTTCCCGATCGTCTGGATCCAGATCCGCCCTTTCGGATGTGATGGAGGAAAGATCGACAGATTCCAATAAGGTCATGTCCGCTGTGTAGCGATCCAGATAGAGCGACGTGCGCTGTTCGTTATCGATCTTCAGCCGCAAGCATACAAGGGTATCGTCATCACTTGTGATTTGGCGTATGGTTTCCCCTGTCCCGGCCGCGTCATCAAACTCGAATCGTTTTAGAACCTGCCGCGCACCGCTCACGGTGTCATAGGCGATTATGTCGCACCTGTTATTCAGAATCTGCACGATATATAGCGTATCGCCAAAACTCGTCATGGAATTATACATAAACGCGCCTTTTTCGGAAAACACCACCGACATGCCGTTGCTCTCCAGATCGATCTTATAGAGATGAAGCGTACTTTCTTTTTGATCCTCTTCCTGGGTGGTAATGAACATATACAGCGTATTCCCGATCACTGTCGTATTGTATTTTGATTCATAGACCCAGTTTTCGATGGTGCCGATTTTCACACTCCGGTTTGTGGCAAAATCGTACCGGTAATAATCCATGTCGGTGATCTCTTGGGATGTTGCCTGCGGCAGATGGTTATAAATGATACTGTCATCCGTTTGAATCAAAATCCCATAACTGTCGATTTCCCCGATTTTATGTTCATCGGCGTCATAGATCCCATAGTGCGTATTGCGAATGGAAAAACTCTCCCGGTCCATGCCGGTGGAACATCCTCCCAGGAGGAATAATAGAAGCGAAAGAGCCGCACACCCAATTTTTTTCATGATCAAGCATCCCCTTTCTTATATAAAAGAAAAGCGCACAAACTACTAGACATGTAGCTTATGCGCGAAAGAGGCTGATTTTCAAAGGGAACCTCCCCTTATAAAAAGCCGGTGATTGTTCGCATCGCCATAAGCTACCAAGATGTAACACCCTGTTATGCACGACCATGTAGATCACCGCCTTTTTGTTTTATTGTAACATGAGATAGTAGAAAAATAAATAGCTTTCTAAAAATTTAAAACAAAAATTTTAATTGAAAAAGCATTTTTTTATCGTAAGATATAGAAAGGAGGTACCGGAAATGTCTTCCTTCACCTACCTAGCCATCGATTTAAAATCTTTTTATGCTTCGGTGGAATGCGTCGAACGGGGGCTTGACCCCATGACCACCAACCTGGTAGTGGCGGACAAAAGCCGCACGGAAAAGACCATCTGCCTGGCTGTTTCCCCTTCCTTAAAAGCCTATGGGATTCCCGGCCGGGCCCGGCTTTTCGAGGTGCAGCAGAAAGTGGCCGCCATCAACCGCGACCGTCTGCAAAAAGCGCCCGGGCACCGGTTTACCGGCGCTTCCTTTCACGATCCTTCCGTGAAACTTCTGCCGGGCCTGGCGTTAGATTACGTAGTAGCGCCGCCGCAAATGGCCCGGTACATGGCAATCAGCGCCCAAATTTATCAACGGTATCTCCATTATGTGGCCCCCGAGGACATCCATGTGTATTCCATCGACGAAGTGTTTATGGACATCACCCGGTATTTGCCCCTGTATGGCCTGACCCCCAGGCAACTGGCCCGCCGCATCCTACTGGACGTCTATCAGCACACCGGCATTACGGCCACCGCCGGCATTGGTACCAACTTGTACCTGTGCAAAGTGGCCATGGATATTGGCGCCAAACACATCTTGCCCGACGAAAACGGGGTGCGTATCGCAGAGCTGGATGAAGATACTTACCGGCGCACACTGTGGACGCACCGCCCACTGACGGATTTTTGGCGGGTGGGACGGGGATACGCCAAAAAGCTGGAAGAAAACGGGCTCTATACCATGGGGGACATTGCCCGCTGCTCCGTGGGCCGCCGCCGGGATTATTACAATGAAGATTTTCTGTTCCGCCTGTTCGGGGTCAACGCCGAACTGCTCATCGACCACGCCTGGGGGCGGGAACCGTGCACCATGGCGGATATTAAAGCCTATAAACCGGAACACAACAGCCTGGGGGCCGGGCAGGTGCTATCCTGTCCGTACCCATACGAAAAAGCCCGCCTGGTCATGCGGGAAATGGCCGACCAACTGGCGCTGGATTTGGTAGAAAAGGGCCTCGTAACCGATCAGGTGGTGCTCACCGTCGGGTATGACCGGGAAAATCTATCCGACCCCACCCGCCGCCGGGCCTACCGCGGCCCCATTACGACGGATTTTTACGGCCGCGCTGTCCCCCGGCACGCCCACGGCACCCGCCGCCTGCCGGAACCCACGGCTTCGTCCCGCAAAATTTTGCAGGCCTTTACCGAACTGTTTCAGCAAGTTGTCCATCCCGCCCTGCTGGTCCGCCGGTTAAACCTGACGGCTTGCCATGTCATCACCGAAACCGATGCTGCCCGTCAGCCTTCCTTTGAACAAATGAGCCTGTTTGCCGACGAAACCGCCCGGCAAGCCCGGGAAGAAAAAGAACGGGCGGAGCTTTTGCGGGAACGGAACCGGCAGCAAGCGGTCTTATCCATTAAAAAGAAGTATGGCAAAAACGCGATATTAAAAGGCATGAATCTGCAAAATGGCGCCACGGCCCCCGAGCGCAACGGGCAGATCGGCGGCCATAAAGCCTAGAAGAAAAGGAGCATACAATGACGCAATCCGTTATATTGACATCGCCCCACGAAGTAGCCACGTACCGCACACTTATCTGTGAAAATTTAGAAAAAAGCCGTCAACACCTCGCTTCCCTATGTGCCAGCGAGGACGGTTTTTCGCTTTTTCAACAGTTAAAATTTAAAAAAAAGGTGGTGGAACCTCTGTCGGGTCAACCTGAACATTTGTTAGAAGCCATAAACCAGAGCCAAACCTATCTGGTTTCACTGGCAGCCGTCTCGCTTCTTTTTCATCTTCATCCCGGGCATTCTTTCCGGCTAAATTGGGGGAATGTCCCTGGTTACGATATTCAATCGGACGATAATTCCATTATTGCCGAATGTTTTGTAGCCACCAGTTACCGTAGCAATCAAAAATTGCGCCGCGACCTTTTGCGCCTTTCCCAAAACACAACGGCTGCCTTCCGGTACGAATGTTTTTGTGATCGAACCTTTACCGACAAAAGCCGTATTTATTATGAAAAGCTATTTCCCATGGTTAAAATTCTGCCGCTTTCCCTATAAGGAGGTTTTGCCATGTCTCCCACCCCTTATGATGATTTACTCTCGTACCCCTACCGGGGGATTACCTCCCATCCACCCATGCCGCTTGCTGACCGGGCGGCACAGTTTTCCCCTTTCGCCGCTTTGACGGGATATGACAACGTAATCCAGGAAGCTGCCCGCTACACCGACGAACCGGTGGAACTGGCGGAGGACGAACAACTTCTCTTAAATGAAAAGCTGCGCCTATTGGCTCACAGCCTTTCTCAGCATCCAGTGATAACCGTTACCTTTTTCCGCGCGGATGAACAAAAAGAGGGGGGGCACATTCTGACGGTCACCGAATCTGTGGAAAAAGTGGTGTGCGATACACATTGCCTGATTTTATCCGATGGAACCCACCTTTCATTTTCCAGCCTGTTGGCGATTGAGGGAACTTTTTTTGAAAAAACTTCCCACATCAACGAATAAATAGCCATTTGTTTTGTTTTTGATGGTCTACAAAACCCTCGCTTCTCGCACCTATGCATTTCCCCTTTTTGTGTGCAAAAGCTGGGGATTTTTTTATCCCCTTGTTTTTTCCTTGTATGATTTGCCAATTCTTTTAAAAACGTTCACAAAATGTAAACAATTTGATATCATGTAGGTCAAATAATTTATACATTTTCTCACAATGTCTGTTATAATGATATCACATTCTTGTGTTATCCGTCCTTTGAACATCATAGGGAAAATGGCGGATTGCCAAAATTGAAGGAGTTGTGAGAAATGAAAAAAATCTTTGCTTGCCTGTTGGCAGGTTTGCTCGCTCTCTCGAGCCTGAGCGCCTGTAACAACAGCTCCACGGGATCCTCCGGCAACGGAGACGGCGGCAGTGCGACTGGCGACGACACCCAGGGCGGCGGCGAAACCGTTGAACTGGAATTCGTACAGCAGAAGCGTGAAGCTACCGAAACCTTCGACAAAGTAATCGAAGAATTCCAGGCAGCTCATTCCAACATCGTGGTTAAGCAGAATACGGTTCCCGATGCCGGCCAGGTTCTGATGAGCCGCGCCGCTTCCAACACTCTGCCCGACCTGATGACTCACTGGCCCGGCAATGCTTCCTTCACCGCTTTCTGTGAAGAAGGTAAGATCATCGATATTACGGATCAGGATTTCGTCAGCAACATTGATGAATCTTATGTCAACGGCATTCTGCAGGATGGCAAACTGTACTGCATCCCCGTGGCTCTGAACTTCATGGGTGTATGGTACAATGTTGACAAGTTCACCGAAGCCGGTTATGAAATCCCCAAGACTTGGGATGAAATGATCGACATCGCCAAAGACATCCAGAGCAAGGGCGACGGCGACTATGCTTTCGTACTGCCGGATAAAGACACCTGGACGATCGACCAGTGCGTGAGCAACATCTATGGTAAGTCCCTGAAGGATTACACCATTCAGGACATCTATGACGCAGTAGGCGCCGGCGAAAAGACGTTTGCCGATTATCCGGAACTGGTGGATGCCGCTAACAAAGCTATTGAACTGCGCGAATACTCCAACGGCGACACCCTGTCCTTGGGCTATGACGCAGCTGTTTCCGAATTTGCTACCGGTACTGGCTACATGTTCCCGCAGGGCTCTTGGGTATATGCTTCTCTGAAGTCTGCTAACCCCGACGGCAACTTTGCTATGTTCACTATGCCCAATGATGATGGCAACATGCGTCAGCCCATGGGCGTTGACCTGGCTATCGCTGGCTCCACCAACACGTCTCACGAAGACGAAGTGATGGAATTCCTGGCATTCATGGCTTCCAAAGAAGGCGCTCAGACCTATTCCGAACTGGACGGCTCTCCCTCTTGCGTAAACGGCGTTGAATCCAACTTGGATTATGCGTCCGACATTCTGGACTCCTTTGCTGAAAACGGCGAACTGTCTGTTTCCTTCCGTCCCGGCACGTATGAGGACGACTACCGTGCTGAAACGCAGGGCCTGCTGATTGACAAAGACGTGGATTCTTGGATGGCCAAGATCACCGACGTTTACAGAGAGAACTACGACGAAGCGAACAAATAATGATTGAGGCCTTCCTCTGAAGCTATAAAATTTTTCAGAGAACGCCCCGTTATCCCCCCACGGATGTTTGCGGCGCCCGGGCAGATCTCTGACCGGGCGCCATTCTCTTGACTTTTTTCGGAGGTGCAGTTATGAGCGCAAAAACCGCTACTGCCAGACCGGATACCAGCAAACCGCCTAAGAAGGGTAGCTTGCACCATGTGGTACAGGTGCATTATCTCTTTACGCTTCCTATTCTGATCATGTATCTGGTCTTCTTTATCGTTCCCATGTTCATGGGTATCTTCTACAGTTTTACTGACTGGTCGGGTCTGTCCTCTCAGTTTAACTTTGTTGGCTTTGACAACTATGGGAAAATATTCCAGGATGATGACTTTATCAATGCGTTGCTTTTCAACCTTAAGTACACCGTTGCGCTGGTCATCGGTACTCTCGTAGTATCGCTGATTCTGGCTCTTCTGATGAACCAGAAAATTCCGTTCCGTACTGGTTTCCGGTCCATCTTTTTCTTCCCGGCTGTTCTGTCCGGTATTACGGTTGGTCTGATTTGGAACGAATTGTTCCTGAAAGTGGTCCCTGTATTTGGCCAGACCTTGGGTATTGATATTCTCAGCAAGAGCATGCTGGGCAATGCTACGACGGCCTTCTGGGCTGTTTTGATTGTAAACCTGTGGCAAGGTTGTGCCACTCCTACGGTACTGCTCATTGCCGGTTTGCAAAGTGTGCCGAAAGATCTGTATGAAGCAGCTACCATCGATGGTGCTAATGCTTGGCAGCGCTTTAAAGCCATTACCGTTCCGTTCCTGCTGCCCATTATCAATATCGTAATCATCACCACTACAAAAGCTGGTTTGACGATCTTCGATTACATCAAGGCTTTGACTGATGGCGGCCCGAACAAAGCAACACGTGCTGTTGGTCTTTTGATTTACAACGATGCTATGCAGGGCGGTAAATTCTCTTATGCTGTGGCCGAATCCATGATTTTGTTCATTCTGGTAGCCATCGTATCCTTCTTTACGATTAAAGGCACCAGCAACAAGGAAGCAGGTGACGCCTGATGAAAAAGCATGTAAATATCGGTTCTCTGATCTTCAAGATTGTGGCCCTGATTGTGCTGATCTTCGGTGTGCTGATGATCCTGTATCCTTTCTACATCATGATCATCACGGCCTTTAAAACGCAGGCCGAATCGGCAGCTGACTTCTTTGCACTTCCCGCAACATGGACGACGGATAACTTCCTTGGCGTTATCAATAAGTCCAACTACTTCATGTACTTCAGCAACTCCGTAATCATCACGGTTTCTTCGATTGTGTTGATTTTCCTGTTTGTTCCCATGTGCGCCTATGCGATTGCCCGGAATATGCGCAGCCGCAAGTACTTCAAATTCCTGTTCTACTTCCTGCTGTGCGCTATCTTTGTTCCGTTCCAGGTTATCATGGTGCCGCTGGTCATTTACATGGGCTGGTTGGGTCTGAGCAACCAGACGGGGCTGATTTGCCTGCATGTGACCCTGGCTTCTTCCCAGGCGATCTTCCTGTTGACGAATTACATCCGTTCGGTCCCGCCGGATCTGGAAGAATCCGCTTCTATCGACGGTTGCACAACATGGGGCGCTTACTGGCGGGTGGTCCTTCCGCTGGTCAAACCTATGATCGCTACGGTGCTGGTTCTCAACGCTCTGTGGGTATGGAACGACTTCCAGATGCCTTTGCTCATTCTGAACACCGTTCCCGAATCCTGGACGCTGCCGCTGTTCCAGTATAACTTCAAGTCGCAGTATACGTACGATTACAACATGGCCTTTGCTTCGTATCTGATTGCTATCGTGCCGGTTATGATCGCCTATATCTTTGCCCAGAAGTATATTGTTGAAGGCTTGACGGCCGGTGCTGTAAAAACCTGATCCTTCCTTTTGTATGAGTTTGGCGGGCAAGACTTCGTTGCAAAACGGAATCAAGCCCGCCATTTTCTATAAAAAATTTTGCTTTTCCTTCATTTTGTAGTATAATATTCTAATCAAAGCCCTATTTTATGAGATTTAACTGCAAACGGAGGAACCTGCCATGAAAGGAAACGGACCCATCAACCGCTGGCGCCGGTTAACCCTGGGAAAAAAGATCCTTCTTTCCTATTCCGTTTTTTTCCTGACTCTGCTGCTGATTATTTTTATGTTCTTCCAGCAGGCTTTGCAGGAAAATATGCTGTTTTACGGCACTTTCATGGAACAAAGCAACCGGGAAATCAGTTCAAGCATCGACGTTATTTTTTCTAATTCCAGCCGAATCGCCAATATTCATTATTTTGATCCATCCATTCGGGCTTTATTGCGGGATGAAGATGCGGATGACCCTTCCAAGCAGGTACAATATCAGGAAAAAATGTCTCGTTTTATTAGCACTGCCATTCTAGGGAACCGCTTTGTCATTCGCGGAACTTTTATTAGTCCCTATGGACAGGCTTACTCGAACATTTCAACAGCCAGTAACAGTTACAACAAGATGGTAATGGATTTGGCAGATTCCCAAAATTTAGATGATCCTGAAGATGTCTATTACACAGACGTTTATGAAAGTACCATCTGGATGACACAGTACCAAACCATCAGTATCATCCAGCGCATCTACTATGGGAAAACATACTTAGGTGTCGTGAGCATCGACCTCGACTATGAGCGGATTTGTGAGCAATTGGATGCCAGTTATTCCAACGAAAGTTCGGGCGTCATCATGCTCATCAAAGATGATTCTATCATCTACACCTCCCATGCAACCGGTGGACTTGATTTATCAGCGCTAACACAGTCAGAAAAAGACTCCTTACTGTCCCTTGTGAAAAATGAGTCTCTTGAAACAGGAACAACCTGTGAACTAAATGGGAAAAGCTGTCTACTTTCATTTCAAAAGAATGATGAAACCGGCTGGATTATTGTCCAAGCGATTCCCGCGTCTGTTTTCTACGCTTTGACAGTACAAAACTTTGTTATGGTTTTGGTCTATTCCCTCATTTTGTTCCTGGGCGTTACTGTTTTTAGTTTGTACTATCTGCGCCGCACGACTCATCCTTTGACTGTATTAGATCAAGCGATTACCTCTACAGGAACCGAAGCAGTCCCGTTACTTGACATTCCTGCTGCTGCTCATAATGAAGACGAAATCTCGCACTTGGTCCTGCACTATAACGAAATGGCCAAGCGCATTAACGATGATATTCAAAACACGTATATCAACGAACTTCATCGGCGGCAAATGCAGGTAAAGATGCTGCAATTCCAGATTAACCCGCATTTTATTTACAATACCCTAAACATCATCAGCTCCATTGCCGAACTGAACGACGTACCGGAAATCGTCACGGTGAGTCACTCCCTTTCAGAAGTACTTCGCTACAATATTAAAGGCAGCGACATTGTGACCGTCGAACAGGAAATCTTACAAGTAAAAAATTACATGCAAATTCAGTTTGTACGTTTTCCTGACCGGTTTATCGTGGATTATGACATTTCAAAGGAAGCCTCGCAATGTACGATGCTGAAGTTTTTACTTCAGCCTCTCGTCGAAAACTCGATTCAACACGCTTTCACGGCATTACGCCCTCATGATCACCTGAAAATTTCCGCCTTTTTGGAAGACGGTGACTTATTCCTGTCCATCTGGGATGATGGTTGTGGGATTGACGACGACGAAGTAGAAGCCCTGAATGCTTCTCTACATAAGGAATACAATCATTTTCAAACCGATTCTCAAAATGTTGGTATCGGCCTGCGTAACGTAAATGACCGTATTCGAAGCTATTATGGCAATGAGTACGGTATTACGGTAGAGAGCTGTCGGGGCATGTATACCCGTATCGAAATTCATATTCGCAGCTGTGCTGTGCCCCCAGACAATCCATCCCGTGAAGAGGTAGCAAAGGAGTAACCCATGAGCGAATCGAATCTTCTGAATGTCATTGTAGCCGATGATGAATTTTACGCCCGCAAAGCGCTGATCAAAATTTTGCGGGAAGCCGACCCGGATATTCGGATTTTGGCCGAAACTTGCAGCGGCGAAGAAGCGACCCAGGTGCTGAAAACCAGCCGTGATCCTGTTCACATTGTCGTCACAGACATTCGCATGCCCGGCGCTATCGATGGGCTGGAACTTGCCCGTTATATTAGCGAGCATGCTCCTCATACCCGGGCCATTTTGGTAAGTGGTTATGCCGATTTTACCTATGCGCAACAGGCTATTACCTACGGCGTAAAGGATTATCTCTTAAAGCCTGTGCAGAAAAACCAGCTGTGCGAGACGATTGCCCGCATCAAACAGGAGTTCTATGCGGAAACCCAGCAAAAAAATCGGACGGATTCTCCTTTTGGCGTGTATGAACAGTTTTCGTTAAAGGAACTGATGCAAAATGAAAACCTTTTGCATTTACTTCCGGAACTGTACAGCAAATTAAATTCCGATTTGCCCTACCTGCTTTATTTAATGCAAACAGAGCCGTCCTACACGGAAAACACGCAAAATATCTTCTCTGCCCTTCAGCAGGAACTTGATCCTCAATGGGCTGTTCCTTTGTATTTCCGAGGAAACGATGAATTCCTTGTTTTTCTGTTTTTGCAAGACAACCAGGATGAAGAATCGGCTATTGTACAGCTAAAATACTTATTCCACCGCATTAGTCATGAGTTTCCCTCTCTCTCCTTTTCGGCTGGGGTTTCTCTACTCCATCACAAATCGGCTGATATGGGCCGGTCTTATCGGGAGTGTGTCTGTGCCATCAACCGCCGGCTGCTGTCGGGATGGAACCAACTGTACCGGTATGAAACCATGCCCGTGGGACAAGCCATTTTGACTTCCGATATTGAAGAAGGACTGCTTCAAACTTTGTGCGAAAAAAATGCAGAAAAGGCCTCGGCTATTATTGGCCGTCTCTTTAAAGACCCTCAACTGCTGCGCAGCGGCAATTCATCTACCCTGCACAGTCTGACATTGGGTATTTTAAACGTCACCGCCAAAGCATACCGTATGCAAGAATGGAAAGCCGATGCTAGCAGCGCGGATGTTTCCCTCATTTTTTCCCAGCGCTACGATTTGTATACGCTGCACCATCTCAGCGATTTACAGGAATACCTGTTGCGCATTGTACATTCCCTATGTGCCAGCGGGCACTCGGGAGAAACTTCCTCGGGTGAAGCGATTGTGCACGAAATTCTAGCGTATATCGATCGCAACTATCGCACCGATATTTCCCTTTATGAACTGGCCACAGAAAAGTACTTTATGAATCCGTCTTATCTGTCCCGTCTGTTCAAATCGGTATCGGGTGTACCTTTTTCCAAATACATCATCGACGTGCGTATGAAAAAAGCGCGTTCACTGTTAGAAAATAGCCCCCTGAAAGTCAGTGATATTGCCTTTCATGTGGGATACAACAATCCCTCGCATTTTATCAATTCGTTTCGTAAAACATACGGTGTCACCCCGGAAGAATATCGCTCCCGGGTTCGGAAAGGGATTACCTCCAAAGAAATATCTGCGAACCTCTGATCCTGTTTCCATTTTATATGAAGGAGGCCATGCTTACCATGGAAAGAAAGAAAGTAGACGTCAGCTATAACCCACAGTTGGGATACCTGAAGACCATCTTCACCCATCCCTTTGATTTTCTGACGAAAATTGAAAAAGTCGAAAAAACGTCGGATGGTGTTGAGCTCACCGTCGCTACGTACCAAGGAAAAACTGCACTGGTGCGTATCAATTTTGTAGCTGAAGAAATTTTCCGTCTGCGCATGTATCCGCTGTGCCGCGTACCGGAAAAAGAAAATTGTGTATTTGACCTGGGTGGTTATACCGATTTTACCCTGGAAGAAACCGATGAAACCGTTACCCTGAAAACGGCCCGTCTGTCCCTCATTTTCCGCAAAAAGCCGTGGGAGTACGCCGTGCTGTTGGACGGCAAAGCGCTCACCCGGGAAGAAGTGCGGGATTCCAACGTCGATAACATGTGCAAATACCTGCCCATTGGTTTTGACTGCGATGAAGCAGGCAATCCTATTCGGGTACGGGAAACCATGTATCTATATGCCGATGAAAACTTCTACGGCTTTGGTGAAAAGTTCACCGGCTTCCTCAAGCGTGGCCAGCGCATTGACTGCTGGCAGAGTGATGCGCTTTCCACCAATAGTGAAGCATCGTATAAAAACATGCCGTACTTCATGAGCAGCCGCGGCTATTCGGTGCTTCTCAATACATATACGCACTGCCAATTCGACATGGGGGCCGGTTCTCATGTATCGTACGGCATGAGTGTGGAAGACAACGTGCTCGATTACGTCATGTTCTGCGAACGGGATGTAAAAAAATTGATGGGTGTGTATACCGGCCAAACCGGCCGTTCTCCCATGATTCCCAAATGGGCCTTTGGATTCTGGATGAGCAAGTGCAGTTATCGTTCCCAGGAAGAAGTGCTGTCGGTGGCCCGCCGGTTCCGGGAACTGGGCCTGCCGCTGGATGTAATCCACATTGATGGTTGGCAATCCATGGCCTATTCCGGCGCCTGGCAGTGGAATCTGGAAGCCTATCCCGATCCCAAAGGTATGATCGAAGAACTGCGCTCCATGCATGTGCACCTGAGCCTGTGGATGTGGCCGTATATCGGCGTGGGCACTCCCACCTATGAATACGCCAAAGAGCACGGCTTCCTGGTCATGGACAGCATGACCGGCGAACCGGTTGCTTTCCCGCCGGCCGCTACTACGGACCGCCGGGTGTCTGGCTTTGACTTCACCAACCCCGCCATGCGGGCATGGTACCGTGACCTGGTGAAAAACGTGGTCAAAGACGGCGTTGGCGTTATCAAGACCGATTTCTCCGAAGCTCTGCCGGTCACGTCGGTGTTCTATGACGGCAGCAATGGCCAGCAGGGTCACAACAAAAACCCTCTGCTGTACGCCAAAACCATTTATGAAGCCATGCAGGAAGTGAAAAATGAAACCGGCGAACGGGCCATGCTGTGGGGCCGCAGTGGCTATGCCGGCACCCAGAACTACCCGGGCAACTGGGCCGGGGACTCCTCCACTCACGAAAATAACGTGGCGTGCATTCTGCGCGGCGGCCTTTCCATTGGCCTGTCGGGGGTTCCGTTCTGGGGCCATGATATGGGCGGTTTCTACAACACGGATTCCGACGGGTATGAATGCCCGCCCACCGATACGGAATACCAGCGCAGCGTACAGTTCGGCATGCTCAGCCCCCTGTCGCGTAGCCACGGCAAAACGCCGCGGGAACCGTGGAACTTCTCGGAAGAAAGCCAGAAAATCTTCCGCCGCTATGCGGGTATCCGGTACCGGCTGACCCCGTACCTGTACAGCATGGCCTATGTTTCCCATTATACGGGCCTGCCCATGCTGCGTGCCATGCTGCTGGAATTCCCCGACGATCCCACGGCGTGGATGACCGAACTGCAGTACATGATGGGCGACAGCCTGCTGGTAGCGCCGGTCTTTGACCAGGACGACATGCGGGTCTATCTGCCGGAAGGCCAGTGGGTGATGCCGCTCACCGGCGAAATGGTAACCGGCGGCCGCTGGGTGCGTCCCACGGTGACGGAAGAAGACATTCCGCTCTATATGCGGGAAAACAGCTTTATCCCGCTGCGCGGCCACGACACGGAATGGACGCCCGAAGAGCCGTTTACCAATTTAACCGTGCTCATGCACGTCACGTCGGCCCTTGACGGTGTGTACTATGATGACGGTGTTCAGGCACCGGTACACGTCCACCTTGATGGTGGTACCCTGCATGTGGAAACCACCATGCCCATGGCCCGTTTGGTGCTGTACAGCGCTCATCCGCTCTCCTACGTGGTCGTAAATGGGAAAACCTACCGTCCCGAACAGACTTCGTCCACCTGCTATCGAGTCATCCTGTAACAAAAAAGAATCCGGTCGACCACCGGGCTCTTTTTTGTAAAATTTGCAAATTACGCTTGCCATTTTTATGGGGACACCGTATAATAAATGTATGTACAAATCACATTTTACTCTGTGTCACATTAAGTTCCCCTAAAGGGGTTCTCACGACCAGAGAAAGGAGACTGTCAATGAAAAAAGCATCCATGACCCTTGACAAGGCCTATACAATAAGTCGAATCGATCCGCGTATATACGGTTCGTTTATCGAGCATCTGGGTCGCGCCGTGTATGGCGGTATTTACGAACCTGATCATCCCACCAGCGACGAGTTGGGTTTCCGGCAGGATGTGCTGGACATGGTGCGCCGCATCGGCGTTCCGGTTGTGCGTTATCCCGGCGGTAATTTTGTGTCCGGTTTCAACTGGGAGGATTCTGTTGGTCCTCGGGATAAGCGCCCCAAGCGTTTGGATCTGGCCTGGTCCACCACAGAAACGAACGAAGTCGGACTGCATGAATTTTACGAATGGTGCCGTAAAGCCAATTCGTCGGTCATGTATTCGGTGAACCTTGGTACCCGTGGCCCCGACGAAGCTCGCCAGGTAGTCGAATACTGCAATCACCCCGGTGGCACATATTATTCCGACATGCGCCGGCAAAATGGCCGGGAGAAGCCTTTCGATATTAAACTGTGGTGCCTGGGTAACGAAATGGACGGCCCCTGGCAGATGGGCCACAAAACCGCTTGGGAATACGGTCGTGTAGCCAATGAAGCCGGTAAAATGATGAAGCTGATCGACCCGTCTATTGAATTAGTCGCTTGTGGCTCCGCCAGTTCCGATATGCCCACCTTTGGTGATTGGGAACTGCAGGTGTTGGATGAATGCTACGACACGGTGGATTACCTGTCGCTGCACCGGTATTACGGCAATCCCACCAATGATACGCCCGGCTTTTTGGCCCGGTCCATGGACCTAAATGATTTTATCCGTACGGTTGTCAGCATCTGTGATGCCGTCAAAGGCAAAAAGCACTCGAAAAAGACCATCAACCTGAGCTTTGACGAATGGAACGTGTGGTATCATTCGAACCAGCAGGATCAGGAAGTCTGGAAACAGGATAAGTGGGGCCGTGCGCTGCCGCTGCTGGAAGACATCTATAATTTTGAAGATGCGCTGCTGGCCGGTTCCATTCTCATTACGTTCCTGCAAAATGCCGACCGCGTGAAGATCGCTTGCCTGGCACAGCTTGTGAACGTGATTGCTCCTATTATGACCCGCAATGGCGGTGGCTGCTGGGCTCAGACGATTTTCTACCCGTACATGCACGCGTCTGTCTATGGGCGCGGCACGTCCCTGCGCGGCGTCGTGGAAACGCCAGATTATGCCTGCCAAGATTACGACCACGTCCCGTACATCGACGCAGCGGCCACCCAGGATGACCAGGGCGGCGTGACGGTATTTGCCGTAAACCGCTCCATGGAAGACGATTTTGCATTTTCCATTGATCTGCGCAGCTTTGGTCCTATGCGTCTTGCTGAGCATATTTTGCTGCATCATGACGATGTCAAGGCTGTCAATACGGAAGACGATCCCATGCAGGTCGCTCCCACGGCCGGTCCCGGCGGTACAGTCGACGGCGGCAAAGCCCAGGTAACCCTGCCGGCTTTGAGCTGGAATGTGTTGCGGTTTGTCCCCGTAACCGACTAATGGTAAAAAAGCCCTGCCTTCTTTGTTGGAAAGACAGGGCTTTTTTGTTTGCTCCGGTGGTTTATGAAGATTGTGTGAAAAAACGGTTCTTGTGCTGTACACGTCCCTTTTCTTCGGGTATAATAAGGACAAAGAAAGCCATCTAACCCATGAACTCGCCCCACGGCATCCGGCAAGTGCAAAGCCCCCGCTTTTCCACCTGCATGATCCTGCGCGGCCCTTGTTCCCTTATGATTGCAGGAGGAAATTTCCGTATGGATATTCAGCCTTATTTTCATCGTCTGTGCGAACTTCATTCGGTGGCCTTCGCCACTGTGGACCGGGACGGCCATCCCCACAACCGCATTGCCGATCTGTTTTTCTGCGATGGCGAAAAACTGTATTTTTACACCGCCCGGGGCAAAGCATTTTACGAAGAACTGATGCACACGGGGGAAACCGCTGTCACCGGTTTATTGGATGACCGGAAGATGATCCGGTTTACCGGCAAAGTGCAGAAAGTCAGCCAGCGCGTACTCAACCATATCTTCCAGGAAAATCCCTATTTAAAAAAGGTGTATCCCGGCGACAGCCGGTATATCTGCGAGGTGTTCTGTATTTATCAAGGCTGCGGGGAAGTCTTTGATTTTGGCAGCAAAACCTTAACCCGAGCCCCCTTTACCTTTGGCGGAGCCGCCCTGCACGGCAGCCATTACTTTATTACCGACAACTGCCGGCAATGCGGGCTTTGTGCGGAAAGTTGCCCGCAACACTGCATTTTGCCCGGAAGTTCTTACGTGATCCTGCAAGAACACTGCATGCACTGTGGACTATGCGCGGAAAGCTGCCCGGAAGAAGCCATTCATTTGCTTTCTTTATAAAAAAGACAAAAGCACCCACGGAAAAATCCGCGGGTGCTTTTTTATTCGGTTTCGCTCCCTTGTTGCCTTCGATTTTCCAGTTTCAGGCACAACACCGTAATATCGTCATCATGCCCATCCTGGCGCCGGGTGATGGCCTGCTGCAGCACCATATCGGCCACTTGCTGGGCGGATTTCTGCCGCTCTTTTTCCAGCAGTTCGCAAATCCACCCGGTGCCCGCCGCCGTGGCCCCGTCGGATACCAACAGCAAAAGATCGCCCAATGAAAGGTCGCACGACTGCCTGGCCGACTGCACTTGCGGCAAGATGCCCAAAGGCAAGGAAGAAACCTCGATCTCCCGGGCCCTATTGCCCCGGCACACAAATCCCGGCGGCGCCCCGGCTTTAATCCATTCGACATGGCCGCTGAAAAGATCAATAATGGCAATGTCCAGTGTGGCCAACGTCTCTTCCTCCGATTTGCACAGCAGGGTGGAATTGACAATCTGCATGGCACAGCGAAACCCCACCCCGGCTTTTACCAAGGTTTCCAGCACTCCGGCGGCCATGGCTCCATCTACGGCCGCCCGGGCCCCGGTACCCATGCCGTCGCTGATCACCGCAATTTCCCGACCCCGGCCGTCTAAAAAAGTGCCGCTGCTGTCCCCACTTAACACGTTGCTGCCGCAGCAATGGCACGCCAAGCCCTTTTGCAGCGCATAGACCGGCCGTTCGCACAGCTGTAACCGGCATTTTTCCCCGTTTAATGTCACACAGGGGGAAGCAAACGTGCGCCCCGCCGCCTGGCACAGGTCTTTTAACAGCGCCCCGCGGGATAGCCGTGTACTGCTGCGGCGCTGGGCTTCAATTTCCACGGTCATGCGGGAAAAACGGTCCACCCGGCAGCTGACTTCCACCGGCATCATACCGGCCCGGCGCAGTACCTCCCGAATCTTCTGGGCGGCGGCAAAGTCGTACCGCTCATATAATTCCAGTTCCTGGGACATGTCCCGCAACAGGCCGCTCATGGCCTGGAATTGATCGTTGACCACCTGGCGCACCTCCACCGCCCGCAAATGGGCCGACTGGCGCAGCTGATATTCTTCGTACCGCTGACGAAGGCTTTGCAGCAATTCCGGCAGGCGGCGGCAGTGTTTCTGCAAAAACTCCCCGGCCATATCCCGGCTGAGCGGCTGCCCGGTTTGCAGAGGCGTCAGCATCTGCTGCATGCACAGCGCTGTTTCGGTCTTATGGCGCCGCCAGCAAAATTCCCGCAACCCGCATGTGCGGCACGCCACATCGGCCGCTTTTTGCAGCACATCATCCAACGTGGAAGCACAGTAGCTTTCCAGCTTTTGGGCCACCATATCGGTGGAAGTGCTCACATTTTCCAGGGCCGACGCCGCATAGTCCAGCTTCTGGATCACATTGCGCCTTAGCCCGTCGTGCAGCTGTGCCTGCTCCCGGGCCGTAAACAGGGACCGGAACGCCGCCCCCGGCGGCACCAGCAAAAACACCAATGACGCGATGGCCGATTCCAGCAAAAAACTGTAATCCGGGGTTAAAATTCCGGCCTGCATCACCACAATAGCCGCCGAAATAGCAAACCCAGCGGCCAAAACCAACCGTCCCATAGGCGCCAACACCCCGGCCATCAGCCCGCCCAGGGCACAGGCCCCCGCCAGGTACGAAGAACCGGACACCACCGACAAACTGAATATGGCCCCAATGCCCACGCCGCACACAGCCCCGGCGGCTGCCCCACCGCACCGGGCCGCATACAGAATAAACAGCACAGCCACCGCCCGGGCCGGGTGGATGCCCCACCACGCCACCGGCGCCAAAGCCGATAAAGCCAGCCCCAGGGTGAAGGTGACGGTGCACAAGTCCTGGGGTGAAAAATCCTGTGCCCCTTCCCCCCGGCGTAATAGCGTCACAAACCGGGCGAAAAAGAACGCGCCTCCCGCCCCGAACAGGGATTCCGCCACATACAGCGCTGCCACACTGCCAATGGCCCCCTGGCTCATAACCACCACGCCCCCGGTTGCTAACAAGGGCAAAAATGCCGCCATCGGGGCAAACAGCGGATGGTCGCTGACATGGTCCCATTCATGCAGCGCCCACCGGATGGCAGCGCACGCCAGCATGGCGGCGATATACCGCACCGGTACTTCCATCCCCGATGGCATCAGGCATCCGGCTGCCACCCCCAATACGGCCGCCCACAACTGGCCATACGGTACCGCCGCCGTTACCGCCGGACCCAAAGGGGCAAACCGCCCAAACAGTAGGGTACGGGAAAAATAGAAGCCGCCCAAAAATGCTACGGCCGTTTTGATCACCCCCCGGGCCACCGGGGTGTGAAGCAGCCGTGCTCCCGTTTGCCTCCATTGTATCCTGTGGGAAAAAGCCAAATTTGACGCCACCTTTCCCCCGGGCAAACCGGGGTTGTCCTTTTTTCTTCATTATAGAGGGCGGCTTTCTGAAAAGCTGTCGATTTCCCGGTGGGGAAAAGCGCGGTTTTTCTCTTTTCAAGCCGAAAGCCATGTGCTATAATAAATGGCAAATCAGCTTTTTCCCTTGGAAGTTTGCAAGGAGACAGCTTCCACCGAAAAGCCACCGAGAAGAGGAATGAACTATGGAACAGGCACAAACTGAACGCAAACCCGTTATTTTCAGCGCCATTCAGCCCAGCGGTGCGATCACCCTGGGCAACTATCTGGGCGCTTTAAAAAATTGGATCGCCTTACAGGACACGCATGACTGTATTTACGCCCTGGCCGATCTGCACACCATCACGGTGCGCCAGGAGCCGGCTGTATTCCGCCGCAACATTATGGATGCCTACGCCCTGCTGCTGGCTATGGGCCTTGACACGGAAAAGAGCCTTTTCTTTATGCAGAGCCATGTACCGCAGCACAGCCAGCTGGCTTGGATTCTCAACTGCTACACCCAGTTCGGGGAACTGTCCCGGATGACGCAGTTTAAGGATAAAAGCCAAAAGCATGCCGACAACGTCAATGCCGGTCTGTTCACCTATCCGTCGTTAATGGCGGCCGATATTCTGCTGTACCAGGCTGACTTGGTCCCTGTCGGTGCCGACCAGAAACAGCACCTGGAACTCACCCGGAACATTGCCATTCGTTTTAATGGCCTGTACAGCCCCACGTTCCGTGTACCGGAAGGGTACATCCCCAAGGCTGGTGCCCGCATTATGAGTTTACAGGACCCCTCCCACAAAATGTCCAAATCGGATGAAAATAAAAACGGGACGGTCTATGTCCTGGATGACCCCGACACCATTATGCGGAAATTTAAGCGTGCCATCACCGACAGCGAAGCCTGCGTACGGTACGCCGAGGGCAAAGACGGCATCAATAACCTGATGGGGATTTACTCGACCATCACCGGCAAAACGTATGAAGAAATCGAGCACGAATTTGAAGGCCGCGGGTATGGCGATTTCAAAGAGGCCGTGGGTACCGCTGTGGTGGAACATCTGCGTCCCATTCAGCAGCGCTTTGCGGAATTGTCGAAAGACAAAGCGTATTTGGAAAGCCTGTATACCGAACATGCCCATCGGGCCAGCGCCCTGGCGCAGCGCACCTTGTCGAAAGTCATGAAGAAAATCGGGTATATCCCCATGGGCCGCTAATCGCCCTATAAAATGAAAAACCGCCTTTGCCCATAATGAAGTGACCCCAAAAAGTTATACAATATTTGAAAGCAAAAATTGTTTAAGCAGC
>CAKNOA010000027.1 GCA_930990065.1 uncultured Clostridia bacterium | reverse complement strand
TTCCTACATCAGGGGGTACTTTGTCTATTGTCCGTTTTTACTGGACCTGTTCATGTCATACAGGAGCCTTTTCTATTATAATTAGAGTATGCCTGCCCTTATGAAAGCGGCAGCCTGTATGAAAGAGCGGGAATCTTCCCATCCGAATTTCTATAGAAAAGAATCGGGAAAAGGGCAGAACAGGATCGAAAAGAAGGGAGAGGAGAAGAATATGGCGGGATTTGTCATTGAGTGCCCCAACTGCGGCAAATATCATATGACACAAAAAAGGTTTTTCTTCTTTACAAAAAGGACCATCGACTGCGACTGCGGGTATACCATCCATGTAAAAACGGATAAAGTTACGACGAAGGTGTGCCCCCATTGCGGCAATACCATTGTGTATGACCAGTCGAAGGCGAAAAACGCCGTATGCCCGGTATGTAAACAAAAGCTCAGCGTGGGCGACGGAAAAACGGTGGTTTCGTTCACATGCCCGACTTGCGCCTGTACGCTGACGGCAGACCGCAGTACATCGACGTATACCTGTCCGCTGTGCGACACGGTGGTGGATGTACAGCAGCAGTTGGGAAAAGCCAAAGTAGCCAAAGCGGGCGTAGCCAGCTTGATCAAATACGAAGGCGACAACACGGTTTTTGTGTGGAAACACCCGCTGGAAGATTTTAATTTGGGTTCGCAGCTGATTGTCCATGAATCCCAGGAAGCTTTGCTCTTCCGCAACGGGCGGGCGCTGGATCTGTTCCCGGCGGGCCGGTATACGCTGGAAACCGAAAAACTGCCCATATTAAATGAATTCTATAAGCTGCCGGCCGGTACCGAAGGCGCCTTCCATTCGGAAGTCTACTTTATCAATATGGCCGTGCAAATGGGCTTGCGCTGGGGGACCGACAGCAAAGTACGGCTGTTCGACCCGGCCACCGGGATGCATATTGAAATCGGGGCCAGCGGCCAATACAATGTGCGGGTCATCGATTCCCGCAAACTGGTGCTGAAAATGGTGGGCACCAGCATGGGGCTGCGCCAGGAAAGCCAGGACAGCGGCGTGATGTCGTTCCAGGCTTCGTTTAAGCCGCTGATCCTGACCCAGGTGAAAAGCCGCCTGCCCCAGATTATCAAGCAGAACCAGATCAATATTCTGGAAATCGACGAGCAGCTTGCGCTGCTTTCCGAAGGCCTGCGCAAGAGCCTGAACGAATACTTAGCCGATTACGGCCTGGAAATGCCGGAATTTTTCGTCACCACGGTGGTGCTGCCGGATGACGAAAACTTCAACCGCCTGCGCCAGCAGTACGCCGACCGCTTCCTGAATGTGCGGGAAGAACAGATCAAAAAAGAAACCAGCACGGCGGCGCTGGAACGGGAAAAGGTGGATATGGAACGCCAGGTGCTGCGCGCCGAAACGGAAGCCCGCATGAAAGTGGCGCGGGCCCAGGGCGAAGCGGAAAGCTACCGCATGCAGGCCCAGGCCGAAGCGGAAGAGATGCGCATGAAAGGGTATACCTACCAGCAGGAAACGGCCCGGCAGGTGGGCGTGGGTATCGCTACCAACTCATCGGCGGGCGGCGCCGGCGGTATGGCCGATATTGCCAATTTGGGCATGGGCCTTGGCATGATGGGCGGTGTGATCCACATGACAAAAGATGCGCTCAATCCCATGATGGAAACCTTCACCGAAACGCCGCCGGTTTTGACAACCGGATGGGATTGCGCATGCGGCCAAAAGGGGAACCAGGGCAAATTCTGTCAGAATTGCGGCAAGCCTCAGCCTCAGCCCGAGGATACTTGGGACTGTGAATGCGGCCAAAAGGGGAACCGGGGCAAGTTCTGCCAGAATTGCGGCAAGCCCCGTCCACAAAAAGAGGATACCTGGGACTGTGAATGCGGGCAAAAAGGCAACCGGGGCAAATTCTGCCAGAATTGCGGTAAGCCCCGCCCGCAAAAGGACGACACCTGGAACTGTGTATGCGGCAAAACCGGCAACCGGGGCAAATTCTGTGACGAATGCGGCAACCCCCGCCCGGCTGTGACCCAAGCGGTGGACACCGCGGCGCCGGATGCCGGGAATGGCCAGGAACCGAGCGTATGATCACCGTTTATACCGAAACCACCCGCATCGCGGGCGTGACTCCGTACCTGTTTTTTGCGGGAATCGCTACTGTGGCGGCCTTAATCCCGTTTGTGGCGGTCCTGCTGAAAAAAAGCGAAGACCTGCGCTGGTTCGGATGGCAGTTCGGGCTGGCCGCGTTGGGTCTGCTACTGGGCGGGCGTTTTTTCGGCTTTTTGGTTGAAGTGGCCAATTGCCTGCAGGAAGGCCGGGCGCTGACCTTTACCGATGTGCGACGCAGCGCGTTTGTGGCGTATGGAGGGCTGCTCGGTTTTGTGCTCGTGTACCGGCTGGTGACGGGCTGGATTATCAAACACCGGCAGACCTTTGCCCACCTGACGGTGCAGATGGATACCTTGGCCATCGTGATCCCGCTGTTTCACGGGATCGCCCGGTTTGGGTGCCTGTTTGCCGGGTGTTGTTATGGGAAGGAATGGCACGGCTTTTTGGCGGTGCATTATATCCTTCCGGACGGCAGCGAACGGTGGTGCTTTCCGGTACAGCTGCTGGAAGCTGTGTGCCTTTTTCTGCTGTGCCTTTGTATGCTGCTTTTGTACCGAAAAAAGCGGTTTTCGGGGCAATTGGTCTTTATCTATATGGCCAGTTACGCCGTGTGCCGGTTCTGCCTGGAATTTTTGCGGGGCGACGCGGTACGGGGCGTGTATGGGGTATTTTCTTTTAGCCAGCTTGTCAGCATGGGGCTGCTTGTGGCTTTGGCCCTGTGGGGCGGCTGGTATCGATACCGGGGACGGCATGCCCCCAAACCTGAGGAGGAATCATTTTGCAAGTCGTAAAATATTCAATCGCCGGGATATTCATCGGCGCACTCGCCGGGCTGGCTGTGGTGCTGGCCATTGGAATTTTGGGGTGCGTGGGAGAACTGTGTACCTGCTTTATTGGTGAGAATAACTGCGTGGGAGATTGTACCCGGGGAATTGACCAATTGCCAGCCAGTACCTTCATCTACGGCGGGATTATTGGGGCCGTGCTTGGGTTCTTAATCGGTATGGCGACAGGTGTTTCCAAGCAAAAGGCGCAAATTTTGCACATCCAGTCGAACCAGGTGGAGGACGAGCACCGAAACCAGGAAAATTTTGCAGGTACGATTCGTGAAACGCTATTAAAGTGTAGTGAAATGCCTAATGAGAGTGTAAAAATCCGTACGGGGCTTTCCAAAACCCACGAGACGATGATGGCCCACCAGAGGGAAACGGACAAGCACCTGCATGTGTTGCAGAGTGAGATCCGGCAGCTGATCGAAAAAGGCCAAGGCGGCACACCGAAAGGCGGGAGCGCACAATGAGAATGGTTTCGGGCGCCATAAAAGGGCTGATAAAAGGGTGCATCTATACCGTTGTATGGACGCTGGTGATTTTGCTTGCCTTGGGGCTGGGCCAGTGTTTTGGCGATGCTTGTGATGGCATCATCGGGACACGCTGCGTATTTGGCGTGTGCGATATGGCGGTGAATGCGTTGGATACGTACTTCCCCAGTGATGAAGCGCTGATGCAGGCGGGCCTCTATTTATTGGTGATCGGTTCGGTGATCGGTTTGTGCGTGGGGATCGCGCAAGGCTCGTCGGCCGAAAAGGCGGCGCGTCTCGCTAGTCAGCAGGCCAAAAACGAAGCGGAGCGGGAACAGGAACTCCAGTTCCAAGCTGAGATGACCGAAAAGCTGCAAAAAGCCGATGCGCTGAACCGGTTTGAAGGGTATCTCCCTTCCATGCAAAAAAGCTGGGAGCAAATAAATCACTACGAGGGCGCTTTACAGCAGCGGCTGGACGCCTTCCGGCGCGAGGTAACGGCGCTGCAAAACAAAGCGGAACCGTAAAGACGGTTGAGAACATAAAAGGGCACAGCCCCATTCTGGGAGGAATGGCACAATGAAAGTGGATAAGAAATATATCTTGGGGGCGGTCGGATGGCTGACCGGCTTTCTGGTTTACAACCTGATTCTGTTTGTCCTCATCGGGAACTGGCAGATGACGCCGTCGTTCTGGTGTTCGTACATTTTTGTGCTGGTGGCGTTTTTGATGCAGATTCTGGTCACCTGCCTGACCTATGGCCGTGAGGGGATCCGGCCCCGGGATCTCTTTTTGGGGTATCCCATCAGCCGCAGCGCCGCAGTGTACCTGGTGGTGGAACTGATTGCTGGTACGGTGATCATGTTGATTCCCGCTTGCGATGTAAAACTGGCGTTTATTATTCAAATCCTGATTTTGGCGGTGGAAGTGATCTTCCTGATTTCGGGGCTGATCGCCAAAGATCACGCCGAAAAAATGGAAGAGACCGAAAACCAAAAGGTCTTTTTTGTGCGCAATTTGATGACCGATGTGCAGGGGTATGCCCTGAGCGTGAAAGATGAGACGGTCAAAAAGGAAATGCTGTCGCTGGCGGAAGATTTGCGCTATAGCGACCCCATGAGCCACGAAGCGCTTTCGTCGCTGGAACAGTTTATTGCGGAGCGGATTGCCTATATCGGCTCCTGTGTGCGGGCCGGACGGGAGACCGAAGCCTGGCAGGCCTGTGTACTGGTGCGCAACCAGCTCAAAGAGCGCAACATGAAGTGCAAGATCCTGAAATAAACGGAGGAAAGAACCATGGCAGTTTTTAAATGCAAAATGTGCGGCGGCAATTTGATCCCCAACCCGGACGGGAAGACAGCGGTGTGCGATTCGTGCGATTCGATTTCGGATTTACCAAACGATCATGACGAACGGCTTATCAGCATGCACAACCGCGCCAACGATCTGCGTATGCACAGCGAATTTGACCGGGCCATTTCGGTTTACGAAAAAGTGATTGCGGAAGACAGCGGCGACGCCGAAGCATATTGGGGCCTGCTCCTTTGCAAATACGGTATTGAATACGTAAAAGACCCGGCCACCGGACGGTATGTGCCCACCTGTCACCGGGCCAAATATGGTTCCATTTTAAATGACCCCGATTTTCAGGAGGTCATCCGCCGGGCCGAACCCGGCGCTAAGGGCCGTTACGAAGCCCAGGCCCAGGAGATCAACACCATTATGCAGGAGATTCTCTCCATTGCGGCCAAGCAGGAAAAATATGATGTGTTTATCAGCTATAAGGAGCAGGATAACGGCGAACGTACCCTGGATAGCTTCCGGGCCCGCTCGCTGTATGAAAAATTGACGGCCAAGGGGATTCGCACCTTCTATGCCCCGGAATCCCTGCCCCTGGGGAAAAATTACGAACCCATCATCTTTTCGGCGCTGCACACGTCCCGGGTGATGGTGCTGATGGGCTCCAAACCGGAATACTTTACGGCGCCCTGGGTGAAGAACGAATGGGCGCGGTATTTGGAACTGATCAATAACGGCGAAGAAAAAACACTGATCCCGGCGTACTGGGATTTGTTGCCTGATATGGATTTGCCCCGGGAACTGTCGTCGTTGCAGGCTGTCAATATGGGTACGCCTGTCGGCGAACTGCAGCTGATTGAATATGTCCAAAAATTGGTCAATGCGAAAAACGGGAAAACCACCCAACCGGCCGCCGCGGCTGCTGCCGTTTCAGCGGGCAGTGTGATGCAGCAGGAAGCCCGCAGTTTGCTCAAACGGGCCGACATTTTCCTGGATAACGGCCAGCTTTCCGACGCCGCCACTTATTATAACCGCGTGCTGGATAAAGACCCCGAAAATGCACAGGCCTATTGGGGCCAGCTACTGTGCAAGCTGAAGTGCCGCACAGCCGATGAAATGATCCGCAAGGGCCAACAAATCAGCGGCGAAATCGCCTATAAAAACGCCATCCGGTTTGCGTCACCGGATCTGAAAAAGGCGTACCAGGCTGTGAATACGGCCATTGACGAATGGATCCAGTCGGTGTGCCGTATGCTGGACCAGGCATTGAGCCGTCAGCTCCGTGACGAAAATTTCCTGCAAAAAGCCGGGGCCATCGAAGAAAACATGAAAAAGCGGGCGCCGGAGGTTCAAAACATCGGGCAGAGCATGCAGCAGAAGTTAACTGCCATGCAGCAGCAGATGCAGAAAGTGACAGCCCAGTCCCAGACTTTGCGCACCCAGATGAACAATTTGCAGAACCAGTACAACCTGTCGGTGAATCAGTTTAACCAGCAAAAGGAAATTCCCGTGGCTTACAACATGCTGGGCACTTTGCAGCAGCAGCGCAAAGCGTTGGACGATGCGCTCAATGCATACTTAAATTACTGCCAGAACAGCCAGGACGCTTCCACCCTGCGCACGATTTTTTCTCAGTGCCGGTCTGTACAGGGTGAAATGGATCAAATGATCCAGTTTTATGAGCAACAGGACAGGAAGCTGACAGAGTTGGCGCAGCAGGTAGTGAATCTGAAAAAGCAGTGCGCAAATTTGAAAAATGAAGTGCGTAGCGGCCAGTATAGCAACGCCTGGGCGTTTATTGGCCATGAAGTGCAAAATCCCGTGACCGTACGGGTATAAAAAACCCGGCGGAACCTTTTTGCCCCTTTTCGTATACAATGGGAAGGAAAGGGGGCGAAAACCATGAAACAACACTGTGTGCCCCGCCCGGTGTGCCGCCGGTGCGGCCGTTGGGCCACGGCGTTTGGTTTGGGGCTGACCCTTTCCTGTTTTTGTCCGTATGGGCTCACGCTGTTTTTGGCAGCGGTCATCATTGTAGCCATGGGCTTTACATTGGCCCACCGCTGAAAGGAGTGCTTCGGCATGAAAGTGGTCGTGGTTCGGGGGAAAGGTCTTGTGGGCTTTTTGCTGCGCCGTGTTTTTGGCATCCGGCGCGAAGCGGTACAGCCGGAATAAAAAAACAGGAGGTCTTTTTTGGACCTCCTGTTTTTTATGGTCATAGGGGGGGCATCACGGCCATATACATGGAGCAGAAACCATGAAAAGGAGAAAAAAGCCATGGATTATACATGTGAACGCCAAACCCTGTGTACCCGCCGGCTGCTGTGGGAAGGCTGCGCCGAACAATCGGTGGAACAGGAAGTTTCTCTGCCGGAAGGCGGGGAAGAAGCGGCCAAAGTGCTCAAATGCCAGCTATTCCCCCAGGTGGTGCAGCACGGTGTGTCCGGGGAACGGGTGGAGTGTACGGGCACGCTGCTATTGCGGGTATTGTTTGTCGGGAAAGAATCGGGCAAACTGTGCTGCCGGGAAGAGACGGCGCCCTTTACCGCGTCCATCCCCGTGAAGGGCCTGGGGAATGAGGGCATGGCCGGCGGGGACAATGTGGTATGTGTGGTCAAACCGCGGCTGGAATTTGTCAGCTGCACGCTCACAGGGCCGCGGCGTTTTTCGGTGCGGGGCTCTTTCTCCCTTTGTGTGCAGCTGCTGCAAAAGGAATGCCGGCCGGCAACGGCGGCGCTATGCGGCGACGATGTGCAGCAGCGGCGGCTGAACGTACCGGGGAGCGAATTGCAATGCCTGTGCCTGGAGAGCTTCCCTTTGCGGGAGACGCTGGAACTGGGGGGCGGCAAACCGCCCATTGCCTACATCCTGCGCAGCCGGGCCCAGTGCTTGTGTGAAGAAACCCGGGTGGTATCCGATTCGCTGTTGCTGAGGGGGCGGGTGCTGCTGGAAGTGCTGTATACCCCCGCAAACGAATCCCCGTTACCGGAAAAGATGGAATTTTCCATCCCGTTTTCCCAAATGGTGGAAGCCCCCGGCGCCCGGGAGGACGGCACGTGCCAGGTGGACTTGTCGGTGATGGAACCGGACCTACTGCCCCGCAGCGACAATTTGGGCGAAGCCACCCGGCTGGAAGCCAAATTACAGCTAAGCGCCCTCGTTACAGTGGAAAAGCGCATGGATATTCCGCTGGTGGAAGACGCCTATTCCACCCGGTATGCCACCGCCCCGGAATACGAAACGCTGACCTTGCAGCGGCCCATGGGGGTACGGATGGATGCCTTTTCGCAGACCACGTCGGTGGAATCGGGCAGTGAACTGCTGACGGGGGTGGTCGATCTGTGGAACGAAATTGCCTCGGTTTCGGCCCAGGTGGTTTCGGGGCAGCTGATGTACACGGGCAAAATGAATGTGTGTTTGCTGGCGGTAAACCGGGAAGGGGTACCGTTTTACCGGGAAAAAGTCATGGATTTTTCGGCAGCCTTCCCCATGGAGGCGGAAGGGGATGTGGAAGCTTTCCCCAGCCTTTCCATGCTGAAACTGCAATACCGCATTGTGTCGGCTTCTTCGGTGGAAGTGCGGGCCGATGTACAGGTGAGTACCCGGCTGCAGGGCAAGACGGTGTGCCGGGTGCTGCAGGGGCTGCACCGCAGCGGGGATGAACCGCTGCGCAAAGATACGCCGCTGATCCTCTATTTTGCCCAAAGCGGGGAACCGCTGTGGAATATCGCCAAGCGGTACGCGTCGTCGGTGAAGGCCATTTGCGAAGAAAATGAGATGACCGGGGATTATGCGTCCGGAGGGATGCTGCTGATTCCCGGCGGCTAATACTTGGGGGAAAAAGGGCCCGGTGGGGGGGTACTATTTGTGGAAACAACCGCCGGGCCTTTTGCTGGCTCTTGACGGCGAAAACAGACGTGCTATACTGGAAAGAAAGGTCGTCAAAAAGGGGGCACTTGCCATGCAAAAAAGAAAAGTTGTGATTTTGGGCGCCGGTCACGTGGGGTCCCACTGTGCGCTGAGTCTGCTGTTCGGCGGATTGTGCGAAGAAATTGTACTATTGGATATCCTGGAAAAGAAAGCGGCGGGCCAGGCGATGGATCTAAGCGACGCGGCGGTTTCCATGGGGTTTGCCCCGGTGATCCGGGCGGGCACGGATGACGATATGAAAGACGCCAGCATCCTGATTATGGCGGCGGGCCGGGGCCGCAAAGAAGGCGAAACCAGGCTCGACCTATTTTATGATTCGGTGCGCATGCTGAAAAACGACATCATCCCCCGTATAAAGCAAAGCGGCTTTTCCGGGATATTGATCAGCATTTCCAACCCGGCCGACGTAGTGGGCGAACTGCTGCGGCGGGGGATTGGGTTTCCCCGGGAGAAGGCGTTTTCCACCGGTACGGGGCTTGACAGTCTGCGTCTGCGGCGGGTGATCGCCCAGGATGGCGGCGTGAGCACCCACAGTGTCAGCGCGCTGTGCATGGGCGAACACGGGGATTCCCACATGGTGCCCTGGTCAAGAGTGTGCATAGGTGGACAGCCTTTTTTGACCCTGCGGCAGCAGGAACCGGAGCGATGGGGGAAAACGCCGCTTGATGAGCTGACCCGCCGGGGGAAAGACGCCGGTATGTTCGAAGTCACCCACAAATCCTGCACGGAATTTGGTATTGGCACCGTGGCGGCGCGGCTCATAACGGCGATTTTCCATGATGAAAAAGTGGTGCTGCCGGTTTCCACCGCCTTGCAGGGCGAATACGGCGAAGAAAATGTGGCGGCCGGGGTACCGGCGGTGATTGGCGCCGGTGGGATGGAAGGCATTGTCACGTTATCCCTGACGCCGGACGAAAAAGAGGCCTTCCACGCGTCGTGCGATGTGCTTCGTTCCTATTTGCAAAAAGCCGGCGAGATATAAGCCTAAAATTTTACCGGGTGGTTCCGCGTGAAAACGCGGGGCCGCTTTTTCTTTTTGGCTCTTTTTGCCCCGGTGGTCATAATTTCCGCCGATGGCTCGTATCCTGTAGCAAAGAAAACGAACAGACGGCGGAGGAATCACAATGGCAAATTACAAAATATACGAAGATATGGCCACCCGTACCCAGGGCGATATTTATATCGGCGTGGTGGGGCCGGTGCGCACGGGAAAATCCACCTTTATTCAAAAATTCATGGATCAGGTGGTTCTGCCGCGCATGGAAAACGAAGACCAGCGGACCCGGGCTGTGGATGAGCTTCCCCAATCGTCGGCGGGGCGCACGATTATGACCACCGAACCGAAATTTATCCCCGAAACCGCCGTGCCGGTTAAAGTGGGAGATAACATTACATTTCGCACCCGGCTCATTGACTGCGTGGGATACATTGTGCCCAGTGCGCTGGGGTACATCGAAGAGGATCAGCCCCGCATGGTGCAGACCCCCTGGTTTGAAGAAGAAGTGCCGTTCAATATGGCGGCGGAAATCGGCACCCGCAAAGTCATCACCGAACACAGCACCATTGGGCTGGTGGTCACCACCGACGGCAGCATCAGCGATATCCCCCGGGAGGAATACGAAGAAGCGGAAGAGCGGGTTGTCGATGAGCTCAAAGAAATCCACAAGCCCTTTGTGGTGATCCTCAACTGTGTGGAACCCGGTACCACGGCCAGCCGGGAACTGGCCGCTTCGCTCTCGCAGAAATACGGTGTGCCGGTGCTGCCCATGAGCTGCCTGACGCTGACGGAAGAAGATATTATCGACGTGTTGGGGCAAATTCTATATCAGTTCCCCGTTCGGGAAATCCGGTTCCATCTGCCGGGCTGGGTTACGTCCCTACCGCGGGACCACTGGCTGCGCACGGCGGTGTTTTCGGCGGTGCGCCGGGAAGCGGGTTCCATCGAATGCTTGCGGCAGATCGCCCCTATGCTGCAGCGCTGCACCAGGTGCGAGTACATCGAAGCGGCGGGGGTAGAGGAATTCCGGCTGGGGGACGGGTGCACCACGGCCCGGCTGACGCTGCGGGGGGATTTGTTTTTCCAGGTGCTCAGCGAAAGTACCGGCCTGACCGTGCGGGATGAAAACGACCTGTTCCGGGCTTTGCAGGAGTTTGCGGCGGTCCAGAAGGAATACGGCCGCATCCGCCAGGCCTACCGGGATGTGCAGCAAACCGGGTACGGGATTGTCATGCCGGAGCAGGAGGAACTCACCTTGCAGGAACCGGAGATTTTCCGCCAGGGCGGCAAATATGGGGTGCGCCTGAAGGCAACCGCCCCCAGCATCCATTTTATGAAAACCCAGATTTGTACCGAACTGACGCCCATTGTGGGGAACGAACAGCAGTCGGAAGAGATGATCCACTATTTGCTGCAGGAATTCGAAGACGACCCCACCAAAATTTGGGAATCCAATTTGTTCGGCAAGAGCCTGCACGAACTGGTAAACGAAGGGCTGCACAACAAACTGCTGCGCATGCCGGAAGATGCCCGGGATAAAGTGCGGGAAACCATCGAACGGATCATCAATGACGGCTGTAACGGGCTGATCTGCATTATTCTGTAAGGAGGACGTATGGAACCGCAACAGGGGTATGAAAGTGCGCCGCCCGAAGAAAGGGCCCGGCCGGACTTGGACCGGGCGGCCGGGGGGCGGGTGATTTTGGTGCAGCTGATCGCATGCCTATTGCTGCTCCTTGGAGGGCTGTGCCTGCGGTATGTGGGCGGCGCTTGGGGCGAAACGGTGATCGACTGGTACCGGGCCCAGCAGCAGGAGGAGCTGATTATGGGCAGCGAGCTGTGGCAGGAATGGGGCGAAGAAGTGGCCGTACAGATAAAGCAATGGGCATGATCGTTATCGAAAGCCGCCGGGGAGGACGTCTGGCCGTCACCGGCGGCTTTTTTCTCATGGCGGCCTTTCTCACCCTGGGAGCCGGGGCGGTAGGGGCTTTTGCGGCCCTCTATGTGCCGGTACACGAAGGGGGGCACTGGTTATGCCTAAAAGCCCAGCACATCCCCGTCCGGGAGATTAAATTGTCGGCGTTCGGGGTGCAAATGCGCCGGAGCCGGGCGTTTGCTTCCTTTTGGCAGCAGGCGGCCTGTGCATTGAGCGGGCCGCTTTTCCCGCTGCCGGTGGGGGCGCTTTTGTGGCTATTGGGGACGTGGGAACCGGTCCTTCGGATAGGGGGCGCAGTGTTTGGGGGGCTGAGCCTTTTCCATTTACTACCGGTGTGGCCCCTCGATGGCGGCCAGGCGCTGTTTGCGCTTCTCAGTAGCCGGTGCCGCCCGCTTCTAGCCGAAACGGTCACCCGGTGGCTTTCGTTTTTGTTCCTGTTTTTACTCATGACGCTGGGGTTTGGGGGACTGCTGGAACAAAACGGCAATGTATCGCTACTACTATTGTGCGGATACTTACTTTTGTGCCTGCTTGCCCGCCCAGTGGGGTAGGGCGGTTGCATTGCGGGCCAAAACCCGGTATAATAAACAGCAAAACCGCCCTTGTGGGACAGGAAAAAGGGAGAATGACCGGATGATCAATCAGCAGATCGAGCGGCTGTTGCCGCTGGTTACCAAACCGGGCCGCTATGTAGGCGGCGAAATGAACAGTGTTGTCAAAGAAAAGCGGGAAGGGCTGCTGCGGTTTGCCTTTTGTTTTCCCGACACGTACGAAGTGGGCATGTCCCATTTGGGCATGAAAATTTTGTATAGCCTTTTTAACGAACGGGACGACATCTGGTGCGAGCGGGTCTTCGCCCCCTGGGTGGATATGGAAGACCTGATGCGGCAGCACCATATTCCGCTGTATGGGCTGGAAAGCGGCGACCCACTGCGCTGCTTTGATTTTATTGGGTTTACGTTGCAGTATGAGCTCAGTTATACCAATGTGCTCAATATGCTGGATCTGGGGCAGATTCCGGTGCGCAGTGAAGACCGCGGGGAACAGGACCCCATTGTGGTGGCAGGGGGGCCGTGCGCCTGCAACCCGGAACCTTTGGCCGATTTTATCGACATTTTCTTTTTGGGGGAAGGCGAAGAAGTCGACCTGGAAGTCATGGACCTCTATCGCGCCTGCCGGAAGGAAGGCGTGAGCCGCCGGGGATTTTTGCGCCGGGCTTCGAAGGTGCCCGGGTGCTATGTACCGGCCCTGTATGACGTCAGTTATGAAGAAAGCGGCGTGATTCATGCCGTTACCCCCAAAGAGGGGGCGCCCGCCGTAGTACACAAGCGGGTGATGATGGACATGGACAAGTCCTACTATCCCGATAAATTTGTGGTGCCGTTTATCGATATTGTGCACGACCGGGCCGTGAGCGAAGTCATGCGCGGCTGCATCCGGGGATGCCGGTTCTGCCAGGCGGGTTTTTTGTACCGGCCTTTGCGGGAAAAGAGCGTGCCGGTGATCAATGAACAGTGCCGGGCGCTGTGTGAATCCACGGGGTACGATGAAGTATCCCTTTCGTCGCTGAGCACTAGCGATTATAGTGAACTCAATGGCCTGCTTGATACCATGCTCACCTGGACGAAAGAGCGGAAAGTGGGCATTTCCCTGCCGTCTTTGCGGGTGGACGGGTTTTCCACCGAACTGACGGAAAAAATCAAAACCGTGCGCAAAAGCGGGCTGACGTTTGCCCCCGAAGCCGGTACCCAGCGGCTGCGGGATGTGATCAATAAAAACGTGCGGGAAGACGAACTGATGAAAACCGTCGACATTGCGTTCCGGGCTGGGTGGAGCCGGGTCAAACTGTATTTTATGATCGGCCTGCCCACGGAAACCATGGAAGACGTGGAAGGGATTCCCGCCCTGGGGCAAAAGGTGATCGACGCGTTTTACGCCTGCAAAGACCGGCCCAAGGGCCCGGCGGTGAGCGTAACGGTGAGCGCCGCTGCGTTTGTGCCCAAGCCCTTTACCCCCTTCCAGTGGGAGCCCCAGGACACCATGGAGAGTTTCCGGGAAAAGCAGCAGCACCTGGTGCACGCCAACCACAGCCGCAAATTACAGGTGAATTACCACGCCGCCGACGGCGGCTTTTTGGAAGCGGTATTCGCCCGGGGCGACCGGCGGCTGTGCGCCGTGCTGGAAGAAGCGTGGCGCCGGGGATGCCGGTTTGACGGATGGGACACGTGCTTTTCCATGAAAACGTGGATGGATACGTTCCGGGATTTGCAGGTAGACCCCACGTTTTATGCCAACCGCCGCCGCAGCTTTGACGAGGTGCTGCCGTGGGATCACCTGGATTACGGGGTGAAAAAATCGTTTTTGATCGAAGAATGCCGCCGTGCCTACGCCGCCGCCACCACGCCTAACTGCCGGGAAGCGTGCTCGGGGTGCGGGGCCGCGTGCTACGGGGGAGGAATCTGTTTTGAAAAACGTACGAATCTGGTTTGAAAAAAAGGACACGGCCCGGTATATTTCCCATTTGGATTTGAACCGGTGCATGTCCAGGGCGTTTCACAAAACACGGCTGCCCCTGTGGTACACCCAGGGGTTTAACCCCCATGTGTTCGTCAGCTTTGCGATGCCCCTGTCGCTGGGCATGAACGGGGTGCGGGAATGCATGGATGTGCGTTTAACGGAAGACATGGACCCCTTTTTGCTCATGCAGAAATTAAACGGGGCCCTGCCGTTGGATATCCACGTGTATGACGTAACGGAACCGGTGATGGCCACCCACGAAATTGCGTTTGCCCATTATGAAATTGATTATGACCCGTCGCCGGTCCCGGTAAAACAGGCGGAACAGACGCTGCGGGAACTAATGGGACGGGATTCCCTGATTGTAGAAAAGCACACGAAAAAGGGCCCGAAAGAGTTTGAGCTGGCGCCGTATCTATCGGATTGGTCTTTGCGCCGGATGGAAAACGGCTGGCTGCGGCTTTCCATTACGCTGCCCACGGGCCTTTCCGGTGGGGTAAACCCGTCGCTGGTAAAACAGGCGGCGGAAAAATATGCGGGTTTAAAGCTATTTGACCGGCCCACCCGCACCTGTTTATATAACGACCAGATGATTCCCTACCGGTAAGTGGCAAGGTGTACGAAAACCGCTCCGAATAGCCGCAGAAAACGGCGGAATGACGGTGAAAAACCGGTGGAAAACGGCAAAAAACGCTTGCATAATCCCCCCGGGTGTGGTATCATAGTAAAGCATTTGGAAACCGTCGGCTCCCATCAATACCTGCCGATGGGGTTCAATGTGCGGAACATCCGATACATTGAAGCGGACAGTCCTCTGCGGGTTTGTGGGATGGCCCCGCCCGGCAAGAATGTCTGAAATTTAGGAGGAACAAACATGGATGCACTGAAAATCATTTCGGCTGACTCGGTCAAACAGGATCTTCCCAAGTTCGAAGTGGGCGACACCGTCCGCATCGGCGTGAATATCCGCGAAGGTGACAAGGAAAGAGTTCAGATGTTCGAAGGCACGGTTATCGCCCGCAAGGGTTCCGGCATTGGCGAAACGTTCACGGTACGCCGCGTATCCTACGGCGTAGGCATTGAAAGAGTCTTCCCGATTCATTCCCCCAATGTCAAAGAAGTGAAAGTGATTCGTCGCGGTAAAGTTCGCAGAGCGAAGCTCTACTACCTGCGCGACAGAGTCGGTAAGGCCGCCAAAGTTAAAGAACAGGTTTGATAATCGAGTGGAAAAAGGGACATGTGAGTGTCCCTTTTTTTCATAAGTAAAAGAATGTTCGGGAGCAGAGGACAAAAATATGAAGGAAGTAAACCGTATACATAGCCGGAAAGCAGGCAAGCGGGTCTGTTCCTGTTTTGATTGGGTGGAAGAAATCGCGGTGGCTGTGACCATTGTGGTGCTGGTTTTTACGTTCCTGTTTCGGGTGGTGACCGTCAACGGGATTTCGATGCTGCCCAATTTTACGGGGGGCGACCGGCTGTTGGTGACCAATATCCACGGCGATTTGCAACAAGGCGACGTGGTGGTGGCCGTGAACGTACTGGAAGAACCGATCATCAAACGGGTGATCGCCACGGAGAACCAGACGGTGGATATCGATTTTGATACCGGCACGGTGTATGTGGATGGCCAGCCCCTGGATGAAACCCAGTTCGGGCTGGAAAACGGGATCACCGTGAAGGTGAATACCAGCGAAGAGATGATCTCGTTCCCCCAGACCGTGCCCCCGGGGTGCGTGTTTGTCCTGGGGGACAACCGCCTGGTGTCGGAAGACAGCCGGTACATGGCGGTGGGCATGATTTCCACCGACAATATTTTAGGCAAAGTATTCTTTCGGATTTATCCGTTTGATCAAATGGGGGTGATTGGCTGATGAGTGAAATTCAATCGATCCAGTGGTTCCCGGGGCATATGACCCGTACCAAAAGGCAGATCGAAAAATGCCTGCCCAAAGTGGACCTGGTGGCGGAAATTGTCGACGCCCGGGTGGCTGTGAGCAGCCGCAACCCCGTTTTGCAGCAGCTGGTTCGCGGCAAACCCCGGCTGATCCTGCTGAATAAATGCGATATGGCCGACCCGGCCGAAACCGCCCGGTGGATCAAAGAATACCGGGATAAAGGGATCATGGCGCTGGAAGTGGACTGTAAAACCGGGCGCGGCGTGAACCGGTTTGCCCCCGCCGTGCGGGAAGTGCTCAAAGACCGCATTGCCGTGTGGGAATCGAAAGGCATGATTGGCCGTCCCATTCGCATTATGGTGGTGGGTATTCCCAACGTGGGCAAATCGTCCCTGATCAATAAACTGTGCCGTGGAGCTAAGGGCAAAGCCGACGTGCAGGACCGGCCCGGCGTTACTCGCGAAAACAGGTGGTTTACCATCGGCAACGGACTCGAACTACTGGATACCCCCGGTGTGTTGTGGCCTAAATTTGAAGACCGGCGGGTCGGCGAACGGTTGGCGTTCACCGGCGCCGTGAAAGACGATATTTTAGACCGGGAGCATTTGGCGGCCCGGCTGCTGGAATGTTTACAGCTAAAAGGCTATTTGCCGAAAGTGTGTGAACGGTATAAGCTCACCCCCCAGGATCTGGAAGGGCTGGACGGGTTTGCCATGCTGGAAAAAATTGGCCGTAAGCGCGGCTTTTTAGTGCGGGGCGGGGATGTGGATACCGAACGCGCCGCCATTACCGTACTGGACGAATTCCGGGGAGGCAAGATCGGCCGTATTTCCCTGGAGCAGGTACATGCCCATGAGTGAGAAAATGAAAAAGCCGGTTCGTACGGCCGAAGAATGGTTCCAATTTGAAAGGCAAGCCAGGGAAAAGGGCTTTACCGCCGTTTGCGGCGTGGATGAAGCCGGGCGCGGGCCGCTGGCTGGGCCGGTGTACGCTGCCGCCGTGATTCTGCCCCCGGGGCTGGTCATTGAAGGCGTAAACGATTCGAAAAAACTGTCGGAAAAAAAGAGGGAAGCACTGTTCCCTGTTATTTGTGAGCAGGCGCTGGCTTTTGGCATTGGATACGCCACCGAGGAAGAAATCGATACCCATAATATTTTGCAGGCCACCTACATGGCCATGCGCCGGGCAGTGGAAGCGCTGCCGGTTCCGGCGGATTACGCGCTGATTGACGGCAACCGCATGCCGCCCCTTTCCATTCCCGGGGAAACCATTATAAAAGGCGACGCGCTGAGTATGAGCATTGCGGCGGCTTCGATCCTGGCAAAAGTCAGCCGGGACCGGGTGATGTTGGAAGCCGCGAAAGAATACCCCCAGTATGGGTTTGAAAAACACAAGGGATACGGCACCGCCGCCCATGTGCAGGCACTAAGGGAATGGGGGCCGTGCCCGTTACACCGGAAGAGCTTTTTGGGCAAAATCCTGGGGTCATGAACAGCGGACAGTTTGGCGAAGCGTATGTCGCCTGGCGGCTGGAAAAGAAAGGCGCCCGTATTTTGGCCCGCAACTGGCACAGCCGGTACGGGGAAATCGATATTATCGCGCAGTATCAAAAGCTGCTCTTGTTTGTAGAAGTGAAAACCCGGCATCAGGGCAGCGAATCGGATCCGCTGGAAGCGGTGACTAAAGGCAAACAGCGGCGCCTTATATGCACGGCCCAGGCTTTTCTGCTGCAAAAGCAGGAATGGAGGTCGTACCAACCCCGGTTCGATGTGGCGGCCGTGTGGCTGGGAGAAAGCGGCAAAGTGTGCGCGTTTACGTATGTGCCGGGGGCGTTTGACGCCCGGCTGTAGAGGAGGAGGGGATTTATGCGGTATTTTGATCTACATTGTGATACCCTGTCGCGGTGTACCGAAACAGGGGTATCGCTGTTAGCCCCTGAGGGGCAATTATCCTTACCGGCCGGGCACGATTTTTCGGCGTGGGCCCAGTGTTTTGCCGCGTTTATCCCCGATACTTTGCGGGGTGAAGAAGCGTTCCGGTATTTTGAAAAACTGAGCGATGTACTCATACGGGAAGCGGCGCAGCATCCCGAAAAACTAACACTGTGCCGCACCGGGGAGGACATCCGAAAAGCCGAAAAGAAGGGCGTCTGTGCGGCCATCCTCACGGTGGAAGGCGGCGCGGCGCTGGGCGGGACGCTCGCCCATGTGGATGACCTGCTGAATCGGGGCGTGCGGCTGTTTACCCTGACGTGGAACGGCGCAAACGAACTGGGCGGCGGCATTTTGGATGAACAGAACACCGGGCTGACGGAATTTGGCCGGCAGGCCGTAAAGAAACTCACCCAGGGCGGGTGCGTGATGGATGTATCCCACGCCAGTGAAGCCCTATTTTGGGATTTGTGCGCGTTTTCCGATCAGCCGTTTGTGGCCAGCCACAGTAATAGCCGTACGATTTGTAGCGCGGTGCGCAATTTGACCGATGGTCAGTTTGATGAAATTGTGCGCCGGGGAGGCCTAGTGGGATTAAATTTCTGCCGGGATTTTTTACGGGATCCTGGGGACAAAGCGCGCATAACCGATATTTTGCGCCACGCCGACTATTTTCTCGGCCGGGGCGGCGAACACATTTTGTGTATGGGCAGTGATTTTGACGGCTGCCAGGTTCCGCCGGACCTCCAAGGTGTGGCGGGCATCCCGCTCCTGATGGAGTGGTTCCAAAAGGAACTTAGGCTGTCAGACAGCCAGCTCGACGCCCTTTTTTACCGCAATGCCTATACCTTTTTTCAAAGGTTTTCTTAAAGACTTTACCATGTGAGGTGTAACCAAATGTTGTATACCTGTACCCGCGACCACAACGAACATATCACCGCCAGCGAGGCCATTTGCCGTGGGATTTCCCCCAGCGGCGGGCTGTATGTGCCCGAGAGCCTGCCCCATTACGGGGCGGATACGCTCGCAGCGATGGTGCCCATGAGCTACCGGCAGCGCGCTAAAAAAGTGCTGGGCGATTTCCTCGGTGACTTTACGGCGGACGAAATCGACGCCTGTGTGGAAAATGCCTACCGCGACGAAAAATTCGGGGGCAGCAACCCCACGCCGCTGCACAAACTGGACGATGGCACCTATATGCTGGAACTGTGGCACGGCCCGACCTGCGCGTTTAAAGATATGGCGCTGCAGATCCTGCCCCATTTGCTTTCCTGCAGCATGAAGCGGGTACACCCGGACCGCACGGCGGTGATCCTGGTGGCGACCAGTGGCGACACGGGCAAAGCGGCTCTGGAAGGGTTCCGGGATGTGCCGGGGACCAAAGTGCTGGTGTTTTACCCCTGCGACGGCGTCAGCGATATGCAAAAGCGCCAGATGGTCACCCAGGAAGGGAAGAACGTGGGCGTGTGCGCCATTGAAGGAAACTTCGACGACGCCCAGACGGCGGTGAAAACCATTTTCACCGATGACGGGATGAAACGGGAACTGGCCGAAAATGGCATGATGTTCTCGTCGGCCAACTCCATCAACTGGGGCCGGCTGCTGCCGCAGATTGTGTACTATTTTTCGGCCTACTGCGATATGGTGGCAAGCGGCGCCATCACCATGGGCGATGACATCAATGTTGTGGTGCCCACGGGGAACTTTGGCAACATCCTGGCGGCCTATTATGCCTCGCAAATGGGGTTGCCGGTGCACAAATTTGTGTGCGCCTCCAACGCGAACAACGTGCTCACGGATTTCCTGAACACCGGGGTGTACGATAAACGCCGCCCCTTCCATTGCACCACGTCGCCTTCCATGGATATTCTGGTTTCCAGCAACCTGGAACGGCTGCTGTATCAGATGAGCGGGTGCGACGACGAAAAAGTGAAAGCCTGGATGCATGATTTAGCGGCAAACGGCGTATATACGGTGGATGACAAAACCCGTGAGGCCATCGAAAAGGCCTTTGCGGCCGGTTGGTGTTCCGACGAAGACGCTGCCCATATGATTGCCCGGCTGGAAAACGAAAAAGGGTATCTGTGTGATACGCATACGGCTGTAGCGGCATCGGTGTATGAAGCGTACCGGGCAAAGACCGGCGACACCCACAAAACCGTGATCGCTTCCACCGCCAGCGCGTACAAGTTCCCCCAGAGCGTCTTGGAAGCGCTGGGCGAAAAGCCCGAAGGCGACGGCTTTGCCATGGCGGAAACCCTGTGCGAAAAGACCGGGGAACCCATGCCGGCCCCGCTGAAAGCGCTGCAGGATAAACCCGTGCGCTTTACCGAAAGCTGTGCCGTCAGCGGCATGAAAGAGGCGGTGCGCCGCCTTTCGGGCGTGTAAACGGCGAAGGGAGTACCGATCCTATGGCTTTGTATGCAATTGCCGATGTCCATCTGTCGCTGGGGGCCGATAAGCCCATGGATGTGTTTCCCGGATGGGAAGATTACACCCGGCGCCTGCAGGAAAACTGGCGCCGTCTGGTCAAACCGGACGATACGGTGGTGATCGCGGGGGATATCTCGTGGGCCATGCGTTTGGAAGATACCCGGGAGGATTTTGCGTATTTACACGCATTGCCGGGCAAAAAACTGCTGCTCAAAGGCAACCACGATTACTGGTGGACCACCCGGCGGAAGATGGAACGGTATTTGGAAACCGAGGGGTTTACGGATATCACCTTTGTCCACAACAGCGCCGTACCCGTGCAGGGATGCGCCGTATGCGGCACCCGGGGCTGGCTGGCCGGCGCCATGAGCGAAGAAGACCAGAAAATCGTCAACCGGGAAGTGGGACGGCTGAAAACGTCCCTGGATGAAGCGCTGCGGCAGGACCTGTCCCCGCTGGTGTTTCTGCATTATCCGCCGATTTATGACGGGGCCCGCTGCCAGCCCATTCTGGATTTACTGCGGGAGTACGAAATCACCGACTGCTATTACGGCCATATTCACGGGAAGCAGGCGGCCCAGCGCGCCCCTATGGGCGAATACGAGGGCATCCGCATGCATTTGCTTTCCTGCGACTATGTGCGGTTTTTACCCCAGCGGATTTTTTAACAGGGTGAAAATATTTTGATTTAGGTATGGTATATTCTGCAAAACCATGCTATAATCATGTAGATAATCTGTAATTTTACAGGAGGAACCATTATAATGAGTCTGAAAGAGTCCAATAAGGTTGAGACCAACCGCTACGAACTTACCATCGTTGTGCCGGCTGCTGATTTTGACGCGGCCATGACGAAGGTTTTCCAGAGAGAAAACAAGAAGATCACCATCCCCGGCTTCCGGAAGGGCAAGGCTCCTCGTGCTTTCGTTGAAAAGTATTACGGCGAGTCCGCTTTCTATGAAGATACGGTCAATATGCTGTATCCTGCGGCGCTGGAAGAAGCCGTGAAAGAATCCGGGCTGGACATGATTGAAGATAAAATCGACTTTGACCTGGTACAGATCGGCAAAGGCAAAGATCTGGAATTCAAAGTAAAGATCACCGTAAAGCCCGAAGTTTCCATCGAAGGCTACAAGGGCCTGGAAGTCACGAAGCCCGAAGTGGTTGTCACCGATGAAGACATCGACAACGAAGTGAAAAAGGTGCAGGAACGCAACAGCCGTATGGTAACGGTGGAAGACCGCGCTGCGGAAAACGGCGACATCACCGTGATCGATTTTGACGGCAGCGTAGACGGCGTGCACTTCGACGGCGGCAAAGCCGAAAACTACAGCCTGGAACTGGGCTCCGGCTCCTTCATTCCCGGCTTTGAAGAACAGGTTGTGGGCCATCACACCGGCGACGAATTCGACGTGAACGTGAAGTTCCCGGAGGATTATCATGCCGAAGACCTCAAGGGCAAAGATGCCGTGTTCGCCATTAAGCTGCACGAAATCAAGAAAAAAGAACTGCCCCAGGTGGATGATGACTTTGTGAAAGACGTCAGCGAATTTGACACCGTGGACGCATATCGCGCCGACCTGAAGGACAAGCTCACCACTGCCCGCCAGAACAAAGTGAACGATGACGCCGACAACCAGATCATCGACCAGCTGGTGGAAAAACTGCAGGGCGAAATCCCCGAAGCCATGTATGTCAACCGCATGAACGAAGATGTGCAGGAATTTGCCTACCGTCTGCAGTCCCAGGGCCTGGATATGAAGACCTACATGCAGTACACCGGCCAGACGGAAGACAGCATCCGCGAACAGTTCCGTCCCCAGGCTGAACGTCAGGTCAAGATCCGCCTGGCTCTGGAAAAGATTGCCGCGCTGGAAAACGTGGAAGCAACCGATGAAGACGTAGAAAACGAGTACAACAAGCTCGCCGAAGCGTACAAAATGGAAGCTGACAAAGTAAAGAGCTTTATCCCGGCCGAAGAATTGAAGAAGGATATCGTGGTACAGAAGGCGATCGACCTGGTACGCGACAGTGCTGTGGTAAAAGCTGCGGAATAAACCAAAAACAGCCTGCATAAAAGCAGGGGTTTTGGCATAGACTTTGTTTTGTGTTTGCCCGCCGTGAACGGTTTGTCTGCGGCGGGCAAATCTTCCTTTTTCCTCTTTTAGCGGAGGAGGGGCAGGAGCAGAGGATCGGTTCGTGATTTTTTGATTGTGTATGCGTGCATGAAAGGAAGGAAATGTACAATGAGCAGTTTGGTACCTTATGTAATCGAACAGACGGGACACGGCGAACGGTCTTATGATATTTTTTCCCGTCTGCTCAATGACCGGATCATTATGCTGACGGGCGAAGTGAACGACGCCATGGCCAGCGTGGTGGTGGCCCAGCTGTTGTATTTGGAAGGGCAGGATCCGGAAAAAGATATCAGCGTGTATATTAACAGCCCCGGCGGTTCGGTGACCTCCGGTTTGGCGATTTACGATACGATGCAGTACATTCGCTGCGATGTCTCCACCATTTGCATGGGGATGGCGGCCAGCATGGGCGCCTTCCTGCTGGCGGCGGGCACCAAGGGCAAGCGCTTTGCACTGCCCAACAGCGACATCATGATCCATCAGCCCAGCGGCGGCGCCCAGGGCCAGGCGACGGATATCAACATCCACGCCCAGCATATCCTGGACATCAAACAGCGCCTGAATGAGATCCTGGCCAAAAACACCGGGCAGCCGCTGGAAGTCATCCAGCGCGACACGGAGCGCGACAACTTTATGAGCGCGCAGCAGGCCATGGAATACGGGCTGATCGACAAGGTGATTGAAAAAAGATAACCGGTAGGTGATAGTTGTGGCCAATACCAATGACGAAAAAGAGCTTTGCTGTTCCTTTTGCGGGAAACCGCAGAGCCAGGTCCGCCGCCTGATCGCAGGCCCGGGCGTATTCATTTGCGACAGCTGCATTGAACTGTGCAGCTCCATTCTGGCCGATGAAAATCCTTCGGCCAACCGCTCTTCCGGGAAGAAGGAGAGCTCGATGGTCCTTCCCAAACCGCGGGAGATCAAAGCCATGCTGGATGAATATGTCATCGGGCAGGATCAGGCCAAAGTAGCCCTTTCGGTGGCGGTGTACAACCACTACAAACGCCTGTATTACGGCGACGAAGGGGTGGAAATCGGCAAGAGCAACATTCTGATGCTGGGGCCCACCGGCGTAGGGAAAACCCTGCTGGCCCAGACCCTGGCCCGTATTTTGGATGTGCCGTTTGCCATTGCCGACGCCACGACCTTGACGGAAGCCGGGTACGTGGGCGAAGATGTGGAAAATATTCTGCTGCGTCTGATCCAGGCGGCCGATTTCGATGTGGAAAGCGCCGAACGGGGCATTATCTATGTGGATGAGATCGACAAGATTGCCCGCAAGAGCGAAAACCCGTCCATTACGCGGGATGTCAGCGGCGAAGGCGTGCAGCAGGCGCTCTTAAAAATCCTGGAAGGGACCGTAGCCAATGTGCCGCCCCAGGGTGGACGCAAACATCCCCAGCAGGAATTTATTCAAATCAATACGAAAAACATCCTCTTTATCTGCGGAGGTGCCTTTGACGGACTGGAAAAGGTCATCAGCCGCCGGGAAGATTCGTCGGCCCTGGGTTTTGGCGCCGATGTGAAGAGCAAAAAAGAACTGGCCACCACGGCGTGGGCCAAAGAGGTCATTTCCCAGGACCTGGTCCGGTACGGGCTGATCCCCGAACTGGTAGGCCGTCTGCCGGTGATCACCGCTTTGGATGGGCTGGATGAAAACGCACTGGTCAGCATTCTGACGGAACCGAAGAATAGTTTGGTGCAGCAGTACCGCAAGCTATTCCAGCTGGACCAGGTGGAACTGTGCTTTACCGATGACGCACTGCATGCCATTGCTCGCAAAACCCTGGAGCGCCATACCGGCGCCCGTGGGCTGCGGTCCATTATGGAAGGGCTGCTGCAGGATTTGATGTTCAACGTGCCCAGTGAATACGAGATCGAAAAGATCACGATCACCGGCGACACGGTGGAAAAGGGCGAGCCGCCCCTCTTAGAGCGCAATGCGGACCGCAAACCGGTGAAAATCCGGGTAGGGGTCCAGAGTAAGCGCGGGGCCTGATTCGGTACTTTTAAACCTCTTTGCCCGTAGGGGTAAAAATCTGTTTTTTAAAAAACAAGGCCGCTGCGGCAAAAGAGGAAAAGTTCCTCGGCTGTGCAGCGGCCTTGTTTTGGTTATTTTTCTGTTTTTTGTCGAATTTTCAAAATATTTTTGTATAGAAAAGAAAAGGAGGGTTCAAATATGGCCCGAGACATTCATGTGGTACATAACGATATGCCGGTACTGGCCCTGCGGGGGTTGGTTGTATTCCCGGGCATGTCGCTCCAGTTTGAAGTGGGACGCCGCCGCTCGATTGCGGCTTTGCGCGCCGCCATGGAAAAAAATCAGCTGATTCTGCTTGTGGCGCAGAAGGATTTGACCGAAGCGGAACCCAAGGTGGACGACCTCTATGAAACAGGGGTGGTCGCTTCCATCAAACAGGTGCTCAAAGCCGGGGACGAAGCGGTGCGCGTCTATGTAGAAGGCGGCGCCCGGGCGTCCATTGTAAAAATGAAGACCGAAGACCCGTATCTGTGCGCCATGGTGGAAGAATACGAAGAGGTGGAAGGCCCCCAGTCCTACCGGGCGGAAGCCTACCTGCGCCGGATCCAAAACCAGTTTGAAGAGTACGTGCGGCTGTATCATCCTATGTCCCCCGATGTGATCATGCGGGTGATCAGTGAAAAAGACTGCGGCCGGTTGGCGGATTTTGTCGCTGCGAATATCCAGCTGGATTATGCCGTAAAACAGGAAATTCTGGATGAACACGATCCTTTGGCCCGTATCCGGCTCCTGAGCGAAATTCTGGATGAAGAGCTGAAAGTGCTGGCGATTGAAGCCGAAATCAACGAAAAAACCCAGAAGTCCGTGGACGAAAACCAGCGGGATTATTACCTGCGGGAACAGATGAAGACCATAGCCGACGAACTGGGCGAAGATGATAACCCGCTGCAGGAATCGGAAGAATTCCGCAAAAAGGTCATGGACCTGCATCTGCCCGAACTGCAGGAAAAGAAACTCCTGCGGGAATGCGACCGGCTGGCTAAAATGCCGTTTGGTTCCCAGGAAGGCAGCGTAATCCGCGGGTATTTGGAAACTTGCCTGGATTTGCCGTGGAATACGCTCTCGAAAGAGAGCGTGGACCTGAAAAAAGCCCGCCGGGTTCTGGACCGGGACCACTACGGCCTGACGAAAGTAAAAGACCGTATTATCGAAGCTCTGGCGGTGCACAAGCTGGCGCCTCAGAGCAACGGCCAGATTTTGTGCCTGGTGGGGCCGCCCGGTGTGGGCAAAACCTCGATTGCCCACTCCATCGCGGAAGCGCTGGGGCGCAAATACGTGCGGGTATCCCTGGGCGGCGTCCACGATGAAAGCGAAATCATGGGCCACCGGCGCACCTATGTGGGCTCCATGCCCGGGCGCATCATGGCGGCCGTCAAACAGGCCGGCACCCGCAACCCGCTGATTTTGCTGGACGAAATCGATAAACTCAGCAAAGATTTCCGCGGTGACCCGGCATCGGCCCTGCTGGAAGTGCTGGATACCGAACAGAATAATGCCTTCCAGGATCATTTTATCGATATGCCGTTTGACCTGAGCCAGGTGATGTTCCTCACCACGGCCAACGATGCGTCTACCATCCCCGGCCCGCTGTATGACCGGATGGACGTGATTGAACTGCCCAGCTACACGTCGGAAGAAAAGTACCAGATTGCCGTACGTCATTTGATCCCGAAGCAGCTGGCGAAAAACGGGCTGACCAAAAAACAGCTGCGTATTACCCCGGCCGGTGTGCGGGATCTGATCGAAAACTACACCCGGGAAGCCGGTGTGCGGACGCTGGAACGCCGCATTGCCGATTTGTGCCGGAAAGCCGCCAAAAATGTGGTGGAAAATCCCGGCGAGGACATGTGCCTGACGGTTTCGCCCAAAAACATGGAAGAACTGTTGGGGCCGCGCCGGTATAAGCGCGACGAAAACGCGAAAAAAGACGAGATCGGTCTGGTCAACGGCCTGGCTTGGACGTCGGTGGGGGGCGAAATGCTGCCCATCGAAGTGGCCGTCATGGACGGTACCGGCAAAATGGAACTGACAGGCTCCCTGGGCGATGTGATGAAAGAGAGCATCCGCACGGCGGTTAGCTGCATCCGCACCCACGCCAAGGACTGGGGCGTGCCCACCGATTTCTATACCAAAAAGGATATTCATGTACACTGCCCTGAAGGCGCCGTACCGAAAGACGGGCCGTCGGCCGGGATTGCCATGGTGACGGCGATTACGTCGGCACTCACAGGCATTCCGGTGCGCCACGATGTGGCCATGACCGGGGAAGTGACGCTGCGCGGCCGGGTACTGCCTATTGGCGGCCTAAGGGAAAAATCCATGGCGGCCTACCGGTCGGGGATTCACACGGTTTTGTTCCCCGCCGACAATGTTCCCGACCTGAGCGAGGTGGATGCGGTGGTGCGGGAAGCCGTGACGTTTGTGCCGGTTTCTCATGTCAATGAGGTGCTGCCCAAGGCCTTGACGGAAAAGCCGGGCCCGAAAAAGGAGCACAGCGTGGTACATACGAAGGCCAGCGCTCCGGCGGTGGCCGGTGGGAACCGTCCGGCGGCCCCGGGTGCCAGCGTGCTGTAAGCCCGGCGTATAAAAGGAGAACACCATGAATTTTCAGCAAGTGGAATTTGAAATGTCGGCTGGGGTGTCCAGCCAGCTGCCCCGGGCCGATGTGCCGGAGATCGTGTTTTCCGGAAAATCCAACGTGGGCAAAAGCTCCCTGATCAATAAACTGGTCAACCGCAAGGCGTTGGCGCGGGTGAGTGCCACACCGGGGAAAACCACTACCATCAACTTTTTCCGTCTGCCCCAGGCACGGCTGGTGGACTTGCCCGGGTATGGGTACGCAAAAGTATCCCAGGCGGAAAAAAAGCGCTGGAGCGAACTGATGGAAGGCTATTTTGCCGCGGGGCGCCCTATTGCCACCGTGGTGCAGATTCTGGACTACCGCCACGCTCCGACAGCCGAAGACCAGAACATGCTGCAATTCCTGATCGAACAGGACATTCCGTTTTTGGTGGTGGGCACCAAAGTGGACAAGCTCAACAAAACCCAGCGCCAGAAACAACAGGCGTGGTTTGAAAACTATTTTAGCGAAGTGCCGGTGACGGTGCTTCCCTTTTCCGCCCAAAACGGCGAAGGCCTTCCGGAACTGAAACAGCTGCTGGAGCAGGCCTGTGAGGCCGTTTCCCCCATAGAAGAAAAGACTGAATGAAAGAGGGTAATTTGCCATGCTTCCCGAACATTTGAAGGTGAACGAAGAAGGCCACTTGGAAATCGGCGGGTGCGATACCGTGGATTTGGCCGAACAATTCGGCACGCCGCTGTATGTGATGGATGAAAGCCTCATCCGCCGCATCTGCCGGGATTACAAAGATTCCTTTGCCATGTACTACCAGGGGAAAGGGACGCCGGTATATGCCAGCAAAGCGTTCTGCTGCAAAGAGATGTGCCGCATTGTGAAAAGCGAAGGGCTCGATCTGGAAATCGTGTCCGGCGGCGAACTGTATACGGCGCTGGCGGCGGGCTTTGACCCGGCGCACATCCATTTTAACGGCAACAACAAAACCTGCGACGAAATCCGGTATGCCCTGGAACAGAATGTGGGCCATATTCTGGTGGACAACATCGAAGAACTCCACATGATCCAGAAATACGGCGAAGTGATGGACCGTGTTACGCCCGTTTCGCTGCGGATTAAACCCGGCATCGACGCCCACACCCACCAGTTCATCCGTACCGGGCAGATTGACTCGAAGTTCGGGTTTGCCCTGGAAACCGGTGAAGCGATGCAGGCGGTCAAAGAGACGCTGGCGCTGCCGAATTTGCAGCTGCGCGGCGTACAGTGCCATATTGGGTCCCAGATTTTCGACATTGCACCGTTTGAGGAAGCGGCGTGGGTGATGCTGCATTTCATGGATGATGTGCGCAAAGAAACCGGCTACACCATCGAACTGCTGGATTTGGGCGGCGGTTTTGGCATCCGGTATACCGATGCGGACGAACCGGTTCCCTACCGGGATTACATGCAGCAGGTGTCGAAAGTGGTTCACGATACGTGCCGGGAACTGTCGCTGCCGGTACCGTATATCTACATTGAACCGGGCCGCTCCGTTGTGGGCGAAGCCGGGCTTACGCTGTATACGGTGGGCTCCGTCAAGGAAATCCCCGGTGTGCGCAATTATGTGTCGGTGGACGGCGGCATGACCGATAACCCCCGGTACATCCTGTATCAGTCTTCGTATGATGTGCTGCTGGCCAACCATGCGGATAAAGCACCCGATTATACGGCTACGATTGCGGGCCGCTGCTGCGAAAGCGGCGACCTGATTCAGGAAAACGTCAAAATGGTGAAACCCAAAGCCGGAGATCTGGTGGCGGTGTTGGCGACGGGCGCGTATAACTATTCCATGGCCAGCAACTACAACCGGGTCAACCGGCCGCCGGTCATCATGGTACGCGGTGGAACACCCCGGGTGGTAGTCCGCCGGGAAAGCTATGAAGACCTGGTGCGCAACGATCTGTAACCCTGAGCGGTAAAATGGGAAAAGCCTTTGGCCCGCGTTGGCGGGACGGAGGCTTTTTCTTTACTTTTATGCATTACTGTGCTACAATAGGGCAAAGATTTGTGGAAAGGAAACCGTGGAATGAACAGAAAAATTCAGGACGAATACACAGATTTCCTCTTTGATGCGGTTTTATCACTGCAAAACCGGGAAGAATGCTACCGCTTTTTTGAAGATTTGTGCACGGTGCCGGAACTGAAAGCCATCAGCCAGCGGTTGGTGGTGGCCGACATGCTGCGAAAAAAGATGGTCTATAATGACATCGTGGCCAAAACGGGCGCCTCTACCGCCACCATCAGCCGGGTGAAACGGGCACTGGATTACGGCAGTGACGGGTATGAACTGGTCTTTACCCGGATGGAGGAAAAGACGTCATGAGCGCCTATGCGGCTTTTTCCCAATACTACGATGCTTTGACCCAGAATGTGGGGTATAAGGACCGGGCGGATTTGCTGTGCCGGCTGTTGGATAAATGGCACCATCCGGCGGGCATTACGCTGGATTTGGCCTGTGGGACCGGCAGCCTGACGTGCGAACTGAAAAAACGGGGCCTGGATGTTTACGGCATCGATGCTTCCCCCGACATGCTGACAAAAGCCCAGGAAAAGGCGGCCGAAGAGGGGCTGTCAATTCTGTTTTTGTGCCAGAAAATGCAGCAGATCGACCTGTACGGCACGATTAACACGTGCTTTTGTACCTTGGATAGCCTCAATCACCTGCCCGATGCCAACGCGGTACAGCGCACGTTTAACCGGGTGGCCCTGTTTATGGAGCAGGACGGGCTGTTTCTGTTTGACGTCAATACCCTTTATAAGCACGAAACGGTACTGGGCCACAATGTGTTTATCTATGATACCGGGGACGTGTTCTGCGCGTGGCAAAACCGGTATGAACCGGCGACCGGGCGGGTGCACATTGATTTGGACTTTTTCGAAAAAACAGGCGCCATGTATCAACGCAGCAGCGAGCATTTTACCGAGCGGGCGTATCCGCTTGCAACGATTTCCGCCATGCTGGAAAAAGCGGGCTTTACCGTGCTGGAAGTGCTGGACGAAAACGGGAGTGACCCCGCCGGCGACACCACCCAGCGGGCGCTGTTTGTGGCGCGGCTGACAACATGCATCAACAGAAAGGAATGATCCCTGCATGGATCGATTGATCCGTACGATTACAAAAGACGGCAGCTTAATGGCCATTGCGGCGGAAAGCAGCGATATGGCCCTGATTTCCTACCAGGTACACCACACGTCGCCGGTGGCATCGGCAGCGCTGGGGCGGCTGCTGACCGGCGCGGCACTGATGGCAGCCCTGATCAAAAGCCCCGGGGCTTCCGTCACATTGAAAATGAACGGCGGCGGCCCGCTGGGCAATGTGGTGGCTATTGGCGACGGCAAAGGCCATGTGCGCGGCTATGTACAGAACCCGTCGGTGACGCTGCCTTTGCGCAGCGACGGCAAGCTGGATGTCGGCGGCGCTGTGGGCCACACGGGGCTGCTGGCTGTGATCCGCGATAGGGGCGAGGGCGAACCGTATATCGGCCAGGCCCGGCTGGTATCGGGGGAAGTGGCCGAAGACATCACGTCCTATTACGCCACCAGTGAGCAGATTCCCACGGCTTGTGCGTTGGGGGTGCTGGTGGATAAAGAGACCGGGGAACCCACCTTGGCGGGGGGCTTCTTGCTGCAGGTACTGCCCGGCGCCGGGGACGAGGCGGCCGCGAAAGTGGAAGAAAACCTGAAGAAGATGCCGCCCATGACCACCATGCTGGCCAAAGGCATGAACATGGAAGACATCTGTGGCCAGTTGTTTGACGGGATGGAATGGGAAAAGCTGGACGAAACGCCCCTGACCTACGCCTGCAACTGCAGCCGGGAACGGGTGCTGCGCGCGTTTTCCACCCTGCATCCGGACGAAATTGTTTCCCTCGCGGGGGAGGATGGTTTTGCGGAAGCGGCGTGCCAGTACTGCGGACGCACCTATCGGATTCCCAAAGAAGAGCTGGAAAAGCTGGCCGAAGAAAAAAGAAAAAAGAAAATTTGAAAAAAGGGTTGACTTTTCCTTCCAATTGTAGTATATTTAATAACGCCGCTGAGAGACAGCGGCAAACACGGAAGCATAGCTCAGCTGGTTAGAGCACCTGCCTTACAAGCAGGGGGTCATAGGTTC
>CAKNOA010000026.1 GCA_930990065.1 uncultured Clostridia bacterium | reverse complement strand
GTGCCGTCGGGGCCGGAGCCGCCGGTTTGGCCGCAGCCGGTGCCGTCGGGGCCGGGGTAGCCGGTCTTACCGCCGCGGGTGCTGCCGGAGCCGGGGTAGCCGGTTTTACCGCCGCAGGTGCCGTCGGGGCCGGGGTAGCCGGTTTTACCGCCGCGGGTGCTGCCGGAGCCGGAGTGGCCGGTTTGGCCGCAGCCGGTGCCTTCGAAGCCGGGGTAGCCGGTTTGGCCGCAGCCGGGGCTTTCGGAGCCGGAGTGGCCGGTTTGGCCGCAGCCGGGGCTTTCGGAACCGGGGTTGCCGGTTTTACCGCCGCAGGTGCCGTCGGGGCCGGAGCCGCCGGTTTGGCCGCAGCCGGTGCCGTCGGGGCCGGAGCCGCCGGTTTGGCCGCAGCAGGTGCCGTCGGGGCCGGGGTAGCCGGTTTCACCGCAGCTGGTGCCGCCGGGGCCGGAGCCGCCGGTTTGACCGCCGTGGGGCCCTCTGCGGTCTGGGTAGCCGGTTCCGGTTGAGACGGGCCCTCTTTTTTCCCGTGTTTTTTCTTTTCTTTTTGGGCTTTTTGCTTGTTTACCGTTTTTTCTTCCGCGGGTTTATCAGCTGCCTGGCTCTTTTTGCGGCGTACCATCCAGGCGATCAAGCCCCACAACGCCGCCAGCACGACGAGCCCCACGGCCACCAGGGTGACCCACTGGTAGTTGACCGCGAGAAAATACCCTTTTTTCGAATCCATCGTCAGCAGGTTATCGCCGGAAACGGAAACCTGCATCCAAATGGCCACGGCGCAAACCAGCACCGTCAGGCCGTAAAAAATCCGTCTTGCGATTTTCATGCCTTTTTCCTCCTTCCCCGGATAAAGAGGATCAGATACACTGCGAGCAGCACAACGCCCACCACAATACAGATCACCCACAACAAAATCTGGGCGCTGAACCAGGGCCGTTCCACCTGGGCCGTATACCGGGACTGGTTGCCCGCCGCATCGGTGGCCACCAGCTCCAGCTGGTTTTGCCCCGCCGACAGGGCGCAGCGCACGGTGAAATACCCGGCGGTGGTCTCGACTTCTTCCCCGTTGAGGGTCAAAACAGCGCCATTTTCGGTGTGTCCTTCCAGATAGATGTGGTCATCGGATGTGGACTGGCCGTTGATATCGTGCAAAATGGAGAGCTGCGGGGGCGTAATGTCCACATGGAAATCTTTGCCGTAGGTGCGCACATTGCCCGCCCCATCGGTCACGTAGAACGATACGCGGTTGTCGCCTTCTTCCATGTCCACCCGGTAGTCCCCGGCGGTAGCGCTGTCTTCGCACAATATGTCGTCATTGAGCGCGGCGCTGACGGTGTAATCGCCGGAAAACGCCACCTGTACCGTAATGGTGGTGGTGTTGAGGTTCTCCCCTTCGGGGAAGGTCACCTCGACCCCGTCGAACGAACCGCGGGAAACCGCCATCCGTTCAAAATCCCCGGTCACACCGTTACGGCAGGCCGCGACCGCCGCTTCAAAAGAAGAAATATCCTGGGAAAACGTGCCGGTCCAGCTGGTCACACCGGTGACGGTTTCGTCTTCCAGCATTTCACCGGTGGACGGATCGAACACCATCACCCGGTAGCTGTCGGCTTCTTCCATTTCGTCCCAGGTGATCCACATGTCGTCGTCCAGCATACGGGCTTTTGCGTTTGAGAGCTTCGGTAGCGCATCGTCCCGCCGCCAGGAAATCCTGTCATCACTATACTGGCAGGCAAACACCCCGCCGGTACCAATGGCTTTCAGGTACAGGTAATAGTCGCCGGAATCCAAACCCGAAAGGGAAAATTCCCCCTTGTCGCTGGCTTTCCCCCGCTGGGAGGAAAGCCGCTCGCCGCCAAAATTCACCGGGTCCGTGGTGGCCCAAATTTCCAGGGTCAGTTCGTCTTCGCTGTCGGCAATTTTCCAGGAAGCCGTCCCCTTGTCACCTTTCACCGATACCGAAAAGCTGGTGATGTCCATGCGCCCGGGCATCACACCGGCATCCATGGTCAACGCCCCCAGCCCTTCGCCGGTAACCGAAACCGTCCACTCGCCTTTTTCGGCTGTGGCAAAGAAAAACATCAATTCGCCGTCCCCGGCATCGGCTTCCGGTTTATTTTCCAGGGTGTACGTTTTCCCGCTGGGGGAGGTAATCACCACATCGGGTTTTTTCTCGGTGTTTTCCCATTGGATGGAAAACACATAGTTTTCTTTCTTTTCATTGAGGGTTACTTTAAAATCTTCCGTTTTGGCCCACACGCCCATAGGAAGCAGCAGCATGAGCAGGGTCATAGCCAGCAAGATAGCGCCGGCTTTCCGGCCACACCGGGAAACGGTTTTCCTTTGCATCATCGGTTCCCTTCCTTTCCTTAGAACGTGCTTTCAAAGTGGAACTTATCCCACAACATCAGCCCGTTGCTGTCGTACCAGGCCCGGGCCCAGTCGTCGTTGCAGTACACCTTGGCGGCAATAATCGTGCCGCTGGAAGTGCCGATATCCGCCGACAGCAGCAGCCCGATTTTCTGGTTATCCCAGTTAATATCGGCCCAGCTACACCGCAAATGGCCGGTGCCTTCCAGCCCGATGGACCCGGATACGCCGTCCTGGTTCTGGCCGGCCCAGCAGGCTTTGACTTCCAGCGCCAAATCGCCGCCTGCATCAATCCCGGCGGCCGACAGTTCGGTGCCCACGCTGGCTTTCACCAGGAAGCTCTTCGTGCTGATACCCAATTCGGCGGACGCAATCTTTTGCTGCAACAGCTCCAGATCGGCGCTGATATCCAGCGAAATATCGCTGAAATTTAATAGCACCTGGGCGTCGCTGATCTTGCCCAGTTCGCCCCACCGGGTAATGCTGCGGGCTGCACCGGTCTGGGGCCAGCCCAGCATCTTAAACACATTGATATCGGCTTCCGCCAAAATCTTCAGCACCACATCTTTGGGTGTGACCGTCTCGTCGTCAATAAACAAGCCGCTGGCTCCCGAAAGGCCGCCGCCGACCTTCGTCAGGTTGAATACCTTAAAGATCGGAATGCCCGGATCCAGCGAAACGGCCACTTCCAGGCTGTCGGGGTACCAGAAGTACGACGCGACCGCCACATCCAGCCCGTTGCCGTCTTCGCCCTTTTTGGTGCCGGGCATCTGGATCCCCACCGTAAAGCTCCAGTATTCGTATTCGGGGTCCAGGGAATTGATCTTTAGTTCCAGTTTCTTCACCGGGAACAGGAAGAATTTCTTGCTGTCGGGCAGATCCAGCGATACTTCCCCGCCAAAGCGCACATCCGTCGCGCCCAGCGCGATGGACAGCGAACCCGATAGCGGGAAGAACCGGCTCCAGTCGCCGCCCATGGTTTTAACGAGCGCTTTCCGGTCTTTCTTTGTCCCCTTCACGCCGCCGGTCAAAGCCGACACCAGGTTGTCTTCAATGTCCCCGAAATCCAGCGCTTCGGCGTCCAGCTGCAGCCGGTCGGCATACAGCGTCACTTTCGCCGCGCCAATTTCGGTAAAGCCCGGCAGTTTGACGGAGTAATCCCGCAGTTCGTCTTCCAGCGCCTGGCCATAACCGCCGGTACCGAAATCGGTATCCGATTCGCCGACGTTCATGGAGAACGTGCCGTTGCGCACAATCAGGTCTTTGCCGTTAAAGATATTCTCGGCAAAGGTGTTCCCCACCATATTTTCAAAGGCATTGCCGCTTTGGGCCGTCTCTTTAGCCTGCGCATAACTAACGTACAGTTTGCCGTCGCCTTCCACCGAGCCGCCGGTGCCCAAATACAGCGCTTCCTGCCCGGCGTTTTCCAAAGCTTCTTCCGATACCGCTTCAAACGGCGTAATGGTCAGCTGCGAGGTGCTGTATAAAAAGCCGTTGATACTCACGTTGCCGGAGGCCACCAGGGTCGAATACGTGTCGCTGTCGGTGGTCACGCCGATATTGTCGGCCATAATGAACACATTGCCCATCTGCACCGACGATACCGTACCGGCCCGGAACACCCAAAACCCTTCATACAGGGCGTCCACCCGGCCGTCGGGCAATTTTACCTGCACGGTATAGCTGCCCGCCGTCAGGTTCCCCTGCAATTTGCCGGTCAGTTCCCCGGCATCCTTGACCGAAACATCCGTCAGCGCCACATTGCCCACGCTGACGCTCATGCCGTCTTTAAAACCGGAACCCCGTACCGTTACGGTGATGCCGCGGCTCAAGTCGCCCTCGGCCACGCTGCCGGGGGTCAGGGCATACACCGCTAGGTCATCTTCCGTCACCGGGTAAATGCCCGTATCCCGTTCGGCGTCCGTCACTTCTTCGCCGGAAATGCGGTACGCTTTCATGTCGTCCTCGCCATAGGCGGGGATGCCCACCGTCAGGCTGCGGGGGTCGGTGTCCGGGTTTTCCGTCACGGTGTATTCAAAGCAATAGTTATTTACAATATACCGCTGCAACAATAGGTAGATGTCCGCCAGTTCCGTAGAGGATTCCGCCACAATGAACTTGCCGCCGGTGGTATTGGCGATGGTGCGCAAGTACGCTTCGTTTACATCGCCCAGCCCGATGGCAAAAATGGCAATCCCTTTTTCTTTGGCCTGCTCTAGGACTTCCATCATTTCGTCTTCGCTGCCGCCGTCCTGGCCGTCGGTGAGCAGGATAATGGCCCGGGTACCCCCGGCGGTATCCAGTTCTGTCAGTGCCGTGCGCAGGGCACCGGAAATATACGTGCCCCCGGCGTCGTTCAGTTCGCGAATCCCGCTAATCAAGGTGGCCGCCGAATTGGTCAGCGGTACCGATACCAACGACGAATCGTCATAGGGGATCAGCGCCATACGCTGGGTTTCGGGGTCCATATTCTCTGCGCAGGCTTCCGCCGCCACTTTGGCATCTGCCAGCGGGGTGCCCGCCATGCTGCCGCTGTGGTCCATCACCAGTGCAATGGACACCTGGTCGGCGCCTTCGTCTTTGACCAGCTGAAAATCGGTAATCTGGTACTGGGTGTCAAACAGTTCAAAATCCCCGGCTTCAAAATCCGACGCCGCGCCATAGGTACTGTCCTTTTCCCCGCTCACGTTCACATAGGCCCGCACGGTGGGATAATTTTCGGTGTCGATCTTGCCGATGAGCACCGACAGCCGGTCGTATTTCAGCGTAGAGGCCACAAACCCGGCCATGGTATCGTTGATCGAACCGCCCGCTGTACTCACCACGTTCTGGCTCTGGGCCCGCATCAGCCGCTGCACCGCGGCCGTCAGGGCCGGGTCGGGTTCGCCGGCTTCGGTGCGGTTGTACGCTTCGACCACTTCCTGCAGCGGTTCCCGAATGGGGGAATCTTCTTCCAGTACGCCGCAGTTATCCACCACCTGCCAGATATACTCTTTGGCCTTATCCCGGTCCCCGGCCGCCAAATACAGCTTGGCAATCTGCAAATCCAGCAGCCCGCTGCTGTCGCCGGTCAGGGGCTTTTTCGCCAGTAGGTAGTTCACCGCCCGGGTGATGTCCAGGTTCGCCGCCTGCTGCCGCAGGTCCTGCGCCTCGTTCATCAGCTGGTCGTACTGCTCCTGTTCCGAAGGCAGTTGGGTATTGAGGGTCGAAGCCTGCTGTTCCTTCTGTTCCGCCTGGGTAAGCAAATCCCGCGCTTCACTGTCCAGGGTGGGGTCCAGGCTGCTCTGCCCGTCTTTGACCTGCTGGGCGATGATGTCGGTATAAATGACCAGGTTATCGGCACTGCCGTCACAGCTCAACAGTTGCTGGGCAATCTGCCGCGCCCGGGTGTAATCAGGTACACGCACATAGTATTTCACCGCCACCAGCAGTACGTCGGTATCGTTGGGGTACTGGGTAAGCAGCTGTTCCACCGTGCCGGACGACAGCCCACTGACATCGTCCAGCACCATGGCTTTGTCCATTTCATACAGGTCCGACGTTTTGTCGTCCATCACTTCGCCGGCACCCTGTACGTCGCACACTTCCCGCACCAGTTGGTCCATGCGGTCTTTGCGTTCGGTTTCCGTGATGCTTTCGGTCGTTGTCTCCTCCGAAACCCCCACCAGCGGCAGGCTTTCGGCGCCCGATGTCAATTCGCCTTCCTGGCTAATCGAAAGCCCCAGGGCCCCGGCGGCCAGGCTGCGCATTTCCCGAATGCGGGTTTCCGCTTCGGCGCTTAACCCGCCCTCTTTCAGCACTTGATCCGCCTGGAAATACACCGATAAGTAATCCCGCTCCACCGCATCGGCCAGCAAGGTGATGATCTCCCGGTCTTCGGGTGGGCACAGCTGGGCCTTTTCCAGGGCGGCATCGCCGTGGCCATCGAGCAAATACCGGTAGGCAAAATCCAAGTTGGTGCGGCCCACGCCGCCGTCATCCTGGGAAAAAGCCGTCCCGGCCCCGCTGAGTACCAGCCCGGCCGTCACACAGGCCAGCACCACCCAGTGGGACGTGCGCCGGGCCACATGCAAAAACTTGTGCCCCAATAGGTCCACCGCCATAAACAGGGCAAACACGCCGCACAAGGCCAGCATGGGCCACAGCGGCAGGCCCCGCACAATGTCCCGGCCCCCCAGTAGGAAAAACAGGACCAGCGAAAGTACCGCGACCACACCCATGAAAATGGGGCCAACGGGCAGCGGTTTGCGCTCCTTTTTTGGGGCCGGGGGCGTCGGGGTGCCCACTGGGGCCGGTTTCGGTGCGTATGAACCGGAAGGCGGCTGGTCCGTCAGGCGCTGCCCGCAATAGGGGCAAAATGCCTGGCCCGGCGGTACCGGACGGCCGCAATGGCTACAGTTTCTCATCTTTTTTCAACTCCTCGCCACTTGATTTTATCCCTGACGGGCCTTCTCCCCTTCGGCCTGCCAGTCCCGGATCGCCCGCCGCAGCCAATCGGCCCAACGGTCGATGCCTTCCCCGGTTTTGGCCGAAACGGGGATGACTTCCAATTTGGGGTTTAACCGCCGGGCCCGCCGGGTGCACGCTTCGATATCAAAATCGAACACACCCAGGGTGTCGATCTTGTTGATCAGCAGCACGTCGCACACGGTGAACATCAGCGGATATTTCAGGGGTTTATCATCCCCTTCGGGTACGCTCAAAATCATGGCGTTGCGGCTTGCACCGGTATCAAATTCCGCCGGGCACACCAGGTTGCCGATATTTTCCAGTACAATCAGGCCGGGCTTTTCCCGCTTTAACCCCGTTAACCCCTGGGCCGTCATCTCGGCATCCAAATGGCACAGCCCACCGGTGTGCAGCTGCACCACTTCCACGCCTTCTTCCTGCATAGTGCGGGCGTCCACGTCCGAATCGATGTCGGCTTCCATCACCGCCATGGGGATTTCGCCTTTCAGAGCCTGGGCCGTGCGCCGCAATAGCGTGGTTTTGCCCGAACCGGGCGCGCTCATCAAATTGAGCAAAAAGGTGTTTTTGCTATGCAGTTGCTCCCGCAGTGCGGCCGCCCGGCGGTCGTTATCGCCCAATAAACTCTGCTTTACATCCAGAATACGAAGTTCTGGCATATGATCCCTTCTTTCCCGGCAGTTTTCCTGCCAAACATCCCTGTCACAACCCGTTGTGCCGGTTGATAGGCAATCAAACGGGGTACAGGCGGTTTTCTTTTCCCTAATATGTATAAGTTTATCAGTTTTTGGGACTTTTGCCAAGGGAAAACCCCGCATCTCCGCTGCCCAATTTCGCTTTTTCACAAAAACTATCTTTTTCCAATATTTCCCTTTGAAATTTTGCGGTTTTCTAAAACGCTATCCCTTGCAAAGGCTATAAAGGTCATAGTATAATGAAAAACGCCTGAAATAGTATGTTTATGCATTTTCTTGTCCCTTTGGGCCTTTGCGAAAAAAGGCCCCGGCCGGGCAGAAATCCCGTTTGAAAACCAGTCGCCGCCCGGCAGTGCATGTGTTTCTATATATAGTCATTTAGGAAAGGAGAAACGATATGCTTTGGCTGTTGGGTGTTGCGGCTTTTTTCCTTTTTTTCGTTTATGACGCCTGTGAACGGCGGCCCCACCGGACATGGATGTCGTTCCTGTTCCCGGCAGGCTGTTTGCTGTTCCTTGTCGCCGTTATCGGGCAGCTGGCCCCCTTTTCCCCTTCTTTGCCGCCTCCGGGTGTGCGGCTTTTGTTTGGTCTTTTGGGGATGGGGGCTTTTTTCCTGCTCATAAAGGCACTGTTCTTCTCCTTTCCCAAAGAGGAGGGCTATACCCGTACCGGCGAAAAACGGCCGGTGTTTACCGGCGGGCAGTACCGGTTTTGCCGCCACCCGGGGGTATGGTGGATGGCCCTGCTGCTGTTTTGCCTTGGGCCCAGTATGGGGCTTCCCCTGTGGACGGCGGCGCTTTACAGTATGTTAAATCTTTTTTTGGCCCTGTTTGAAGACCGGATGATTTTCCCCCGGGTCCTCACAGGGTACGAAGCGTACCGGCGTACCACGCCTTTTTTGTTTCCCAAATGGCGGGAACTTTGTGTGTCACGAAAAAAATAAGCTGGCTACTTTTTACTATATGAGGGGAAAAGAAGATAAAGGAGGTGTCCCATGCGTTTTCAGGAGGAACTGAAATGCAAAAGCCGGGAACAGATCTGGAATGAATATTGCGGCTATCTGGACCTTTCCCTGCCGGACTATATGTATGTGCAGCACCACCTGCTGGCGGAACAGCTCAAACTGTGGAGCGAAAGCCGCCTTGGGCAAACGATGCTGCACGGGCAAAAACCGAAAAACAGCGAGGAATTGCGGCACATGCTGCCGCTGACCAGCTACCGGGATTATGCCCCTTTTTTGCTGCCAAAGCCAAGTGACGGGCTGCCCGGGGAACCGATTATCTGGATTCAAACCACCTGGGAAGGCGGGCTGCGGCCCATTAAAGTGGCGCCCTATACCCGTTCCATGCTGGACACCTACCGGCACCACCTGGTCACCTTGTCGATTTTGGGATGCAGCCGGAAAAAGGGGGATATCCGGGTCAAAAAGGGCGACCGGATTTTGTACGGCGGGGCTCCTTTGCCCTATGCCACCGGGCTGATGCCCTCGCTTTTGAGCGAAACCATCGCCTATGACTGGCTGCCCGACCCCAACGAAACCAAAGACGAAAGCTTTAGCCAGCGCATCCGGGACGGCTTTTCCCTGGGGATGCAGGGCGGCATCGATTATTTCTTCGGTGTGGGGAGCGTCGCCCATTATATTACCGAAAACTTCATCCGCACCCTGTCGGGGGGCCATTCGTCGGGGGGAAGCAAAACGAAAGTCAGCCCCCGCCTCGCGCTGCGCTACCTGCGGGCCAAATCCATTTCTAAGCGCGATAAACGGCCCATTTTGCCTAAAGACCTGTTTCATTTAAAGGCTTTCTTCTACACCGGCCCTGATTCCCGCTGCTATACCAGGGATTTATCCGAAGCCTGGGGCACCGTGCCGCTGGAAATCGCCGCCGGTACGGAAAGCACATGCATTGCCTGCGAAACGTGGGAACATAACGGCATGGTATTTTTCCCCGATGCCTGTTTTTACGAATTCATTCCCGAAAGCGAACTGGAACGCTGCCGGTTTGACCCCTCCTACACGCCGCGCACCTGCCTGATGGACGGCGTGGAAACCGGGCGCAATTACGAACTGGTGATCAGCGTGCTGCACGGGGGCGCGTTCATGCGTTACCGCATCGGCGACGTATACCGGTGCGTGTCCGCCGGGGGGAACAGCCTGCCGCGGTTTATTTTTAACGACCGGGTCCCCTCGGTGATCGACATCGCGTCGTTTACCCGTATCACCGAAGCGGGCGTCAAAGAAGTGATTGAACTATCCGGGGCCGATATGGGGGATTGGCTGATGAAAAAGGAATACAATTCCCAAAACCGCCCGTTTTTACATATGTATGCGGAAGTTTCCCCCCGCGCCCTGCGCAAAAGCGCCGTGCAGGCCGAAATTTTAGCCGACCACCTGGCCGCCTATTTCCGCTATTTTGACAGCGATTATTCCGACCTGAAAAAGATGCTGGGTATGGAACCGCTGCAAATCACCTTATTAAAACCGGGGCTCATCGCGGCTTATCAGGCCAAAACCGGCGTCACCCTGCCGAAAATCAACCCCGGCGTGCTGGATATAAACGAAATGCTGCAATTTGAAAAGGCTTACACCTTCCGGGATGAGGAGGTGGTGGCGCCATGATGAGCGTACCCTTTTTATACGTGAACCTGACGGCGCTGGCGTGTTATGCACTTTTATCCATCACGTTTTTAGCTTCGAAAAAAACGCCGGAAATTCTCTCGTTTATCTGCCTGTTGCTGGACTTCACCCTGTGGACCGGGGCGTCGGTGCTCATGCGGCTGCAGGTATACCCCGGGGTAAATTTCTGGTTTTATGTGTCCATTCTGGCGCTCTTTGCCCTGCCGCTCTTCTGTTACCTGTTTATCAGCATGTTTGTGCGCTCCAATGACTTTTTCACCCGTATTTTTGTCATTGCCACCACTCTGGTCATTTTGGTGTGTGAAGCCTTCGGCGTCTTTTTGCAGCCTCCTGCGGTACGCCGGTTGGAAGACGGGCAGTATGTGTTCCTCTACGATATGCAGTGGCCCATTTACATCGCCCTTTTTCTACTCATCGCCATTATTGTGGCCATTTTCCTGCTGCTGCACCGCACGGTCAAAGAAAAGGGCTCCCGTTCCCCGGGGCTCAAGTTTTTGATCATCGGGCTGGTGGCCCTGGCGGTGGGGAACATGATGCAGATTATCCCCCATAATGTGTTCCCCTGGGATACGCTCTCGGGCATTGTGTTCGCCCTGCTGCTCTTATGGGCGCTGTATAAACGGCACCTGTTCCGCATGACGCTGATCGTATCCCGCAGCGTTCTCTTGCTGGCGCTGGCTGCCCTGGTTACGCTGGCATCGCTCTACTTTATCACGCCCCTGAAAACAACGCTGATGGATACCCTGCGTTTGGATGATAACGCCGCTACCACCTGGGTGGTGGTGGTCTTTTCCGTGCTGCTGGCCGTTTCGTATTTCCTGCTGCGGCGGCTGTTGGGGGTGTTGTTCACCCGGGAAGAACAGCAAAATGTGCTGATCAAGGAATTTTCCGACTTTGCAGCCCAAAGCCTGGATACCGGCGCCATTATGGAAAAGCTGGTACAAACCATCAGCGAGGAAATCCCTACTGGGCGCATCAATGTGTGCCTGCCGGAAGACGGCCGGTATGTCAACCGCTATACCTCCGATTTACTGGCGCCCACCCCCTTTTCCATTTCGTCTACCAGCCCGTGCCTGACATACCTGCACGACCAGGAACCGTACCTGATTTTGGAAGAATTCAAGGGTTCGCCCCTCTACTTATCCCTGTGGAAAGAAGAACAGGACCTATACCGTTCTCTCGACCTGCATTGCATGGTAGCCCTGCGGGATGGCGGCGAAATCACCGGGCTGCTGCTGCTTTCCAACCGGGAGCGGGCCTTGCACTTTTCCTATGCGGAACTGACGTTTCTCACCACCCTGAGTTCCATCGCCTCCATCGCCGTCAAGCACGCGACCTTGTATGAACAGATGTACCGTGAAGCGCGCATCGACAGCCTGACCAATGTCTATAATTACCGCTATTTTGTCGAAGATATCAACGACGAATTCGAACGCTGCCGGTCGTCGTCCCTGGCCCTTTTGTATGTGGATCTGGACGACCTGAAACTATATAACCTGCTAAACGGCGCCCGCAAAGGCGACGAAGTGCTGTGCCGGGTGGCCGAAATTCTCACCCGCGCCACCGGCGAAAACGGCAAAGTATTCCGCTACAGCGGCAAAGTGTTCGCGGTGCTGCTGCCGGGATACGACATGCGCCGCACGGAGGAACTGGCCCGCGGCATTCAGAAGAAGATCCATGCACTCAACGACGGCACCTCGCCCCAGCCGCTCAGCGCCAGCTGCGGCATCTGTGTGGCGCCTTATGCCGCTTCCAATCCCAAAGAATTGATGAATAACGCCGACCTGGCGGTGTTCAACGCCAAAAACAGCGGCAAACACACCATCAGCATCTTTGAAAATGCCCGCCCCGTGTTCCAGAATTCGGCCCAGCGGGCCCAGTATATCATCGCCCACACGGAAAAATCATCGAGCGCCACCCGCCGCAGCAACACCGCGATCATCAATTCCCTGACGGCGGCCATTGACGCCAAGGACCACTACACCTTCGCCCACAGCCGCAACGTGGCCCGGTATGCCGCGGTTCTGGCCGTGGCCGCAGGGCTCAACGACGAACAGGTGTCGGTGATTTACGAAGCCGGGCTGCTCCATGACATCGGCAAGATCAGCATTTCCGAATCCATCCTCAGCAAGCAGGGCAAACTCACCGAGGAGGAAATGGAGATCATGCGCGGCCATGTGAATAATTCCATCGATATGATCCGTCACTTGTCTTCCATGGATTACCTGATTCCCGCCGTCGTGGGCCACCACGAACGGTGGGACGGCAAGGGCTATCCCACGGGCATCGCCCGGGACGATATCCCCATCACCGCCCGGTGTTTGGCCCTGGCCGACTCGTTTGACGCCATGACGTCCGACCGGCCCTACCGCAAAGGGCTGCCGGTTTCCTATGCCGCCGAACAGATCCGCAAAAACGAAGGCACCCAGTTCGACCCCACCCTGTCGGAAATTTTCCTGTCGCTATTAAAGCAGGGCGAAATTTCCCCCGCCAATATGGAGGACGGCCCCTCTCTATTGCCCTAAACAAAGATAAGCGGCTTTATCCGGAAGGGAATCCCCTTCCGGATTTTTTTCGCCTTTTTTCAGGCTCTTTTAGCTGACACATCATCCGCCCTCCCCAACCAGCCGCTGCCGCTGTAGAAAATGTCTCTTTTCTTTTGGTGGTTTTCACGGATCGAAACCGGGTATTTTCCAAAAAAAGCGCGTTATCATGCCTTTTTCGATCTCTTTTTGCCCCCTGTATCCTCCCAGCGGAAAGCGTTCAATTTTCTTGACAGCCGAAGCGCTTTCCCTTAAAATAGAAGAAGCATGCAGTATCTGCATCACGGGAGTAACGCACCCGCTTTACTGATATAGCATTCTGACATTTTTCTTTAAAAAACGCGGCAGAGAGACCGGGGCCTTCCCCTGGGGCCGCGTATTTTTCACACAATGGAGGAGGTCAAGAATCCGCATGAATGATATGCCGATTTGGCTCGGTGTTCTTGTGGCGGTTCTGGCGGCTGTGATCTTTGGTGCTTTGGGCATTTTCGTGGGTATACAACGCCGTAAAAAGCAGGCAGAAGCCACCATTGGCTCGGCTGAACAGGAAGCCAAACGCATTGTGAGCGATGCGATCAAAACATCGGAAACCAAGAAAAAAGATGCGATCCTGGAAGGGCGCGAAGAAGTGCACCGTATGCGCAGCGAAGCCGACCGGGAAATTGCCGACCGGCGCCGGGAAGTACAGCGCCAGGAACGGCGCATCCAGCAAAAGGAAGAAAACCTGGACCGCAAGCTGGAAAGCGTGGAGCAAAAAGAAGAAGCCATTGCGAAGAAAAACCGCAAGGCTGACGACCGTTTGGCCGAGGCCGAACAGGTCAAACAGAAGCAATTTGAAGAGCTGGAACGGATCAGCGGTTTTACCGTAGACCAGGCAAAAGAATACCTCTTGCGCAGCCTGCAGGATGAACTGACCCATGAAAAAGCGGTCAAAGTGCGGGAATTTGAGCAGCAAATGCGCGAAGAAAGCGAAAAAACCGCACGGGAGATTATCTCCCTGGCCATCCAGCGCTGTGCCGCCGACCATGTGGCGGAAGCGGCGATTTCGGTGGTGCCGCTGCCCAATGACGAAATGAAGGGCCGTATTATCGGCCGTGAAGGGCGCAACATCCGTACCATCGAGACCCTGACCGGGGTCGATTTGATCATTGACGACACCCCCGAAGCCATCACCCTGTCGAGCTTCGAACCGGTGCGCCGGGAAGTAGCCCGGATTGCGCTGGAACGGCTGATTGCCGACGGCCGTATCCACCCGGCCCGCATTGAAGAAATGGTGGAAAAGGCCCGCCGCGAAGTGGACCAGACCATCAAGCAAGAAGGCGAACGGGCGGTGATCGAAGCCGGTGTCAACGGCATTCATCCCGAACTGATCAAACTGCTGGGGCGCCTGCGTTACCGCACCAGCTATGGGCAGAACGTACTGAACCACTCGCTGGAAGTGGCCTACCTCGCCGGTATTATGGCCAGCGAATTGGGGCTCGATCCCACAGTGGCCCGCCGGGCCGGCCTGCTGCATGATATCGGTAAAGCGCTGGATCACGAAATCGAAGGGTCCCACGTGGATATCGGGGTGGATGTGGCCCGCAAGTACAAAGAAAGCGAAACCGTCATTCACGCCATTGCGGCGCACCACGGCGATGTGGAAGCCCGCACGGTGATTGCCTGCCTGGTCCAGGCTGCCGACGCCATTTCGGCGGCACGCCCCGGCGCCCGCCGCGAAAACCTGGAAAACTATATCAAACGGCTGGAAAAACTGGAAGAAGTAGCCTCCTCGTTCGATGGGGTCGACCGCTGCTATGCCATCCAGGCCGGGCGTGAAATCCGCATTATGGTCAAACCCGAAGTGGTCCCTGACGACAAAATGGCCGTACTGGCCCGGGACATCTGCAAAAAGATCGAAAGCGATCTGGAATATCCCGGCCAGATCAAGGTCAACCTGATCCGTGAAAGCCGCGCGACCGGCTACGCCAAATAAGAGTAGGAACCAAAAAGGAGCACCCGGTCCTCCGGTGTGCTCTTTTTTTATCCGTGAAAAAAAGAAAGGAAGCACACCGTTATGAACATTCTGGCTATCGGTGACGTAGTGGGCAGCGTGGGCTGCCGGTTTCTGCGCAGCCATCTGCCGGCGCTGAAAAAGACCTACCACATCGATGTGGTCATTGCCAACGGCGAAAATTCTGCCGACGGCAACGGCATTACCCCTGTTTCGGCCCAGTACCTGTACCAAAGCGGCGTGGACATTATCACCGGCGGGAACCACAGCTTCCGCCGCCGGGAGGTGTACCCCGTTATGGACGAGGACGATACCTTACTGCGCCCGCACAACTACCCGCCGGACGCCGCCCCGGGGAAAGGCGTTTGTATCTACGATATGGGACGCATCCAGCTGGCGGTCATCAATCTGATCGGCACCATGTATATGGAGAGCATGCCCTGCCCGTTCCGCTGCGTGGAAGCCCTATTGCGGGAAGGCAACCTGCCCCGCATTGTACTGGTGGATTTTCACGCCGAAGCTACCAGCGAAAAACGGGCCCTCGGTTTTTATCTGGACGGAAAAGCCAGCGCCGTTTTCGGCACCCATACCCACGTGCCCACCGCGGACGAACAGATCCTGCCCGGCGGCACCGGGTATGTGACGGACCTGGGCATGACCGGGGTCATTCAGTCGGTGCTGGGCGTGAAACCGGAGATCATCATCCAAAAAATGCGCACCCACATGCCCGCCCGGTTCGATTTGGCCGACGGCGACTGCCAAATGGACGGGGTGCTATTCACCATCGATGAAAAAACCGGCCGCTGCACCGCGGTAAAACGCCTGTCTATCCGTTCATAACAGACAAAATCATTCCCGAAAGAACCGAAAACTTTGCTTAATCGTTGAAATCAGGGCCACGCTATGCTATAATAAAGCTTAAATTAGGCCCCCGGTTTTGCGGGCTTTTTAAATTTGATAACAAGGAAGTGTTGTGCTGTGATCAATGGCTCTACTTTGCGGGATGCCATCCTCTCCGGTGCCCATAACATTGGTAACCATAAAACCGCCATCAACGACCTGAACATTTTCCCCGTGCCCGACGGTGACACGGGCACGAATATGTCGATGACTATTGGCGCTGCCGCCAGCGAACTGCAAAAAAGCGCTGAAACCTCTGCGGAAAGCGTATCCAAAACGGCGGCTTCCCTGATGCTGCGCGGGGCGCGGGGCAACTCCGGGGTTATCTTGTCCCTGCTGTTCCGCGGCTTTGCCAAAGGGCTGGAAGGGAAAGATATGGCCGACGGCCGTGATTTGGCCGAAGCGCTGCGGCTGGGTGTAGACGCCGCGTATAAAGCCGTGATGAACCCCACGGAAGGCACCATCCTCACGGTAGCCCGGGTGGCCGCCGAAAAGGCCGCCGCTGCGTGCGAAAACGACACCGACCCGGTGTATGTGTGGGCCGCCGCATGCCTAGGGGCCAGCGAAGCGCTGGAAACCACCCCCCAATTGCTGCCCGTCCTGAAAAAAGCCGGTGTGGTCGACGCCGGTGGGCAAGGGCTGTGCATGATCTTTGACGGTATCCTCAGCGTCTTGCGCGACGGGGTCATTGTGGAAGAAGAAAAAACCGACGAAGAAAAGCTGGACGAAACGGCGGAATTCTTCCGCAATGTGGCGGCGGAATTCGACCAGGAAATCCACTTCACCTATTGCACGGAATTCGTAGTCGGCCGTGACCCGGACTGTGAAAACGACCCGGCGGACCTGCGCTCCACGCTGGAAGCCATCGGCGACTGCGTGGTGGTGGTGGATGACGACGATATTATCAAAGTCCACGTGCACACCGAAGAACCCGGCACCGCCTTACAGGCCGGTTTGCAGTATGGTTCCCTGCTCACCATCAAGGTGGAAAACATGAAGGAACAGCACCGCAAGGCGGCCGAAGAAAACGAAGCGGCTAAATCGGCGGCGGCAGCCAAGAAACCGGACGCCGAAGGGTTCGAACCGGCCGAACCCACCGAAGAACTGGGCTTTGTGGCGGTGGCCGCCGGCGAAGGGATGGCCAACCTGTTCCGCGATTTGGGCTGCACCCAAATTGTCAGCGGCGGGCAGACCATGAACCCCAGCACCGAAACGCTGATGCAAGCCGTGCTGGCCACCCCGGCCCACACGGTGATGATTCTGCCCAACAACAAGAACATCATTATGGCCGCTGAGCAGGTTATTCCGCTGGTAAACGACCGCACCGTAGTGGTGCTGCCCACCCGCACGATCCCCCAGGGTATGTCCGCCATGCTGGCGTATGACCCGGATTCGCCGCTGGAAGAAAACCAGAACGCCATGATGACCGCGGCTTCTCATGTGGCTACGGGCCAGGTGACGTACGCCGCCCGTACTTCTGAATTTGGCGGGCACAAGATCCGCGAAGGCGAAATCATGGGCCTTGCAAACGGCAAGCTGGAAATCACCGGTGACAATGCATCGGATGTGTGCGTCAAGCTGGTGCGCTCGATGGCCAGCCGTCACACCTCCTTTATTACGGTGCTCTATGGCGCCGGTGTCACCGACGAAGACGCCGCCGACGTGGAACGCCGCCTGCGCAGTAAACTGCGCGATGACATCGAAATCACCTTTGTAAACGGCGGACAGCCGGTTTACTCGTACGTGATTTCCATCGAATAAACGTCCCTTCGGAGGGGCGCAGCTGGGCCTTGATAGCCCGCTGCCCCCTCTTTTTCTTTGCCCGATCCCGGGGCCAAAGGCCACTTTTGATGAAAGGCAGGTGAAACGCTGTGCCGTCCCTTTTTTCGCAGCCCATCCAGTTTTTAAAAGGCGTGGGGGAAAAACGCGCCGCCCTGTTTGCCAAAATCGGTGCCCCCACTGTGGGGGACCTGTTGCTCTTATATCCCCGTTCGTATATTGACCTGACGTCCCCGATACCGATCCGGCAGGCCCCCCTGCAAGACGTGTGCGTCGTGCAGGCCCGGGTGGTTTCTCCCGTAAAGGAAAGCCGTATCCGCAAGGGCATGACGCTGTATAAAACCACCGTTACCGACGGCGAAAGCGACCTGCTCCTCACCTTTTTTAATAACCGCTACATCCCCCGATTGTTGCCCGAAGGGCAGGAGTTTTTGTTCCGGGGGAAGATGACCGGTGGCTTTTTGCGCCGGGAGATGAGCGCCCCCGACTTTTACCCCGCCGGTACGGCGTTGGGCCTTTTGCCGGTGTACCCCCAAACCGAAGGGCTTTCCTCCCGGCAAATCGCCGCCGCCATGAAGACGGCGCTGTCCTTGCTGCCGGAAATCCTCAACGACCCCCTGCCCGGCCCGCTGCGCCAGCGGTGTGATCTGTGCGCCATGCGCTATGCGCTGGAAAAAATCCACTTCCCGCAAAGCGAAGAAGAACTGGCCATTGCCCGGCGGCGGCTGGTGTTCGAAGAGCTGTTTTTGCTGCAAGCGGGTATGCTCCAGCTGCGCCACCGCGCCAAAGTGGCCAACCATTTGCCGTGCCCGGTGGATGTGAGCGGGCGCTTTTTTGCCTCCCTGCCCTTTTCGCCCACCGGCGCCCAGCGCCGCTGTGTGGCCGAAGGCATCGCCGATATGAACGGGCCCTCCCCCATGAACCGGCTGGTGCAAGGGGACGTGGGCAGCGGCAAAACGGTAGTGGCCGCCGCTTTGTGCTGTCAGGCCGCCGCAAACGGGCTGCAAGCCGCACTGATGGCCCCCACCGAAATCTTGGCCCGCCAACATTTTCACTCGTTACAGCCGCTTTTAGAGGGCATGGGCGTCCGTTGTGCGCTGCTCACCGGTTCCACAAAGGCCTCCGAACGGCGGGAGCTGCTGGCCGCACTGGAACGGGGGGATATCGGCCTGCTCATCGGCACCCACGCCCTCTTAACCGATCAAGTCAAGTTCCACCGGCTGGGGCTGGTCGTCACCGACGAACAGCATCGCTTTGGGGTCGCCCAGCGGGCGGCCCTGGCACAAAAAGGCGACCATCCCCACCTGCTGGTGATGAGCGCCACGCCCATCCCCCGCACGTTGGCGCTGATGATTTACGGCGACCTGGATTTGTCGGTCCTGGACGAACTGCCCCCCGGACGACAGAAGATTGACACGTTCCTCATCGGCAGCGACAAGCGTGCCCGGGCGTTTTCGTTCATCCGCCAGCACCTGGACGCCGGGCGGCAAGCGTATTTGATTTGCCCGCTGGTGGAAGACAACGACAGTGACATGGCATCGGTGGAAGCATACCGGGACCAGGTATGCCGCGGGCCGCTGAAGGGCTACCGGGTGGGCATGCTCCACGGCCGCATGAAATCCTCCGAAAAAGAACAGGTCATGGCCGCCTTTTCCGATGGTACCCTGCAAGTACTGGTGGCCACCACCGTGGTGGAAGTGGGGGTAGACGTCCCCAACGCCGTGATTATGCTCATCGAAAACGCCGAACGGTACGGATTATCCCAGCTGCACCAGCTACGGGGCCGGGTCGGGCGGGGCAAAGAAAAATCCACCTGCATCCTCATCAGCGATGCCCAAAATGACCAGACCCTCCACCGGTTGAAAGTCTTCGCCGCCACCGAAAGCGGATTTCAAATCGCCGATGAAGATTTGCGGCTGCGCGGGCCCGGCGACTTTTTCGGATCGAAGCAGCATGGGCTGCCGGCGCTGCGCATTGCCCAACTCAGCGAAGACACGGCGCTGTTGCATTTGGCCCAGCAGGAAGCCGCCCGGCTCATGCAGGAAGACCCCTCCCTGCAAAAGCCGGAACACCGTGCCCTGCGGGCCCAGGTACGCCGCCTGTTCGCCCGGCAAGAAACGGCTATGGCGTAAAGGATCGGCTTCGGGAGAGGAAACCCATCGGCCGTTTTCCTGCCTATGCTTTTTCCCCCTAACAAAGAAAACCAGGCACCCATCCCCAAAAGGGTGAGTGCCTGGTTTCGTTTTACTCCATCGGCGGTTTGCCCGCCAACGTTTTGCGAAGGATTACAGCGCGACGCCGTTGCCCAGATCGTCTTCGAAAATCACGCGCTTACGCTTGAGCGTGCCGCTCTTAATGCGCCATTTGCCGTCGAGCTTCTCGTATTCATCATAGTAATACCCGTAACCGGCGGTAGCCAGTACACCGGGGATGATCAGACGGTCGGAAAACGGGATAATGCCGCGGGCCGTGGTATCGGACAGGATTTCGATCTCCCCCGTGTTACCCATATGGCAGCTCTGCAGCGTGTCGGGCATACCGGCGATAATCCCTTTGATGACTTCGTCGCGGCCTTTGGACACCGGCGAAACGGGGAACCCGGGGTACTGGCCCTTAATGGGGTCGTACACCGCTTCCCGGGAATCGAAGCAGGCATCGGGCGTGAACAGGTCTTCCAGTTCATCGAACTGTTTGGCATCGATCACACGGAAATACCGCGGACGCAGCTGGCGGATTTCCTCGATGGCCAGCAATTTTTCAATATCGGTCATACTTTGCTCCCTCTATTATTCCATCACGCGAATGGCGTGGTAGCCTTCATGCACAGCGGTCAAAATCTTACGGGGTGCAATGGCGTCGCCCACCACGGTCACGTTGTCGTAGTTTTCTTCCAGCAGGTCTTCCAGCTGGTTATTGGCCTTAAAGCCGGCTGCATTGAGCACGGTATCGCAAGCCAAGGTAATCGTTTCGCCGTCTTTTTCGTACGTCACCGAATCGGGGGTGATAGCCGTCACTTTGGCGCCGGCCGCTACCTTCACACCGCGATCGGCCACCATGCGGCGCAGGTGCTGGTCATTGTTCAGGCAGTGAGCCGCCGTGTACAGGATGTCGGGCAGCATTTCCACGATGGTCACTTCGTCGGCATGAGGCGCAATGTCGCACGCCGCTTCGGTACCGGCCAGGCCGCCACCGATGATAACCACTTTCTTGCCGGGAGTGAACTTATGGGTCAGGTAATCCGACACCACCACGGCGTTTTCAATGCCGGGGATCGGGGGTTTGGCAGGAGAAGCACCGGCCGCCAGGATGACTTTGTCATAATGGCCGCCCACGACGTTTTCAGCCGTAGCTTCTTTGTTGTAGCAGATCTTCACGCCCAGTTTTTCGCACTGGCCCTTCATGTATTCGATCAATTTGATGATGTCCGCCTTAAAGTCGGGGCCGCCTGCAGGCCAAAGCGTACCGCCCAGACGGTCGGTCTTTTCCCACAGTTCCACGTCCCAACCGCGCTGCCGGGCTGCGATAGCCGCCGACATGCCGCCAGGGCCGCCGCCGATAACCAGGATGGACTTCTTGGAACCATCGGGCTTGGGCAGGGCATATTCTTTTTCAGCATAGCAGGTGGGGTTCACGGCGCAGTAATAGTGCTTGCCGGAGAAACCGGACAGCAGGCATTCGTTGCAGCCTACGCAGGGACGGATATCGTCATACCGGCCTTCTTTGACTTTCGTGGGCCAGTAGGGATCGGCCAGCATTTCGTGGCCCATGCCAATGTAATCCAGCGTGCCGTCTTCGACCACTTTCTTGGCCAGCTCGGGGTTAAACAGCTTGCCGTCGCCCAGTACCGGGACATGGACAACTTCTTTAATGGCGCGCTGTACGTCCAGTTTGTGGCCGGGTTTGGAATACACGGTGGTGATGGCCTGATACCATTCTTCGTAGCAGCCGGTATCCACATGCAGCGCCGTCACGCCGGCATTTTCCAGGATCTTGGCCATTTCAATGCCTTCGTCCAGGGTACGGAACCCTTCCACACGCTGTACGGGGGTGAATTTTACCAGGATGGGGAAGTTCTTCGGCACATTTTTCTTAATGGCGTCGATGCATTCCAGCGTAAAGCGCATACGGTTTTCCAGGCTTCCGCCGTATTCATCCGTACGGTTGTTCCACTGTTTGGACTGGAACTGGTCCAGCAGGTATCCGCCATACGCATGCAGTTCCACGGCGTCCGCGCCGGCGTTGATCGCCAGGCTGGCCGAATAGCCGACCTTTTCCACCAGGTAGTGGATATCGTCTACGCTAAAAGGCTTGCAGATCAGGTCTTTGTACCAGAAAGCACCCACCGAACCGGCCGAATACGGCGGGGTGAAGGGATCGGTGAACTGCTGGCGGCCCAGGCCGGGAGACAGCTGCACGCAAACCTTCGCGCCATAATGATGGCAGCGGTCGATCAGCATGTTCAGCCGTTCCACATGGTGGAAGTTCGAAAGTTCCGTGCAGGGACGGGCTTCATATTTGGTGGAAACCACGTTGGCCCCGGTGATGATCAGGCCGGCGCCGCCCTTTGCACGTTCCTCAAAATAGTTAATGCCTTCGATGCAGTAGGAACCATCCGCTTCGCCCGTCGTGCCCATGGGGGACATAAAGATGCGGTTTTTCAGCTTCATGGAACCGAGTTGCGTCTTATCAAACAATCCGTTCATGTCTTTTCTCCTTTACGCAGTGATGATAGGGTGGCTTTTCTATGAGCCGCCGGTATATTCGAAGGGGAATTCCCCCTCTTCTTGCTCGTGTGAATTGCACAAATCTTTGTTTTTATACGGGAAACGGTTTTAAAAACCGGCATGTTTTACCGGCAGAAACCCACCATACCCTTTTCTTCCCGTTTGCAGGCATCCTCCTCCTTTTTATAATTCTTTCTAGTTTCACCAAATATCTTGCACAATCTGATAAATTTGGTATAATAAAGTCGTTAAATTGATAACGATATTCTCTTGTAATCTTATCACATCCATTTACCCGTGAAAAGGGAAGACTCTTCAAACCAGAAAGGGGGATTTGTGCAAAATGACAATGCACATCTATCGGCGGAATACGGGAACGTTATCCGAAGCGTATCAGACATTTTTCGAAGCCATGAAGAGCGACAGCATTGAAACGTTGCTGCGCAGTGCTTGCGATTTTTTTGGACTGCCGGTACTGTTAACCGATGAAAATTATAAACAAATCGCCCAATATCCCCCTCAAAAGCTGAACCATCCCATCTGGGACGGGCTGCTGGAATACCGCGCGTTGCCCATGGACATTGTCCAGACGTACCAACAGGCCTATCTCAATGTCAGTGAACCCTATTACCGTCCCTTCTATTCCCACGAAGGGCCCTCGGCGGATTGCGGCCGGATTTATGGGGAAGTCCATTCGGACGACCGTATTTATGGGCATGTGGCCATTTTTATGTTTGACTGCCCCTTATTGCCCGACGATCTGGCCGCCACCCAAGTGCTGCTTGATGCCATCAAAATGCTTATGGTGCCCCGGCGCAGCCGTGAAGGCGCCTCGCTTTCCTCCTATATGCGCGACCTATTGGATGAAACCGCCGCCCCCAACGCCAAAGCACTGGCCAAGCGCTGTTTGGCGGCCAGTATCTCCGGGCCATTTTCGGTGATGGTCACGCCGATTGGCAACACCGCCTCCCAGCAGGCCTTTGCCACTATGGCTATTTCAAAAATGGCTGTGCAGTACCGCTCCACGGTCAGTACGCTGTATCACAACTGTATTGTCACCCTGTTTGGGCTCATGCAGGGCGAACAACATTCCAAAAAGGAAATTGGTTTTTTCCGGCGGGTGGCGGATTTTCTTGCCCCCTGCCATGTTGCCAGCGGGGTGTCTTTGCCGTTTACCGACCTGAGCGAAGCAAATGGACGGTTCCAGCAGGCATATATGACGGCGCTGCTCACCAGGGGACCCTGCGGCTTTTTTGCCGACATGTTCCCTGCCGTCATGTTCGAAACCATCTGTACCTATGCCGATGTGGACATGTTTCTACACCCGGCGCTGCCCCAGCTTTTGGCATACGACGCCGCTAACCAAACAGAGTATTTCCGTACCTTACAGGTGTACAGCCTGACGCTACACAACAAAGAATCCACGGCCCGCATTCTGTGCATCCACCGCAACACGCTGCTGTACCGGTTGGGGAAAATCAGCGAACTGTTTCACGTGCCGTATGAAGACCAGCAAACCGCCCTGGCACTGCTGAACAGCTTCCAGCTATATGGGGTTTCCACTCTGAGCCGGGCCGATTTCGGGCTGGAAGCACATCCCCCAGCTGCGAAAAGCCGGAAAACGGATGCTTCGCTGTGAGTGTATTCCAATAGAAGAATAATAAAAAAGACACCCCAAAAATGGGGTGTCTTTTTTATTGTCTTACATCCGGCGCATATTCCGCACCCGGCGCAGCTTTTTCTTTTTGCGGCGGTACAGAATCAACAGAAAAATGTAGATCAGCAGCAGCATACCGATCACACCCGCCGTGATCAAAAACCACTGGCTGGTCAATACCGATTTTGCCTGTTCGATGGTATACAATAGCTCGCTTCGTTCCACGGTTTCGGCCGCCACCAGCTTCACAGTGGTCAGCTCTTCCCCGGCATAGCTCAGGGTCGCCGTGCCCAATACCGTGCCCTTTTCCACCGGGGCTTCAATGGTTTTGGGCAAATCGGTCTTCACCACAATGCTGTCGGCATCCACCGAATCGGGCAAAATCGTGGAAAAACTGTCGGCGGCCTCCACCTGCACGGTGTCTTTTTCCCACGCATATTCAAGACCCACTTCGCCCACAATGCTGCCCGCTTCCATCACACTCTTGAGCGACAGGTTATTAAACGCCCACTGGTACAGGTTTTTCGAATCGATCATTTCCCCGTGCACATTGGTTTCGCCGCTCTTTGTGTATTCGGGGCAATTCATCGCTACGCATAAATAGCTGTATCCCAAATCTTCCCGTACGGCGGTGGTGATCACGCAGTACCCGGCCTGGTCATGGGAACCGGTCTTAATCCCCCGGCAGTACCGGTAGTAGTACTGGCCGCCGTCGGCATTCTGGTTCAGCATGCGGTTGGTGGTATACACCGTGCGGGGTTCCGCTGATTTATTGGTAGCCCGCAGGGTATAATACAGCTGGTTGGTAATCTCCATAAAATACGGCTGCTTCATGGCTTCCTGCGTAATCAGGTACATATCCCGGGCCGTGGTGTAGTGGTTTTCATCATGTAGGCCGTGGGGATTGGCAAAATGCGTATCCTCGCAGCCCAGCGCCTCGGCTTCTTCGTTCATCATCTCCACGAATTTCTGTACATTGCCGCCGCCTACATATTCCGCCAGCACCAGCGCCGCATCGTTACCGCTGGGCACCATCATCAGATTTAGCAGTTCATAAATCGTCAGCTCTTCCCCCGCGATGACGCCGGAAACGGAGCTGCCCGTTCCCAACAGCTGGGTAATCACATCCTGGCTGACGGTGGTTTTGGTATTCTGCAGGTCGTCTACGTGCTTGCACACCACCAGGTACGTCATAATCTTTGTCAGCGATGCCGGTTCCAACCGCTCGTCGGCATTTTTTTCGTACACCACCACGCCGGTATCCTGGTTGACAAGTAAGAGAGCTTCACAGTACGTATCGAAATCCACATTAAAGGAAGCCGCCTGCGCCGCCGGTTGGGCCATGGAACCCACCAGACAGACGGTAAGAAGCAGACAGATCCATCCTTTTATCCGTTTACACATGGCATTTTTCCTTTCATTGTGCTATGATAGGAAAAGCAAGCGCTTTGCCCTTCCTTATGGGATAGTATACCAGCTTTTGGAGCAAAGAAAAAGGGTAAACGGGGAAAAAAACGGACCCTTTCCCCATATTTGCAAAAACTTTGCACAAACATCGGGCCCTGCGCCTGTAAGTAACGTAAAAAAAGGAGGCATCCCATGATTTGGGTGACTGGTGATATTCACGGGGACCTAAGCCGGTTCCAGGCTTCCCCCCTGCGCCATCTGCGCAAAGGCGACAGCCTTGTGATCTGCGGCGACTTTGGCTTTCTGTGGAACGGAACCCCCGAAGAAGCCAAAACGCTCGACAAGCTAACCCGTAAAAAATACCAAATTCTGTTTGTAGACGGGACCCACGAAAATTTTGACCTGTTGGAAAGCTACCCCGTGGAAGATTTCTGCGGGGGCAAAGCCCGGCGTATCCGCGACAACATCTTCCATTTGATGCGCGGCCAGGTGTATACTATGGAAGGCCGCCGGTTTTTCACTTTTGGCGGCGGCGAAGGGGAAGATACCCTGCTGCGCAAGGAGACCGGCACCTACTGGCCCCGCAGCATGCCCAACATCGATGAAATGAAGGAAGGCGTGGATAACCTGCGCCAGGTCGGGCAAAAGGTGGATTATATCATTACCCACGCCCCCTACCCCAACCTGTCGGGCCAATTGCCCCGCTGGGCGGAAGGCAATACCCTGTCGATCTATTTCCAAGAAATCGAAAAGAATGTGCGCTACAGCAAATGGTGCTTTGGCAGCCTGCACATCAACCGCAGTTACACCAGCCGGCACCAGGCGCTGTTTGACGATCTGCTGCGCCTGCCTACCGACGACACCCGCCGGTAACCGGCTGTCCTATAAGAAAGGAATGCCTTATAAGTGTCTGATTCTTCCTTTTCGCTGCGCCGCTGGACGGCGCCGCTGACCCCCAAACGGGTCATTTGCATGCTGCTGGGGCATATCCCCATGTCGTTAGGGATTGCCATCTTTGCCTGGGCCTGGGTAGGCAACCTTCCGTTCCCGGCCATCAATTTGGCGCTGACCCATTATGTGCCTCTGTCGTACGGTACCGTGGTGCTGCTGGTCAATGTGCTGCTATTTTTGGTGGAGTGGCTGTTTGGCCGCCAATACATTCATTTGGGGACTTTTTTTAACTGGTTTTTCTGCGGGTATATTGTGGATTTCTTTTCCTTCCTGCTCCAAGACGTGCCCTGTCCCCAGGGGTTTGGATGGCAGATCCTGTTCAGCGTGATAGGAACGGTGCTGCTGGCTATGGGTGTTTCCCTGTATCAATTGGCCGATCTGGGGATCGCCCCGGCGGACAGTATCGCCCTGATTTTCCGCGATTACACCCACGGGCCGTTTTTCGTGTGCCGGCTGGCGGCTGACGTGCTGAACCTGATCATCTGCCTGCTGCTTGGCGGATGGGGCTTTGGCCTGATTGGACTAGCCACCGTGCTGTCAGCGTTTACCTTGGGGCCGATCGCCGGGCTTTTCAACCGGTATGTATTCGGCCGCCTGTTTCCTAAAACCGCCACTGCATAACATCGTTCATAAAAAAACCGGCTTTTTAAAAAGCCGGTTTTTTCTTGTACTTTTAAGCCCGATATACAAAAAAGCCTGTGCCTTTTGGGCACAGGCTTTTTCTTTTAAGCGAAAACTTATTTCACTTCAACTTCAGCGCCGGCGTCGGTCAGCTTCGTCTTGATGGCTTCCGCGTCTTCCTTGGAAACGCCTTCCTTCACGTTCTTGGGAGCGCCGTCAACCAGTTCCTTGGCTTCTTTCAGGCCCAGGCCGGTGATTTCACGCACAACCTTGATCACGTTGATCTTGTTGGCGCCGAAGGACTTCAGCACAACATCAAATTCGGTCTTTTCTTCCGCAGCGGGAGCAGCACCGGCAGCGGGAGCAGCAGCCACAGCCACGGGAGCAGCAGCGGACACGCCGAATTCTTCTTCCAGAGCCTTTACCATTTCGGACAGCTCGAGAACGGACAGGGTTTTGATTTCTTCAATCAGATTTGCAACCTTCTCAGACATTGTTGTTACCTCCATAAAGAGAATGATAAATTTCAGTTTGGTAAAAGACCGTCACGCGATCTTTTCACTGTGAAAAAAGAGGGTGACTCTTACGCGCTCTGCTTTTCGGCAATGGCGTTGAGCACGATCGCCAGGCCACGAATGGTGCCGTTGAGCACGTTGGCCAGGCCGGAAATGGGGGCATTCAAGCCGCCCAGAACCTGTGCAATAAGCACTTCCTTCGGCGGCAGATCCGCCAGGGCTTTAACACCCGCCGCATCGATAGCCTTGCCATCAATGAAGCCGGCCTTTACTTTGAAATTGTCATGCTTGCTGGCATATTCAAAGAAAGCCTTGGCAGCCGACGTATAGTCATCAGCCGAATACGCAATAGCCGTCGAACCTTCCAGATGGGCTTCCAGGCCTTCGATCCCGGCAGCTTCCAGAGCACGGCCCAGGATGGTATTCTTCACAACGGTGTAGGTATTGCCGGATTCACGCAGCTTCTTACGCAGCACAGTGTCATCGGCCACGCTGATGCCTTTGTAATCCACAATAATACCGGTGCAGGCATTTTTCAGAGATTCCGAAAGAGCGGCAACCTGCTGCTTTTTCAGTTCCAGAGTTTTCTCGCTAGGCAAATGGTTTCACCTCCGTGATTCAAATACGGTGCGGTACAAAAGAAAAGCCCTTTCCGCTTACCGCGGAAAGGGCGAAAATCCATAAGGCAAACCGGTTTATTTCCGGTTAACTGGTTTTTCTCTCTCCTCGGCAGGCCGGGAATTTCCCGTTATGCAGACGCACCTGCTGTCTTTGGACAGCTTTCATATCATATCACAAAGCCGCTGTTTTGTCAACAGCAAACTTTGCCGGACGATCAAAACCCGAAATCAGATGAACTTCGCGGGATTGATGCGTACGCCGGGGCCCATGGTGGCCGAAACCACGCAGGAACGCACGTACTGGCCCTTGGCAGCGGCGGGCTTCGCCTTGACGATCGCGCCCATGAGCGCATCGAAGTTCTGCTGCAGCTTTTCGGGGCCAAAGGAAACTTTGCCGATCACGCAGTGGATGATGTTGGTCTTGTCCAGACGGTATTCGATCTTACCGGCTTTCGCGTCGGTGATCGCCTTGGCGATGTCCATGGAAACGGTGCCAGCCTTGGGGTTAGGCATCAGGCCACGCGGGCCCAGCACTTTACCCAAACGGCCAACCATACCCATCATGTCGGGCGTGGTGATCACTACGTCGAAATCCATCCAGCCGCCCTGGATCTTTTCGATCATATCCTGGCCACCGACAAAATCGGCGCCGGCCTTTTCGGCTTCTTCGATTCTTTCGGGTTTGCAAATCGCCAGCACGCGGACATTTTTGCCGGTGCCGTTGGGCAGTACGATGGCGCCGCGGACCTGCTGGTCAGCGTGACGGCCGTCAACACCCAGCTTCACGTGAACTTCGACGGTTTCGTCAAATTTGGCGGTCCCGGTCTTCACGCACAGCGACAGTGCTTCTTCCGAATCATAAAGTTTGGAGCGTTCGAAAACCTTTTGGGCTTCGATATATTTCTTGCCGTGTTTCATGTTTAGGTATTCCTCCCTGATTGAGTGGTAAATATCGGATGTCCTTAGAACGAAGTTCCTCCCACCCTGGGGTATCAGTCTACGACTTCAACGCCCATGCTGCGGCAGGTACCGGCCACCATGCTCATGGCAGCCTCTACGCTGGCAGCATTGAGGTCGGGCATTTTCTGTTCGGCGATCTTCTGCAGCTGTTCGCGCGTGATCTTCGCCACTTTCGTCTTGTTCGGAGCGCCCGAACCACTTTCGATACCGCAGGCCTTCTTGATCAGAACGGCCGCAGGGGGCGTTTTCGTGATAAACGTGAACGAACGGTCGGCATACACCGTGATGATGACGGGGATAATCAGACCCACATCGTTCTTCGTGCGTTCGTTAAATTCCTTCGTGAACGCCATAATGTTGACGCCATGCTGACCCAGAGCAGGGCCAACGGGGGGCGCCGGGGTTGCTTTACCAGCCGGTATCTGGAGCTTAATATAGCCCGTTACCTTTTGCGCCATTATTACTGCACCTCCAAAATTCGTGGTAGATGGCGGAGCGGGACGGATAAGGAATTTTCCCGTTCCTCCCACAGGGGCTCGTTTTGGCCCCTATAATAAGCGGCTTTGCTAAAAGCCGCTTATCACCTAAAAGAAAAACTCAGTCCACCGCTTCGACCTGGTCGAGTTCCAGTTCCACGGGGGTTTCGCGTCCAAACATGGAAACAGTCACGCGAACCATGTTCTTTTCCAGGTTCATTTCGTCCACTGTACCCACAAAACCGTCCAGCGGCCCGTCGATAATCTGAACGCTGTCACCGACGTCATAGGAAACTTTGATTTCCCGTTTTTCGATCCCGAGGCGAAGCACCTCTTCATCCGAAAGGGGAATCGGTTTGCTCGAAGGACCGACAAAACCCGTGCAGCCGCGGATATTGCGAACGACATACCAGGATTCATCGGTCAGTACCATTTTCACCAGCACATAGCCGGGGAAAATCTTGCGCTCAACATCGCGCCGTTTGTTATCCTTGACCTCCGTCACCGTTTCGGTGGGGACCCGCACTTCCTGGATCAGATCCTGAAGCTGGCGGTTCTGCACCGTGGTTTCAAGGTTGGATGCCACTTTGTTTTCATACCCGGAATAGGTATGAACCACATACCACCTGGATTCATCTGCCATATGCCGTCATTCCCTCCGCTTTCTGCACAGCTTTTTTCTTTGGCAAGGCTGTCTCATGCCGCCACAGCCATCACAAGGCTCAGCAGCTTCATGAACAGGGTATCAAGGCCGAACACAAACAGCCCCAGCACGATCATAGTGACCATGACCACACCCATGTTCTTAAAGACCGTTTTGGGCGTAGGCCACACGATCTTTTTGACTTCACCCTTGCAGTCGCGGAAAAACTTCGATGTTTTTTTGGCAAACCGAACCAGTGCGTTAGGTTTCTTTTCAGCCATGATGTTTCCTCCGCGCTTTTACTTGGTTTCTTTGTGAAGCGTGTGTTTCTTGCAGAACCGGCAATACTTGTTCATTTCCAGTCTGTCCGGATCGTTCTTCTTGTTCTTCATGGTGTTGTAGTTGCGCTGTTTGCACTCCGTGCACGCCAGAACGACTTTCACTCTCATTGTTTCGGCACCTCCCGTTTAACGGAAAAAAATTGGGTTTCTGTAAATCTGTTCTACAGCATAGGAACCCGGCCTCCCTCGAAGAAAAGAGCGCAAAAAAAGAACCTCTTTTCACGAGGTAACAATATTTTATCACAGGGTATCCCCGGTGTCAAGCCCTTTTGCGGGAAAAAGGGGGCGGCTTTCCCATAAAAAGGGTCCCCCGGCTTTCTTTTCACCGGGGACCCTGCTGCTCTTTTACGGCTCCCTTTTACGGGAAATCTCTCTTATTTGGAAGAGCGCTCTCTTCTTCTCAGGCCGAATACGACAACAACCGCACCCAGTCCGGCCGCCGCCATCACCAGAACAAAGGGCAGCGCGCTGCCGTTATCGCCCGCAGCCGGTCCCGGATCCGGAGCCTTCACTTCATAGGAAACCGTCGGCATCGGGAACTCTTCGGCGGCTCCCTGCTGGCCATCGGTCGCCACCGGATACAGAATGGCGCTGTTATTGGTGTACAGCCCCTCATATCCCTGGCTGCCGTCCGCATCGTACTTGCCGTATACGCCCGCTTCGGTCTTCGGGTTCGCAAGCTTTACGCTATAGGTCAGCTGGACCGGCTTGGTGATCTCCACCGGCACATTAATGGAAAGGGTAAAGGCATCGACCTTAGGATCGTATTTCAGCAGGTAATCATACAGATCGAGGTTCTCGCTGTATCCGCCAAAGCCGTATACATTCTCGCTTACTTCCACCTTGGCCTGTTCTTCGCCGTCCACGGTCAAAGTGATCTTCGAAAGGTCGTTGACAAAATCAAAGTCGTAGTCGTCGGTCTTGCCCATGGTATCGACCACTTTGCTGCCGGCATCCAGCAGGTAATAGATGTCATTCTGAATAGCGGTAAAGCTGTATTCCTCTCCACCGATCAGATATATTTCATAAAGCTGGGTCCCCAGAGCAGACTTTGACCGGACTTCGTCTTTGCAGTTCGGGAATGTCAATCGCTATTCATTTTATGGTTTTTGACAGGCCTGCATTTGTTACTGTCAGCGTTCCGTCTGTCACAAACAGACTGAGGGACT
>CAKNOA010000025.1 GCA_930990065.1 uncultured Clostridia bacterium | reverse complement strand
CTGCTCTGCAACAATGTCCCTTGGCGAAGCAGCTTTTCTCGGCCGCCCTTTGGGCTGTATCGTGATCCCGGCTTCCTGTTTTCGTTGTTTGGCTCTTTCCCGTTTGACGAGTTTCTTTACGACGTACTTATCCCGAAAGCCAAAGTACTCCGCCACTTCTCTCTGTGTTTTTCCTGATGCAAGCATGGCTTTGATTTCTGGAAACAATTCCTGTACATGCGTGTAATTCCCTTTACTCATAGCAGTACCCCCTGATGTAGTACTTATATTTTCCTACATCAGGGGGTACTTTGTCTATTGTCCGTTTTTACAGGGGCGGTTCACTGGCCCTTTGGGGGCTTTTTTATCCCTTCACAAAAAATGCCGTCTATCGCTCTCTTTCGCGAGAACAATAGGCGGCATTTTTGCGTTATGTAGCGATCTTTCGACCTTTTTTTCCGAAGGCTTACAGCGAAGCGACAATCTGGTCGGCCAGGGCGCGCAGGGCGTCGAGCTGGCTTTCCTGCAGGGCCGACCGCATGGTCAAACCGCCATCGAGCACGGTCATATTCTTCATGCCTTCCAGCGCCGCGTGGATGCACTTGCCCGCCGTGGGCGCCCAGGTGCCGTTTTCCAGTACCGCCACGGTGCGGTTCTGGAAGTTGTGGGCCTTCAAATCGCAGAGCAGGTTTTCCATGGGGGTAAACACGCCGCCGTTGTACGAAGAAGCGGCCAATACCAGGTGGCTGCAGCGGAACGCTTCGCTCACAATGTACGAAACATCGGTAGCCGACAGGTCATACATGGCAATCTTCTTTACCCCGCGCTCGCTGAGCATGGTGGCCAGCACCTGGGCCGCCAGGTCGGTATCGCCATAAATCGAAGCGCTGGCGATCAGCACGGTTTTGTCTTCCGGTTCGTAACGGCTCCAGCGGTCGTACTTTTCGATGAACCAACCAAGGTTTTCACGCCAGATGGGCCCATGCAGCGGGCAGATCATGGAAATGGGCAGCCCTGCGGCTTTTTTCAGCAGCGCCTGTACCTGCGGGCCATATTTGCCCACAATGTTCACATAGTACCGGCGGGCATCGTCCAGCCAATCCCGGGCGAAATCCACTTCGTCCGCATAGATGTTGCCGGAAAGGGCGCCAAAGGTGCCGAACGCATCGGCTGCATACAGCACGCCGTCGGCTTTATCGAACGTAACCATGGCTTCGGGCCAGTGGACCATGGGCGCCATGACAAACGCAAAGGTGTGGCGGCCGGTGCACAGCTCGTCGCCTTCTTTGACCAGGTGGATGCGTTCATCCGGCAGGGTGTTGGCGCCGAAGAACTGGCGGATCATAGGAACCGTTTTGGCGTTGCACACCACCACCGCACCCGGATAGCGGCGCAGCACTTCTTCCAGCGTAGCGCTGTGGTCGGGTTCCATATGGTTGACGATCACGTAATCGAGGGGCTTGTCCCCCAGTACATGGCTCAGATTTTCGAAGAACAACCGGGAAATGCTCTGGTCCGCGGTATCGAGCAGCACGGTTTTTTCATCCATGACCACATAGGCGTTGTAGGAAACGCCCCGGGGAATGGGGTAAATATTTTCAAAAAGGGCCAAACGACGGTCGCTTCCGCCCACATAATAGAGATCTTCTTTCATTTTCTGAACACAATACATGGCGGTGATCCTCCTTTAGAAAACCTATATCTCGTTGTCAGCCCACCTGGACTGCGGAACCATTATACCATACCCGAAAAGGGATTGTCACGTTTTTAACGTAATTTTCTGTTCCCGGCCATTCAAATCTTTTTGCTTTTTCTTCCATCTTTTTTGTGTCTTTTCATGATTTCAACACATTTTTGGTGTATAGTATAATTTGCGCGTGCCTAATGAAAGCACGAAAACACTAACAGAACGGGGGATTCCCATGGGAAAAGGAAAACGCACCCGGCTGCAAAATGCCGGACGTAAAGAAGAAATGCGCCGGCAGCAGCAACAGCAGCAGCAGCGCCGCCGCCGCAACCGCATCATTGGGATCAGTATTGGGGCTGTGGTGGCTGTGGCCGCCATTGGGTTTGGCACCAAATACGCCATTGACCAGCAGCGCCTGCAAAGCGGGGACGACCTGCGCGCCACCATTATGCTGGAAAGCGAAAACTACCAGGTGACCGGCACCATGATGAGCGTATACACCAATTCGCTGTATCAGAGCTACGTAAGCCAGTACGGGCAATACCTGTCGTATTTGGGGCTGGATACGACAAAATCCCTGAAAGACCAGGAATACACCGCCGACCAGACGTGGTTCCAGTACCTGACTTCGTCGGCGGAAACCAACGCCAAAAAGTACCTGGTGCTGGCGGAAGCGGCTAAAGAAGCCGGGGTTTCGCTGACCGACGGCGAAATTGACAACATCGAAAAGGGCCTGGAAGGCACCGATCCTTCGTATTATGGCGTGGGCGTCAATGAAGAAGACGTAAAAGAAGCCCTTTTGCTGCAGGGCTTGGCCGTCAAATACGAAAATATGATGAAAAACGGCATGACGTATACGGATGACGAAGCCGAAAAGTATTACGAAGAAAATAAAAACGACTTCCTCAGCTGTGATACCCTGACGTACACGTTCTCGTATTCCGACGATGATTCTGACAAAGACGCCATGAGCCGCAAAGAAGCCCAAGTCGCGGCCAACGGCCTGGCCGCCTGTACCGACGAAGAATCGTTTACGAAGTGGCTGGAAGATTATCTAAAGGAAAACAGCGACGAAGAATTGTCGGAAGACGACCTGAAATCCAAGTTGGACGCCTGCAAGAGCACGCTTTCGTACACGGAAGGGGACGAAACCTCCGAGTGGGCCTTTGGGGATGACGCCGCTGTGGGCCAGACCCATGTGGCCGAAGATACCGACGCGAAAACCTTTAAGGTCACGATGCTGCTCTCGCTGCCGGCCCGCAGCGAAGCCACCACCGTCGATGTGCGCCACATCCTATTGACCGCCGACCGGTACGGCAGCGATGACAAGGCAAAGGCCAAAGCCGAAGAGCTGTTGGACGAATGGAAAAATGGAGACGCCACCGAAGAATCGTTTGCCGAACTGGCGGGCGCCTGGTCGGAAGACGGCGGTTCGTCTTTGAACGGCGGGCTGTACACCTATGTGACGGAAGGCAGCATGGTGGAAGCGTTCAACGACTGGTGCTTTGATTCGTCCCGCAAAGCCGGCGACACGGGCATTGTGAAAACGGACTATGGCTACCACATTATGTACTATGTAGGCCGCACCACGCCCCAGTGGGAAGCAACCGCCTTCACTGCTTTGCAGAGCAGCGATTATAGCGATAAATACGACAGCCTGAGCGACACCTACACCGTGACGGCGTACGAAGACCGGTTCGACAGCATTCCCTCTATCACCTGATAGAAATTCACAAAGCAAAAGGCGCATTCCAAAAGGAATGCGCCTTTTTTGCTGCCCGCCAACACCTTTCCCCCGGGCCTTTTCCCTTTTTTCCCGTTGATTCGCCCGTTGTCTTCTTTTTTCCTGTTTCTTCGTCAAATCTTTGCTTTCTTTTCACAAAACGTTCAATTTCGCCCTGTATACTAAAGCCACAGTCAAGGAAGAACGCACTCCTCTTTGACTGCCCCGTGTTTCGGCTTCGTCACCCGGAACAAGGGGACCCTCCTCTTATCTTTTTTCATTTTCTTTTTCATTTTACCCCTCTTTTACAACAGCCGGAGGCTTTCCGCAAAAGCCTCCGGTTGTTGTTTTTGGGGGCTTTTTTTCGTTCATGTTTTTTTCATGATTCCTTTTGAAAAAGCTTGCATTTTTTTCCACTTTTTTTCATAATCCCGCCGTATACTGGCATCATAAGAACAAACGAAAAATTCCCGGAGGTCTTTTCCCCGGTTTTTATACATCTTTCTCCTTCTCTCTTTTTTATGTGGCAAAAGGACCCGCCTTCTTATGGAAAGTCGGGTCCTTTTGCATACACGTTATTCTTCTTCGATCCAGCGCCACATGCCAAGGATCTGGCTATTAAAGGGGTGCAGACGCCGTTCGGGATTTAGCAGGGATACCAGCATACCGCCCTGCACCTGGAACACGCCGCTTTGGTACCAGTCGGACAGGTCGCCCAGTTCCAGCGGGGCTTCTTCCGCACCGGCACAGCACACGAGGCCCGTGGGTTCCAACTCAACCCATACGCTTTCACCTTCCAGCCCGGACAGATGGGTTACTTTATCGCCCCGGCGGCCCCGGCGCTGGGGGGCCAGCCCGAATACCGCGGGGTCTTGCAGCTGGGCAGCCACTTGCTCCCGCCCGGCAATCCAGGTGGTAAACGCCGTCGCGCTGCCGCAGGCGGTACCCAGTTCCAGGGCCCGTTCCATCTGCCCCGTCATGAGCCACCCGGCCAAAAAGCCGGCCACCATGGAATCCCCGGCCCCCACGGAATTGACCACCGTCCCCCGGTTCGGCGCCCGGAAGAAAGTCTGCCCGTCTTCGGTGAGCAGCAAGGCCCCTTCCCCGGCCATGCTCACCAGCACGTGGCGGGCGCCCTGCTGCTGGAGCGACCGCGCCGCCTCTTCGATTTCATGCCGGCCCGATAGCTCTTTCCCGCACAGCTGGGACAGTTCGTGCACATTGGGTTTGATCAAAAACGGGTGGTAGGGCAGTACGCTGCGCAATGCTTCCCCTTCCGCATCCACGATACAGGCAGCGGCGGTGTGCTGCATCAAACGGGCATAGAAGTCTTTTTCTAGGCCCGACGGGATGCTGCCCGCCAGCACCAGCCAGTCGTCCGCCTGCAAGGATTCCACCGTATGCAGCAGCTGCTGGACATCCGGCTCTGTAATCACGGGGCCGCGGCCGTTAATTTCACTTTCTTCCTGCGCGTGAATTTTCACATTGATGCGGGAAAAGCCCTCTTTGACTTCGACCATCGACGCGCGGCAGCCATGCCTACGCAATCTTTCTTCGATTTCCCGGCCGGTAAAGCCCGCCGAAAAGCCCAGTGCGCAGCTTTCCATCCCCAGGGAAGCCAGCATCACCGATACGTTGATCCCCTTGCCACCGGGGTAAATCGCCTCGCTGGTGGTGCGGGTAATGCCGCCGGGAATGAGTTTTTCACTTTGTACAATATAATCCAGCGAAGGATTGAGTGTGACAGTTGCAATCATGAATGGTTTCCTTTCTTTTACACAACCGGTATTAGACTTCCACCGGGATTTCACCGGTAATCTCTAGGCTATCGGGCTGCACCCGGCATCGAACGGCGCACAGATGCACCCCCGCCTGTTTCGCCTGCCGCAACGCGGCGGCAAAGGCCGGGTCCGTTTGCCCGTTGGGCACCACTTTGTGGGCACAGGCCATCTGAACCACAAACAGCACATGGCCCTGCATGCCCTGCTGCTGAACTCGGATAAGCCCCCGCAGGTGCTTTTCCCCGCGGCTGGTGGGGGCATCGGGAAAACGGGCCACCCCGTTTTCTTCCAACGTGACGCCTTTGACTTCGATAAAATGGCGCTGCACGTCCCCCGAGGGGCCAAGGGTTTCGGCGTAAAAATCAAACCGGGAATCTTCAAAGACCGTTTCGGGCCGCAATAGCAGCGGGGGCCGGTCCCCGTTTCGGAAAAAGCCGTGGCCATTTTGCAGCCACGGCGCCGCCACCCGGTTGGGGGCCTGGGAATCGATGTTGATCAGTTCGCCTGCCCGGTCCACGGTAATCAGCGAACAGGCCGTACGGCGGCCCGGGTCATCGTGCTGCTGCACATATACCGTGGCCCCTGGCACCAGCAGTTCCCGGCAACGCCCGGTGTTTTTTACGTGGCAGCGCACCTGTTGCCCGTGTAACGACACCAGCGCCACAAAGCGGTTGGGCCGGCTGAGAAAGGTGGCTTTGGTGATTCGATCGTACTGCAAACCGGTCACTCTTCCTTTTCAAACAAGATGCCGTTTGCCCGCAAGGCCTCGATAATGCGCCATCTGCCTTCGTCATCCTGGCAGCGGATGGTGTGCAGGTGTACCCCGCCGGTGAGCCGGCACAGGGGTTCGGCTTTGTGGCGTTCCATCTTGTCGAGGAATACGTCCACATCAAACCGCGACGCCGCTTTTAAAGACCCCACCAACTGGCCGTACACCGGGTGCTCAATCACCACATCGATGAGCTCGCCCCCCAGGTCGACGACGGTATACATCTCTTTTTTCATGTCATCCTGGCTGTGGCAGCAGGCTACGGTAAACTGGATGCCCACAGGTTCTTCCTTTTTTTGCAGCAAATAACCCCGGGGCGTAGCTAAAATATCCACATTGCTGGCCCGCAGCAAGGCAATATCCCCCACCACGATTTGACGGCTGACGGAAAACCTACGCGCCAACGTGCTGGCGCTGACCGGGCCCTGCTGTTCCCGCAGGACTTGCAAAATCTGTTCCCGGCGCTGTGCCGATGTTCCCTGCAAATGGATCGCCTCCTTACTTTTTGTAGTATAGCACATGTCACGACAAAAGAAAAGACAAGACCCTGCCGGGATGAAAAGTCCTTTTTATGGGACAGCTTTTGGCGTATAATGGAAGAAAAAGGAAATGAAAGGAGCCGATTCCATGGCCAAAAAAGCCAACCAGAAAAAGAAATTGCTCCTACTGATGCGCTATTTTCAGGAAGAAACCGACATGGGCCATCCCACCACCATCCGGCAGCTGATTGCCATGTTGGAACGCGAAGAGATCCCGGCCGAACGCAAAAGCCTGTATGACGATATCGCGGCCCTGCGGGAATGGGGCATGCCCATTGAAAACCGGGGTGGGCAGTATTACCTGAGGGAAAACACGTTTACCCTGCCGGAACTGAAACTGCTCACCGATGCGGTGGCTTCCTCCCGGTTTATCAGCGAAGCCCGTTCCCGGGCGCTGATCCGCAAAATCGCGGGGCTGACAAACCGCTTTGCCCGCAGCCAGTTACAGCGCCAGGTATACCTGACCGGACGGAGCAAAACCACCAACGAGGCGGCCCTTTTGAATGTGGATCCCTTGCACCAAGCGATCCATTGCGGGAAAAAAGTATCGTTCCGGTATTTTTCCTATGTGTACAGCCCAAACGGCACCGGACGGTGGAAAAAGGAGTACCACCATAACGGGCAGTTTTCAGTGGTAAGCCCGTACGCGCTGGTGTGGGACGACGAAAACTACTACCTGGTGGGGTACTACGAACGGCGGGAAACCGTCAGCCATTTTCGGGTGGATAAAATGGAAGACATCCGTATTTTATCGGATTGGGCCCGGCCGGCTCCGGCGCATTTTGTGGTGGGGGATTATGTGGGGCGCACGTTTGGTATGTTTGGCGGCAACCAGACCCAAGTCACCCTGGAAGCAGAAAACGACCTGATGAATGTGTTTTACGACCGCTTCGGGAAAGACCTGACCCCCCATCGGGTGGACGAGCAGCACTTTCGGGTGGTGGTGCCGCTGCAATTGAGCCCCACCTTTTTTGGGTGGGTATTCCAGTTTGGCGGACGGGTGCAGGTGATATCGCCCCCACAGGCCGCGGACGAAATGGCCCGTATGGCCCGCCGGTTTTGCGCGCCGGGTAAGGGGTAAAATTTTTATTGCCCTTTTTCTAAAAATGCGCTACACTTATGAAAAGAAAGTGGGGGCTTTTGTACCGTAAAACAAGTTGCCCGCTGTGAAACTGAAAAAGAAAGAAGGAGACAAATCCATATGGCTTCGAAAGTTTATTTTACCGATTTTCGCTGCCCTCCCGGGGTCAACCAGATTCAAAAATTGCAAAAACTGATCATGGCGGCCGGTTTTAACACCATCGACATGGAAAAGAAGCTGGTAGCCATCAAAATGCACTTTGGCGAACCGGGCAACCTGGCCTTTTTGCGCCCGAACTATGCCAAGGCGGTGGCCGACCTGGTGTGGAAAAAAGGCGGTATTCCGTTTTTGACCGACTGCAACACGCTGTACCCCGGTTCCCGGAAAAACGCCCCGGAACATCTGGCGGCGGCGTTTGAAAACGGGTTTTCGCCCCTTTCCACCGGGTGCCAGGTGATCATTGCCGACGGCCTGCGGGGGCTGGACGAAGTGGAAGTGCCGGTAGTAAACGGCGAATACACCAAAACGGCCCGTATTGGCCGCGCCGTGATGGACGCCGACGTGGTGATTTCGCTGACGCACTTTAAGGGCCACGAATGTACGGGCTTTGGCGGTGCGCTGAAAAACTTGGGCATGGGCTGCGGCAGCCGTGCCGGTAAAATGGACCAGCACAACAACGGCAAGCCCGTGGTGAGCACCCATTTGTGCCGCGGATGCCGGCTGTGCTCCAAAGAATGCGGGCAGGATGCCATTTCCTACGACGAACGGGGCAAGGCCCACATCGACCCGGAAAAGTGCGCCGGGTGCGGCCGCTGCATTGGGCGGTGCAATTTTGACGCCATTTCCAACCGCAACGCCAACGCCAACGACGTCCTGGACTGCAAGATTGCGGAATACACCCAGGCCGTGTGCCATGGCCGCCCCTGCTTCCATATCAGCCTGGTGATGGATGTAAGCCCCTACTGCGATTGCCACGGCGAAAACGATACGCCCATCGTGCCGGATATCGGTATGTACGCGAGCTTTGATCCGGTGGCGCTGGATCAGGCCTGTGCCGATGCGGTCAACGCCGCCACCCCCAACCGCAACAGCCTGCTGGGCGACAACCTGGCCGACCCGGACTTTGCACCTACCGGCGACCATTTTGTGGATACCACCCCGGCTTCCACGTGGCGCGCAGGGCTGGAACACGCCGAAAAAATCGGCCTTGGCACCTGCGACTATGAACTGGTGACCATTAAATAAAAGAAAAGTTCCATTATAAAAGGCCCTTTCCCGATACGGGGAAAGGGCCTTTTCGTTTGGCTTTTTACGACGGGTTTTCCGCCCCATCCGGGGGCAGGCTGTGCAGGAAATTGTACGCCAGCGGCAAAGTGACCGCCGCGGACAAAATATCGGACACCGCCTGGGAAATTTGCAGCCCGAAAAGGCCCAAAGTCGTGTTGAGCAGGAGCAGGACCGGGATGAAAAACAGCCCGCTGCGGCTGCTGGCAAGGAAGGCCGCCCGCCCGCTTTTGCCGATGCTCTGGAACAGCATGTTGCCGCACACCGACAAAGGCATAAACGGCAGCGAGAGGCACTGCGCCTGCAGCGCCACCGTCCCAATGGCGATAACATCCGGGTCGTCCCGGAAAATGGTGACAATGGGCGTAGCAAAAATAGCCCCGACAATGGCTGCCAGGGTGAGCAGGCTCATGGTAAAGAAACAGGTAAAATACGCCGATTTTTTCACGCGGCTATACTTTTTCGCCCCGTAATTGAACGCGCTGACCGGCTGGAACCCCTGGCCCACGCCGAGCCCCACGCAAAACAGGAAGTTCATCACCCGGGATGCAATGCTCATGGCGGCAATGGCGGCGTCGCCGTAAGGCCCGGCACAGCCGTTCAGGATCATGGACGATACGCTGTTGAGCCCCTGGCGCATCAGGCTGGGGAACCCGACGGTGATAATGGTGAGTAGATCGCGGGGCTGCCGGGTGATGTACCGGGGCGCCAGGCTGCTTTGCACCATTTTCGCGACATAGGGAACAGCCAAAATAACAGCGCTGATATACTGGGAAATCGCCGTGGACAAACCGGCCCCGGCCACTCCCATGGAACACACGCTGATGAGCAGGTAGTCGCCCAAAATATTCAGGAGCCCGCCGCTGACAAGGCCCACCATGGCAAAGGTGGCTTTGCCCTCATAACGCAGAATGTTGTTCATCACGCAGCTGGTGGCCATGGCAGGAGCCGCCAGCAAAATGTAAAAACTGTAGGCACGGGCATAGGGCAAAATCGTTTCCGTACTGCCCAGCAGCCGCAAAAGCGGATCTTGAAACAAAAGCCCTAATAGGGTGATGAGCAGCCCCGCTGCCAGGGCCGCATAAAAGCTGGTGGCCGAAAAGGTGCGGGCCCTCTCCACGTGCCGGGCCCCCAACAGGCGGCTGATGTTGCTGCCTGCGCCGTGGCCAAACATGAAGCCAAACGCCTGGATGATCGCCATCAGGGCGAACACAATGCCAATGGCCCCGCTGGCGCTGGTCCCCAGGGTCCCCACAAAAAACGTATCGGCCATGTTGTAAATGTTGGTGATCAGCATGCTGATGGTGGTGGGAATCCCCAGGGTGAGCACCAGCCGGGGGACGGGCGTTTCGGTCATTTTCCGGTATTGTTCCTGCATGTTGGCTTTCGCCATAGTAGCCCCGCTTCCTTTCATACGGCTTCTTCGCCTGCTTTTTAAGATGTTATTTATTATAGACCCATTATAGACCCAAATAAATTCTGTGTAAAGCAGGCGAAAAAACACGAAAGAAAGCGGGGCCCCTACCTAGGAGCCCCGCCATAAAACAGGCGTTTTAATAATTTTCGGCTTTGATCTGGAAATAGGCCTGGGGATGGCTGCACACGGGACAGATTTCCGGTGCTTTTTTGCCCACCACAATGTGGCCGCAGTTGCTGCACTGCCAGATCTGGTCTTCGTCACGGGAGAACACCAGCCCGCCTTCTACGTTTGCAAGCAGTTTGCGGTACCGTTCTTCGTGTTCCTTTTCGATGGCTGCCACCGCCTCAAACAGGGCCGCGATCTGATGGAACCCTTCTTCCCGCGCTTCTTTAGCAAAAGTGGGGTACATATCCGTCCATTCATAATTTTCCCCGGCCGCTGCGTCCTGCAGGTTTTCGGCTGTGCCGCCTACCGCGCCGCCGTGAAGAATCTTGAACCAGATTTTGGCGTGTTCCTTTTCGTTGGCCGCCGTTTCTTCAAACAGCTGGGCGATCTGCACATAGCCGTCCTTTTTGGCTTTGGATGCGTAATAGGTGTACTTGTTGCGGGCTTCGGATTCCCCGGCAAACGCTGCCATCAGATTTTTTTCGGTTTTTGATCCTTTGAGTTCCATGAATGCGTACCTCCTTTTTAAAAATGAGAATGATTCTCAACTTTATCTTTAGTATACCATCTTCCCCTAAAAAGTCAAGGGGAAAATCGCAAATTTTGGGCGAATTTTTCCGGGTTTTACGCGGCCGGGGACTCTTTTTCCGGGTACTGCGTGCGAAGGTCGCGGATGCGGCGGTAACAGCAGGGCGCCAGCACGATGACGGCGCCAATCCACGCCAGGGGTTCGGCGTAAAAGATGCCCACTTCCCCCAACCAGTGGGGCAGGGTCAGCACGGCCAGCACCCGCATGAACAGTTCAAAAAAGCCCGACACCATGGCGGCCACGGTATTCCCCATGCCCTGCAAGGCCGAACGGTACTGGTGCAAGAGGTAGAGCACCGGCAAAGCCCAGGACATGATGCACAAATATTGGTACCCGATACTGACCACCTGTTCCACCTGGTTGGTATCGCCAGACACAAAACAGGCCACAATCGCCCGGCCGAACAATAGCATAGCAGCGGCGATCACCACCGCCACGCCAATCCCCAGGCAAGCCGCCGTGCGCATCCCTTGGCGGATCCGGCGGATGTGCCCGGCCCCCAGGTTCTGCCCGGCGAAGGTGCTCATGGCAAACCCGAAGGACACGGCTGCCAGTTCCAATAGGCCGTACAGCTTATTGGTGGCGGTATATCCGGCCACGAACAACACCCCGTTTTGGTTGACCACCCACTGCACAAACAGCCCGCCCACGGCGATAATCAGGTTTTGCAGCGCCATGGGCGCCCCCAATTTGACAAGGGACATGGCCAGCTTCCCGTCCCACCGGCGCTCTTCCCGGCTCATGCGCAATTGGGGCATGCGCAGCATCACCCGCAGGCAAATGAGGGCCGAAATCAGCTGGGACATGACCGTACCCACGGCCGCCCCCATGACGCCCCAGTGGAACCCCAGAACGAACAGTAAGTCTAATAGGATGTTGCTCACTGATGCGATCAGCATGGCAATCAGCGGCGTGCGGCTGTCCCCCAGCGCCCGCAAAATGGACGAAAACGCATTGTAGGCACCGTTAAATAAGATGCAGCCGAACAGGATACGCACATATAAAAGCGCGCCCTCTAATATTTCCGGCGGGGTTTGCAAAATTTGTAAGAGCGGCCGGGAACCGAGCAGGGCCACCACCGTCAGCCCCAGGGAGCTAAACAGGCTGAGCCACAGCGTCACCGCCACCGACCGGTGCACCCCTTCCTGGTCTTTGGCCCCAAACCGCTGGGCCACCAACAGGGAAAAGCCCTGCACCAGCCCAATAATCACACTGAGCACCGACCAGGTCGGCCAGTCCGCCGCCCCCAAGGTGGCCAGGGCGTCGACGCCCACGCCACGGCCCACCACCAGGGTATCCACCGTCACATACAGCTGCTGGCAGACGTTGCCCGCCATCAGCGGCAGGGCAAACCGGCACAAAAGCGAAAGCGGACGACCCCTTGTCATATCCATTACGTGCCCACTCACCGTATCTCCTCCTCTTTTTTACAAAAATGGCGAAAAAAGCCTATCATTTTGATTATAACAGAAGGAAACGGCGGCTGTCAATCGAGGGTAATAAGGGGCTGGGAAAAATCGCAAGCCTCACACAATTTATCCGCAAAGGCCGTGAGGAACGCCTCATCTTCCTGCGAAAAACGGTCCAAATAGGGGCTGTCAATATCCAGCACCGCGATGACTTGCCCGTTTTGCCGCATAGGCACCACGATTTCGCTGTTGGAGGCACTGTCGCAGGCGATGTGCCCGGGGAACGCGTGGACATCCGGCACCCGCTGTACCTGATCCAAAGCGGCCGCCGTGCCGCACACGCCCCGGCCCAGGGGGATGCGCAGACAGGCCGGGCGGCCCATAAACGGCCCGAGGATCAGCTCGTTCCCCCGGCGCAGGTAAAACCCCACCCAGTTAAGGCCCGGCAGGGTGTGCCACAAAAGCGAGGCGGCGTTCGATAAATGCGAAATGGCGAAAGATTCCCCTTCGGTCAGGGAGGAAAGTTGGGCGAGCAGCTGGGTCTGCTGGTCACGCTGCTGGGAAGCGGACGTTTCCGCCACCCAGCGGGTAGGCTGTTCATTCATAGAGAAACCCCTCCTTGTTCTTTTTCCCACCGGGCCTGCCACTCATACGCCCGGCGGCACAATTCTTCGATTTCCACAAGCAGCCGGTTTTTCTGCCGCTGAAAGCGGTTCTGCACCGCCAAAAAGTAGACAGGCCGGCTATTCTCTCGGGTGAGGCCCACGGCTTTTCGCAGTTGTGAAAACAGCGACGGCCCCGGATAGGCATCGTCGTGTTCGTATTCGCTGCCCCAGGAATAGCTAAGGCGCATCAGCGCCCCGGCAAAAGTTTGCACCAGCGGATCGCTATTCGTTAGGGCCCCGGTATCGATCAGCGTTTGCAGCGGCTCGATAGCCTTTTGCAGCTTTTGCAGCCGGGCACGTACATCACAAAGGGTAAAGCAGGGGTCCGACTGCCCATCGATCTGTGCGAGTACCCGGTCCATTTTTTGAATAAACCCGGGCATGTCCACCGGCAAATCCCTCCTGGTCGCCAGGGACGCCGCCATGTGCACCATTACCTTGGCATCCCGGACCAGATGTTCTTCGTCCAGCCGGGTGATGTCGTCATCCACCGTGTGCCACCAGGGCCCGGCAGACTCGGGCCAGTGGGGCATCCATTCGCTATCAGGCCGGGGGGTAAACGTGCTCATCATGGAAAACGGCAGCCCAATGCCGGAAAACGATTCATCCGACGAACGGTTGAGCCCGTCGAGGATCGGGCCGCAGGCGGCCCCGGCTTCCTGTATCCAGTTTTTCAGGAGCCCCGCTTGTTCCATGCCGCCGGTGGCTTTGCCCACCAGCTGGCAATTCAGCCCGGAAAACATGTCCTGGTTGAGCTGCCCGACGCACTTTTGCCGCAGCTCTTCATAATGGCGGTCGGCATACGCCGCCGAACCGGCATACCGCCCGTCGGAATGGCCACCCCACCACACAAGGCGCACGCCCCGCTGCAACAAGTGGCGATTTTTCCACAAAACCCGGGCACACTCTAATTGGGATACGTTGGCGGCGGCGTTGTCGGTAACCCCTTCGTACCAGGAATCATAGTGGCCGTTAACGAGCAAAAAGCTATCCCTCTGACCGGGAATATCGGCCACCGGCATACGGGCCGTGACCACCTTTTGGGCCATTTGCACCGTCAGCCGGGCCCGGGTGACCCGGCCCGCGGCGGCATCCTGCCACAGTTTTTCGCCCTCCCGTTTTGTGACGCACACCGCCGGTACGGAGCCAAACCGCCACAAATTTTCGGGGGCCGGGCCGCCCCATACGGTGCCGATAGTGTTGTGGTGCAGCTTCTCTTCCGGGGTATCCCATACGCTGATCACTGCCAGGGCCCCGTGATGGAACGCCTTGAGGATATCTTCCCCATGGCGGCGGTGGGTCAGCACAATTTTGCCCCGCATGGCCGAAAACTGCCGGCTCTCTTCCAGGTCGGTGCCATTTGTCGCTTCGTCGCACCACAAGGGGCCCTGTAAATCCTGGCACGAGGCGCTAAATACCGCCGCCAGCGCCTGAACCGGCCGGAAAACCCCATTTTCTTCCACCTGCAGCCGGGTAATAATGGGATAACTGCGCAGAAATTCGAACGATTCCGCCCAGCAGGGGATGCCAAACTCCCGCAGCTGCCCCAGGATGTAATCGACACACGCTTCCCCGCCCCAGGAACCGGTGTACCGGTACCACTGGCTGATATGGGCCATGTCCTGCTTTAGGCGGGACCGGGATACGTCGCCTAGCCAACTAAATTCTTTTTGTTCCATAAAAGACTGTCTCTCCTTTCCTATGCCTTTGGTGCCATTGTAGGATGAAGAAAACGGGCTTGTCAAGCATCCGGGGGGCCATCTTGATACTTTTCTCCAAGAGTGGGTGGCCAAAAATGACAGGAAGATGTAAATTTTCTCCGGTTTGCTTGAAAGCGCCCCCTCCCCTTTGCTATACTTATGTCTATATGCGGCCGGTGCTGCTTTTCCGGATAAGGAGGTTTGTCCATTTTGAAACCCATCTCATCTTTCCCGGGCCTGAGTGAAGAAGAAGTTGCCCAGCGTATCGCTGCCGGGAAACAAAATATCATTCAGCATAAAAGTTCGCGTACCATTCCCCAGATTTTGCGCACCAATGTGCTCACATTTTTTAACCTGCTCAACGTGATTCTGCTTGTGCTGGTGCTATCGGTAGGCTCGATTAAAAACATGTTTTTCATCCTGCTGGCGGTGGCCAATACCCTGGTGGGCACGATCCAGGAAATCAGGGCCAAGCGCACGCTGGATAAGCTGCGCATTTTGACGATCAGCCACATTCCCGTCATGCGAAGCGGGGTACAGAAAGAAATCCCCGTGGACCAGTTGGTGCCCGACGATATCATGGTGCTGAAAACCGGGTGCCAGATTCCCGCCGACGGCGTGGTGGTGGAAGGCAGCATCGACGTAAACGAATCCCTGTTAACCGGGGAATCGGACAGTGTGTACAAAACGCCGGGCAGTGACATCCTGTCGGGCAGCTTCGTCACGTCGGGTATGGCCGTCTGCCGTGTGACCAAAGTGGGCGAAGAGAGTTACATGGAGCAAATCGCCAAAGAAGCGAAAATTTTCAAACCGGTACACTCCGAACTGCGGGACAGCATGAATAAAGTACTGAAATTCATCAGCATTGTCATTTTGCCCATCGGTATTGCGCTTTTCTGCAAACAGTATTTTATTTCCGACATGGGGTATGAATCCGCCATTCTGGATACCGTGTCGGCCATGCTGGGCATGATTCCTCAGGGGTTGGTGCTGCTGATCAGCACGGCGCTGGCGCTGGGGGTTATCCGGCTTTCTATGCGCAAAACGCTGGTACAGGAACTATACTGCATCGAAACTTTGGCGCGGGTGGATACGCTGTGCCTTGACAAAACCGGCACCATCACCGAAGGGCGCATGAAGGTAGAAGGGGTGCGGGACCTGACAAAAGAGGGCGGTACGGCCCAGGCCGTGCGCCGTATTTTGAGCGCTTCCGACGATGAAAACGACACCAGCCGTGCGCTAAAAGAGGCGTTTGAACCCGAAAAAACGGCCTCCTGTGCCCATGTGATCCCCTTTTCTTCCGACCGGAAATATAGCGGCGCCGCCTATGAAAACGAGGGCACCTACTACATGGGCGCCTATTCGTTTTTGTTCCCCCACCCGGAAGACGCCATGGTCGCCCAAATGGACGAATACGCCCGCCAGGGGCTGCGGGTGCTGGTGATTGCCCACACCCAAAAAGTGATGACGGATAACTCGCTGCCGTCTGATTTGCAGCCGCTGGGGTATGTGCTGATTACCGACGTAATCCGTAAGGAAGCGCCGGACATTTTACAGTACTTCTATAACCAGGATGTGGAACTAAAAGTGATTTCCGGCGATGACCCGGTAACGGTTTCGGCCATTGCCGCCAAAGCCGGGCTGCGCCATGCGGAACGGTATGTGGACGCGGCCACCTTGCAGACGGATGAAGACTTGCAGCAGGCGGTGCGGCAGTACAATGTGTTCGGCCGGGTCACCCCTCGGCAAAAGGAACAGATGGTGCGGGCGCTGCAGCACGACGGCCACACGGTGGCCATGACCGGCGACGGCGTCAATGACGTGTTGGCCTTAAAAACCGCCGACTGCAGCATTGCCATGGCTTCGGGCAGCGATGCCGCCAAAAATACCGCGAACCTGGTGCTGCTGGATTCGAACTTTGCTTCTATGCCCCATATTGTCAACGAAGGGCGGCGGGTCATCAACAATATCCGCATGGCGGCATCCATGTTCCTGATTAAGACGATCTTTTCCATGCTGCTGGCCATTATGACCGTGTTTTTGGGAGAAAACTACCCGTTTATTCCCATCCAGCTGTCGATTATCAGCGCCTGTGCCGTGGGCGTGCCGTGCCTGATTTTGCAGTTGGAACCCAGCTTTGACCGGATTCAAAAGGGCTTTTTGCGGCACGTGTTCCGGTACGCGATCCCCGTCGCATTGACCATCGGGGCGTCGGTGTTCCTGATTGACAATGTAGGCGCCCTGCTGCACCAGAACGACGTGATGATCAGCACCGTGTGCGTGCTGATTACCGGGTGGAATTACCTATATGCCCTGCGGCTTGTCTATTCGCCGCTGACCAAATACCGCAAAATTATCTGCTACTGTGCCGAAGGGGCGTTTTTGCTGTTTATTTTGGTAATAGGCAAATCGCTGTTGGAATTATCGAACCTATCGCTTTCCTGTGTGATTGTGGTGATGGCCGCCATGAACTTTGCGCCGCCGCTGATTGGGTGGCTGGTGCAGGTGTATAACCAGCTGTGTGAAAAGGTGCTTGTGCGTATGGAAGAACGGAAAAAACGCAAAGCACAAAAGAAGGCGTCATAATGGATCTCCCCTTTTTCACAGAATTCGTAAGGGAAGTTGAAATGCTGCTGCAAAACCCCCAGGTACAGAAAATGCGGCTGTATATCCAGCACGGGGACACCGATTGTTTGCTGCACTGCCTGTGTGTGTCGTACCTCTGTTACCGGATTTGCCGGTTTTTGCACTTACACGCCGGGGAAATGGCCCGGGCAGCGCTGCTGCACGATTTGTTTTTATATGACTGGCATGCCCCCGGCCACCCCCGGTGGCACGGATTCCGGCATCCGGGGTTCGCGCTCTATGAAGCCGGGCAAATTATGCCCCTGACCAAACGGGAAACCTCCATTATCAAGCGGCACATGTGGCCGCTGACCCTTATCCCGCCCCGGTACGCGGAAAGTTACGTGATTATCCTGGTGGACAAATACTGTTCCCTGCGGGAAACCTTCCGCCGCCCGGATAAAAGCGCCCGGGCACTGCGGGTTTGGGTTTCCCATGAAAACGAAAAACACCCATAAAAAGGGACCTGCGGCTGGAAAACCGCAGGTCCTTTTTGCCTGTCGTAAAACGGGAAGGGCCGGTACTCAGCCGACCTGCCTCGTGAATTTTTCGGCCGGGGCCGAGCACAGCGGACACACAAACCCATCGGGCAGCGGGTCGCCTTCGTACACATACCCGCACACACTGCATACCCACCGCACCGAGGAAGTCTTCCCCGCTTCCGGCTTTTTTTCGCCCTCTTCGGGCAGATAGGTCGGGGCATTTTTGGGGCTGGTGCCTTTAATTACCTTGTGGTAGTAGGCATAGGTCATCGGGTCCCCGGCGATGGCCGGCGGGAACACCCCGGCGTCGATGACTTCCGACAGGAACACCGTGTGGGTGGACGTTTCCATGCGGTCAATCACCCGGCACAGCAAAAATGCACAGGAATCGTGCAGGACGGGGACACCCTGTTTTTCTTCATAGGAGACACCGGTAAACTTGTCCGTATCGCGGCTGCTGGAAAAACCAAAGCGGCCGATGAGCGACGGGTTGCTCTGTTCCCCCAGTACATTGACGGCAAATACGCCGGTGGAAGCGAGCGCCGAATGGGTGAAATTATCACGGTTCATGCTGACGGCCACGGTAGCCGGGGACGACGTAATCTGCATGACACTGTTGGCCACACAGCCCACCGGGCGGCCCTCCACCTGGGAGGTGATCACATATACGCCATAGGAAAGAGCGCGGAATGCTTTGGTATCCATAAAACAGCCTCCTTAAAATAAGAATAATTGTTATTTTTATAGTATCATACTCTTTTTATTCTGTCAAGTCATTTGAAGAACACAAAAAAACAAGTTTCCTACTGGAAATTTGCATACAAAGTTGCTATACTAATTTCAGTAGTTATTTTGCCACGATTATAAAGGAGGAAGTTGGTAATGGCAAAACGATTTGTGTGCTCGCTTACGGAGCCCATTGTTGAAACAAAAGCCGGCCGCATTCGCGGCTTTCAGCTGGACAGCACGTATACCTTTTATGGGGTGCGTTACGCGGTCGCGAAACGCTTTCAGCCCCCGCAACCGGTGGAACCCTGGGACGGCGTGAAAGACGCGCTCTCTTACGGGTATGTGTGCCCGCTGTTAAAGCAGGAAGTCCCCAGTGGGGAAGAAAAAATCCCCCATCGCTACTGGCCCATGGATGAAGACTGCCTGAATCTGAACATCTGGACCCAGAGCCTTGACCCCAAAGCCAAAAAGCCCGTCATGGTGTGGCTGCACGGCGGCGGATTTGTGGCCGGTTCCGCCATTGAACATGTGGCGTATGACGGCGCCAATATGAGCCTTTACGGCGACTGCGTCGTGGTAACGGTCAACCACCGGCTCAATGTGCTGGGGTATCTGGATCTGTCCCCCTTTGGAAAGAAATATGAAAACTCCTGCAATGCCGGCAACGCCGACCTGGTGGCCGCGCTGCAGTGGGTCCATGATAACATTGAAAACTTTGGCGGCGACAACGAAAACGTGACCATCTTCGGCCAGTCCGGCGGCGGTATGAAGGTGTGGTCGCTGATGCAGACGCCTTCGGCCGACGGCCTGTTCCAGAAGGGCATTGTCCAGAGCGGCGTAGTGGATCACTTCACCGATCCGGAAGGTGACGGCCGCGAAGTGGTCACCGCTATGATGGAAGAACTGGGCGTGAAAGACGTGGAAGAACTGGAAACCGTGCCCTATGCCCAGCTGGCGGCGGCCTACCTGAAAGTGAGCCCGGCCATCGAAGCCAAGGGCGGTTACATCGGCGGCGCTCCCAAAGCCAACGACTTCTATCTGGGCGACCCCCGTGTGGTGGGCTTTACCGACCACGCCAAGACGATCCCGGTGCTGATCGGCACCGTACTGGGCGAATTTGCGTTTGGCCCCGGCGTGCCGCATAAGTACGATATGACCGAGGAACAGCAGATGGCCATGGTCGAAAAGAAGTACGGCAAAGAGGGCGGCCAGAAGATCGCCGACCTGTTCAAAAAGGCGTATCCCGGCAAGTGCCTGACGGACGCCTGCGTAGTGGACACCATCTTCCGTGCCCCGACCATCGACTTCATTGCGAAGAAGTCGGTTCATACCGAGGCTCCCACCTATTCGTACCTGTTTACCTATGAATTCCCGCTGGATTCCGGCAAAGTGGCTTGGCACTGCGCCGAAATCCCGTTTGCTTTCCACAATGCCGAACTGGTGCCGATTTACAACACCCCCGGCGTGACGGAAATTCTGCAGGAACGCATTTTTGGCGCCTGGATGAACTTCGCCCGGTACGGCAACCCCGCTAACTCGGCGCTGCCGGCCTGGCCGGCCTGTGAAGCGGGCAAGGAAAACACCATGATCTTTGACACCGAGTGCGAAATCCGTGTGAACCACGACCACGAACTGGTGGCCCTGTGCCAGGAACTGGCCCCCGCCTCGATTCCCGGCAAGGAAGACGACGAACCCATTCTGCACTAAGTTTCCATAATAGAAAAACCGGAACTGCGAAAGATCTTTCGCAGTTCCGGTTTTTTCTTTATAAATGTTTGGGGGTGCCGCCCTGGGGGATTTTGGCCTGTTCCTGGCGGCAGATGCGTTCGGCATATTCCCGGATTTTCTGGGTAATCCACATATAAGCGGTGGTACCTTCCCGGTAATCGGCTTCGGCAAACATGTCGATGCGCCCCTCCTGGCGCAGTCGCTCCACCTGGCGGAATGCCCGGAAATCCGCGTGGGGATACACGGCAAACGTGGCCCCGCCATTTTTGTGGGTGAGGGAAAAGGCCGGAATATCGCTGGGGCCGTCGGCAATGTAGATCATATTTTCAAAGCGCACCCGGCGCTGGGCTTCGGGTACTTTGGTATTTACTTCCATGCTGTCCCGCTGGGGCACGCCTTTGTTGATTTCGAACAGGGCCCGGGTTTTGCTGGTGTTGTCAATGCTGTAGCCAATTTCGCTGATGATGCGGCGGTTTTGATCATTCGGGTCGGTATCCTCGATGAGTTCGCACCCCCAGGCGCATTCCACTTCGTTTTCGACGATCGACCCGCGGATGATTTCCCGCATGCCGGTACTCACCACATAGTGCTCCACCTTGATGTCATATTCCGTATACCGCTTTTCCCCCGCCACTACGTTCCGGGCCGCTTTAAAAATATCAGGCACGCCAGGGTAAAATGTCAATTTCGATCCGAACTGACGCAGCATTTGATTATTGAGCCCGGGGAATTTGCCTTCTTTGGCATAGCGGATAAAGTGGTTGAGGTAAATGGTGTCGCGATTGACGCGCACATGTTGTTCCCGTTTGTATTTGTCCGGCAGGGCATCCACTTCCCGCCAGAATGCGTCGGCGTCCACGCCGAAGTGCGCGAAAATAGGCTCTTGCATGTACCCGTCCACCAGGGTTTTGTCGAAATCCCATACGACAGCGATAATATTGGCCACGGTTTGCTCCCTCCTGCCGGCTTTTTTTCATTATAGCACAGCCGGTTTTGTCCCTGCAAGGGGCAGGCAGCGGCGTTATTTTTCGTACAAAAAGCGTTCGGGCAGCTGCACGCCGAAATCACGGGCCAGGGATCTAAATTCATCGGGCTGGATGGTTTGGCGCTTGTGCCCGCCCATGGATAGGACCTTGCACAAAATCTCGGCGGATTTTTCCACCGTGTGTAAGAGCCCAAAGGTGAGGTCGAACGTTTCGCCGGACGCAAACGCCCCGTGGTGGGCCCAAATGGCCACATCGTATGTCTCCATGAGCCGGGAGGTAGCCACGGCGATGTCGCGGCCGCCGGGCACCATCCACGGCACCACCCCCACGCCGTCGGGGAACACCACCGGGCACTCGGTGGCCATTTCCCACAGTTCCCGGGTGAACACTTTGTCATCTAAAGGCAGCACAAAGGTCAGCGCGATCAGATTCGTGCAGTGGGCGTGGTAGATCACCCGGTGGCGCCCGCCGGACACCCGCTTTTTGACTTCGTGGTTCATCAGGTGGCTGGGAAGTTCCGAAGTGGGTTTGCCCCCTTTTGTCAGGCCCCACACAATCCGGTAGTTTTCCCCCGCCTTGTCCAGTTCCAACAGGCACACGTTTTCTTCCGGGCACCGGGCCACGTGGCGGAAAAATTTACCGCTGCCCGTTGCCAGAAAGTATTCGCCCCCTAAACCGGGCACGCTGGTGCCGATAGGCTGCCAGGGGCCGGGGGTCATCTGGTCCCGCACGCTTTCGGCCTCTTCCGGGCGCAGGCGGTACGTCAGGTTCCCGCCGTTGCGCTCATGCCAGCCCTGTTCCCAGCCGTCCTGCGCCATGCGCAAAAAGCCCTGCATCCACTCGGTTTTTGTGATTTCCATGTTCCCTGCCCCTTTCTTATTCCCGGGCCGCCAAAACGGCGGCTTCATATGCTTTCACTTTCGGCAGCCATTCCCCGTCCAGCGGCACGCCGCACCGGCGGCAGTAGGCATCCCAAATAAGGCCAAAGGGCGCCGTTTTCATTTCTTCCTGTAAAACCAGCAGCGACGTAAAATCGCCCGTATCCTGCAGCTGTTTCATGGTGTCCGCGGGCTGCAGCAGGGCATAGAGCAGCGCTTTTTGCAGATTGCGGTACCCCGTCACCCAGGCGGCTACCCGGTTGATGGAAGCGTCAAAGTAATCCAGCGCCAAAAACACCCGGTCAAGGGCGCGGCAGCGCACGATTTCCCGGCAGATTTCCCGGGTTTCGTCGTCGAACAGCACCACGTGGTCGGAATCCCACCGCACCGGGCGGGTGATATGCAGCGCCAGTTTTTCATCGAACAGCAAAAGCGACGAAATTTTATCGGAGACCACCTCGGTGGGGTGGTAGTGGCCGTTATCCATCAAACTGATGCAACCTTCCTTTTGGGCCGCATATTTTAAGCAGAATTCCGCCGACCCCACGGTGTACGATTCCACCCCAATGCCAAATACTTTCGATTCCACACAGGGGTACACCATGGACCGGTCGTAGGGTTCCGACAAAATCGCGTCGAGGGATTCTTTATACCGCTGCCGGGGCCCCAGCCGGTCGGCCGGGATGTCCTTAAAGCCGTCGCCGGTCCAGATGTTCAGCACGCAGGGGGTGTGCAGCTCCTGCGCCAGATACTGGGCAATGCGCACGCAGGCTTTGCCGTGGTCAATCCAGAACCGCCGGGTTTCTTCCCGGGGGGACGACAGGGTCAGCGGGTCGCACATGGGGTGGGAAAAGAAGGTGGGGTTAAAATCGGCCCCCAGGCCCCGCTCTTTGCAGTACGCCACCCACGGGGCAAAGTGTTTCGGTTCCAGCTTATCCCGGTCCACCCAGGGCGCTTCCGGGGTAAAAATCGCGTAGCTTGCGTGCAGGTTGATTTTCTTCGTGCCAGGGCACAGGGCCAGCACCTGGTCCATGTCATCCATGAGCTCTTCCGGTGTGCGGGCTTTGCCCGGGTACCCGCCCGTTGCCTGGATGCCGCCGGTGAGGGGGCCGCCCTCTTTGCGGTCAAACCCGGTGACATCGTCCCCCTGCCAGCAGTGCAGGGAAACCGGCACTTTTTGCAGCGTTTCCATGGCTTTTTCTACGTCCACCCCGTACCGGGCATAGATCGTTTTGGCATAGGTTTCGTTCATAGGAAATACCCTCCCTTATTCATTGACGGTTTCGACCGGAAAACTGCGCCGGGCCGCGGCCCGGGCCTCTTCGCGGTTTTGGAATGTACCCATACAGATCATCTGCATCACTAAATTGCCGAGGGCCGTGGCTTCCACCGGCCCGGCGGTCACGGTGAGCCCCGTTTGCTGCTTTGTCAGGGTATTGAGCAGCACGTCCCGGCTGCCGCCGCCCACAATGTGCAGCGTGTGGTAGGTGTCGCCGGTGATGTGGGCGATTTCCCGCACCACGCGGGCGTAATCCTGCGCTAAACTGTGGTATACGCACGCCGCCATCTGCCCCAGATTTTGCGGAACCGGCCCGCCCGCTTCCCGGCAGGCTTTTTGTATTTCGTCCCCCATACTGTCGGGCGCTAGGAACCGGCTGTCGTTGGGATCAATGCGGGTGGGGAAATCGATCTCCCTTTGGGCCCTATCGCACAGCGCGGCAAAGCTGATGGCATCGGTAGCGGCCCGCTCGGGCGCCTTTTCCCCTTTTACGTACGATTCGCCGTTTGCTTCCCGGCGCAGGGATTGCAGCATCCACAGCCCCATGCTGTTTTTTAAAAAGCGCCAGGTGCCAAACGCGCCGCCTTCATTGGTAAAGTTGTGCAAACGGGCGTTTTCGCTGCACAGCGGCTCTTCCCGTTCCGCCCCCAGTAGCGACCAGGTGCCGGAACTGAGCACCAGGGATGTTTCCCCCGGCAGGATGGGCGCCGCCAGGAAGGCGGACGCCGTATCGTGGGTAGCGGGCAGCACCACTTGCACCCGGTGCCCGTCAAAACCCACCTCCCGTTTCACCGACGGGAGCAAATCCCCCAGCACGGTACCCGGCTGGCTGATGGGCCCAAACAGCCCGTCCGGCAGGGAAAACGCCCGCAAAAGGGAGGTATCCCAGGTTTTTTCATTCGCCCCTACTAGGGACGTCGTCGTGGCGTTGGTATATTCCCAGGCCATCTGGCCCGTCAGGCAGTAGTGTAAATAATCGGGGATAAGTAGGAGGCGCCTGGCTTTCTCCAGCACGCCGGGGTCTTGCCGCTGTTGGGACAAAAGCTGATACACCGTGTTAAACGGCTGCTGCTGGATGCCGCACTTGGCATAGAGCGCCGCAAACGGCACGATGTTTTCGGCGATGCCCGGTACTTGTTCGGTGCGGCTGTCCCGGTACGAAACGGCGTCGCCCACCAGCTCCCCGTTTTGGTCGAGCAGCACATAGTCCACCGCCCAGGTATCGATGCCGATGGTGTCGGGCACATGCCCCAGCGCCCGGCAGGCTTTTAACCCTTCTTTGATTTGCCCGACGAGATGGGCTACATCCCAGCAGCGGTGGCCGTTTTTCCACACTTGCCGGTTTTCAAAGCGGTAGATTTCCCGCATGACGATGCGTCCGTTTTCTTCGAACCCCAAGATATGGCGTCCGCTGGAAGCACCGATGTCAATGGCCAGATGTTCCATACATCTCTCCCCCTTCCATAGGCATTATACCCCCGGAAAAAGGGCAAAAGAAAGGACGCTTCTTTTTAAAAAAGCGTCCTGATTCAACCTTATGACGGATCGGCTGATCCTTTTTGCCGGAGGCGGTACGCCCGGGGCGTCATCCCATACGTTTTGCGGAACGCCCGGTGAAAGTAGCTGGTGTTTTCGTACCCCACCGCCACAATGATATTTTGCACACTCAACGCGGTGGTACATAGCAGCTGGGCCGCTTTATCCATGCGCTTTTGCCGCAGCAGTTCTTTAAACGTGCGGCCTGTGGCCCGGTGCACCTGGGCGCTGACATAGGAAAGCGACACTCCCTGGCTTTGCGCCACACGGGTTAAATCGGCCTTAGCGTAGTTTTCTTCCACTTCCCGCAGCGCTTCCAGCACACAGCGGTTTTCTTCCCGTTTGGGCAGTTCGCCTGTTTCCATATGGCTGAGCAGTTCCAAAAACAGCAGCCCCATAGTGGTTTGGGTGATGCGCCGCCGGTTGTTTTCCGGATGCAGGAGCGACCAGATCATATTTTCCAGCAGATTTTGCACGGGCAGTAGCTCCCCTGCCCGGAAAAGCAGGTAGGGGATATCCCCCTGTAGCCCTTCGGCCACAAAGCGCCACAAGACGTTATCCCGCCCGATCATCGAAAACGCGGTATCGAAAAACGGCGGCTGCACAATGAAGTTTACGGCCAGGTCGTCTTTACCGGCCCGGCGGATTTCGTGCCCGGCTTGCAGCCCCAAAAACAGCAGGTCCCCCGGGTGCAGGGTGAGATCCACCTGGTGGTTGATACGGTGCACGAGCTGCCCTTTTAGACAATAACAGATTTCGATATACTCGTGGGTGTGATACGGGAACGGGGTAAACCGCGTGTGTGGGCGCACTTTTATGAGCTTACCTTGTTCCAGCATGTGGCGGCTGTCGATATGGAACGCGCCGCCGGGGGCCGTGTACCGTTCCCGGTCGAGCTTTTGCCCATGCAACAGCTCTTCTTCTTCCGGCGTGATGCGGGATAGCTCCCCGATTAGCTGTTCGTTCACGCGGTTTTCCCTTCCTTTCTGTTCTTTTTACGATTCGGCTACCTGGTAGCTACCTGGTAATAGACGGTATAGGTTTCCCTGCCAATATCATATAGCGGGCGGAACACAAAACCGAAATCCTGGTTAACAGTGCGGAACTGGCTGTTCCAGTTGCCCCATTCCCGTTCGTTGTGGGGCACGAGCATGGTCGAGGGGTCATGGCAATCGCCATGCAGCAGCCGCGCCCCGCTGAGCCCGGCCAGCACCACCGGCCCATACCGGAACGCCACCGTGTGCGGGTCGTCTTCCAGCGGGCAGCAGCGAAGGGCCTTGGGGAATTCCATTTGCAGGGTGTCTCCCGTTTGCCACATACAGGATAGGCAGGCGTAGCCGTCCTGCACCGTGGGGGTACAGGCCTTACCGTTTAGCGTAAAGACTGCCGGGCCCGCTAACCAGCCGGGCAAGCGCACCCGCAGAGTCTCACTGACCGGGCCATCGGGAGCTTCTACTTGCAACGTATAGCTGTCGCTTTCCGGCCGGGTGGGGTATTTCGCCCCCAGGCCCGTAATCTTCACACATTCGCCACTGCGGTCCGTGACCGACAGCGTCAGGCGCAGCGTTTTGTCCCCTTCGGCCACCGATAGGCGGCTGGGCAGAAACTGGGCCAGCGTCAGGCTGCGATCTTCCCCGCGGTACCAGAGCCATTCCCGGTACCGGCTGGGCCCCTGCACCGCCGTACAGTGGCAGCACCAGAAGTCTTCCGTGCGGCTGCCCCAGTTTTTATGGGACCCGGCTTCCAGCGGCAGGTAATAGGTGACAATCCCCTCGTCGTGGCTGATGGCATTCGATAGGGTTTCGTACGTATCTTTCCAAAATGCCTGGGCAAACAGGCCGTTGATGAGATTGAGTTCGATATAATCGAGGTAGTCTTTGTCCCCGGTCTGGCGGTAGAGGTAATCGGCCAGACGGATCATGTTATAGACCACGCAGTGTTCCTGGTTATTGTGATTTAAACGGGCGCTCTGGTGGTGGGGCGGCGTCCATACTTCCCCGGCCGTCTGGCCGCCGGTTGCAAACATCCCCCGCTTCGTGACGGCCTGCTGCCAATAGTTTTTCACAATCGTCAGGTACCGTTCGTCACCGGTGACTTCATACGCCCGGGCACAGCCGTGGATTTCGGGGATGGTGGCGTTTGCATGCATATTGGTGAGCACGTCTTCCCCGCGCCACAGCAGTCCGGTGAGCCGGGGCCGTTCGTACCGTTCCATCAGGATTTTGTGTGTTTCGTCGCCGGTCACCGCATACAGATCCGCCCAAAATTCCATCATGGCCCCAGTTTCTTCGGCATCCATCATGTCATCCATCACAGATCGCGGCGTTTCTTCGGTAAACTGCCAGAACCACTGGGTGCACCCCTTCAGAATCTGCATGGCTGTTTCGTCGTGCAGATAGATATACACATCCAGCAACCCCATCATCACCTTGTGGCACACATACTGCGGCGCCCAAAAATGGACCCCCCGGCGCAACTGATAGAGGTACTTTTCCGGAATGGGGAACGCCCAGCCATTGCCGTTTACTTCCTGGCAGCGGCGAATTTCCGCTACTACATGCATGGCCCGGGCTTTTAGTTCCTCATCGCCGGTTTCGTCATACAGCCGGGCGCAGGCGCTGAGCCAGTGGCCGGTAAAGGTGCCGCGGATGTGGGAAAGCGGCCCGTCCCATCCCCAGTGGATGTGTACCGGCTTATCCACATGCCAGCCGCTGAGCCCCGCTTCGGTATAAAACGAAAATAGCAGGTTTTCGTCTTTTAGGGATAGGAGGTACTCCCGGTCAAAATTCTGCTTATGTAGGGCCAGGGACGGCAACAGCCGCACCCCGGCTCCCAGGGATTGTTGCTTCATATAACGTGTCTTCCTTTCTGTATATCCAGGGTTCCATCCCCCTGTTTTTCTACATACGCGTTAGCCCTTTTTAGGTACGATCACCGGTTCCGGTTCCCCGGCTTCTATCATACGGGCTTTCAGCCGCTGGGCACACGCAGCCCGGGCCGCAGCAAAAGCCGGATCGCTCACCCGGTTGTGCCGCTGGTAGGGGTCATCCGCCAGCACATAAAAATATTCTTCTTCATACAAAGTGGCCCCGGGGCTATTCCAGGCATCGCCCTGCGCCCGCACACAGTAGGTATACTGCGGCGTGCGGATCGCCCGGCCGATTTCGCTTTCGCTAATTTGCATAAACACTTCTTCCGGGCGGCCGCTCGTATCACCTTTGAGCAAAGGCAAGAGCGAATGCCCCACAAATTCTTTTGGCGGCGTAATCCCGGCACAGTCGAGCAGCGTGACCGGCAAATCCAAAAGGCTGACGAGCTCATCGACGGTTTTCCCGCCCTGGAAAGGCCCGCCCACGGCAATCAGCGGCACGTGGGTGCAGGCATCGTGGCACGCCCGCTTATATTCCCCATTGCGGGTGCAAAAATGGGACCCGTGGTCGCTGGTGTAAAATAAAATCGTATTTTCCCACAACCCCTGGTCTTTGAGGGTATCCACCAGACGGCCTACATTTTCATCCAAACTGTGGCACTGCCCCAGGTAATCGGGGTAGTTTTCCCGCCAGTCGCCTTCGGTCCCGATAAGGTCCCCGGGCACTTCATAGTTTGCAAACTTCCGGCGGCTGCCGTCGGGGCCTTCAAACCGGTGGTGGTCGTTTTGGTGGTGGGGTTCAATTTGTGAAAGAAACAGGAAAAACGGCCGGTCCTGCCGGCGGTTGTGCAAAAACTGGATGGCATAATTATTGATACAGTCGGCCCGGTACCCGACAAAATCCCGGCGGCGTCCGTCCCCGTCGAACACATAGCCGTCATACCCGTGGGACGTAAATTCCAGCACGTCCGATGCCATCCAATACTCATAGCCTCCCCGGCGCTCCGGCGGCACGGCGCGGGTTTCGAAATCCTCCGGCCCGCCGGATTCTTCATAGCTGCTCTTATTGGAAGCTAGGTGCCACTTGCCCACATAGGCCGTTTCGTACCCGGCGCCGCGGAAAGCCCCGGCCAGGGTGGGAATCCCCTGGGGCAGGGCCTGGGCGTTGCGCCAACAGCCGATCTGGGTGGCGTACCGCCCGCTTTGCAGGCAGGCGCGGGCCGGGCCGCACACCGGTTGGCAGGTAAAGGCGTTGGCAAATTTCACGCCCTCGCGCGCCAGTTCGTCCAAATGAGGGGTTACCGGCAGTTTTTGTCCATAGCAGCCGAGGGTATCCCACCGCTGTTGGTCGGAAAAATAAAAAATCACATTGGGCCGTTCCATTTTTGCCCGTCCCCTTTCCAGATAGCAGCCGGAATGGGCCGCATTTTTCACAACTTCTTCCCCAAAAAGAGGGATTCTTTTATACCGATTGTATCACACTGTTTGTTCGAAAACTACCCCCTTTTTCTTAGCCCGTTGAAAAATGGGAAAAAATATGGTACGGTAAATACACCTTAGAAAAAAGGAGCTTTCGAATCTATGTCACTCTGTGCCCAGCGCCTAAAACAAGCGCTGCAAGATTCCGTATACAGCGCGTCGTCCCTGGCACGAAAGCTGGGGCTTTCCCGCCAGACGCTCAGCGCTTATATAACCGGCACCCGCACCCCCAAAGCCCCCACCCTGCGGGCGCTGGCCCAGGCGCTGCGGGTCAGCGAAGCGTGGCTGTCGGGGCAGGATGTACCCCGCACCCGGTTGGACCCGGCGGAACTGTCCGCCGCCCCGGGGCTGCTGCCACCCCCCGCTTTTTTGGAAAAACCCGACCCCGCCGGCGGACATTCCCATGCGGCGCCGGTTTCCCCTCCCTGTGACGCGGCTTTCCTCTGCCCGGACGACAGCCTACAAGGGGCGCGTGTGGAAAAAGGGGACCTCGTGCTGATCCGCTTTGCCAAAGAAGCCCCCAGCGGGGCACTGGTCGCCGTGCTCGTCAACGGGCAAGTCCAGCTGCGCCGGTGGTACCGCACGGAAAAGACCATTTTGCTCGAAAGCGCCAACCCGGATTACCCGCCCCAGCTGTTTACTACCGATAACACAAACGACGTGCAGCTGATCGGGCCCCTGGTGGGATTTGTGGCCCGGTTTTTATAAACATGAGAAACAAAAAAGCCCTCGCTTTTTTAGAGCGAAGGCTTTTTCTTTTTTCGTTACATGGGCCGGTCGATTTGGATGACCGCCTGATAGCGGGGGTCCACTTTTTGCAGTCCCTGCTGCACCCGCTGACGCAAGGCGGGCAGCTCTTCCTTTTTATAGCGGAAAGGCACCACCATATCGAACACCACATTGATGCGGTTTTTGCCGTCCACCACTCTTAGGTCGTGCAGCTGCAATTCTTCATCGATGCTGTGCAGCACATGGGTGGCCGCTTCGTGGATGTGGTCGGTTTTGGGGTCGCCAATCAGGATGGGGTCCATGTGAATGACCAAGGTCACACCGGTTTCTTTGAACACCCGGCGCTCGGCTAAGTCGATTTCTTCGTGCATGGTGAAAATATCGCCATTGCCCGGCACTTCGGCGTGCATAGACGCCAGCATTTTCCCGGCGCCGTAATTGTGAATGACCAGATCATGTACACCCACCACACTGGGGGCCTGCATCACCAACGCCCGCAGCTTTTCGGCGATATCGGGATCGGCCGCTTCGCCCAGCAGGGGATCGAGGGTATCTTTGGCAGCGGAAATGCCCGACCACACAATAAACAGGGCCAGCAGCACGCCCACATAGCCGTCTACCGGCAAATCGATATATTGCCCGGCGATCATCCCCACAATAACCAGCGACGTGACCGCCACATCGTTGAGGCTGTCTTTCATGGCGGCAATGAGCACCGGCGAATCGATACGCCGGCCCAGGCGGCGGTTAAATGCGCCCATCCACAATTTGACGAGCAGCGACACCGCCAGAATGCCCATCAAGACCCAGCTAAAGCCTGTTTCGGTGGGATGTAGGATCTTATCGATAGACGTTTGCAAAAATTCGACGCCTACCATCAAAATCAAAAACGCGACCACCAACCCGGCCACATATTCCGTGCGGCCATGGCCAAACGGGTGCTCTTCATCGGCTTCTTTGCCCGCCATGCGGAACCCGATCACCGAAACCAGCGACGAAAGCCCATCCGACAGGTTGTTAAACGCATCGGCCGTAATGGACACGCTGGCCGTAATCGTCCCGATGATAAATTTCATCAGAAACAAAAACACATTACAGGCCATTCCCGTTGCCCCGGCCAGAATGCCGTACCGCTGCCGCACAGCCGGATTTTTGACGTCGTCCCCGTGGGGTACAAACAGGCGCACCAGAAAATTCGTCATGGTATCATCCCTTCTCTATCAAAAACGTACGCCGTATAGTGTAGCACTTTTTTTTGAAAAAAGAAAGCAGGAACCTCGAAAAAACGCAAAAAAGCAGGGCGTTTCCTCAAAGTGAACAGCACCCCATTTGTTAGACAGTATGATATACTGAATAACAAGTGGGGTG
>CAKNOA010000024.1 GCA_930990065.1 uncultured Clostridia bacterium | reverse complement strand
GGATTGACTTCCTGCAAAAAGGCTTCGGTGGTCGCCGTAGAACTGCCATGGTGCCCCACTTTCAGCACATCGGCCGAAAGCGGTTCCCCCGCACTGAGCATATCGGCTTCCGCCTGTTCGGAACTGTCACCGGTAAACAAGAAAGACCGCTCCCCTACGGTTAATTTGGCCACCAGGGAGTATTCGTTTAAATCATCATACTCCTTATCCGGTTCCGGCCCAATGAGTTCCAATTTTACTCCGTCTTCTTTATACACCGTCACCCCCGACTGTCCTTTCACCGCCTGCACATGCTGGTCCTTTGCGGCATCGAGCAATTGTTCATAACACCGGGTCGTGGGTGTCAGGCTTTCTTTGACTTCGGGCATATACAGGGATTCGGCCGGAATTGCCTTCAGTACCGCATCCATCCCGCCAATGTGGTCTTCATGAGGATGGGTGGCAATGACCGCTGTCAGATCCTCCACGCCCTGTTCCTCTAGCCAGCTGCACAAGGCGTCTTCCGTCTGCCCGGTACCGGCATCGATCAGGATGGAATCCCAACCGGAACCATTTGGCAGCTGCAAAAGCATGCAATCCGCCTGCCCCACATCCAGATACCAAATTTTTGCTTCCCCATCCACCGGCTGAGCGGCTGAACTGGGGGAAGAAGAACCATCCGTATCCTCCGCGGCCGCACTCTGCCAGGTATTGAGCAGATCTTCGACCGGTTCACGCCACTCGTCCTGCTGCCAAAACAAGATGCCTACTGCTGCCACCAGCACCAGTACGGCGCCCCAAAGCCCACCTTTCTTTTTTCTTCTTCGTTTGGCCATGCTATTCCTCCCGCTTGAAAAATAACAAAAGGCCGCAGTCCAACGGGAATTGGCCCCATCGACTGCAGCCCTTCGCCGCTATCGTTTCTTTATACGTCTTTGTACAAATTGAACCGGAACATTTTCGATTCGTCTTCTTCGTTCTCACACTGAATGAAAGCTTCAGCAATCTTGCCGCCCTCGATCAGTTTTGTCAGTCCCACCAATTGGCACAGCTTGCTTTTCAGGTTCAGCTTATCGCCTTCCCGCGTCAGCAGCCATACATTCCCCTGGCAGGTCTCAAGGAGCTCCAAAAACTTGGGCACATCGATATCGTGCAGTTCCAACATTTGATTCGCCATAATAAAACCTCCTTATGTCTTCCTATATCTATGCCAGCGGTCGAGTTTCATTATAAAGGAAAGGTTTCCCGGTGTCAATGGACGATTCCATCGCAGATATGCACAACTCGCTCAGCCCTTTTGGCTATTTTGTCATCATGGGTGATTAAAACGACGGTTTTCCCCTCCTCCCGCAGGGTTTCCAACAATTCCATCACCACTTCGGCCGAATCCCGGTCCAAATTGCCGGTGGGTTCATCCGCTAATAGCACCCGGGGCTCCCCCACCAGGGCCCGCGCCAGGGCCGTGCGCTGCTGCTGCCCGCCGCTCATTTCGCCGGGCCGGTGTTCCGTGCGCTCCGAAAGGCCCACCCGGCACAGCGCTTCCAGCGCCAGCACGCGCCGCTGCCGGGGCGGCACACCGCGGTAGATAAGGGGAAGTTCCACATTTTCCCGGGCGGTTAACCCCGGCAGCAGGCAAAAATTCTGGAACACAAACCCCACCGCATCCCGCCGCAGCCGGGTGCGCGCCGCCTGCGACAAATTTTTCACATTGTGCCCCAGTAAATAGTACGCCCCGTTATCCGGCACATCCAGGCACCCAAGGATATTCATCAGCGTCGATTTTCCGCTGCCCGACGGGCCTGTAATCGCCACCATTTCCCCCTGTTCGACCGATAAGCTCACGTTTTTCAGCGCCTCGACCGTTTCTTTTCCCCTGTGATAGGTACGGCAAACATGGGCTAATTCTAAAACCGTCTGCATAAAAGTCCCCCTCTTTTCGGTTTGATTTTCTGCTGAATTATTCTTGTACAAACCGGGGCATTTATTCTATAATAAAGCTTGAAGAAAAATAAGGGCTTTTTAAAAGCCAATCCCGAAAGGAGAATTCTTCCCTATGCTCGATCAATTCTGGAAACAGTTTAAAAGCGGCACCGATGTACGCGGTGTGGCCAGCGAAGGCGTATCCGGCGAATCGGTCAACCTCACCGATGAGGTCATCGAAAAAATTACCGGTGCGTTCCTCGTCTGGCTGCAAAAAAAGACGGGCCGCCCGGCTTGCGACCTGACAATTGCCGTGGGGCACGATTCGCGCATTTCGGCTTCGCGTATTTCATCGGCCGTGTGTGCCACCTTGCAGAAAGCCGGCGTATCGGTACTGGACTGCGGCCTGGCTTCCACCCCCAGCATGTTTATGACCACGGTGGACCTCCACTGCCCCGGCGCCGTTCAGATCACCGCCAGCCATCATCCCTTTAACCGCAACGGGCTGAAGTTCTTCACCCGGGAAGGCGGGCTGGAAGGGGACGAACTGGTGGCCATTTTGGAACTGGCCCAAAACGGCGTCATGCCGGAACCGGCCGGCACCCCCGGCACGGTGACCCCCACCGATTATATGACGGATTATGCCGCTTCGCTGCGCGACCTGATTAAAAAAGGCGTACAGGCGGATGACTACGACCACCCGCTTTCCGGGTTCCACATTGTGGTCGATGCCGGCAATGGCGCGGGCGGTTTTTATGCCCAAAATGTGCTGGCGCCTTTGGGGGCCGACATCACCGGCAGCCAGTTCCTGGAACCGGACGGCATGTTCCCGAACCACATTCCCAACCCGGAAAACGCCCAGGCTATGGCCAGCATCTGCCAGGCCGTGAAACAGTCCGGCGCCGATTTGGGCGTGATTTTTGACACCGACGTGGACCGCGGCGGCGCCGTAGACGAAAACGGCGAAGAGATCAACCGCAACCGTCTGGTGGCGGTAGCTTCTTATATCGCCCTGCAGCAGAACCCCGGCGGCACCATCGTCACCGACTCCATCACTTCTGACGGGCTGCACACGTATATCGAAGAAACCCTGGGCGGGCATCACCACCGCTTCCGCCGTGGGTACAAAAACGTCATCGACGAAGCGGTGCGCCTGAATAAAGAAGGCATCAATTGTCCTCTGGCCATCGAAACCAGCGGCCATGCTGCCTTGCGGGAAAATTACTTCTTGGATGACGGCGCTTACCTGTGCACCCGTATCATCATCCTGGCGGCCCAGCTGCGCCGGGAAGGCAAAAAGCTGGGGGATCTACTGCGGCCGCTGAAAGAAGCCGTGGAAGAAAAAGAAATCCGCCTGCCCATTTTGGAAAGCGACTTCCGCCCCTGCGGCGAAGCCGTCATCGAAAACCTGACCGCTTACGCCAAAGAACAGGGCTGGCAGATTGCCCCCGACAATTACGAAGGCATTCGGGTCTCCTTTGGCCCCGAAAACGGCGACGGTTGGTTCCTGTTGCGCCTTTCCGTTCATGACCCCATTATGCCCCTGAATCTGGAAAGCAACCAGCCCGGCGGCGTGAAGAAAATGGCCGCTCAACTGGGCGCGTTCCTGTCCGGGTGTCAGGGACTAGACTGCGCCCCCTTACAATCGTTTATCGACGCCTAAACCACTGTTTGAAAATGGCCGGTTTGGGGAATGGCTCCGAACCGGCTGTTTTTCTGTAGAGAAGTTTGTATGGAAGAAGGAGCATCACTTTATGGTTCACCTACTGATTGCCGTTATCTATCTGTCGTTTATCAGCCTGGGGCTGCCCGATGGCCTGTTGGGCGCCGCCTGGCCCAGCATTTACCCCCAGCTGCAAGTCCCCGTTTCCTATGCCGGGGTTATCAGCATGATTATTGCCGCCGGTACCATTGTCTCCAGCCTCATGAGCGAGCGGCTCACACGAAAGCTCGGTTCCGGCGGTGTCACGGCGCTGAGCGTGGCCACGACCGCCGTGGCCCTGTTTGGCTTTTCGATCAGCGATTCGTTTGTCGCCTTGTGTTTGTGGGGGATCCCCTACGGCCTGGGTGCCGGCAGTGTGGACGCAGCCCTCAATAACTTTGTGGCCTTGCACTACAGCAGCCGGCACATGAGCTGGCTGCACTGTTTTTGGGGTGTAGGCTGCTCGGCCGGCCCGTACATTATGGCGTGGTGCCTGACAGGCGGCATGGGTTGGAATATGGGGTACCGGATTGTATGCCTGTTGCAAATTGTGCTGACGGCGATCCTTATTTTTTCCCTGCCGCTATGGAAACAAAAAGCGGCGTCCCAGACGGACACTTATTCTGAATCCGGTGGAGAAACCAAACCTTTTGGCCTATTGCGGGCTTTAAAGCTGCCCGGCGTTATTCATGTACTGCTGGCCTTTTTCTGCTACTCCGCAATTGAACAGACCGCCGGCCTGTGGGCCGCCAGCTACATGGTGCTGGCTAGAGGGGTCTCGGCACAGGAAGCCGCCAACTGGGCGTCGCTCTTTTATTTGGGCATTACCGTGGGGCGGTTCCTCAGCGGGTTTATCACCACGCAGCTCAACGACCGGCAGATGATCCGCCTGGGGCAAGTGATTTGCCTAGTCGGTGTACTTCTATTGTTCCTGCCCCTGGGCCATACGGCCGCACTTACGGCTTTACTGCTCATTGGGCTGGGCTGTGCGCCGATTTATCCCAGCTTTATTCATGCCACACCGGGGAACTTTGGCAAGGAGGCTTCCCCCGCGGTTATCGGCTTACAAATGGCCTGTGCGTATGTGGGCACTTGCCTGATGCCGCCTGTTTTCGGGCTGCTGGCCGATTTTATCAGCATCCAGCTCTTGCCGGTATTTTTGCTCGTACTGCTAGTCTTGATGATCCTCACCGCCGAAGGGCTCAACCGCCGGACGGCACAACAGCAAAAATAAGCAAAAAGCGCTTCGCCTTTTTTAAGGCGAAGCGCTTTTTCTTTCATATCCGTTAGGCGTCTTCACAGCTGACAGGCGTATACCCGGCTTCCCGCACAGCGTTCATCAGTGTTTCGTTGTCCACCGGCGCGTTGAGGGTCACTGTGGCGGTCTTTTCTTCCAGACTCACCTGCGCTTCACTGACACCGGACACACCGCTAAGCGCTTTTTGCACATGGGCCTGGCAGTGCATGCACATCATGCCATCAACTTTCAGTACTTTTTTCATGTCGTTCGTTCCTTTCGTATCCAGTTTTTCTTCCTCTTTGACGAGGGCTTCAACGGGTTCTTCGGTTTGTGTCTTTTCCCCCCGGAAGAAGCGCAGCCGCAGGGCATTCGTAACCACACACACCGAACTTAGGCTCATCGCCGCCGAGCCGATCATGGGGCTCAGTTTGATGCCAAAGGCCGGGAACAGGGCCCCGGCGGCCAGGGGGATGCCGCACACATTGTAAAAGAAAGCCCAGAAAAGGTTCATGCGGATGTTGCGGATTACCGCCCGGCTGAGCCGGATGGCCGTCACCACATCCAACAGGGAATCTTTCATCAACACCACATCGGCGGAATCCAGCGCAATGTCGGACCCGGCCCCAATGGCAATGCCCACATCGGCCCGCATAAGGGCCGGGGCATCGTTGATGCCATCGCCCACCATGGCGACCCGGCTGCCCTGCTGCTGCAGCCGGCGGATGGTCGCTTCCTTCTGGGTGGGCAATACCTCTGCAATGGCTTCTTCAATGCCCAAATCCTTGCGCACCGCTTCGGCGGTGGTGTGGTGGTCACCGGTGAGCATGACCACCCGCACGCCCATTTCGTGCAGCTTCTGCACGGCTTCGCGGCTGGTGGCCCGTACGGTATCGGCTACGGCAATCAGTCCGGCAACACGGCCCTCCCGGGCAAAGAACAGCGGGGTTTTCCCCTCAGAAGCCCACGTTTCCGCCTGCTGCCAGGCTTTGCCGTTTTCTTCCGTCAAACAGCCCTGTTCGTCCAAGAAGGCCCGGTTCCCGGCGATCCATACCGCCCCGGAAACGGTAGCCTGCACACCGCGGCCCGCCTGCATGGAAAAATCTTTTACCGGCAGAGGCGACAACCGCTGTTTTTTGGCTTCGGCCACAACGGCCTCGGCCAAGGGATGCTCGCTGCCCTGCTCCACGGCCGCTGCAGCCCGCAAGAACTCTTCCTGGGTCAAAGCGGGGTCCAGCACCTGTATATCGGTCACCGCCGGGTGGCCGTTTGTCAGCGTACCGGTTTTGTCCACGACCACCGTGTCGATGGCATGCAGGTTTTCCAGGCTTTCGGCAGATTTAATCAAAATGCCGTATTCCGCCGCTTTTCCTGTCCCCACCATAATCGCCACAGGTGTCGCCAACCCCAGTGCACAGGGGCAAGAGATCACCAGCACCGACACGGCGCAGGAGATGGCCATTTCGGCCCCGGCTCCGGTAAAGCCCCAAATCACACCGGTCAGGATGGCGATGGCGATAACCACCGGCACAAATACGCCGCTGATGCGGTCAGCCAGCCGGGCAATGGGTGCTTTGGTCTGGGAAGCTTCATCCACCAACCGGATAATCTGGGACAAGGTGGTATCTTCCCCCACCCGGGAAGCCCGGAACTGGAATGTCCCGTTGCGGTTAATGGTGGCCGACAATACGTCATCCCCCGGCCCTTTTTCTACCGGCAAACTTTCCCCGGTTAGTGCCGCCTGGTCCACATATCCCGTTCCCGTGAGCACCACGCCGTCTACCGGTACGCTGTCCCCGGGACGGATAATCACCACGTCCCCGGCCACAACCCGCTCGGCAGGAATGACCGCTTCTTTCCCATCCCGTATGACGGTAGCGGTTTTAGGCGCCAAATCCACCAGTTTTCCCAGGGCATCACCGGTTTTTGCTTTGGAACGGGATTCCAGATATTTCCCTACGGTCACAAGCGTCAAAATCATGGCCGCCGATTCAAAATAGAGCTCATGGGCGTATTGATGCAGCAGGCCCATGCCGCCATGCCCCACGCCCCACAGCATACGGTACAGGGCAAACACGCCGTAAAAGAACGACGCCCCCGACCCCAAGGCCACCAGGGAATCCATATTCGGTGCCCGGTGCCACAAGGATTTCAGCCCGTTTTGGAAAAAGCGCCGGTTTAAAATCAAGATGGGGGTCGCAATCAACAGCTGTGTCAGGGCACTAATGGGGGCATTTTCCATGCCTTGCAAAAAACCGGGAACCGGCAGCCCGATCATCGCCCCCATAGCGATATACATAAGCGGTATGAGCAGAATGACCGACCACAGCAGCCGGTGTTTCATATTCTTCTGCTCTTCTTCCGCCAGGCGCTGCCGCCGGTCCCATTCCGAACGGAAACCGTTCGTTTTTCCTTTTTCTTCTGCCGCTTTTTGCAGCGGCGCCGCGCCATACCCGATTTCTTCCACCGCATGGATGATCGTGTCTTCCCCGGTTTCATCTTCCTGGAAAGAGACCGTCATCTGGTTGGAAAGCAGGCTGACGTTTACCTCCTTTACCCCCGGTACCCGCTGCACCTGCCGGGTCACGTTGGCCTGGCATGCCGCACACGTCATACCGGTAACGGAAAATTTTTCTGTCTTCATAGAGGGATCTCCTTATTTTAGCTTCCGGATGAGTTCCACCGTTTCTTCGATAATGCCTTCCTCGCCCCGGCGGATTTTCTCAGTCACACAGGTTTCCATGTGGTTTTGCAGCACCACATAACCAAAATTCTGCAAAGCGCTCTCTACGGCGGCCACCTGGTTTAAAATATCCCCGCAATACCGGTTTTCTTCCACCATTTTTTTAATGCCGCCCAACTGGCCAATCATACGGTTGAGCCGGTTTTGTAACTGGCGCTGTTCCGATTCGCTGCGGGGCATCTCTTTGTACCGGCAGCAAGCCGCCGCTTTATTCTCTAATGGGTTCACCCAATCGCCTCCTATGTAAAAATACCCCCATAGGGTATTTTTATCATATACCCCATGGGGGTATTTTGTCAAGCTTTCTTTTATAAAAAAAGCGTTTCCCTTTTAAAGAGAAACGCTTTTTTCTTTTCCTTTATTTTTTATACCCGGGTCACACACACCGAAAACGCGCCTTCCATCCGGCAACACCCTTTTTGGGCCGGTACATAAAAGCTGTCGCCCTGACGGGCTTGTATGCTTTGGCCGTTGACTGTTAGCATGCCTTTACCGCGGATGACCACTAGGGAGCGGAAGGAATCCTCCCCCAGCGGGATATCGCAGGCCGTTTCGCAATCGTACCGTTCAGAAATAAAATACCGGCACTGTCCCAGCAACGTATAGCGGCCACCCGGAATATTTTCCGGCTGCAAGAAAGACGGACCCGCCTCCCCTTTTTGCAGGCAGCTTACGCGCAGCGCTTTATCCAGGTGCAGCTCCCGCAACTGCCCGTTTTGATCCCGGCGGTGATAATCATACAGCCGGTAGGTGGTATTGCTGTTCTGCTGGATTTCGCACAAAGTGATGCCCGCCCCAATCGCATGGATCGTGCCCGCTTTGATAAAGAACACGTCCCCGGGGTGTACGGCTTCTTTGTGCAGCACGTCTTCCAGCGTGCCGTTTTCGGCCCGCTGCCGCACTTCTTCGGGGGAAAGGTCCCGCTCCACGCCAAAATACAGAAATGCACCCGGCTCGCTTTGCAGAATCAGCCACATTTCTGTTTTGCCGTATTCATGCTCATGCGCCCAGGCAAAGGCATCGTCGGGGTGAACCTGTACCGATAAAGGCGCCGCCGCGTCAATCAGCTTAATCAGCACGGGAAAACGCTCGAACGTTTTTCCGTGTGTGCCCAGTGTACAGGCTCCGTCCCCCACAATCCAGTCGGAAAACCGCTCACCGGCGGCCTTCCCACTTGCAAGGGTGGCACTTCCGTTTTCGTGGGCCGACAGCACCCAGCTTTCGGCACAGGTACTTGCCCCAGCGGGCTGCCGGTACTCGGTCAGTAATTTCGTTCCCCCCCATACCGCCTGGTGGCACGAAGGCTTCATCTTATAAATCGCTTCGATCATTTATTTTGATGCCCCTGCCCATAATAAGCATGTGCGCCATGTTTGCGTAGGAAATGTTTATCGAGAAGTTCCTGCTGCATCACATGGCCGGGCTGCGGCGCAATTGCTTCCGTATGCCAGGCCATCATGGCCAGTTCTTCCAACACCACCGAATTGTGCACCGCTTCCATGGCGTCTTTGCCCCAGGTAAACGGCCCGTGGGACTGTACCAGTACGGCAGGGATATGGTCGGGATTCTTGCCCTCAAAAGTTTCTACAATCACGCGGCCGGTCTCTTTTTCGTATTCGCCGCTCACATCATCGCCGATTTCGGCGGGCGTCATCCGGCGGGTACACGGCACCGGGCCGTAAAAATAATCGCCGTGGGTCGTCCCATACGCCGGAATATCGCGCCCGGCCTGAGCCCAAATCGTCGCCCAGCGGGAATGGGTGTGCACCACGCCGCCGATATTCGGAAACGCCTTATACAGTTCCACGTGGGTTGCCGTGTCGGACGAAGGGTTCAGTTTCCCCTCTACTTTGTTTCCGTCCAGATCCACGACCACCATATCGTCGGGGGTCATGGTATCGTAATCGACACCGGACGGTTTAATGACAAACAAGCCTTTTTCCCGGTCAATGCCCGACACATTGCCCCAGGTAAACACCACCAGCCCGTAACGGGGCAGCAGCAAATTGGCTTTGTAAACTTCTTCCTTTAATTTTTCCAGCATGATAAATCCTCCTTTTGGTGGGATCAGCAGTCCCTATTACGAACCCGGCTCTACTTATTTCAGCCGGGCCACGCTCTCTTTTTCCACCAGGGTCATTTTCATGACATCCGACGGTTCCGGACGGCCGGTTTCCACCATGCGAATGATCTTTTCGGCCACCCGGTGCCCCATGGCTTCCTTGGGGTGCTCAAATGTGGTAATCTTCACCGGCGAATAATCCGACACGCTGGCATTATCGAACCCCACCACAGAAATTTCCTGTGGCACATGGAACCCATGGTTCCGCAGCAATTCAATCAGCCCGTAGGCAATCTGGTCATTATAGCACACCACGCCGTCGCAATTTTTCAGGCTCTGGATCACGTGGTGGGCCATATCGCCATGGAATAAGTCTGCTTTGTCCCCGGTGGAATACCACACCACGTTGTCGTCGTTGAGTACGCCCCCCGCTTGGGATAATCCTTTGGCAAAACCGGCGTACCGCTCATGGCCCTGGCGGTCATCGGATTTAAAAATCCCGCCCAACCGGGTGCAGCCTGCCCCCAGCAGCACTTTCACGGCATCATACCCCGCCGCGCGGTCATCGGTCACCACATACACACTGCCGGGCAGTTCCTGATAAAAGCCGTTAAAGAACACGCAGGGCACACCCATATTCTGCAGTTTGTTGTAAAGCTCAATATTCGGGTTGGGCAGCGCCGTCTTGGTGCCTTCCACAATCAGCCCGTCCACTCCGCTTTCGATAAACGAATGCAATAGCTGGGCTTCGGTTTCCACCCGGTTTTGCGTAACCCCCAGCGACAAATGATAGCCCGCCGCGGACAAAGTTTCTTCGGTTCCCCGGATGATGGCCGGGAAAATATAATCGGTAATATACGTGGCGATCAGCCCGATCGTACGGGTGCGCTGCGTGCTGCGTCCTCCGGCAATATATGTGCCGCTGCCCCGCCGCCGTACGAGAACGCCTTCCTGTTCCAAAATGCCCAGCGCTTGGCGCACCGTCTGCCGGCTAAAGCCATAGGCGGCCGACAATTGGTTTTCACTCATCAGTTTATCCCCGGTTTTATACCGGCCTTCGCTAATATCTTTTCTAATATGATCCATCAGGATCTGATATTTGGCTCCTTGTTTTGGATGGTTGCTCATGTTTTTCGCCCGCTTTCCCTTTGCTAATTTTCTTGGCCACTATCTTGTCTTCTTCATACAACTTGTGTCATCCAGTCCATACAACTTAGATTATAGGCTATTCCCTGCCCGAATGCAATGCTCTTTTTGTGGTTTTTCCGCCGGAATTTTCCCCGAAAGATTCTTGCACTTAAAAAACGGGCTTGTTATACTGAAGGAAACGGCTTTTCGCTTTGGAAAAGCCGTTTGCATGTCTGTGAAAAGGGGTTAAAACGTATTGGATACCTATATGAACCGTCTGCTCTCGGTCAGCATGCGTATTGGCGTGCTGATGCTGCAAAGCGGAGCTGAAATTTACCGGGTGGAAGACTCGATCTACCGCATTCATCGGGCTTACTGCGCCAGTGAATCCCAGGTGTACTGCGTGCCCACCACGGTTATCGCCTCGGTCAGCCTGCCTGATGGAAAAACCGCCACCCGGTGTGTGCGCGTCAATAGCCATTGCACCAATTTATCCCGCATGATGGCTTTAAGTGATCTGTGCCGCCGTATTTGCCTATTAAAACCGGATTTTGATACCATCGACCGGGAAGTGGACCGCATCCTTTCTATGCCGGTGTATAAGTCCTGGCAGATGTGTGTCGCCTGGGCGCTAGTATCCGCCGGCTTCACCATGTTGTTTGGCGGTGGCTTTTTGGAATCGGCTTTGTCCCTGATTCCGGCGGTACTGGTGGCCCTGCTGTCTTTCCCGCTGGGGCGGCTGCATGTGAACGCATACTTTAACTTATTGCTGGAAAGTTTCTGCATTGGCGCTATTTCCATGTCTTTTTCGTTTGTCTTTCCCGCCATTCACAGCGATGCCATTATCATTGGCGTGCTGATGAATTTGGTACCGGGGCTAGCCCTGACAAACTGCATTCGCGACGTCATGGCCGGGGATTTGACCGCCGGTGTCAGCAAACTGGCCGATGTCATATTGACCGCTGTGAGTATTGCGTTAGGGGCCGTAGGGGCCGCTGTGTTGATGGGAGGTGGCTTTTAAACCATGGATGAACTGCCTTTCTTTTTAGCGATTGCCTGTTGTGTAATCGGGTGCTTTGGTTTTTCCATGAGCAATAACGTGCGCCGCCGTACGCTCTTGTGGACTTCCATTGGCGGCTGTGTCGCGCTGGCGGTCTATTTACTCACCCCCGTTAGTCTTGGGGTCGCCATGCGCAGTTTTTTCGGTACCTTGGCCGCTGCCCTCTATAGCGAAGCCATGGCGCGGGTGCGCAAAGCGCCGGTAACGGTATTTTTGATCACGGGACTCTTTTCGCTGGTGCCCGGCGCCGGCATCTATTACAGCATGAAATATGCCGTTTCGGGCCAGGCCGACTTGTTCCTTGCGAAATTGCTGGAAACCCTGGGGGTAGCCGGCGCCATGGCCCTGGGGGTCATTCTGGTTTCGTCCCTGGCACGGCTTACAACAGGTTTACTGCGTCAGCGTTACCCATCGCCGCCCTTAAAGGCACCTGGGGAAGTGTCCGGTGTGATCGACCGGCCGGCCGGGCAGCAGGCCAGCTGTAAAACCCACGCTTCTTCCTGGAATCTGGGGTATACGATGCTGCCGGACGGTTCGCGGCAGCGGCTGCTTATTATGGGCCTCCATACACCCATTTCGGCGTTTACCGGCCGCAAGGCAGCGCTGATCGAACCGGATAACGGGCAAGCCCCCCTTTTGGCAGCTGTCCCCTTCGGCCTTACCACCAATAAGGAGGAAATCCGCCTGGCCATGGACAGCCTGTACCCCGGGGAATCCTACCGCATTCGTATGCTGCTGCATGCCCCCTCTTTATCGGTATCAGAACCTCTTTCGAAGGGTTCCTCACAATAAACGGCACAGACCGTTTGCCACTTACTCTTACACTATGAAAGGATGAAAAACTATGAGCATGTTCGAACAAAAAGGGAACGCCCTGATCGCCCGGTATAACGGCGAAATTGTCCAGGTGGAGCCCTGGGGCGAAAACAGTTTGCGGGTGCGGGCTGTCAAAATGGGGTCGATCCTCGATACCGACTACGCCCTGCTCCCTCCCGCCCCCAGCACACCGGTCATTCACGTGGAGGAAAACGGCGCCACCATCCAAAACGGGAAACTGCGCGCTGTGCTCACCCAGAATGAAGGCGGCCTGTGCGAAATCGCCTATGAAAACCAGCACGGCAAAGAGCTGTTCCGGGAACTTAACTGGCACGGCGCTTTAAATCTGTACGCCCGCCGGTTTAAACCCATTTTGGGCGGCGACTATGAACTGACCGCTTCCTTCCTCAGCGATCCGGATGAAAAACTGTACGGCATGGGCCAATACCAGCAGGCCGTGATGAATATCAAAAACTGTACGTTCGAACTGGCCCACCGCAATTCCCAGGCCAGCGTGCCGTTTGTACTTTCCAGCCGCGGGTACGGTTTTTTGTGGCACAACCCGGCTATCGGCCGCGCTTCTTTCTGCCGCAACCGCACCGAATGGGTCGCCCAGAGCACAAAACAGCTGGATTACTGGGTAACCGCCGGGGACACGCCCGCCGAAATCGAAGAAGCCTATGCCAAAGCCACCGGTACCGTGCCCATGATGCCCGAATACGGCCTTGGATTCTGGCAGTGCAAATTGCGCTACTGGAACCAGGAACAGGTGCTGCAAGTCGCCCGGGAATACAAACGCCGGGGATTGCCGCTGGATGTGATTGTCATCGACTTTTTCCACTGGCCGCGCATGGGGGATTTCCGCTTTGACGAGAAATTCTTTCCCGATCCCAAAGCCATGTGCCAGGAACTCAAAGAACTGGGCGTGGCGCTCATGGTGTCCATCTGGCCGCAAATTGATTTGCGCAGCGAAAACTTCCAGGAAATGAAGGAAAAAGGGCTGCTCATTCAGGCGGAATACGGGGTCAAAGTCTCCATGCAGTTTGGCGGCGACAGCCTGTTTCTGGATGCTACCAACCCCGAAACCCGGGATTTTGTGTGGAAAAAGTGCAAACAGAATTATTACGACAACGGCGTCAGCCTGTTCTGGCTGGATGAAGCCGAACCGGAATATGGCGTATACGAATTTGACAACTACCGCTACAAGATCGGCTCCAACGTACAAATCGGCAATGTCTATCCGCAAATGTACTCCCGCCTGTTCTATGACGGCATGAAGCAGGAAGGCCAGGAAAAAATCGTCAACCTGGTGCGCTGCGCCTGGGCCGGCAGCCAGCGGTACGGTGCCCTGGTGTGGAGCGGCGACGTCCATTCCACCTTCGAAGATTTCCGCAGCCAGCTGTGCGCCGGGCTGCACATGGGGATTTGCGGCATTCCGTGGTGGACCACCGACATCGGAGGATTTTCCGGCGGTGATTCCACGTCGCCGGCGTTCCGGGAACTGCTGGTGCGTTGGTTCCAATACGGCACGTTCTGCCCGGTGATGCGGCTGCACGGTGACCGTCTGCCCGATACCATGATTAACGGTAGCGACGGGCTGCAAAACTGCCACACCGGTTCGGATAACGAAGTATGGAGCTTTGGTGACGACGTGTACGAAATTTTGCGCCGGTACATGATGCTGCGGGAAACCATGCGGGATTACACCCGTTCCCTCATGCAAGAGGCCCACGAAAAGGGCTCCCCCGTTATGCGCACGCTGTTCTATGAATTCCCCGATGATCCCACCTGCTGGGAAACAGAAGAAACCTACCTATTCGGGCCCGATGTGCTGGTAGCTCCTATCCTGTATGAAGGGGCCACAAACCGTCCGGTTTATCTGCCCAAGGGCGCCCGCTGGACGGACCTGCATACGGGCCGGGAGTTTGAGGGCGGTCAGACCATCACCGCCGAAGCGCCGCTTTCGGTGATTCCGGTCTTTTTGCGGGATGGCCGCCACAAAGAATGGATCGGGCAGATCTAAAAACCGACCCTTTTCGGAAAAACTCCTGTGTTTTTTCCTTATTTTCCATGATTCAGCCCCTGTAGTCCCCCACTTTTATCTGGTATAATCTATTGTGTTCTATTGAAATTATCTATTTGGGTGCCGGCCGTTTCTCAACACAGCACCCAAATTGCGAGGAGGATGTCTGATGAAAATCCGCCATATCGCCACCAGCGAAACCCAGCGGTTTGTGGAACAACCGGTTACGGCCCGCCCTGCCACCACCCAAACGCTTTCGTTAACGGGTGAAAAAAAGCAGGAAATCCTGGGCTTTGGCGGCTGTTTTAACGAACTTGGATGGGACGCCTTGCTGCGCGCACCCAAAGAAGACCGGGAAGCCTTTATGCATGACCTGTTTTCGCCGGAAGGGTGCGGTTTTACCTGCGGCCGTGTCTCCATTGGCGCCAACGATTTCAGCCTTTCGTGGTACAGCTGCGACGAATCGGACGAAGACGATTACGATTTGACCCACTTTTCCATTGAACGGGACAAAAAATATACCCTGCCTTACATCCACGAAGCCCAGAAGAGCTGCCCGCAGCTGACGCTGTTCGCGTCGCCCTGGAGCCCGCCGGTGTGGATGAAAACGAAAAAAGCCTACAACTTTGGCCGCATCCGCATGGAACCGGCCGTACTTTCGGCCTACGCCAAATACTTCTGCCGGTTTGTAGACGCCTATGACAAAGAGGGCGTCGATGTTTCCATGGTGCATGTACAGAACGAACCCATGGCCGACCAGAAATTCCCCAGCTGCCTGTGGTATGGCTGCGACATGCGGGATTTCATCAAAGGGTACCTAGGGCCCGAAATGGAAAAGGCCCCGAAAAAAGCCGAAATCTGGCTGGGCACGATCAACGGCCCGTTTACCGATATCCGCTGGCCCGGCCCGGGGAACAGCCCGGACTGTGACTATTTTGACCAGTTTGCCAACACCATTCTGTCCGATGACGAGGCCCGCCGGTATATCACCGGGGTTGGCGTCCAGTGGGGCGGCAAACACCAGATTGACGAAATCCTGGCCGCTTACCCGGAAATGCGCGTGATGCAGACCGAAAGCGAATGCGGCGACAGCCTGAACGACTGGCCGCAGATGGAATACATCTTCCGGCAGATGTGGCGGTACTTCCGCGTAGGGGCCGAACGGTATGTCTACTGGAATATGGCCCTGATGGAAGGCGGTATCTCCACCTGGGGCTGGCGTCAAAATTCCCTGGTTACCGTCAGTGAAGATGGCAAACTAACGCTGCAGCCGGAATACTATTTGATGAAGCACTTCTCCCATTTTGTGAAGAAGGGCGCCCGGTATTGCCCGGTGCAAGGCCGCTGGGCGGCCAACACGGTCGCTTTCGAAAACCCCGACGGCACCCTGGTTTTGGTGGTGGGCAGCAGCATGAACGAAGACCGCCCGTTCACCTTCACCCGGGGGGATGAAAGCTTTACGGAAATCATTCCCGCCCATACGATCCATACGTTCGTCATCGAACCGTAATTTTTCCTTTGTTTACACAACTTTGTTTTCTGTTTTTCAGGGGCAGAAACCAAAGACTTTCCGAATATCCCAACAAAACAAAAGGCCGGCGCTTTTGAAAGCGCCGGCCTTTTGTTGTCTTTTTGTGTTTCATGCCTGAATGCACCGGCATTCCAGGTAATACCGCTTTTCACAGGCTTCTCCCAGCGAAAAGCTTTTGCGTACAAATACCCCATTTTGTTCCACTGTGGCAAATACCGATCCGCGGTCAAATGTATCATACAGAATCGCTAACCGGTCAGGCGCCTCGAAAGCCAGCGCCCGGCATTCCTCTTTGCCGTGAATATATTCGATTTGCGCACCAGGGTGTTTTTGTAAAAAGGCGTCCAGTTTCGGCTGCAACTGCTGCAACGATGGCGGGTTTTCCGCCGAAAATCCCAGTTCCCGCTGCACATCTTCCGGGTTTACCCCATACAGCAAGCGGTGAATGGGCAAAAACGGCATAGCCGGATCATACAGGTTCACCACTTCTACCAGCGCGTACCGGGCCGGATCGGTTTCTCTTTCCTTGGGGGACAGATTCTTTTTCTTTTCTTCCCACCACAATTTGGCGGCTGCCAGACTGTGGTTGCCATCCCCCACGGCAAACAGCAGCCCGTCGCGGCTGTTTGCCAGCAGCTCTTCCAATATGTCCGCGACCAGGGCCCAATCCTCCGGTTTTTGCACGCCGTACCCTGCCAGGTGACCGCCGCCCTGCATCAGCTCAAAATCATACAGCGCCGGCTGCCCGGCCACACATGCTTCCATCTGCTGCATGAGACGGTCGTCCCGGTCATCAATCAGCACCATCACATGGGGCATCTCCAAGGAAGCCCCCCGGCGGATGGCCGCCCGGGGCGGCAAGCGGTCGGGTACCGTCTGTTCCGTTGCCCGAATCAATGTTTTTTCCCCGGGGGTATAGCTGTATGCTTCCAAATCCAGCGCCATCATCAGCCCCCGGCGCACCCCCGACACCGTGCGCCGCCGCAGGTACAAAAAGCCTTCCGGACAAGCGCGCAAAACGCCATCGCGGCAATAGGTTTCCATCGTCTGCCACAGGGTTTCCTTTTTGGGGGCCGTGTCCTTTTGCAGCCACGCTTCCGGCAAGATCATGCGTAAAGCCGACGGGGCGTCGCCCACCTGTTTTTCGGTTTCGTCCCAGTAAGCCGGTTCGGCGGAATGCTGGTCGCAGGCGATCACCGCAAATTTTGTCAAATCCACTTCGGGTGCCGGCAATAAAATGGTGGGCACCTCCACCCCCAACCGGTGCAGGCGCTCTTTCACCGCCGTCACGGTAGCACCCGGATGCGCAGCACCCCATCAATTTGCTGTAATCTCGCAAGGGCTTCTTCGCCCGGTGCCGCCGACAGATCGAACATGGTGTATGCGTAGGCGCCCCGGCTCTTATTGATCATGTTCTCAATGTTCAGCCCTTCCGCCGCCAGCACGGCGGTCATCTGTCCCACCATGTTGGCCACGTTGCGGTTGATCACGGTGACCCGGCATCCCTCCGCCCGGGGCATGCTGCAAGCGGGCAGGTTCACCGAATGGGTAATATTGCCGTTTTGCAGGTAATCGTGAATTTCAGCCGCCGCCATCACGGCACAGTTTTCTTCCGATTCCGGCGTGGAAGCGCCCAAGTGGGGCATGACAATCACGCCGTCCTGCCCGGCAATAGTATCGTCGGCAAAATCGGTCACATAATGGCGCAGTTTGCCGGTTTTCACGGCTGCCAGCACCGCTTCGTCGTCGATCAGCCCGCCCCGGGCAAAGTTCAGCAGCACCGCACCGTCTTTCATGGTAGCTACTACCTTTTCATTGACCATACCACGGGTCTGGTCGTTGAGCGGCAAATGCAGCGTGACATAATCGCACTCTTTAAATAGCGCGTCCAAGTCTGCCGTCAGTTTTACCGACCGGGAGAGCCGCAGCGCCCCTTCGACCGACAAAAACGGGTCGTACCCCATCACTTCCATGCCCAGCCCGTCGCTGGCCGCGTTGGATACCAGTACACCGATGGCCCCCAGCCCGACAACACCCAATTTCTTGCCCAGCAGTTCCGGCCCCACAAACTGTTTTTTCGCCTTTTCCGCCAGTTTGCCAATGCCCGTTTCGCCGCGGGTGTGGGCGTCGCGCACCCATTCAGTGCCTTCGATCACCTTCCGGCAGGAAAGCAGCATACCGCACAACACCAGTTCTTTCACGGCATTGGCATTCGCTCCAGGCGTATTAAACACCACAATGCCCTGTTCCGTGCACGCTTCCACCGGGATATTATTCACCCCGGCCCCGGCGCGGGCAATGGCCAGCAGCGTCTGCGGAAAGGCGGTTTCGTGCAGATCCGCCGACCGCACCATCAGCGCGTCGTATGTTTCCTGGTCCGGGCCGACTTCGTACTGCGGCGCCTTAAGGGTCTGTTTGATCACGTCGGAAATATTGTTCATGGTTTTTACGGTGTACATGGCTCTGTTCCTCCTGTCTGTGGGCGTTAATCCCGCTGCCCCGCTTCAAAATCTTTCATGCACTGTACCAGTTTTTCCACGCCTTCGATGGGCATAGCGTTGTAAATGGAAGCCCGGCAACCGCCCACGCTGCGGTGCCCTTTGATGTTGATCATGCCGCGTTCGGTGGCCATACGGATAAATGCCGCCGTCATATCGTCATCCGGCAGGGTAAACGTCACATTCATAATCGAACGGTCTTTTTTATCCGCCACCGGATGGAACACCTTGGAATCATCCAGGTAGTCATAGAGGAGCCCCGCTTTTTTCGTATTGATTTTTTCCAGGGCCGCTACGCCTCCCTGCTGTTCGACCCACTGGAACACCAGCCCCGCCATGTAAATGGCAAAACACGGGGGCGTATTGTACATGGAACCTTTGTCGGCCATGACTTTATAGCGCAGCATGGTGGGGATGATCGGGTCCAGGTCATCGGTGAGTTTGTCTTTCTTCACAATGACCACCGTCAGCCCCGCAATGCCCATATTTTTCTGGGCGCCGGCGTAAATCAGATCAAATTTCGAAACGTCGAATTCCTTGCCCAAAATCACCGACGACAAATCGCACACCAGCGGAACGTTACCGGTTTCGGGCAGGGTGTTAAAGGTCGTACCATAAATGGTGTTGTTCCCCGTAATATGCAGGTACGCGGCATCCTGCGGAATCATATCGGCGGTAATATCCGGAATGCGGGTAAAGCCGTTTTCTTTTCCGTTGACCACCGCCACGGCATTGCCCCACCGCTTGCCTTCTTCAAACGCCTTTTTAGCAAACTGGCCGGTCACGGCATACGCCGTCGTTTGGCCCCGTTTTGCCAGGTTCATGGGCACCATGGAAAACTGCAGCGACGCGCCGCCCTGCAAAAACAGGACTTCGTACTCATCGGGAATCTGCATAATCCGCCGCAGCGTGGCCTGGGCCGTGTCGATAATGGCCTGGTACGGCTTGCTGCGGTGGCTCATTTCCATCACCGAGCAACCGGCGCCGGAATAATTGACCAAATCCCGCTGGGCCTGCTCCAACACGGGTAAGGGCAACTGCGAAGGGCCTGCCGAAAAATTATACACACGTTCCATGGTTCATACCTCCAACCAAAAATTTCAAAAAGAATAAAAAAGCAGAAAGCACGGGAACTTTTTCCCACTGCTTTCTGCTAGCTTCCACCTGTTCAAACGGTGCCGGATTACCGGCTCCCCTTCGAAAGAACCTTGCCCTGCCCCGTCTTTATTTCGGGGTTATACCGGGCTCTCTTTTCTTTCTGTACCGGGTTTGCAAGCATGCCAAAAAGCAGCCTTCTTCTGTGATGAAGAAACTGTACACCATGAACACGATGACATTTTGCCGTGCAAACCGGTCATGTTAAAAAACCTTCCTTTACCCACATAACGCGAGAACATTTTGCAAGTTCCCTTCGTTGTTTATTCATGATTATACGCGCCGCCCTCCGGTTTGTCAAGGAAGAATTCAGTATTTTATCAAAATAAAGCAAAAAAGCCATCCATATTTCATCCCATTTCTTCCCTAATTCGTCTACTCTTATCCTTTTACCTTTATTTTTCCCATGCAGAATATCCCCTCTTTTCTTTCATTTTCTTTTTATTTGTCACAGCGCCCGAAAAAAGGTATAATAAAAAATAGACTGGTATGTTCCGGCCTTTTACTTTATGCCGAAAGGGAGTTCATCTATGTCAAAAATCGATACCGTACGGGCTGCGATGATGCAGGCCATGAAAGAAAAGAATAAACCGCGCAAAGATGCGCTGTCCAGCCTTCTGGCGGCTCTGAAAGCCAAAGCCATCGATAAGCGCGCCGACCTGACGGAAGAGGAAGAAAATGCCGTTGTCCGCCGGGAAATCAAGCAACTGCGGGAAACCATGGAAAGTGCACCGGAAGGCCGCAGTGATATTCGCGAAGAATGCCAGACCCGCATCGCCGTGTATGAGGAATTTGTGCCCCGCCAGATGAGCGAAGAAGAAGTGGCGGCCGTCATCGACACGGTACTGCAGGAACTGGGGCTCGCGGCCCCCACCGCCAAAGACAAGGGCCTGATTATGAAGAACCTGATGCCCCGGGTCAAGGGCAAAGCCGACGGCGGTATGGTCAACCGTCTTGTGGCTGCCCGGCTTTCCTAATCCATTCACCCAAAACGAGAAAAGAGCAGGGAAAACTCCCTGCTCTTTTTTTATCCGCCAAAGAACCAGCCGGGCAGCCATTGCAGCCAGTGAATATACGAAGAGCTAACTGGCACCCCGGTAATCACCGGCCAGAACAGGATCACAAACCCCACACTTATGATACACAGCCCTGTAATTATGCCATCCCCCAGCGTCACTTTCTGCCAAAAGCGGTGGGGCGAACGCGGGAACAAAAGACGGCACGGCTTTTTGCCCGCTGTTTCAAAAGTCTTCGTGTACCAAAAGGCTACCGCCATAGCCAAAAACGGCACACAGGGGAAATAGTGGTACAAAAACGTCAGCCGCGACACCAGCATCCACGGCACATAGCAGGCTCCATATCCAACCAGGATAAAGCAAGCTACCCCCCGGCGGCGGCGCACCGCCCGCACCAGGGTATACAATAAAGCCGCCAAGCCGCCCCACCACAAGAGGGGTGATCCCATCCCGGCAATGGTACATAACGTGCCTTCCTGCCCGCCGGGATTATAGGTCACATGGTACCACACAGGCCGTTCCATCAGCGGCCATTGCCACCACGAAGAGGAAAAGGCATGGGTGGCCTGCAGGGAACTGTGGTAGTCATACATGCTGGTCTGGTAGCCCCAAAAATCCCCCAAGCTGTGCCCCGGTAAACAAAGCTGCGGCAAAAAGGCCAATCCATAGCACAACATGGGCAGGAAAACAAAGCAACCAAAACATCCTGTAATCAGCCGCACCGTCTGACGTGTGAGATAACTTCGCTGCCAGTTTTGTCCCAAATTCCGCCGGCACGAAAGGATGCGCCAGAAGAACAGTACCGCCAGTCCTACGGCTCCGTACAGGGTATTCCACTTGGCAGCAGCCCCCAGCCCGACCCCCAGCCCGGAAACAGCCAGCGGCCGCAACAGGCGGCTAACCGGCATGCGCAATAGGTCTTTCTGCAAAAAGCACAGCATGCCATCAAACATAACCAGAGTGAAAAACACCGCGTAGGTATCAATGGTCGCCATGCGGGTCTGGGTGATATGCATAAAGTCGAAGGCAAATAGGAACGTGGCTAAAAAGGCCCCGCCGCTGGAACGGGTCAGCCGCTTTGTCATGTGATAAAGTAGCGGCAGCATTCCTACACCAAACAGCGCCCCCATAAACCGCCATCCAAAGGGATTCATACCGAACCACATAATGCCTATGGCCATGATCCACTTACCCAGCGGCGGGTGGGTATTTTCATACGGTTCCGCCCCCAGTAGGTACTCATACGCCGAACGGGCATGGTAGATTTCATCAAAATACATGGAATCGTACCAGGTGGGATTTTCCGGCACCTCACTCGCTTCGTCGTGCAGCGCCTCTGATGTTTCACCGCTGCGTTCCACGGTGTAGGGCACATACTTTCCCTGTTCATCAAAGAAAGCCATTTCGGCTAGTACCGCCGGCGCATGACCAGACGTCAATTTTACGTACGAAAAAGAACCGTTATAGGGTATTTCCTGCCAGGTATACACGGCGTCCCCGGTCAATGGGACTTCCTCTCCCCAGGAAAGCCCGTCGACCGACACCGAAATCGTACAGTCTACCCCGGTTACCGAGGATTCACCCACCACCGGTACCGTAAGTCCCGGCAGATAGCGCAGGGTATCCGCCGGGGCATCCAGGCGCAGCACCACCACTTCGCCCTGCTGCGGCGTCCAACAGGTAACGGGCATCGAGGTACTACCCAAATTCCAAAACGCCACTACCGCATAGACCAAGGTCACAAGGAGCATCAAACCCCAGTCCTTTTTCTTCAAGCGGGGTTCTTCCCGCTCAAAGAACCAGCTGTCCTCAGAAACCGGTTTCTGCACCATACCCGTCATCCGATGCCCCCGTACAAACAAATCGACACATAGGAAAACTTGCCCGATAAACAGCAACACCTGCAGAACAGAAAGCCCCACAATGATGGGGGAAAACGGCTCCACATAGATATTCTGGTATGCCAGCACAAACCACACGTTGGCGCCATGCACCCCAGCCATGAGCAAAAAATGAGCCCATTGCCGCCGGTCACCGGTCACGACACAGCTCATCAGCCACAAAAGCAGCGCCGGGAACAGGTACCGTTCGTGCATCATAATGGAAAATGTGAAGACCCCCGAAAAAATCAGGGAAGCCACTCCAAACAGCGCTTCGGAGCTTTTGGCACGGCGATACATCAGCCATCCACCGGCGGTCATCACCAGCGCCGGCCCATAGGATAGCGCCGTTCTCACCCAACCGGCCAGCCCGTCCAAGGACTGCCAGTTGAGCCCCAACATACCATACAGATTAAAGGCATTGACGGTATAGTAGGCGTAGTTATTCACGGTTTCGACGTACTGAGCCAGCAAGGTACCGTAGTCGAGCCCCCGCACAAAAGAAAATGCCAGCAAGAGTAGGGCCCCCATGGCCCCCAGGAACCCTAGGCCTAGCCCTTTCAGGCTCCTCTTTTTAGCCACAAAGAAGAGGAACACCGGTAATAAAAAAATCTGCTGGGGTTTTAAAAGCAGCGCCACACCGTACACGGCCCCGCACAGTAGGTACTTTTCATCCAGCAGCAGTAATAAAGCCCATATACCCACCAATAGGCAGAAGCCGTCTACTTGCCCCCACACGGCGGAATTCAGCCATATAGCCGGACAAAACAGATACAGAGCCATAAAAAATAACCCTGCTTTTTCCCCCTGGCGCGGTACCACCCAGCGATAGAGCAGCCACCCCGTGACCAAATCGGCCACGATGGAAGGAAGCTTAATCATCAGGGTATATAGGGTGCTTTCCGCTGCCAATCCAAAAATAGACCGCAGCCAATCCAAAGCTACCAGCACATACAAATACCCCGGCGGATAATCGAGGAACAGATTTTCATCGTAGTATACATTACTTAGCCCCTGGCTACGCACAATGCTGCCCCACGCCTTAAAAGTGTTGACATCGGTCTCAAACCCGGTGATACATAGCGCCAAAATGATCCGGAATAGAAAGGCTCCACCCAAAATCACCAAAAGCCCCAAGGCTTTTCGTTTCACGGACTGATTTTGTGAAAACAGCCGTTTCCCTATCGGATATCCCACCAGCACAAAGACCACCGTCAGCAAAAATCCAGTCATAATCGCTCCTTTTTCTACAAGGCCCCGCATAGCCTTGTTTTCTCGCTTTCTTTTTCCTTTTTTCATGAAAAAAGAAGAATTTCCCCTGTTCTTTTAGCAGGATTTCTTCTATAATAGCCATAGTAGGGCAAATCCCCCTGATTGTCAAGTTGCGAATCCGGCAAATTCCAGGGGTATGGGCTCTAGCCTATCCGTATGGGGATGGGCATTTCGATGAAAGGAGTTCCTCTCCATGACTTTTGAAAAACTGCATGAAAATCCTTCTCAGTTACATCCGGGCGCGGAAGAAAACCGGGCCTATTATGTACCCGCCGCCACGCGGGACGAAGCGTTAAGCGGCCAGTCTTCCCGGCGCCTTTTCCTGTCGGGCAACTGGCTTTTCCGGTATTTTGAAAGCTTTGACGAAGCATTTTCCGAAGATGGTTCACTCTTACAAGTCGAAGCGGATTTTGATGAAGTTCCGGTACCTTCCTGTTGGCAAACATTGGGCTATGACCGCCACCAGTACACCAATATCCGCTACCCGTTCCCCTTTGATCCACCCTATGTGCCGCAAGAGAATCCCTGCGGGCTGTATCTGCGTTCTTTTACCCTGACAAAAGAGCAGCTTGCCATGGACAGCTATCTGAATTTTGAAGGGGTCGATGCCGGCTTTTATGTGTGGGTCAACGGCCTGTTTGCTGGGTACAGCCAGGTTTCCCACAGTACCAGTGAGTTTCTCATTTCGCCCTTCCTGCAGGAAGGCGAAAACCAACTGTGCGTACTGGTTGTCAAATGGTGCTTTGGCAGTTATATGGAAGACCAGGACAAGCTGCGCATGAGCGGTATTTTCCGTGATGTATACATCTTGTTGCGGCCCCGGGACCATGTGCGGGATTTCACCGTGCGCACGGCTTTGCCCGGCGCCATTACGGTAACGACCGACTGTGTGGGAACCCCGCCGGTTTCTGTTACGTTGCTGTCCCCCGAAGGCTCCTGCCTGGAAACCCGTGACATTCAAAAGGACACGGTTACGTTTTCGGTCGCTGATCCGGTACTTTGGACTGCTGAAACGCCGGTTCAGTACACCCTGCTGTTGGAAACCCCCGATGAATGCATCGCCCAGAAAGTGGGGATTCGAGAAATCGCCGTACGCGATGGCGTTGTAGAACTCAACGGCACCCCCATCACCTTCCGCGGTGTCAACCGCCACGACAGCGATCCCGTCACCGGGTACACCATCAGCCGGGAACAGGCCCTAAAGGACCTGCAGCTGATGAAAGAACACAATATCAACGCCATCCGCACCAGCCACTATCCCAACGCCCCCTGGTTCCCGCAGCTGTGCAGCGAACTAGGCTTTTACGTGATCGGGGAAGCCGATCTGGAAACCCACGGGGTGTGCACGGTATTAAACGGCCGCTTTTCCACCATCGCCCGGGACCCCATGTTCCACGACGCCATTTTGGACCGGGTGCAGCGCGATGTGATCCGCGATAAAAACAACGCCTGTATCGTCATGTGGAGCCTTGGCAACGAATCCGGATATGGTCAAAATATGGTCGACGCCGCCAAATGGGTCAAATCGTACGACCCCACCCGTCTGGTTCACTATGAAAGCGTGGGGTATGACCCGTCCGACGCCGAGTACGACCAGAGCTGCCTGGATCTGAAAAGCCGCATGTACGCGTCCCCTGCGGAAATCGACGCGTATTTTGCCGATCCTTCCAACAAAAAGCCGTTTATCCAGTGTGAGTATGTCCACTCCATGGGCAACGGGCCGGGGGACATCGAAGACTATGTGCAGCAAATGATGAAATACCCCGGGTTCTGCGGCGGCTTTGCGTGGGAATGGTGTGACCACGCGGTGTATATGGGCCGCACGCCCGATAATCGGGAAAAATATGCCTATGGCGGCGATTTTGGGGAGTTCCCCCATGACGGCAACTTCTGTATGGATGGGCTGGTGTATCCCGACCGCACGCCGCACACCGGCTTGCTGGAATACAAAAATGCCATGCGTCCTCTGCGGGCCCGGTGGGAAAATGAACCCGGCGGCGCGGTAATTCTGACCAACCACCGTGATTTTACCGAAGCGTCTTCCCTGTTTACGGTTCGGTATGAAGTGCGCCGCAGTGGGGAAACCATGCGCCGGGGCACCTTGCCGCTGCCGCCGCTGCCGCCCCATGAGTCCGTGCGGGTGGAGCTGCCCTGCCGGCTGTTAACGGAAGGCGACCGCTCCGTGGTACTGTCCTATTCCCTGAAAAAAGACGACGGCATACTGCCCGCCGGGTTCCCGGTGGGGTTTGACGAACTGGTCATTTCGTCGGAGGTGGACATGCCCAGTTTTGTGTGCGAAGAAGAACCCTCCCTGCAGCAGACGGGCAACCAGATCGTTATCACCGGCAATGACTTCCGGTATGTCTTTTCCCGGCGGCGGGGCCTGTTTGACACCATGGTGAAAAACCAGATAACGCTCCTTGCTAAACCCATGGAACTGAACATCTGGCGAGCCCCGACGGATAATGACCAATATGTCGCATCCATGTGGCGGCAAGCGGGCTATGACCGGGCCTTCCCCCGGATGTACACCTGTGACAGCCGCCTGGAAGACGGCAAAGTGGTCATTAACTGCCGCATGGCGCTCTCGGCGGTTTACCTGGAAAACATTCTGGCCATCCAGGCCCGGTGGGAGATCGACGGCAGCGGCCATGTACTTGCCTCCCTCCACGCGGTGCGTAACGAAAACTATGTGACCCGCGGCATCCCGGGGGTTCCCGACGGCACCAAAATTTTCTTGCCTCGCTTTGGTGTGCGCCTGTTCCTGCCCAAAGAATTTGCCCATTTGTCCTATACCGGGTACGGCCCGTTGGAAAGCTACAGCGATAAGCACCTGGCTTCGTCCCTCGGCTGCTACAGCTCCCGGGTGGAAGACGAATGGGAAGGCTACTTAAAGCCCCAGGAAAACGGCAGCCACTGGGGCGTGCGCACCATGCGGCTGCGCAGCGAGGCGGCCGCTTTGCAGGTGTGGGCCCCCACCCCGTTTAGCTTCAGTGCCTTGCCTGTCACCCAGGAAGAACTCACCGAGAAGCGGCATGATTACGAAACCCAACCCTGTGATTATACCGTATTGTGCCTCGATTATAAGCAAAGCGGCATTGGCTCCAATAGCTGCGGTCCCATGTTGCGGGAGGATTTGCGTTTGCAGGAACACGAATTTACGTTTACGTTCCTGCTCGACCCCCACTAATTTCTATGAACGAAAAGAGGACGGCGCTAAGCTTTGCTTTGACGCCGCCCTCTTTTTCTTAACCAACGAAGCGAGGCCGTTTGCCAAAAAGCAAACGGCCTCACCTTTATCAGCCTTTTTCACAGGCTCCTTTTTCAAATGTGGGCCAGCCCCTCTGGCTAGGCCCTTCGAAATATCGCTTTCTACGATGTTAAGTGTATGCCATTTTGACCCAAAATACAAGGTTTTGGCGCCTTAAGAATTCTTAAGTTTTCGCAAAGAAATTGCAAAAAAATTGCCTATTCGGTTTGTAGGAAAACGAATAGGCAATTTCTATCTTTCTGGCCTCGTTACCTTATCACGCGGCCGACGGAGCATCCAGCGGACGCAGCATTTTTCTGCGGCAACGGTAGAAGAATCCTAAGCTTCCCAGGAAGGAAACCACTTCCGCAATGGGGAACGCATACCACACCGCCTGCACGCTGATGCTGGCCAGGAAATACGCCACCGGCACCAACACAATCAGCTGCCGCAGCAGCGAAATCATCAGGCTGTAGGTACCCTTGCCCACTGCCTGGAACAACGTGGAAAACAGAATACCCAAAGCCGCCGGCAAAAAGCACAAGCTGATGGTCCGCAGCGCCGGGATCCCAATATCCAGCATGTTTTGCGAAGCATTAAAGATTTGCAGGAACACGTCCGGAATCGCCCAGAACAGCACAGTACCGACGGCCATAATCAGCAGTGCAATACTAATGCCGATCTTTAAGGCCGACATCAGCCGCTTGTGGTTGCGAGCCCCGTAATTATACCCCATAATCGGCATCACACCGTGGGTCAGACCGAACACCGGCATGAAAACAAAGGACTGGAGCTTAAAATAAATGCCGAATACCGCCACCGCCGTGGACGAAAAGCCCACCAGAATAGCGTTCATGGCGATGTTCATTACGGAGCTGATGGCCTGCATAATGATGGACGGAATGCCCACCACGTAGATGTTCCGAATGGTCTGCCAATTGGGACGGAATCCACGCAGCCGGATTTTCACCGCATGATCTTTGGTCAGTACCACAATAATAGCAACAACCATGGCGGCGTGCTGGCCAATAACCGTGGCAATGGCAGCTCCCGCTACCCCCATTTGCGGAATAAACGCAAAACCGAAAATGAACATGGGGTCAAGAATGATGTTGACAATAGCCCCTGTCAGCTGAAAAATCATCGGCCAGATCATATTGCCGGTCGCCTGCAACGTTTTTTCCAAGTTGCATTCGATAAAAACACCCAACGACCAAATACAGCAAATCGACAGATAGCTGGTACCGCCCGCATAAATTTCACTGTCGGATGTATACATGCCGATAAACGCACCCGAAAAAAACAGCCCGAACAGGAAAAACAGCACCCACGTAAGCACCCCCAGGAACATGCCATGGGTGGCCGCCGAATCCGCTTCTTCCTGGTTGCCTTCCCCCAACCGGCGGGCAATCAGGGAATTGATCCCAATGCTGGTTCCCACCGCAAAGGCAATGAGCAGCATCTGAATGGGATACGCCAGCGAAACAGCCGTCAGCGCATTTTCGCTCACCTGGGATACGAAGTAACTGTCCACCACATTATACAATGCCTGCACCAGCATGGAAAACATAGCCGGTAATGACATTGAAATAATCAGTGGCAGCATTTTGGCTGTCCCCATTTTGTTCTGTGTTGCTTCCATTATCACAAGCTCCTTCTCGTAATTTTAACTATTTAAGAGTATACCGAAAAACATACAAAAACGCAACGGGGCAGACCCGCCGATTTTCACAGGAAAAACCGGCTTGTTTTTAGAATTATTCCTGAATTCTCCTTTTTTTTCTTTGGGGCGTATGGTATAATAACAGGGTGTATGGATATAGACAGAGGACTGGGCTCGGAAAACCACCGAACCCTGATCAATGAGGTGAATTTCCTTTCATGAAAAAGACTTTTCTCACTTCCCTTTTTGGAAGTTACAGCCAACGGGAACTCAAACGCCTTGACCCCATTCTCCAAAGCGTACTGGATCTGGAAGATACCTACAAGGCCATGAGTGACGAAGAGCTGAAAAACCAGACGCCGCTTTTAAAAGAGCGGCTGCAAAACGGCGAAACGCTGGACGACATTCTGCCCGATGCGTTTGCCGTGTGCCGGGAAGCTTCGTCCCGGGTACTGGGCATGCGCCACTTCCCGGTACAGATCATCGGCGGCATTGTGCTGCACCAGGGCCGCATCGCCGAAATGAAAACCGGTGAAGGCAAAACCCTGGTGGCCACTTTGCCCGCTTACCTCAACGGCCTGTCGGGGGAAGGCGTGCATATCGTCACGGTGAACGACTACCTAGCCCGCCGCGACAGCGAATGGATGGGCAAGCTGTACCGCTGGCTGGGGCTTTCCGTTGGGCTGATCGTTCACGATATGCCAAACGACGAACGCCGCCGGGCGTATAACGCCGATATCACCTATGGCACTAATAACGAATTGGGGTTTGATTATCTGCGTGACAACATGGTGATCTACAAAGAACGCCGGGTACAGCGTGGGCATAATTTTGCCATCGTGGACGAAGTGGACTCCATTTTGATCGATGAAGCCCGTACGCCCCTGATCATTTCCGGCCAGGGGGAAGAATCCACGGAACTGTACACCATTGCCGACCGGTTCGCCCGCACGTTAAAGTGCACCCACGTAACGGAACTGAACCAGAAGGAAGATAACGACGAGCTGTACAAAGATTACGATTATGTGGTCAACGACAAAGCCCGTACCGCTTCCCTGACCCGTCGCGGCGTGAAAAAGGCCGAAGTGTACTTTAATGTGGAAAACCTAACGGACGCCGATAACCTGACCATTGTGCACCACATCAACCAGGCCATTCGCGCCCACGGCATTATGAAGCGCGACATCGACTACGTGGTCAAAGACGGCCAGGTCATCATTGTCGACGAATTTACCGGCCGTTTGATGTACGGCCGCCGCTTTAACGAAGGCCTGCACCAGGCCATCGAAGCCAAAGAAAATGTGAAGGTCGCCCACGAAAGCAAAACACTGGCTACCATTACGTTCCAGAACTTCTTCCGGCTTTACAAAAAGCTGTCCGGTATGACCGGTACCGCCATGACGGAAGAGACGGAATTTAACGAAATCTACCGGCTGGATGTAGTGGAAATTCCCACCAACAAACCTGTCCAGCGGAAAGACCTGCCCGATCTGGTCTATAAAACCGAAAAGGCTAAATTCAACGCCGTCATCGACGACATTGTGGAACACCACGAAAAAGGCCAGCCGGTGCTGGTGGGCACCATTTCCATTGAAAAATCGGAACAGCTCAGCTCTATGCTCAAACGCCGTGGTATCCGTCATGAAGTGCTCAACGCGAAGTACCATGAAAAAGAAGCCCAGATCATCGCCCAGGCCGGTAAGAAAGGCGCCGTGACCATTGCCACCAACATGGCCGGCCGTGGTACCGATATTATGCTGGGCGGCAACGCCGAATATATGGCCAAAGACGAAATGCGCCGCATGCAGTACAGCGAAGAGCTGATCAGCGAAGCGACGGCCTTTGGCGATACGGATAACGAAGAAATTCTGGACGCCCGCCGCACCTTCAGTGAACTGGAGAAAAAATACAAGGATGAGATCCGCCCCGAAGCCGACGAAGTGCGTGCCTGTGGCGGGTTATATATCATCGGCACCGAACGCCACGAATCCCGCCGGATTGATAACCAGCTGCGCGGCCGTTCCGGCCGTCAGGGCGACCCGGGTTCCAGCCGGTTCTATATTTCGCTGGAAGACGATTTGATGCGGCTATTCGGCGGCGACCGCATTGGCACCATGATGGACCGGCTCAATGTGGCCGACGATGTGCCGATCGAAGCCAAAATGCTCACGAAGACCATCGAAAATGCCCAGCTGAAAGTGGAAGCCCGCAACTTCGACATCCGGAAAAATGTGCTGCAGTATGACGACGTGCTGAACCGTCAGCGCGAAGTTATCTATAAGCAGCGCAACGAAGTACTCGATGGCGCCGACCTGAAAGAAGCCATTTTGCGCATGATCGATTCCGCCCTGGAAGCGAAAGTGGAACGCTACCTGCCCAAGAATGTGGAACACGACAACTGGGATATGGACGGCCTGCGGGAATCGTACATGGGCTGGCTCATCGGGGAAGACGATCTGCAATTTACCAAAGATGAAATCGAAGATCTGGATCCGGAATTCGTGGTCAACGAATTGCAAAAGAAGGCCCACGAACTGTACGAAAAACGGGAACAGGAATTCACCCCTGCCATTACCCGCGAGCTGGAACGCGTGATCCTGCTGAAGAACGTGGACCGTTACTGGATGGATCACATCGACGCCATGGAAGAACTCAAGCGCGGTATCAACCTGCGGGCCTACGCCCAGCGGAACCCCGTCGTGGAATACCGTGTGGAAGGCTCGGATATGTTCGATGCCACCATTAACCAAATCCGGGAAGACACGGCCCGCATGATGCTCACCGTCAAACTACGCACCCAGGAAGAACCCAAACGGGAACAGGTTGCCAAGCCCACCACCGCTACCGGCGGCGATGGCAGCGACAAAAAACGCCCGGTGCGTGCAGGCAAAAAGATCGGACGCAACGATCCCTGCCCCTGCGGCAGCGGGAAAAAGTACAAAAAGTGCTGCGGCCGGTTTGAAGATTAAGAACGTAAAAAAAGAGGATGCTTTTTTGAACAGCACCCCATTTGTTAGACAGTATGATATACTGAATAACAAGTGGGGTG
>CAKNOA010000023.1 GCA_930990065.1 uncultured Clostridia bacterium | reverse complement strand
ATTTCGGTTGAGTAGATTTTGGTATTTATGTACGTGCTGGCCCATCTGCTGCCATTTTCTGCGTCTGCGGATCTCCGCAAGCAAACCATATTTCTCCATGACACGCAGAATGGTCTTGGGATTACGGTGGATGCCTCGCTTCTTCAGCACCAGCCACATTCTGCGGTAGCCATACGTACAAAAGCTGCGTTCTCGCTGTTCGGCGATGATTTCTGCAAGGGCTTGCGTCTTTCTCCGGCCTGCCCAGACGATGGACGAAATCATAGTATCCACTTCTGGATACCTGAAAGAAGCGGCACATAACGGATACCGGATATTCGTTTCTGTGCCGGTAGATCACGGCGTATTTTACCCTTGGCCTCACTTCCTTCCTGTGGAGCGCAGAAAATCCCGCAACAGCTCATTTTCCATCTTCAGCCGTTTGTTCTCATTCTTGTACTCCGCCAGTGTTTTTGCCGGTTTGCGCCCCCGTGTCTTTGGAGGAACAGGTTCCTTTAGCCAGCACTGAATGGCACGCCGACTGATTTCATACTCCCGACTCAGTGCACGTTGGCTTTCTCCTGCGCGGATTCGTGAAACCACTTCTTCCCGTATCCCTATCGGATACTTTTTCATCCCTTTTTTCCCGGACATAATAAGACCCCCTAATGTAGTTCTATTTTCCTACATTAAGGGGCTTTTTGTCTATTGTCCGTTTTTACTGGGGCAATTCATGGGGCGGAGGGCTTTTTCTATTTTTTCATTTCACGCTTTAGCGCTTCTTCGTAATTGTGGTCCTTTTGCAGTTCACAGATAATCCGTTCCGCCGCCGCCCGCCGGGCGTTGGCCTCAATCGCCAGGGTCATGGCCAAATGCCGCAAAGCATCTTCGCCCTGGGGCAAGGTATCTTCCACCCGGTGGCACACATCCTGCAGCGCATCCTGCTGTACGGCAAAGAAGTCGGTATAGACATCTTTCAGTTCCCGTTTGGTGATCAAAGGCTTTAACAGGGCGGCAATATCCTGAATGGACAGTACCTGCTTGAGCATGCAGATCATCATCAGGGACGCGATGTGGCGGCGGGCATATTTCTTTTTTTCCGGACGCTCTAACAGCCCATCTTTTACATAGTTATTGATCATGCTGGAGGTGAGCAGCCGGGTTTCTTCGCTGCGTTCAAACAGCGAAAGCATACTTTGCATATACGTGAGCACCTGGTCCATGTATAGGTAAATTTCCGGCATGCGTTCCCATTCCACCGGGGTCAGATGGCTGCCCTTTTGTGCCCAGTCGTGAATACGGCTGGCGGCATTCTTCTTTTGATTGGGAAGATTCATGATTCCTCCTCCTTTGATGCCAGGGGCGCGGGGGTTTGATTTTCCTTCAATTCCCGCAAATACCGGCTGGGCGGTACGCCCTTGATTTTCTTAAAGACACGGGAAAAATACAGCTGGTCGGAAAAACCGGTGGAAAAAGCAGCTTCCCCCACAGAAAGGTCGTGACAGCGTAGGAGCATAGCCGCTTTGTTGATGCGGTAGCGGGTCAGGTATTCATTGGGGGGCATGGAGATATGCTGCATAAACAGCCGGTACAAATGGCTGCGGCTGATCCCGGCAAAACTGGCAATGTCGTCGATGTCGATGGGGCGGGAATAGTTGCGGTCAATAAACTGGATCGATTTTTTGACGTATTCGTACCCGCTTTTATGAACAGAGACGTTGCCGCCAAAGAGTTCCATCAGTTCCGCCAAAAAATCAAACAGAGCCGCCGTCATCCGGGCTTCATCACAGGCCCGGGGGCCGTTGTGCTCTACGATAGCCCGCAGCAGGTCTTTCAATTTACTGTCGCGGTCATAATGGAAGATCGGTTTTTCTTTGGAAATACCGGTCAAACTCACCAGCCGTTCCGCATCAGCCCCGTTAAAGCCCACCCAGCTATACGTCCAGGGGGTCTGTTCATCCGCTCGGTAGCTGACCATTTGGGACGGGCAAATCAAAAATCCGTCTCCTTTGGAAAGAGAAAATGTCCGGTTCCCGTTGAAAAACGAGCCGCGCCCTTCTAAAATATAGTGGAACAGATAATGGTCCCGGATAGCCGGCCCCCAGCTGTACCCGGGGCGGCATTCTTCCCGCCCGCAATTAAAAACGGCCAGGCCCAGGGATTCATGTTGAGGGATTTTCAGTGACAATTTGGAAGTACCCATTCCGTTGTCTGTTTTTGTTTCCATATGGCCCGAAGCCTCCTTTTTGATGGAAAAGACGGAAATATGGCTTTTTCTCTATGTTATCATCCTCATTATAATGCAACAAAAGTGCAGGTGCAAGCAGGAACGGTATTTTTTTTCGCCAGATTGTTTTTTAAGAAGAAAACAGACAAAAAATTGTCATATCCAGGCGAAAATGAAAAAAATTTAAAGGAATTTGAATTTCTGTTTCAACTTTCTTCAAAAAATGATTGAAATTAGGTGCTTTATCGTTTATAATAAAACACAAATGTTTTGTTCTTTCATGGCGTCGAACGGATTTCTGTGCGGCCCTGAAATGAGATTCTTACAGAATGGGGGACGACCTTTTTATGACCGAGTTCGAGACTTCTCTTGTCGTGCTTATAGCGGGCTTGGTGATCGTATTCGCTGTCTTGTTCCTGCTTATCGGGATCATCAAGGGCTACGGATCGATTATTCTCGCTGTAATGAAGAGTAGGGAAGCAAAGAGACAGGAAAAGAAAGAAAAAGCGACGGCTGCCGCGCATGCTGCCGCGAAGAGTGAAGCGGCACCTGCTCCCGTACCGGCAGCGCCTGCGGCTGTGTCGGAACCGGCACAGGATGGCATTCCGGGCGACGTGATTGCCGCCATTGCTGCCGCCGTTGACTTTATGTATGGCGCAGGCACGCATGTGGTGACCGGGGTGAAGAGAGTAACCCCCAACCGTTCGGCTTGGGCCAGCGCGGGGATGATCGAAAGTACGCGTCCTTTCTAAAAACCGATAGAATTAGGCAGGGAAACCTGCACCTGGATCGATTTCAAAAAGTTTTCAGTATTTTTATGAAAGGAAGGAACGTAAGTGGAAATCCTCAACGAACTGGTGAATACCCTAGTCCAAATTTTTACCACCTCTGGTTTTGCGACGGCCACTTGGGAAAACTACGTAATGATCGCTGTTTCCTGCGTGCTGCTGTACCTGGCCATTCATAAGCAGTTTGAACCGCTGCTGCTGCTGCCCATTGCTTTTGGCATGTTGCTGGTGAACCTGTATCCCAACATCATGGCACAGCCCTCGACGGAACTGCAAACAGTGGCCGATTACATCGCGGAACACGGAGCGGCGAATACCAACTATGCGATTACCGTGATGGATGGGGTGCAGTACTATAACGTACCCACCACCGGCGGCCTGTTCTGGTACCTGTACCAGGGCGTAAAGCTGGGTATCTATCCGCCTCTGATCTTCTTGGGCGTTGGCGCTATGACGGACTTTGGCCCGCTGATTGCCAACCCGAAGAGCTTCATCCTGGGCGCTGCCGCCCAGCTGGGCATCTTCATCACCTTTATCGGTGCTATCCTGTTGAACTTCACCACGAAGCAGGCCGGTGCTATCGGGATCATCGGCGGTGCCGACGGCCCCACGGCCATTTTCGTGACCACCCGCTTGGCGCCTGAACTCCTCGGGCCGATCGCGGTAGCGGCGTATTCGTACATGGCGCTGGTGCCGATTATCCAGCCCCCGATCATGAAGGCTCTGACCACCAAGAAAGAGCGCATGGTTGTGATGACGCAGCTGCGTCCGGTTTCCAAGCTGGAAAAAATCATTTTCCCCATTATTGTTACGGTTATTATCTCCCTGCTGCTGCCTGATGCGGCTTCGCTGGTTGGTATGCTGATGCTGGGCAACCTGATGAAGGAAGCCGGTGTGGTGGATCGTATCGCCAAGACGGCGCAGAACGAACTGATGAATATCATCACCATTTTCCTGGGCACCACGGTAGGCGCAACGGCCACCGGTACGGTGTTCCTGACCCCCCAGACGCTGGGCATCGTCTTCCTGGGCCTATTCGCTTTCTGCGGCGGCACGGCGGGCGGTGTGCTCATGGGCAAACTGATGTGCAAACTGTCCGGTGGCAAGATCAACCCGTTGATCGGTTCTGCCGGTGTGTCGGCTGTTCCGATGGCGGCCCGTGTATCCCAGAAAGTAGGCCAGGCAGAAAATCCGGCCAACTTCCTGTTGATGCATGCTATGGGCCCGAACGTGGCTGGTGTTATCGGTTCCGCTGTGGCCGCTGGCGTTCTGATCAGTGTGCTTCAGTAATCCATTTTCTTGCTAGGAATGAGAGCCTCTTCCCATGTGGAAGGGGCTCTTTTTTCGTAAATTTTTTGCAAATTCACTTCTTTCTTCTCCCTAAAAGGGACCGGATTTGCTATAATAAACACGGACTTTTTGAGGAGGAGGGGATTTTTTATGCCGCGGATTTGTATTGTGGAAGACGACCGGCATATTTCGCAGATGATCGAAGCCACCCTGACCATGATGGATTACGAGTGTGTGTGCTGTACCGATGGGAAAGAAGCGGTGGAACGTATTCTTTCGGAACCTTTCGATCTGATTTTACTGGATATAATGCTGCCGGAGCTGGATGGATTTGGTGTACTTGAAAAGGTAAAAAGCCGGGGTATTCCGGTGATTTTTCTCACCGCTATGGGCAGTGTAACCGATAAAGTCAAGGGGTTGCGCCTGGGAGCCGAAGACTATATTGTCAAACCCTTTGAGGCTATGGAACTGTTGGCACGCATTGAGGTCGTGTTGCGGCGCTATCACAAGGAACAGCCGGCTACTTTGCGGTATGATGAAATCGAAGTGGACCAGCAGCGCCATATTGTCTTAAAAGATGGGAAAGAAGTGCCTCTAACGCCCAAACAGTTTGACGTGCTGGTGTTCTTAATGAAGCATGTGGATTTGGCTGTCAGCCGGGAACAGCTGCTTTCGTCGGTTTGGGGGTATGAATTCGAGGGCGAAAGCCGTACGGTGGATATCCACGTGCAGCAGGTGCGCAAAAAATTGGGCTTACAGGGGAGGCTTGTCACCATTTCTAAATTGGGTTACCGTTTGGAAAGTAGGAACCACCGATGAGACTGTGGCAAAAGGTATTCCTGTGCACACTGGCTCTCGTTATGGTAGCGGTGGACCTGGCTTCCGTATTTATTTTGAAAGAAAACATCAATTCCACATTGAGGTCGGCGGAAGAAGCCGCTGTGCGGGAAAATACGCTATTGTGCGTCAATATCTCCAATAATATTGCCTATAAACAGCTGCGGGACGACTTAATCCAGATGAGCCGGGAACAGGTCAACCAGGTGATCGACCAATTGGTGCGCAGCCAGAGCAGCAGTGGTACCGATTTATTTGTCTTCGAGGGTGAAAACCTGGTGACACAAAATGGCAATACCGACGCCCAAAACCTGTTGCCGGACGATTATTTACAGCAGGTGCAGAAAAGTGATGAATGCTTAACCATGATCGTGCCGGACTCGGGGGGCAGCTACCGGCTTTTTGCGGGCAGTTCCCTCACGCTGGGCTCATCCATTTACTGCCTCTATACGTGTAAAGATTTGAGCCAGACATTTTTACAGTTTCAGGAACAATGGAAATTTGTCAAGATGATGAGTTTGTTCTGTTCGCTGTCAATTGCCGTTATTCTGCTCGGTATGGTTTATTTTTTGTTGGCGCCTTTGGGACGTATGAACCGCACCCTGCGGCAAATGGCGCAGCAAGGGGATTATTCGTTGCGGTTGCTTGAAAAAGGCTCGGCGGAAATGCGGGAGTTGTCCGGGAACATCAACCGTATGGCGCAATCGGCTGAAACCAACTTGCAGGAAATCCAACAAATTGCCGATGGACGCAAAATGTTTATCGATTCCCTGGCCCACGAAATGAAAACCCCGCTGACTTCCATTTTGGGGTTTGCCGATATTTTGCGGATCAAACGGGAAGTAACCCCGCAACAGCGCCAGGAGTATGCCGGTATCATCGTGGAAGAGGCCCGGCGTCTGCGCGGGCTTTCGGGGAAACTCATGGAACTCGCGGTGATGCATCACACGGCGCTGGATATTGACGCGGCACCGGTACAGGAATTTTTCAATGAAATCAGCTTGTCGGTTCGCCCTTTATTGGAAAAACGCGGACAAAGCCTGCAAGTGTCATGTGATGACAGCCAGGTAATTGGCGACCATGAACTGCTCAAATCGCTATTCTTTAATTTAATTGACAATGCTTCCAAGGCCTCTCGCGAGGACAGCGACATTTTGCTCTCCTGCCATGCGGACGAATCCGAGCTCTGCTTTTTGGTGGAAGACCACGGGATTGGTATGAGTGAAGAAGCTGTGCGTCGTGCCACAGAACCGTTTTACATGGAAGATAAATCCCGATCCCGGGAAAAAGGCGGCGCCGGATTGGGGCTTGCTTTGTGCAGCGAAATTTTGCAGGTGCACGGGGGCCGCCTGAAGATTCATAGCGAAAAAGGAGTGGGCACCCAGGTATACGTGTTCCTGCCGAAAGGAGGCCGTGCCGAATGAACAGAAAACACCTGTGGAAGTGGAAAACGGGCGATGCCAGGTGTTGGCCCGGATGGCCCGGTAGCAGCGCCTTGGTGGTGGTGCTCACCGCTCTGATTTTGTTGGGCGGTTGGTTTGGCATGGATTTAATTATTGGGAAAACGGGATTGGAAGACGGCGACATTCATGCCTACGAAAAAACCGCTGCAGCCGGAGACATTTTGGCCGCTGAGGGCAGTACGCTGAACTTATTCCCGTTTAATCAGTTCAAAGAAGAGAATACCAGCCTGTATAGCGAAAAGAGTCATATTCTTTCTTCTGCCAGTGTCACGTTCTTTTTGGAACAGCTGGTTACCCGCATGGAAAGCGACTTTGGTTATCTGGATTCCGCCGACTGGGAAACGTATTTGAAATGGGATGAGGAATATGCCTGTTTGTATGTGCAGGATATGCCCATCACGCTCTATCGAAACAGTACCGGTGACCCCGTCAAATGTAAACTGAGTCTAGCAGCGACAGAAGATTTATCTATGGTGATTTTCTACCATTTAGCGGCGGAAACAGACAAGACGCTTTCGGTCCAGGAAGTGCTGGAAGGGACCGAAGACATGGAAAATACCCGGGAATCTTCCCGCCAAATCTTAGAGGCCTGTGCCCAAGCGCTCAATTCCACGCAATTCTACGAGGATGGAAAACAAACCAGTGAAGAGGAAAGCGCGTATGTGGATAGAGAAGAGAAAGACGAAACCTTTATCGATATCTACCGGATCAGCGAGCTGAGGGGCTTTATGTTTTATCAGGGGATCTCCGAAACTGTGCCGTTCCAGAAATTTTTGTATGCCCTGGGGACCAGCGAAGTGGATGAAGAGGGGCAGAATGTTTTGGGCCAGCGGTTTCCACTTGCCTACAGCCAGATGAGTGAATTGTGTGAACTCTACTTTACGGATTATACGACAATCACCAGCCAGAATGAAATTCTATTTGTCATGTCGGGCGGCAAGATGCTGCTGTACTATAACCCGCAGACCGGCCGGTTTACAGGATTTGGCATCCGGTATTGGTAAAAGAAAACGGCAACCTTTTTTCGAAAAGGTTGCCGTTTTTGACCTTACAGAGAAGTAAAGCGTTTTTGCTGGTTTACGACATACGATTCAATATCAAAATCTTCTACCGGCGTATCAGAGCGCAGATAGAGGGGATGATGGGGATGTCCGGCTTTGGAAAGGGCGCCGGCTTTGACCCACCGGGCGCCAAAGGAACGGCCGGTTTCGATCATGTCCCACACGCAGTGAAATAAATAAGGGCGTTTTTCAATCACAGCGCCCCAGGCGGCCCACACACAGGGCGGCGACGCGCTTTGCGCCAAGACATAGCGAAAAGCCTGCAGGTTTTCCCCGTGCAGACATTCATTGCATGTCCGGTCCATATCGTTCGGACGGGTAGCCCGCTGGGCATAGACATTCAGCATGACAAAGCTGTCAAATCCGTTATGGTGGGCAATCCGCTCCACCGATTTTAGCGTGTTGTCAAGGGCCCCCGGAGCGGCCGTAGAGGGGTTTACCCCCAAGCAAATCAGCGGCCTTTGGCCCCGGGTACCCAATATGTACCGGTATTCCTCGTAATGGTCGGGAATATACAGCCAGGCGTCCCGGTCGTAATCCGGACGATCCCGGCCGGCTGCCTCGAGCCGGCTTTCTTCAAAGGAAAGGATCGAGAGCGATTGGGTATTGCTTTGCGGAATATGCATGAAAAACCTCCTTTAGATCCGGCTTTGGTCCAGCTGTTTGATTGCCCGGGATGTAACCAACATCCAACAGGTGCCAAGTGCGACGGCCATATCCAGCCAGAACGGCAGCGTGCGGTCCAGGGAAGAGAGAAACCCTGTCAAGTAGCTGATCGGGGATGTCAAAGCGATCATCGCCATGGAAAGCACGGCCGTCACCCGTGCCCGCTCCTGCGGGTCGGTAAATCCCGCCACCAGGGCACTTTTGCGGGGGGAGAGCAGCGCTAGCGACAGGGCATATAATAGGTAGAAGAAAATCCACACAGCCACATGCCCGCTGGGCAAGCATAAAAGCCAGATGTGGGACAAGACAAACAGGCCAAACCCAGCCAGCAGAACCGGCCGGTAGGGAAGCCGGGCCAACCGCCCCTGGATGGTGAGCATCATAAAGAGAATGACAAAAGCCTGGAAACACGAAAAAACGGCGATCATACTTTCGCTGATCTGGCCATTTTGGGTAATATAGAGCGGCAAAAAATTGCTCATGACGGTACTCGTGATGTTATAGGATAGCATCAGAAAAAAGGCGGTGAGCATGGCGCGGGACTGGGCAATGCGCCGCAAAACAGGCCCATACCCGCACAGCATGGCCCGAAGTGGTAGCGCGTTTGTCTCGCTTCGGCGGACAAGCCCCTGTTTTGTTTCCCGGGAAAAACGGTACAGCAAAATCGCTTTTGCCGTCATCATCACAAATGCGAAGAGATACAGCCCCCGAACCACTTGGTCAAAGGCATAGCGTTCCATGAAAAAATAGGCAATGGGGGCCAAAAAAGCCGCCAATTTTCCGCTGATTTCGATCCAGCTATACACGTAAACCAGCGAGGCGGGTTCGCTGTCTTCGACTAAAAGGGCTGTCCAGGACAAAATGGATATTTGCCATATGGCATTACAGAGCGAAGCGATTAAAAACCACACAAAATCCCGGGCAAAAAACCAGATCAGGCACGGAACCGACCAGCTGGCCACTTCCGAAACAAAAGCCGTCAACCGCCGGCCCCATTTATCGGTGATTACGCCGCCAAATAGGCAACACAGGACCTGGGCTACCATGCCCAGCGAAAGGATCAGCCCGATTTGCTCATCGTTGCATCCGTTTTCGTACATATATAGCGAAGCGAACGGGGTTACCAGCGCGTGAGGAATGGCCCAAAGCGGCTCGCACAGCATACAGGCTTTGGGGTTCCCATGGGTTTGGCGCAGGAAAGCGACCATAGCAAGGCGGCTCATAGGGCGGGGTGTTCCTCCCCTTGGATGTATGGCGCCTGTATGGCCTGGCGGGCGGCTTGTTCCTTTTCCCAGGTGGGAAGCAGGGGGCCGGTGCCCTGAGCCAGAAAATCGGCAAGCGGCAGCATAAAGGCACCGATGGTGGCCATATCCTGCATGTTGGCTTGCTGAATGGCTTCCGTTTGGGAGGAACAGCATTCCGGCAAAATGGCCACCGTGTAATCCAGCGACAACGCGTCGTAACAGGTGGTGCGGATGCAGTTGGGCGTGGTCGTGCCGGTGAGCAAAACCGTGTCGATCCCCATCCGCCGCAGGATCATATCCAGTAGGGTGGCAAAAAACGCCGAAAACCGGGGTTTTACTACCACATAATCGGTATCCTGGGGTTGCAATTCCGGGGGGAATTCTTCCGAAATGGGCCCATGGCTGCCCGGGGTCATGGCACAGCCACCGGCCTTCCAGGAAGCATAGCGGCACAGTTCCACGTCGGTGCCGTCCATCCGGTACTGCCGTTTAATATAGAAGACCGGGATATGTAGGGCCCGGGCCTTTTTGATCGCCGCCGCGCAGGCCGGAACCGTAGCGGCCGCCATACGGATGCACTGGGCCGATGCGGGGTTTAAAAATCCGTTCTGCATGTCAATGACCAGCAGAGCGGCACGAGGGGATTGATTCACGAAAAACAGCTCCTTTGCTATATGGATTGATTATACCGGGTTTCCCGTTTCGATGCAAGAAAGGAAAAAAGAAAGGTGCTTGTGTCAGAAAAAGCACCTTTCTTTTTGTACGTTATAACCGCCTCAGGTTCAGCCCCGAAACATCTTTGTGATGGCGGAATACATTTTGCACCAATCCATAGCCAAAATAGAGACACATAGCCGACGAACCGCCGCCGCTGAAGAACGGCAGTGTTACGCCCATAACCGGCAAGAGGGCCAGGCACATGCCGATGTTAAACACCGTCTGGGAAGCCACCCAGCCAAAGAAACCGGCGCACAGGCAGCGGCCCATGAGGTCTTTGGTCTTCAGCCCATCGTACAAGACGCGGCCAAGGAGCAGGAACAACAGGAGGAGGATCAGCAGGCAGCCGACAAAGCCCAATTCTTCCCCGGCGACCGAAAAGATGAAGTCGCTCTGCTGGAAAGTCACGCTGTTATTTTCTACCCGAGGCCCCTGGAACAGCCCACGCCCGAAAAATTGGCCGGATCCAATGGAAATACGGGCCTGGTACTGCTGGTATCCGTCGCCCCGGGCGACTACCGGATCATCCAGATTATAGACCGCCGTAAAACGGGCTTTCTGGTAATCGCTGAGTACAAATTGCCACAAAAGCGGCACGGCAATCAGCGCCAGCCCAAACAGCAGCAAAAAATACCGTTTGCGGATACCGGCCGCCCAGCTCATGCACAAAAACATAAAGAAGAAAATGACAGCCGCGCCGTCGTCGCCCTGCAAATGGCACAGCCCCATAGGAACAAGGGCATGGGCAAACAGCAGTAATACCATGGAAAAGCGGTCCTGCAGCCCGCGGCTGCACACCAGTTCCAGGTGTTTCGAAAACGTAATCATAAACGCGATTTTCACCAGTTCCGAAGACTGGAACGTTTTGCCGCCAATACTGATCCAGGCTTTGGCGTTGACGCCCCCTTCGTTGGTGATGGAAATGCCGAATACCATGGTGTACAGCATTAAAAATATGCTGAATCCGGCAATCAGGTACCAGAAGTTCCCCAGGGTGTGGTAATCGATCAGGGTTAAAAACCACGCCCCCACAAAGCCCAGGATGATGGCGAACAGCTGGGTCGTAAAATAGTTGGCCGTTGTTGCGCGGGATACGCTTTTGAGAAGTAAAAGGCTGTAAAGCGAAACAGCCATAACCAGCGATAACAGCAGGTAATCCACATGGCGCAGATACAGCCACACACGGTTAAAGAATCGATACATAGGTGGCACCTCATTGAAAATTGCAAAAGCCAAAAACCAAAATTTTCTCTTAGTATACCACATAGGCCCCAAAAACGGCAACGAAAAGCCGCCCAAAAACCCTGCAAAGGTTTTGCAAAAACATGGCAAATTGAGAGAAAATTTTCAGAAAGAGGGAAATTTGCTTTTTCTTGGGCCTTTCTTATGATATAATTTGTTAAAAATGAATGCATGAGGTGATGGGTTTTGTTGAGTGATATCGAAATTGCACAGGCCGCTACATTGGTGCCGATCGCCAAAATCGCAGAAGGTCTTGGCATTCAGGAAGAAGAACTGGAACTATATGGCCGGTATAAAGCCAAACTGAACGAAAAGCTGTTTGCCCGGCTGAAAAATGAGAAAAATGGCAAGCTCATTCTGGTGACAGCCATTAACCCCACCCCCGCTGGGGAAGGAAAAACAACCACCACGGCCGGGTTGGGCCAGGCGATGGCTAAAATCGGCAAAAAAGCCGTGATCGCCCTGCGGGAACCGTCGTTGGGGCCGGTTTTTGGTGTGAAAGGCGGGGCCGCCGGCGGCGGATACGCCCAGGTGTTGCCCATGGAAGACATCAACCTGCACTTTACCGGGGACATGCATGCGATTACGTCGGCGAATAACCTATTGTGTGCCATGCTGGACAACCACATGCACCAGGGCAATGCATTGGGCATTGACCAGCGCCGGATCCTGATTAAGCGGTGCATGGATATGAACGACCGGGCCCTGCGGAACATTGTGGTGGGCTTGGGCGGCAAAATTAACGGGATTCCCAGAGAAGACGGGTTCATCATTACGGTGGCCAGCGAAGTGATGGCCATTTTGTGCCTGGCAAAAGACCGGGAAGACCTGAAAAAACGGCTGGGTGACATGCTGGTAGCTTACACCTATGCCGGTGAACCGGTGTACGCCCGTGACCTGGGTGCTGACGGTGCCATGGCGGCGCTGTTGAAAGACGCCATCAACCCCAATTTGGTACAAACGCTGGAAGGTACGCCGGCCATTATGCACGGCGGCCCGTTTGCCAATATTGCCCACGGCTGCAACAGTGTGCGGGCAACGAAGCTGGCGCTGAAGCTGGGGGATTACTGCATCACCGAAGCCGGGTTCGGTTCCGACTTGGGCGCCGAAAAATTCCTGGATATCAAATGCCGGATGGCGGGCCTTACGCCGTCGTGCATCGTGATCGTTGCGACCGCCCGGGCGCTGAAATATAACGGCGGTGTGCCCAAAGCCGACACGGGCAAACCCAACCGCGAAGCGCTGGAAAAAGGCATTGTGAATTTGGGCGCCCACATTGACAACATGCGCCAGTATGGTGTGCCGGTGGTAGTCGCGATCAACAAGTTCCTGACCGACGACGAAGGGGAGCTCGCATTTATTGAAAACTATTGCCGTGAACGGGGCGCCGATTTTGCCCTTTCCGAAGTGTTTGGAAAAGGCGGCGAAGGCGGCGTAGAACTGGCGAAAAAAGTGGTGGAAGCCTGCGAAAAGGAAAATTCCTTCCACTTCCTGTATGAAGACGGGCTGACCATCGAAGAAAAGATCGAAACCATCGCCAAAAAGATCTATGGGGCCGATGGCGTCGTGTTTGCGCCCAAAGCGAAAAAAGCACTGGGCGACATCAAGGCGCTGGGCGGCGACAATATGCCGGTGTGCATTGCCAAAACCCAGTATTCCCTGTCGGACAATGCCAAGCTGTTGGGCCGTCCCACGGGCTTTACCGTGACCATCCGCGACGTTCGCCTGTCCAACGGGGCGGGGTTTGTGGTGGCCTATGCCGGCGACATTATGACCATGCCCGGCCTGCCCAAGGTACCGGCGGCCCAGAAGATCGACTGTGACGCCAATGGCGTAATTTCGGGGCTGTTCTGATTTATGAAAAAACAGGTGTATCATACGGCCAGTGTGGCCGAAACGGAAGCACTGGCCGAAAAGCTGGCACACTCGCTCAAAGGCGGGGAAGTGCTGGCCTATACCGGCGGAATGGGTATGGGGAAAACAGCCTTTACCCGGGGCCTAGCCAGGGGGCTTGGCATACGCGACAGTGTATCGAGCCCGACCTTTGCGCTGATACACGAGTACCGGGGCAACATTCCGCTGTACCACTTTGATATGTACCGGGTGGAAGGCTGGGGCGATCTGGATTCCACCGGATATTTCGATTATGTAGATGGCGGCGGGGTGCTGGCGATTGAATGGAGCGAAAACATTGACGCGGCGCTGCCGGAGGGAACCATTTGGATCCACATGGCACCGGGGGAAAAAGAGACCGACCGTGTGATTACGGTGGAAGGCGAGTCGCTGCCGGCCGGATGGGGACCGTGTGAAGAGGAGGCAAACGCGTAAATGTTACTTTTGGCACTGGATTCAACGGCGGTAGCCGCTTCGGTCTGCCTGATGGAAGACGGGGTGATTCTGGCGGAAAGTTACCAGAACACCAAGCAGACCCACAGCCAGACCCTGATGCCCATGGTGCAGTTTGTGCTGCAGTGTGCCCGCCGCCGGGTAGACGATTTGGATCTGCTGGCCGTTTCGGCGGGGCCCGGATCGTTTACCGGGGTGCGCATTGGCATTTCCTGTGTAAAGGGATTGGCCTTTCCGAAAAACATCCCCTGCTGTGGGGTGTCGGTTTTGCAGGCCATGGCCGAAAACCTGGCGCATATGGATGCGGTGGTGTGTGCCGTGATGGATGCCCGCTGCCGCCAGGTGTATCAGGCATTCTTCCGGGTGAAAAACGGGGAAGTGACCCGCCTGTGCGAAGACCGGGCCATTACCCTGACACAGCTGCGGGAAGACCTGGAAAAACAGGGCGGTTCCTTTGTGCTGGTGGGGGATGGCGCGAACTTGTGCATGCAGGCGCCGGAACTTGCGGGCCTTTCGTTGCAGCTGGCACCGGAACCGTTGCGCATGCAGCGGGCCAGTGGGGTGGCCTTGGCCGCCACTAAAGCCGTCAAAGAAGGGAAAACGGTTTCGGCCGAAGAACTTTTGCCGGTGTATCTGCGCCTGCCGCAGGCACAGCGGGAACTGAAAAAACGAATGGAGGGCGCAACATCATGATCGCACTGGGTGCCGACCACGGCGGATATAAAATTAAGGAGGCCGTCAAGGCCTATTTGCAGCAGCAGGGAATCCCGTATAAGGATTTCGGTACCGATTCGGAAGAATCGGTGGATTATGCTATTTTTGCGGCCCGGGTGGCCCACAGCGTGGCATCGGGCGAATGCGAAAAAGGGGTTTTGTGCTGCGGAACCGGCATTGGTATTTCCATGGCGGCCAATAAAGTGAAAGGCATTCGGGCGGCGGTCTGCACCAACGAATACTGTGCCGAAATGACCCGCCGCCACAACGATGCCAACATTCTGGCCATGGGGGGCCGGGTTATCGATGAAAAAACGGCTGTAAAACTGGCCGATATTTTTCTGCATACTCCGTTTGAAGGCGGCCGCCATGCACGGCGTATTGCGCAGATTGCCGCTTTGGAAAACGGGGAAGCACTGGAATAAGCGAATTGTTTAGAAAAAGGAGGCAACATCACCATGCAGTACAGCGAAAATGTCTTTGTGATGGATCATCCGCTCATTAAACACAAGCTCACGTACCTGCGGGATAAAAACACGGGCTCGAAGGAATTCCGGCAGCTGGTCAGCGAAATTGCCACGCTGGAATGCTACGAAGCCACCCGCGATCTGCCCCTGATGGAAACCCAGGTGGAAACCCCGGTGGCACCGGCCAAAACCGAAGTGATCGCCGGACGGAAACTGGCGTTTGTACCCATCCTGCGTGCCGGGCTCGGCATGGTGGACGGGGTGCTCAGCTTGGTACCGGCGGCAAAAGTCGGCCATATCGGCCTGTACCGTGACCCGCAGACCCTGGCTCCGGTGGAATACTACAGCAAGCTGCCCATGGACATCCAGGAACGCGATGTGATTCTGCTCGATCCCATGCTGGCTACCGGCGGTTCGGCCATTGACGCCGTGACGATTCTGAAGAAGAGTAATCCGAAGTCGATTAAATTCGTGTGCATTATCGCCGCTCCGGAAGGTATTGAAGCGTTTACCAAAGCGCACCCCGATATTCCGGTGATCTGCGCCGCGGTGGATGACCACCTGAATGACCACGGCTACATCGTACCCGGGCTGGGGGATGCCGGCGACCGGATTTTCGGCACTTTGTAAAAAACGGCGTTGACTTTCCGCTTGCTTTGTGCTACTCTTAACCTAATATAAAAAAGGCAAGGAAGGGAACAAGTAGTTTGACCGTGCCGGTTGTGCCAGAGAGAAGACGGGCCATTTTACAAAGTGGCGGGGTGCAAGTCTTCCGCCGGCGGCCAAGGAAGCAGTCCCGGAGCTGTGGCCCCAACGGTGCTTAAAACGGCATTTAGTAGGCGTCAACGGGTTCCTCCCGTTAACGGGGAGCCGTATCTTTGCGGTACTGGCAGAGTGCGAAGGGAATTCCTTCGAACACAGGTGGTAACACGGGTTTTGTCTCGCCCTGTGAACAGTTTTTTGACTGTTCACAGGGCGTTTTTTTATGTATGCAACCATCGGTTTACTGCCGGCCACAATGAACCTTACCTGTAGAAAGGAAGAAGTTTTATGAGAACATTTACCAAATCTTCAAAACTGGATCATGTGTGCTACGACATCCGCGGCCCGATTATGGAAGAAGCCGACCGGATGAGCCAGGCCGGCGAAACGATTTTGAAACTGAATATCGGCAACCCGGCCCCGTTTGGGTTCCGGGCGCCGCAGCCCGTGGTGGAGGCCATGGCGCGGCAGCTGACGGATACGGAAGGGTATTCCGATTCCAAAGGGCTCCTGGCGGCACGGGAAGCCATTGTGGGGTATGAAAGCAGCAAGGGTATTGAGGGGCTGACGGTAGACGACGTATACACCGGCAACGGGGTCAGTGAACTAATCACCCTGACTATGCAGGGGCTGCTGGATAACGGCGATGAAGTGCTGGTACCGGCGCCGGATTATCCGCTGTGGACGGCGTCGGTGACATTGGCCGGCGGCACGGCGGTACATTACCGGTGCGATGAACAGGCCAACTGGTACCCGGATATTCAGGATATGCGGCGGAAAGTGACGCCCCGTACCAAGGGCATTGTGATTATCAACCCCAATAACCCCACCGGGGCGCTGTATCCGAAGGAAGTGCTGGAGCAGATCGTGCAGATCGCCCGGGAAAACGGGCTGATTCTGTTTGCCGATGAAATTTATGACCGGTTGGTCATGGACGGCAAAACCCACACGTCCATTGCTTCCCTGGCGCCGGACCTGTTTTGCATTACGTTTAATGGCCTTTCCAAATCCCACTTGTTGGCGGGGTACCGCTGTGGATGGATGTGCCTGAGCGGTGACAAAAGGAATGTAACCGATTATATCGAAGGGCTGAATCTGCTTTCGTCTATGCGGCTGTGTTCCAATGTACCGGCCCAGTCCCTGATCCCCGCGGCCCTTTCATGCCTGGATAGCACCAAAGAGATGCTGGTGCCCGGCGGGCGGATTTACGAACAGCGCGAAGTGATCACCCGGGCATTAAATGAGATTGACGGCGTCACGGCGGTCAAACCCCAGGCGGCGTTTTACATCTTCCCGAAACTGGACCGCAAAAAGTTCGGGCTGGTGGATGATGAACGGCTGGTGCTGGATTTCCTGAAGGAAAAGCACATTCTGGTCACCCACGGCGGCGGCTTCCATTGGGAAGAACCGGACCATTTTCGGATTGTGTATTTGCCCGAAGTTTCGGTACTGCAGGAAGCCTGCGACCGGCTGAAGGATTTTCTGGCCCATTACCGGCAGAATTAAAAAGGACAGCAAAAAGAGCGTTGTGCCAATCAAAAGCACAACGCTCTTTTTATAGTTAATGAAAAAGGAATCAGTACGACAGCGGTTCCCGTACCCACACCATCATTTCATTTTCCCCGCGGTTGGCCCAGCTGAAATACGGGATGAACGTCAGTTCCTGAGGCATAAGGCGCGTGCAGGGCGTTTCCCGGTACAGGGCGTTGGTGTCATCGTCGGCCGGTGTGAGCCGCAGCCCCGTTGTGTGCAGCAGTGTCAGCCCGGTAAACAGGCCGTCGCCCGCTGCCTCGGTAAAGGAAGCCGAACGGGGCAGGTACACCTGATGGAGAGACGCGCCGTTATCTTTTTCTTCCAGGCAGTACACCATGGGGCCGCGCATAATGGCCACTTTGCCGGCATCTTCCCGCACATTGGGGTGGGCATACAGGCGGCGTACCGGCATATCCATGGAAAAGCGCACCGTGTCGCCGTCACGGAACGTGCGGGTCAGGCACCAGTACCCTTTTTCCAGCGTGGGCTGTACCGGTTCGCCGTTGACCGTGACCGTCGTGTGTTTCGACCAGCTGGGCTGGCGCACCCGCAAGGTAAAGGTTTCTTCCTTCGGTAGCGAGAAGGTGAACGTGGAATCCCCGTTATTCGGTACGCCGCTGCGCTGGGTGACCGTACCGCTGCGGAACCGGGCCGTGGAGCCGATAAACAGGTTCACGGTCAGGCTGTCGTCGCTCTGCTGGTAAATATAAGCGGGCAGCGAAGTCAGCAGCCGCGCAATGTTGGGCGGGCAGCAGGCGCAGGCAAACCACTTTTGGCGCACCGTCTTGATATGGGACTTGTGCGGGTCTTCATGGTCGGCCTGGGGGAAGACCTCCAGCGGGTTGACGTAAAAGAACGATTTGCCGTCCATGGCCATCCCGGCGATCACGGTATTATACAGGGCCCGTTCCATCACATCGGCATAGCAGGCGTCGCCGTCCATATCCAGCATCCGGCGGCAGAAGAACATCAGTCCCACCGACGCACAGGATTCGGCGTAGTTGGTATCATTGGGCAGGTCATAGTCAAAGGTAAAGGCTTCGCCGTCCACGGTGGAGCCAATGCCGCCGGTGATGTACATGCGCTTTTCACAAATGGACCGGAACAGGGTGCGGCAGGCTTCTTTCAGGGTTTCGTCCTGGGTGCGCATGGCCACGTCGGCCATGCCCGTGTACAAGTAGACGGCCCGCACTGCGTGGCCGACGGCGTCTTTTTGTTCTACCACGGGCTGGTGCGACTGGAAATAGCTTTCGGGTTGGGCATCGTTGCCGTCAAAGCGGAAGGTTTCCCCGCGGGTTTTCAATTCTTCCTCGAAGAAGAGCGGTGCTTGTCCCCGCTGGTGAATGAAATACGAGGCAAATTCCAGGTACCGGTTGTCCCCTGTGGCATCGGCCAATTTCACCAGGGCCAGTTCCAATTCTTCATGGCCGGGATAAGCGTGCAGTTTGCCTTCTTCCGGCCCCACGGTACGGCGAATGCAATCGACATACCGCTCCATAATTTTTAGAAAAGCATCTTTTCCGGTAGCCTGATAATACGCCACAGCGGCCTCGATCATATGGCCGCAGCAGTACAGTTCGTGGCAATCGCGGAAATTGCGGAAGCGGTTTTCCGGTTCCTTGATGATAAAATAGGTATCCAGGTATCCGTCTTCCTGCTGGGCCCGTCCGATCAGGGCGATGACGTCGTCGGCGGTTTGTTCCAGTTCGGGGTCGGGGTGTTTTGTTAGGGAATAGGCTACCGCTTCCAGCCATTTGGCCAGGTCGCTATCCTGAAATACAAAGCCGGTGAAATCCCCGTCGGCCTCCCCGGCGGCAATTTTAAAATTCTGGATACAGCCGCTCTTTTCGGCGCCGGGCACCCGGTCGTTGAGTGCTTCCCACTGATAGGGGATCACTTCTTGCCGCACCAGATCGGCATAATGGGAAAAAAAGCCGTCTTCGATGATGACGTCTTTTAGCGGAATAGCATGTTGCTTCATAATAGTCGTCCTTTCTGTTTTTATATGGTACGCTGTTTTGTCTCCTTCCTTTTACAGAAACAGGCTCATTATTTTTATCCTATCATACTCAAAACCGAAAGAAAAGCCCTTTTTTCTTGTTGTAAACGATTTTTTGGAAAGTTCAAAAATTTTCTTGCAAAACCCATTTTTGGCTCTTGCATTTTTGACAGGATATGCTACAATCCAATTAAAAAGTGTCGTTTATAAAGAAAGTGTGTGAAGGCTATGGTTACGAAGTTTTCCCGTGCGGTGCGGCTTCGCGCGCAAGCGGTTCCCTTTCGGTACTGGCAATTTTCCGGGGTAGAATTCAGCTATTGGTTCGCCACGGCCTGCACCAGCTTTTTGACCAGTTATCTGCAAAGCCAGGGCATGACCACGACCCAGGTGGGCATTATTTCGGCCGCCAACTCGGCGGTGGGGGTATTGGCCGGGCCGTTTTGGGGCATGCTCAGCGACAAAATCCGGTCGGTGCGCCGGTCTTTGATGGTGTGTACTGTGGCGGGGGGCCTGGCGTGGGTGTGCATCCCGCTGGTGGGGACCTGGGTGATTGGCGGCATGAGCTTTGCTATGCTGTATATTCCCGTGAGCTGCTTTTTCCGTACCCCCATCAGCATGCTCAAAGACAGCTGGGTGGTGGGCAGCGCCAACACTTACCGGTTAAATTACGGTGCCATCCGGCTGTGGGGGTCCATCAGCTATTCCATTATGGCCATGGGACTGAGTGTGATTACACCGTTCATTGGCATGGAATGGACGTTTTACCTGTACGGCATCACGCTGATGCCTCTTGTGGTTTTGTGCCGGTTGATCCGGGATGAAGAGAGCGAACCGGCGGCCAAGCGCGCCCATTACAAGCTGCGGGATATGCACTTTGGGCGGCTTTTCAAAAATTACTATTTCGTTACGTTCGTGATCTTCAATATTTTGATGAATGTCCCGGCGGGCACGGTTTCGAATTTCCTGCCGTACCGCATGGCGGAAATTGGGGTAGACGCGAACCAGATCGGTACCATTTTCGGGTACAAAGCCCTGTTGGAAATTCCCATGCTGTACCTGATGATCCGCTTCCGGCGGCGGTTTTCCCTGCCGCAAATGCAGTTTGCCGCCGCGGCCTTGTTTGTGGGAATGTGTGCCGGGTATGCCTGTTCGATGAATTTTGCGACACTGATGCTGGTTTCTACTGTGTATGGGCTGGCCGGTGGCATCGATATTGGTACCGCCACCAATTACATTTATATCCTGGCGCCCAAAGAACTGAAAGCGACGGCCCAAACCGTGTACGGGGCGGTGTCCAGCTTAGCTTCCATTGGCGGCAATTTGGCTGCCGGTGTGCTGATGGAGCGCATGGGCATCCAGTCCTTTTTCCTGTTGGCGGCGGGATTGGTGCTGGCGGCCTTCCTGTTTTTACTCGGTACCATGGCGTTTGGCAAGTATGTGCTGCATAAAGAAATCCCCCAAGGGGCGCGGCGCACCCATGAAGCATAAAGAAAAAGGAGTCCTTTTCGAAAAAGAAAAGGGCTCCCTTTTTTATAACGTATAACCGGCCTGGTATGCTTCTTTTACTTCTTCTTCCGTGGCCGGGCCACCACCGGTGTGCACAAACATGCGCTGTAAAACCATGCCGCGGTTTTCAAAATCGTGCAGGAACCATTCGTAGTTTTTCCGGTACAACGAAGCATCCTTGGCCCCTTGGGCAAACACCCCGATGAGCTTGATGCCGGGTTTAATCCGCGGCTGCCAGTTTTGATCCAACAGGCAGTAATGGCGGTTCATGTAGGTGATCATGGGGCCGGTGACCATGCTGGCATAATTGGGGGAGGAGACCAGCAAAGCATCGCACGTGTGCAGATCCTTCCAGTAGGGGGCAAGGTCATCCGGCAGGATGCAGTCGATCCCCTTTTGTTTGCAGGTCCGGCACCCTTGACAGCCCCGCACGTGCATGGATTCGATTTCGTACAGCGCAACATCCCATCCGGCTTCTTTGGCGCCGCGGATCACTTCTTTCGACAGGGTGGAGGAAGGCCCGTTGGGATGGGGGCTTCCCAGAACAGCGACCAGTTTCATACCCAATCATCCTTTCTTACTTTTATGGGGTGGCCTTTCTGCTCCATTATACCGAAAAAAGGCGGGAAAGAACAGAGGGAAAAAACAGATATTCTGTATGAAATGCAAAAAAGTTTTTGCCTTTTCCGGCTTTTTCTCGCAAAGAGTCTTGTGTTCCGGAACCAGCTATGATAAGATGAATAAGAAAATAAGGGTAGTTTGTAAAAGAACTTATTAAAGGAGGAGAATGCGGTTTATGGCCATAAACCTGCAGAATATTTTTGCAACCCAGGATTTGACAAAAGGGAGACCCATGCACGGTATCATCCGGTTTGCGATACCGCTGCTCATCGGCAATTTGGTGCAGCAGATGTATAATACGGTGGATTCCATTGTGGTGGGACAGTACGTGGGCGATGAAGCGCTGGCGGCGGTAGGCGCAGCGGGCCCGGTACTCAATTTATTGATCGTGCTCTTTGTGGGAATTTCGGTGGGCGGTACCATCATGGTGTCCCAGTTCTTTGGGGCCAAAAGCCGGGAAGATTTGGATCACACGGTGGGCAATACCATCACCCTGGCTTTTTTGTCGGCCATCATCATTATGATTATCGGCCCATTGCTGACCGATCCGCTGATGCGGCTATTAAATACGCCCAAAGAAGTTCACGGCATGGCCTGTGATTACCTGATTATCTTCTTTTTGGGTATCCTCGGGTGTTCGTTTTATAACATCATGGCCGGTGTGCTGCGGGGGCTGGGCGATTCGGTGATGCCGGTGGTGTTCCTGATTGTGGCATGTCTGCTGAATATTGGGCTGGATCTCTTGTTTGTGATTGTGTTTAATATGAAAGTGGCCGGGGTCGCGTTGGCCACCGTCATTGCCCAGTTTGTTTCGGCGGTTTTGTGTGTCATCCGGCTGATGTGCATGAAAGACGTGGTGACGATCCACCGGCAATTTTTAAAACCGAGCATGGCATATACATGGCGTCTGATCCGCTTGGGGTTGCCCAGCGGCGCCAGCCAGGCAATTTTCTCCATGGCGGCGTTGGTGGTACAGTCGCTGACGAACAGCTTTGGGACCAATGTCATTGCGTGCTGCACCGTTGTTATGCGTGTGGATGCGTTTGCCATGATGCCCAACTTTACCTATGGCACCGCGATGACGACATACACCGGGCAGAATATCGGCGCCCGGCGGATTGACCGGGTGGAAAAAGGCATGCGGGATGGCCTAATTCTAGCCTGTGCCACGGCGATTATCCTGGTGGCCATTATTCTGTTAGCCGGTCCGTATTTGATCGGCATGTTTACCAAAACCCAAGTGGTGATTGAAATGGGGGCCCATATGCTGCAAATTTTGGCTTTTGGGTACTTAATGATGGCCGTCAGCCAGGTCTTTAATGGCATTATGAACGGGGCTGGGGATACGCTGACCCCCATGTTCATTTCGCTGATCACCACGGTGGTCATCCGGGTGCCGCTGGCGTATGGGTTGGCCAACTGGCTGCATTCCGCCGATTGCCTGTTTATTTCGCTGCTCATTTCCTGGACCATTGGGGCCACGTTGTCGGCGCTGATGTTCCGCTTTGGTCCATGGCGCCGCCGTGCCGTAGCGGTGGGCAGCCCGGCTGCCGAAGCCGAAACGGAAACCTGAACATGTATAATGAAAGAAAGCACCTGGTATGCTGGCTGGGTGCTTTTTTGCTGCCGGCTGACATTCTAACTCCAAAGCACAAGAGACCGCGATTTCTTCGTTGCTTTTTCACGATAAATCGGGTACAATGAAACCATAGTTTTTTTATTGGCGGTGGATAGAAAGAATGACAGAACAGCAAAAAACGGCGGCTTTGCTTCTTCGCAAACAGGTGTTGGAAAAAGTGTTTGCCCGCATGAATCAAATGCAGAGAAAGGCCGTTTTTCATACCGAAGGCCCGCTGCTCATCCTGGCGGGGGCCGGTAGCGGAAAGACCACGGTCCTGGTCAACCGGATCGCAAATTTGGTGCGGTTTGGCAATGCCTATGAGAGTGACCGGTTCCCCGGTGGTTGGGACGAAACCGATACGGCAGCCTGTGAGGCGTTTCTTAATGGGGAACTTGACCGTTTGCCCGCGGAAACCGAAGCCCGGCTGTCGGTGGGGCGGTGCCAGCCGTGGCGGATTATGGCCATTACCTTTACGAATAAAGCGGCCGGAGAACTGAAAGACCGGCTGGAAGCCATGCTCGGGGAAGCCGGGCAGGATATTTGGGCTTCCACGTTCCATTCGACCTGTGCGCGGATTCTGCGCCGGGACGGGGACCGGCTGGGATATACCCGGCATTTTACCATTTATGATACCGACGACACCAAACGGTTGATCAAAGATTGCCTGAAAACCCTGAAAATCGAAGAAAAGACCTTGCCGGTACGGGCGGTGATCAAAGAGATCTCCCATGCCAAAGATGCCCTGATTGATCCGCCGGAGTATACCCGGCAGGCGGCATCCGACTACCGGTTAAAGCAGGTGGCTGCGGTGTACGAGCTGTACCAGCGGCGGCTGATGGAAGCCGACGCCATGGATTTTGACGATTTACTGGTGCAGGCGGTACGGCTGTTCCAGACATGCCCGGATGTCCTGAGCTATTACCAGGAAAAATTCCGGTATTTGATGGTGGACGAATACCAGGACACCAACCATGCCCAGTACATATTCGTGAAGCTCCTGGCCCAAAGCCATGGCAATTTGTGCGTGGTGGGGGACGACGACCAGAGTATCTACGGGTTCCGTGGGGCTACCATCGAAAATATTCTCAGTTTTGAACAGACATTCCCCGCTGCCCAGGTCATTCGCCTGGAGCAAAATTACCGCTCCACACAGAACATCCTGGATGCGGCCAATGCGGTGATTGCCCACAATCAGCAGCGCAAAGGGAAAAACCTGTGGACCAGTAACGGTAAAGGGGAGCCCATCACCTGCTACCTGGCCGAAAACGAATCGGCCGAAGCCGAGCGGGTGGTAAAAACCATTTTGGACGGCGTGGCGGCCGGGCGCAAGTACAGCGACTATGCGGTGCTGTACCGCATGAACAGCCAGTCGAACGCCTTTGAAAAAGTGTTTGTCAAATCCGGTGTCCCGTACCGCATTATTGGTGGGGTACGGTTTTATGAACGCCGGGAAATCCGTGATGTGATCGCATATTTGAGCGTGATTGCCAACCCCAGTGACGAAGTGCGGCTGCGCCGGATTATCAACACGCCCAAACGGGCCATTGGCGACCGGACGGTAGCCCAGGCTGCCGAAATTGCGGCCGAAGTGGGGCAGAGCCTGTATGAAGTCATGGCACACGCCGACGAGTACGCAGTACTGAAACGGTCAGCCGCAAAGCTGATGGGCTTTACGGATCTGATCGACGGGCTGATCAATCTGTCCAATGATCCGCAAGTCTCTTTGGAAGAGCTATATAAAGAACTGCTCAGCCGGATTGGCTATGAAGACTACCTGCGCGCCGGGGAAGAAGATCCCCAGGAGCGGCTCGATAATATCAGCGAATTTGCGTCGAACCTTGCAAAATTCCAGCAGGAAAATGAGGAGGCGACCCTGGAAGAATTCCTGGAGGAAGTCTCCCTGATGACCGATCTGGATAATTACGACGAAACCGCCGATACCGTGGTGATGATGACCATCCATTCCGCCAAAGGGCTGGAATTCCCGGTGGTATTTTTGCCGGGCATGGAAGAAAACATCTTCCCCGGTATGCAGGCAATTTACGATCCCAACGGCATGGAAGAAGAACGGCGCCTGGCGTATGTGGCCGTGACAAGAGCCCGGGAAGAGCTGCATTTGCTGCACGCCCAGTCCCGGATGCTGTTTGGCTCCACCAGCCGCAACAAGCGGTCCCGTTTTGTGGATGAAATGCCGGTCGAACTGATGAAATTTGAACAGTTCGAGCGGAAGGTCGTGCCAGCTTCCCAAATGCCGGAGGGCCGGAAGCGGGGCTTTATTCCCGATTTGGCGGCCACCAAGCGCTTTGGGCCGGCGGTACCCACCGACAACGGCGAACGTTTTGCCGTGGGCGATACGGTGGTGCACCGCACCTTTGGCACGGGGGTGATCCTTGGGGCCAGCGCCATGGGAAACGACCAGCTACTGGAAATTGCTTTTGACAAAGTGGGAACGAAAAAACTGATGGCCAAATTCGCCCGGTTAAAACGGGCCTAAATGGGAGGCACGTCATGGCGGTACTATTTCGCGGGGAATGCCGCCGCTGCTTGAGCAGCGTGAAATTTCAAAAAGGCGAAGCGGTGGTCACCGAACAGGCGTTTTTCTGGCGCCGTCACCGCTTGTTCGGGAAAAAACAGGCGGAACCGGACATGACGGTACCCCTTTCTTCGGTGGTAGCGTGCCGGGAATCGTTTTTAAATAAAGAAAAACTATTGCTTTTGTCGTTGCGCACCGGGGAACAACTGCGGTTTTGCAGTGAAAACTTTTCGGCTTTGTGGTTTGCCATGCAGGGCGCGCTGCGGCTTTTAAAAGCGCAGCAAGACCCGGAGCAGACAGCCATGCAGCAACGGGCGAAGGCCAATGTACGGGCCGCTGCTTTTTATCAGGAGCAAAAAACCAAACGGTATACCCCTTCTGCCCAGCAACGGGCGGAGCAGGCCGCCCGTTTGCGGGAAGAGGCCTCTCGCAAGGTAAAAGAAGAGCGGGAGAAGCTGCAGGCGCAGCGTCCCCCAAAACCGCGGGTGGGACCAAACCCGGTTGCGCCCCCAGCGGCGGAGGCACCGGTGTTTTTTTGCCCCCGGTGCGGGCAAAAGGTGGACCCGGAGGATCAATATTGTTTACACTGTGGGGGCCGGTTGACAGGCCCCGGGACAGAACATGGAAAGGAAGGTGAAAAAGAACAGAAATCACGAGCAATCCACGGCGGAATATAGGAAAAACAGCAAAAATGACGGGCTATGACAATTTTTTAACAAAAGCGTTGACATTTCCCGCCCGGGCTGTTATAATCAAGTTGTTAAAAAAATAACATATATTCCGCTTCAACCAAAAAACAAAAAGATTGTTTAGGAGGACTGGATTATGGATCAACAAGAAACCAAAGTCGTCAACAGCGTGGAAACTCTGCTCGAAAAGATCAAAGAAGTCCGCGCGGCGCAGGAAATTTTTGCCACCTACACGCAGGAACAGGTCGACAAGATCTTCTTTGCGGCGGCTGTGGCGGCCAACCAGGCCCGGATTCCGCTGGCTAAAATGGCTGTGGAAGAAACCGGCATGGGCGTTGTGGAAGACAAGGTCATCAAGAACCACTACGCCAGTGAGTATATCTACAATGCTTACAAAAACACCAAGACCTGCGGTGTGGTGGAACACAACGAATCCTTTGGGTACACCCGCGTAGCGGAACCCATCGGTTTGATCGCAGCCGTTATCCCCACCACGAACCCCACCTCCACGGCGATCTTTAAGACGCTGATTTCGCTGAAGACCCGGAACGGCATCATCATCAGCCCCCATCCCCGTGCCAAGAAGTGCACCACGGAAGCGGCCCGCATCGTGCTGGAAGCGGCTGTAAAGGCCGGCGCTCCCGAAGGGATCATCGGCTGGATCGATGTGCCGTCTTTGGAAATGACGACCGAACTGATGCGCGACGCTGACATCATCCTGGCCACCGGTGGCCCCGGCATGGTGAAATCGGCTTACTCCTCCGGTAAACCGGCTCTGGGCGTAGGCGCTGGTAACACCCCCGCCATCATCGACGAAACGGCCGATGTGAAGCTGGCGGTTAACTCCATCATCCATTCCAAAACGTTTGATAACGGCATGATCTGCGCTTCTGAACAGTCCGTGATCGTGCACAAGAGCCTGTACAAAGCTGTGAAAGCGGAATTCGCAGCGCGCGGGTGCTACTTCCTGAATCCGGAAGAAACCGAAAAGGTGCGTAAGACCATCCTGATCAACGGCGCTCTGAACGCCAAGATCGTAGGCCAGAAGGCTGCGACCATCGCTTCTCTGGCGGGCGTCGAAGTACCGGCCGAAACCAAGATCCTCATCGGTGAAGTGGAAAGCGTTTCTTTGGAAGAAGAATTCGCCCATGAAAAACTGTCCCCCGTACTGGCTATGTATAAAGCCGAAAGCTTTGACGATGCCATGGCGAAAGCAAAGCAGCTGATTGCCGACGGTGGTTATGGCCATACGTCTTCCATCTACTGCAACGCCGTAACCGAACGCGCCAAGATCGCTCGCATGGGCGAAGAAATGAAGACCTGCCGTGTGCTGGTTAACACGCCTTCTTCTCAGGGCGGCATCGGCGACCTGTACAACTTCATGCTGGCTCCCTCGCTGACGCTGGGCTGCGGTTCCTGGGGCGGCAACTCCGTATCCGAGAACGTAGGCGTCAAGCATCTGCTGAACGTGAAGACTGTAGCCGAGAGGAGAGAAAATATGCTGTGGTTCCGTGCTCCCGATAAAGTATACTTCAAGAAGGGCTGCCTGCCGGTGGCGCTGGATGAACTGGGCAACGTGCTGGGCAAGAAGAAGTGCTTCATCGTAACGGACTCCTTCCTGTATAACAACGGCTACACCAAGGTGATTACCGATAAACTGGATGCCATGGGCATCAAACACACCACGTTCTTCAACGTGGCTCCCGATCCCACGCTGGCTTGCGCGAAAGAAGGCGTGGCGGCGATCAACGCCTTCCAGCCCGACTGCATCCTGGCTCTGGGCGGCGGCTCCGCGATGGACGCCGGCAAGATCATGTGGGTAATGTACGAACATCCGGAAGTGGACTTCATGGATATGGCTATGCGCTTCATGGATATCCGTAAGCGTGTGTACACCTTCCCGCACATGGGCGATAAGGCTATGTTCATCGCCGTTCCCACCTCCGCCGGTACCGGTTCGGAAGTAACGCCCTTCGCTGTTATCACCGACGAAACCACCGGTATCAAATACCCGCTGGCTGACTACGAACTGATGCCCGATATGGCTATTATCGACGCTGACCTGATGATGACCATGCCTAAGGGCCTGACCTCGGCTTCCGGTATCGATGCCCTGACCCACGCGCTGGAAGCATATGCCTCCATCATGGCGACGGATTACACCGACGGCATTGCGCTGAAGGCCATGAAGCTGATCTTCGAATTCCTGCCCCGTGCTTATGAAAACGGTGCCAACGATCCTGTGGCTCGTGAAAGAATGGCCAATGCTTCTACCCTGGCCGGTATGGCTTTCGCCAACGCCTTCCTGGGTCTGTGCCACTCCATGGCTCACAAGCTGGGCGCTTACCATCACCTGCCCCATGGTGTTGCCAACGCCCTGCTGATCACGGATATCATCCGTTACAACTCGTCGGATGTGCCCACCAAGATGGGTACCTTCCCGCAGTACCAGTATCCGCATGCCAAGGCTCGCTATGCGGAATGCGCTGATTACCTGGGCATCAAGGGCAAGAACGACGACGAAAAGGTTGAAAACCTGATTGCCGCCATCGAAGACCTGAAAGCTCGTGTTGGCATCAAGAAGACCATCCGCGATTACGGTGTGGATGAACAGAAGTTCCTGGATACGCTGGACGAAATGACCGAAATGGCGTTTGACGATCAGTGCACCGGTGCGAACCCCCGCTATCCGCTGATGAGCGAAATGAAGCAGATGTACCTGAAAGCCTACTACGGCGAATAAGAGTCATCCATTCCCCCAAAATGAATAAAAAAGCGCACCGTCCTTATGGGCGGTGCGCCTTTTTGGATTTTCAGGAGGCACTTTTTTATGATGTACGATCGGATTCAAAGACAGCACGAAGCGAAAAAGGACTGGCTGTGGCGCAATCTCCTGATAAGCGCAATCGCGCTTGTTATCATCATTGGGGCTGCCATCGGCGGCTGGCTATACTATGCCAAAAGCTATGTGGAACGGTACGAATCGTTCCTGGACCACTTATCCGCCAGCACCCAGTATGCCTATGATCAGAACTGTTTGCTGGTATCCGATGGCCAGCAGGAAACACGTGTTCTGCGCAAGTATATGTTCCGTTCGTATAATTACATTTCCGTTTATGGAATGGGTGACGAACAATCTGGCCCGCTGTCGGAAGATTGGGATTTACAACTGATCTATGGCGATGGTTCGACCCTTTCCCTGTGGGATATTGTAGAAAAAGATGAAAAGGGCAATACCCATTACAAGTTATACCTGTATTATGAGGGGACAGACGGCTTTACGTACGCCTATCTGGCGGATAATATGACGCTGGGTTCCATCAAAACGACTGGGAAATTGGGATCATAACGAAAGGCCTTCCGGGGGTAACCCCCAGAAGGCCTTTTTGCTTTTTATAAAGTTTCGGCTTTTAAGATGAGCGCTTTGCGCCGCTCCCGCATGGCCCTAACAAAATCCTGTCCGCCGCGGATGGGGGAGAAAAACAGCATGCCGCCGCCGGAAAGGTGTTTATCGTGGGTATCACTGCCGCCGGTGATCGGCAACTGATGCTGCCGGGCAAAGGCCACGGCACGGCGGTTAAAAACAGCCTGGGCGTTGCCGGTGTTGATTCCTTCGATAGCATGGACATAATCGGGGTATAGCTGCACACGGGGCAGATAGGGGGCTTCCCGGAACGGGTGGGCCTGCACCACCAGCCCGCCGGCCCGGTCAATTTCGTAAAACTGTTCTTCTACGCTCCAATCCACCACTTGGGGGTGGGCAAGCAGCCAGGTTTCATCCAGCCCGTAAATGAGAAAATCAATACCATAGTAGCTGGATTCCCATCCGAAAAAGACATCCAGTCCCAGCTTCCGGCCAGCTTCCCGGGCGTTATGATACCCCAGGCAAAACCGGTGTACCCACTCATCCCATGGCAGCGTACGCGGCACCGCCGTATTACCATAATAAAAATGGTCAGTGATGAATAACCCGTGATAACCCGCCTTTTTGTAAACGCGGCATAGGTCGGCCCCCCGAATGTGGGAGCAGGCACTGCCCTCCATAGTGTGCGCGTGTGTCTCCAATTTGTACATGTCAATCCGTCCCTTCCGGTTTATTGTAGCACAGTACAAAATAGAAGGCAACGCAGGAAAACTAAAAACAGTTATGGAAAAGTGAAGGAATTCGCTGTGTTTTTTTGGCGGGTGTAGCATAAAAAGAAGGGAAGCCAAACGGGCGTCCCGTGTGCTATACTAGGGATAAACAGGAACCGGCATGGCCGGAAAAAGGGAGGCACAACAGGTGCAAAGAAAACCAGAAGAAAAAAACATCGCCTATTGGTACAGCTCCTGCGAAAATCCGGGGGCAGATGCCTGGTACCGGACGGATTTTCCCATCCGCCACCGGGCCGAAAAGGTGGATGTGACAGCCAGCATCCAGGGGGAAAATGCCTATGTAACGGTGTCGGATACACCGGGCGGCGCCGTCTTGGGTATTGGTACCTCGTTGGAAGAAACCAGTCTTTATAACCTGCGCCGTATGCCGGAGGAAGCACAGCGGGCTATTCTGCGGGAATGGGTAGATCCAAACAAAATGGGGCTGTCGGTATTCCGGCTTACTATCGGCACAGCCGATTTTACAGCTCGGGATTTTTATACCTATTACGATACGCCCCCCACAGGGGAACCCGATTGGGAGAACCGGAGTGGGCAGGGGTTTTCTATCGAAAAAGATGAACAGTATGGGATTCTTGCCTGTGTGAAAAGGCTCCAGGAAGAAGCCGAAAAAGCGGGTGTGACGCCCTTTTTCTTTGCGTCGCCCTGGTCGCCGCCGGGCTGGATGAAAAAGCCCACCCGAAAAAGCACCCACTATAAACACAACGACGCAAAACTCAAAGGCGGGCGGTTGGATAGCCGTTATTTGCCGGATTACGCCCGCTATCTTACGCGCTATTTGGAAGAATACGAAAAACGGGGGATCTCGGTATCGGCACTCACCCTGCAAAATGAGGCGCTGTTTGAAACGTGCTACCCGTCTTGCCTGGTTTCGCCGGAACAAGAAGCAGAACTGGGCCGGTTGCTCCGGCAGGAAATCAGGAACAGCCCGATTTTGCAAAAGCCGGTGGCCCTGTGGCTGTATGATCACAATTTTGCCCAGGCCGCGGCGTACATCGAACGGGCCGGAAAAGCCGGTGCCATGGCGTGGTGCGACGGGTTTGCCCTGCACGATTATGAGGGGGAACCGGAACAAATGCTGCCCCTGATGGCGCGATACCCGGGGAAAAGATGGTATATGACCGAGCGGGCCCTGTGGGGCGCGGCAGGGGCTGCCCGTATTTTGCGGTATATGGCCGCCGGGGCCGGTACCTATGTGAACTGGGTCAATTTGCTGGATACCAACGGCCAAACCCATCAGTGGCCGGGCAAGCCGGGCCCCACGTTTATGCTGCAAAATGCGGAAGAACCATCCGTTATCCGGCGGCTGCCGGAATATTATTGGCTGTCGCTGTTAGGGCGTTCCATCCGCCCGGGGGACCGTTTGCTGTCCTGTGAAAGCAAAGAAGTGGAGGCGGCTGCTTTCCTCAGCTCCGATGGAAAGAAGAAAAAGGTTCTTCTGGTGAATACCGGTACCCAAGAGAAAGTAGAGGCAGTGCGTATGGCCGACCGTTTGGTACAGATTTTGCTTCCTGCCCAGCATGTAGGGGCGTTGTGGGTGGCCGAATAAATGCATACGATAGGCCTGGCTATAACTTGGTGGAAGACTGAGAGTTGTGGCCAGGCTTATATACGACTTCAATAGGTTCCAGCAGCCGTAAAAAATTTTCAAAAAGGCTTGCATTTATCATTGTTTTCCTGTATAATACTAAACAGTCGCTTTGACACCTATATGCCGGTGTGATGGAATTGGTAGACGTAGTGGACTCAAAATCCACCGCTGGCGA
>CAKNOA010000022.1 GCA_930990065.1 uncultured Clostridia bacterium | reverse complement strand
ATTCCCGCACAGGGGGCTCTTTTTGTGCTGTCTGCACAATCTGGGGCGGTTCAGTCAAAAAAGGGGCGCTTTCATATTGTCCGCCCCGCCCACATATATCTGTTGACAGGATGAAATGACAGAAAGGCGGGAGCAGATGAAACGGGTCAGGCTGTTTTTCCAAAATAGCAGAAAAGGGCGCGCCCTGGTTGGATTCTTTTCTGTTTGCAGCGCGCTGCTGGCCTGCGGCTGTGTGGTGTTGGCCACCATGGCGGGGGGCGAATCGCTCTCCACCTTTTTTTCCCGGATTTCGGTGGCCTTCTACCTGCCCCCGGCTCCTGGGGCCGAAGGCGAATCCTCTACGCCTTCGGAGGAAAACAGCCTATTTGACCCGCAGCAGGAAGTATTCCCCCAGGCTTCGCCCTCTCCGGAGCCGTCCGCCTCGCCTTCCCCCTTGCCTGAATCATCCCCGGATCCGGATCGGGATGTACAATCCATTGAAGAAACCCAAATCACCGGCAGCGAGGTAGACGGGTTCCGCATTTTGGACCGCTCGGGCACCAGCGGCCTAGATTACCAGGCCGAAGCCGACGCGTACAAAGCCGACGTGCCCCGGGACGGCACCCCGGTGATTTTGATTTATCACACCCACACCACGGAATGTTACCAGATGACGGCCAATTCCTGGTGCTACAAAGATGCCGCCAATCGCAGCGATAACCCGGAAGAGACGGTCGTCGCCGTAGGGGATGTGATTGCCGAAAAATTGGAGGAAGCCGGGTACGGCGTAGTGCACGATACCACGGTGCATGATTCCCCCGCGTATACGGGCAGTTATGACCGTTCTGCCGAAACCATCCGCAAAAATTTGGAAAAATACCCCACCATTTGCATTACCCTAGATGTGCACCGCGACGCCCTGGAAGACAGCGACGGCAATTTACTGAAAACAGTCGCCGAAGTCGACGGGGAAAAAGCGGCCCAGTTCATGATTATCTGCGGCTGCGGGGAGGATGAATCCCTGGGATTCCCCAATTGGAAAGAAAACTTCCGCTTCGGCCTGCGGCTGCAGGAAAATGCCGACGAAATGTACCCCGGGCTTTCCCGCCCGCTCTACTTTTTAGAGCGCGTATATAATGAAAATTTCACCCCCGGTTCTCTCCTAGTGGAATTCGGCACCAGCGGCAACAACATTCAGGAAGCCTGCCGCACCGGGGAACTGTTTGCCGAGATTTTAATTGAAACGCTGGCGGGCGCCTCATAAACGCATAATCCCCTCTTGTTCCGGTCACGCTATCATGGTACTGTTTTATCCGGGAGGTTTTTTCCATGATGGGCCGGCATCCGGTGCTCCGCCGCTTGACTTCTGTGTTATTTTTCCTTTTTTTGACGTTTCTTCTCTGTTATGGGTTTTATACGGTTGACCGCGTCTGCCGCTGTACCTTGTGGGGCGAAGAGGCGCCCCTGCTGCAAACCACCCGGCAAGAAAACGGGGTGGAAATTACCATACAGGGATTCGGCCGGCACATCTCCTTCACAGTTCCGGATTTTCCCCGGATTGTTAACAACTTGGTGGAATATGTGGATAAAAAATTACAGGAAGTAATACAGTTTCTGCGGGATCTGTTCGCTTTTGGCAGGAAGGAGCCGAAAAACCTTGTTCGCCATGTTGACAACTCGGTGGAATATGTGGAAATAAAATTACAATCTGTAATGTATCGGCCGCCCGGTTTTGCCGGGCGTTTTTACAGGTCTTTTGCAAAAAATTCAAAGATTTGTCGGTTGTTTTCCCCTTCGTACAATGCTATAATGTGTATGTTTGGAAAGTGTGACCTTTTTCGCGTTTTTCCGCCTGATTTTGCCGTATAAACGGGGGCCGTTTCCGGCTGCCCGCCTATTTTTTTAAAGGAGGGAATCCCCTTCATGAATCGATGGAGAAAATGGATGGTAGTAGGAGCCGCACTTGTGCTCCTTTCGATGAATACAATGGCTGTTTTGGCACAGGAAACCCCGGCGGTCAACGCCCCGCAAGTGACAGAGGAAGAACCCGTAGAACCCGATCCTCCGGAAGAAACAGAACCGGAGCCTGAACCGGAAGATACCCCAACGCCTACGCCGAAACCGACCCCTACTCCTACGCCAGAAGCGACCCCGACACCTACCCCTCAAAAAACGCCGACACCGACACCCCAAAAAACACCGACGCCGACACCGACACCGGCTTCAACACCTAAACCCACACCAACGCCTGCATCATCGGCATCGCCCACCCCTTCCCCCGATGCGTTCACGAATCCGGGCACCACGTCGGAAGAATCGTCCGCTTCGTCGGAAGAAAGCTCGCTGGCTAGTGAAAGCTCTGCGGCCACTACCGATACGCTTTCCAGCTCCCTGGATGTGCTGGACGAAAACGCCGGTATTTCGGGGGATGTGGAAAACCCGGACAACAGCCGTATCAATCTGCTGGGCATCCTGGCATGGGTGTGCATTGGGCTGGGGGTACTGGTCGTCATTATCGTTCTGCTGAGCAACCGTTCGGGCAACCGCACCACGGGCCGCCGCCGGTACCAGCGCCGTCCCACCCGTCGCAAGAAAAAGCACTTGCTCAGCGACAAGTATTATTCCAATTACCGCGGACGGTTCCGCTGATTTCGATCGTATATACAAAATGAACCGGAAAGGAGACGATTTCATCATGAAACATGGCCGCCGTCTTTGGCAACGCGGCATAGCTTTTTTGCTGTGTGCTGCCCTGCTGAGTGTGAGCGTAGGCGCTGACACGCTTTCGGACATTGAAGAAAAGCAACAGCAGCTGCAACAGCAGCAAGAAGAACTGGAAAAACAAAACGACGAACTGCGAGAAAAATTGGATACGCTGCGCCAGGATGAAGAGGAACAACAGGAATATTACGATACCCTGCAAGAACAAAAGGCCGTTGTCATGAGTGAAATCGACAACGCCAACAACATGCTCGATGAGCTCGATGCCCGCATTGTGGAAGAGCAGGCCAACATGGAAGAGGCCAATGAATCCATGAATGCCGACATTGAAAAATTAAAAGAACGGCTGCGGGTGTTGTATATGACGGGCAACGCCAGCACACTGGAAATCCTGCTTAATAGTGACAGCATTGTGGACTTTGCCACAAAGTACCAATTCCTTTCGGCCATTACCCGGCATGACACGGATTTGATCAATTCCGTCAAATCTGATTTGGCTGCCATGCAAGAAGAAAAAGAGCAGCTGGAAGCGGACCGTCAGGCCGCCAGTGAGCTACGGGATACCTTGGAAGAAAAACGGGACGAGCTCTCTTCGTTGGAAGAAGAGAGTGCGGCTGTACTGGCTAAGCTGCAAAACCAGGAAGATGAAATTAACCAACAGTTAGAAGGCAATGCCCAGGAAAGCGAAGAGATGGAAGCCGAAATGGGCCGCCTGCAACTGCAGTGGCAGGAAGAAATGGCCAAGGCAACGCCGACTCCCACTCCCACCCCCACACCCACACCAACGCCCGACACCGGCGGAAACAGCGGTTCTGTTTCGCCCACACCGAGCCCCACACCGGACAGCGGCGGCGGTATCCAGAGCAGCGGATACATATGGCCGGTTCCCGGTTTTACCAAAGTCGGCGATGGCTGGATGGGAGGCGGCCGGACCCACAAAGGCATTGATATTGTAGGGGCCGGTATCTACGGGGCTCCCATTGTAGCGGCACAAAGCGGTACCGTGATCACGGCTTACACCAGCGATACCTGGGGCTACGGCTGGGGGTATCACGTGATGATCGGCCATAGCGATGGCTACGCTACCCAATATGCGCATATGAGTAGTGTGGTAGTTTCCGCAGGCCAGTATGTAGAACAGGGCCAGATCATCGGGTATGTGGGCAATACAGGCGATTCCTATGGCGCCCACCTGCACTTTGAACTGTGGAGCAACGGCGACCGCATTGACCCGGCAGCCGTGCTGGATTATACCCCTTCCTATTGATCTCTTCCAGAAAACCGGCGGAAAACATCCGCCGGTTTTCTTTTTCGCTGATTTACAGTACCGGGCGCTGTGTGATATAATAATGTGTATGTTTTTTTGAACAGGAAAGGAACCAGGTGATTCTTTTTGAGTGTAGCACAGGACCGCATTCGCAATTTCAGCATCGTGGCCCATATCGATCATGGCAAAAGCACCTTGGCCGACCGTATTTTGGAACAGACCCAGTCGGTGGCACTGCGGGATATGGAAGACCAGCTGCTTGATAATATGGATTTGGAACGGGAACGGGGCATCACCATCAAGGCCCACGCCGTTACCCTCAATTACCACGCCAAAGACGGCCAGGAGTATGTGTTCAATCTGATCGACACCCCCGGCCATGTGGACTTTAACTATGAAGTATCCCGTTCACTGGCGGCCTGCGAAGGGGCTGTACTGATTGTGGACGCCTCCCAGGGGATTGAAGCCCAGACGCTGGCCAACACCTACCTGGCCGTGGATGCCGGGTTGGAGATTGTGCCCGTTATCAACAAAATTGATTTGCTTTCCGCCGATCCGGACCGGGTGGCCCAGGAAATCGAAGATGTGATCGGCATTCCGGCCGACGACGCGCCCCGGATTTCAGCCAAGCAAGGCATCAATATCGACCAGGTGATGGAAAAAATTGTATCGGACGTCCCCGCCCCCAAAGGAGACCCCGACGCCCCGCTGCAGGCACTGATTTTTGATTCGTATTACGACGCCTACCGTGGCGTGATCGTGTACGTGCGTATTAAAGAAGGCCGGGTACACCCCGGGGACGTCATCCGCATGATGGCCGTAGGCAGTGAATTCACGGTGGTGGAATGCGGCTACCTGCGGGCGACTTCGCTGGAACCGGCCGACGAGCTGTCCGCCGGGGAAGTGGGCTATATCGCCGCTTCCATTAAAAATGTGCGGGAAGCCCGTGTAGGCGATACCGTCACTCTGGCGAATAACCCTTGCAGCGAAGCGCTGCCCGGCTACCGGGCCGCCCAGCCCATGGTGTTCTGCGGCGTATACCCCGCCGACGGCGCCCATTACGGCGATTTGCGGGATGCGCTGGAAAAATTGCAGCTCAACGACGCCGCTTTGTCGTTTGAACCCGAAACCTCCGTTGCCCTGGGCTTTGGTTTCCGGTGCGGCTTCTTGGGGCTTTTGCACATGGAGATTATCCAGGAACGGCTGGAGCGGGAATATAACCTGGACCTGATTACCACCGCCCCCAGCGTGGTGTATCATATTGAAAAGACCGACGGCACCGTGGTGGCCATCGATAACCCCACCAATTACCCTGACCCCACCGAAATCCGTTCGGCCGAAGAGCCCATGGCCAACGCCCATATTTACAGCCCCAGCGAATATGTGGGCAGCATTATGGAATTGTGCCAGGAACGCCGGGGCGTGTACAAGGACATGACGTATATCGAAGCGGACCGGGTGGATTTGCACTACCTGCTGCCCCTGAATGAAATCATTTATGACTTTTTCGATGTACTGAAATCCCGCACCCGGGGTTATGCCTCGTTCGATTATGAATTGGCCGGGTACCAGAAATCCAACCTGGTTAAGTTGGATATTATGCTTAACGGCGAAATTGTGGACGCACTGTCGTTCATCATCCACGCCGACAAAGCTTACCCCCGTGCCCGCCGTATGGCCGAAAAACTGGCCCAGAAGATTCCGCGCCAGCTGTTTGAAGTGCCCATCCAGGCATGCATTGGCGGCCGGATCATCGCCCGCGAAACGGTCAAAGCCCTGCGGAAAGACGTGTTGGCCAAGTGCTATGGCGGTGATATTACCCGTAAGAAGAAACTGCTGGAAAAGCAGAAAGAAGGCAAAAAGCGCATGCGCCAGTTGGGTACCGTCGAAGTGCCCCAGGAGGCCTTCATGAGCGTACTGAAATTAGAGGACGATTCCTGATTGCCGAAAAAGCCCGGAACTCGATTGTCCGGGCTTTTTTGCGCCCAAAAAAAGCGTGTTCTTTTTGGCCATTTCGAATCTTGATTTTCCGGCTAAATTTTGCTACGCTACTGTAGGTTTGAGGAAGTCGTCCTCGAAAAAGGAGGTTTACCGCTTTGTCCTGTTCCCCGCTTGCGCTATATTTGCATGTCCCTTTCTGCGACGGCAAATGCCCGTATTGTGACTTTTATTCCCTTTCGGCGGATGACAGCGTCATGGACCGGTATGTCACCGCCATGCAAAAGGCGCTTGCCCATTGGGGAGCGGCGCTTTCCCGCCCGGTACACTCGGTGTATCTGGGGGGCGGCACTCCCAGCCAGCTTGGGCCCCAGCGGCTTTTGCGCCTGTTACAAGCGGTTTTCCGCTCTTTTTCGGTTTTACCGTCGGCGGAAGTGACCATGGAAGCGAATCCCACCCGGGATTTGTCCGAAATCTGGGCCGCCGCCAGCGCCGGCGGGGTCAACCGCGCATCCATCGGGCTGCAATCCTCCAATCCTAAAGAATTGCAACTGCTGGGGCGCCGCCATACGGCGGAGCAGGCTTTTGATGCTGTAAAACAGGCAAGAAAAGCCGGCATTCACAATGTATCCCTCGACCTGATGTTGGCACTGCCCGGCCAGGGGGAACGGGAAATCGGTGCTTCGGTGTCTTTTTGTCAGCAGTGCAGAGCCGACCATGTGTCGGCCTATTTACTCAAAATCGAGGAAGGCACCCCCTTTGCCCGTCAGAGAGAAAATATGACCTTGCCGGACGACGACCGGGCCGCTGATTTATATCTCTTTGCCTGTGACACACTGGAAAAATCCGGATACCGTCAATATGAGATCAGCAATTTTGCCCATCCCGGCCGGGAAGGCCAGCATAACCTGACCTATTGGCGGGACGAAGAATACCTGGGCCTTGGCCCGGGGGCTCACTCATTTCTCGAAAACCGGCGCTTTTATTATCCCCGGGATTTATCCGCTTTTTTGCGCGGTGACCGCCCCATCGAAGACGGAAACGGCGGTACACTGGAAGAATGTATCATGCTGGGCCTGCGCCTGCGGGAGGGCCTGACACAGGAAAAGCTTACCGCCCGTTACGGGGAAGAAGGCAAAACGGCCTATGCCCGCATGTCCAAACGGGCCATTCCTTACCAAAAGGCGGGGCTTATGCAGCCGGTTACCGGCCGTTTGGCGCTGACACCGAAAGGGTTTCTCGTATCTAATGAACTGATTAGCGAACTGCTGTTATAACTATCATTTTCAGGTTTCAGGAGGAAAAATGTATGCATCGTATGTTCCATGCCGAACGGGAATTTCCCGCTAAGGAGGCTCTTTCCCTACTCCAAAACTGTGAGTACGCATTTTTAAGCACCGTGTGCCCGGATGGGCAGCCCTATTGTGTACCGGTTTCACCCGTATTCGAAGGAAAAACCGCTTATATCCACGGGGCCCATTATGGACAGAAGATTGAAAACATTGAAAACGACAGCCGTGTGTGCCTATGCTGCGTGGGCAACACCCAGCGCGTACCGGAAAAATTCACCCTGCTGTACGAAAGTGTCGTGGCCATCGGCCAGGCATTCGTCGTAGAGGATATCGGCGAGCGGCGCCACGCGCTGGAACTGCTGTGCCGTAAATATGCCCCGGAACAGGGAGATGAAATTCCCGCGGCAGCGGCCAACGGAGCAGGACATACGGCCATTTTGCGTATTACCCTGACGGAAATTCACGGCAAACGCAAGGATACCTAATTCGTTTTTAAAAGAAAAACCGGACCGATTCACCCTGATGGAATCGATCCGGTTTTTTATTCTTCATCTGGTTTTTCGTCGAGATGCAGCGCTTGCTGAATATGGCGGCGCAGCGTCTCGGTTTCTTTCCGCCCCACTTCGCCAAAAGCAGTGGCCATGTAACTGATGCAGGCAATACACGCCGTCGCTAACAGAGAAAAGGTCAGGGTATCCAAAAAAGTCGCCTGCCAGCGCTCCTGAATCAACAAAAACAAAATGAGGAACACCACAAACAGGATTAGCAGCGACACAGGGTCGCTCAGTCCGCGAAAAATCGTCACATGCACGTGGGTGTTGCCCTCTTTTTCCGTCAAAAAGCCCATGGCTTTATTATAGGACCAGCGGCCCCGTTCGGCCGCTTCTTTATCGTGGGTATATGCCATGCTGAAAAAGCGCCCTTTCACCCACCCGGTATAGCGTTCCGCTTTAAAGATTTTGCGGCTATCTAGGGCATCTTTCAGCTCCTGCTGGCACGCTTCCATAGGCTGGTCCGTTTGAATATGCATACGCTAGCTCCTTTCCTCAATGCCGGCCGGCTCCACCGCCGCGGCTCGAGCCACCGCCGCCATGGAACCCTCCACCACCAAAGCCGCCCCCGCGGAATCCACCGCCAAGGCCGCCTCCGATGCCACCGCCAAAACCACCGCCAAACGGCGGGCGGGGCCCACGCGGAGGACGAGGCCCGCGAGGCGGACGGGGACCACGGGGCCAAATAAACGGGAAGAAGAAAAACGAAGGGCCACGGCGGTATCCGCCCATGGGGCCTCCTGCCCGCCGGATATTGGAAAAGATCACGGCCAGCACCACCACAAAGATGACCACAAACAGCAGAAAACCGATGAAAACCAAACCCGGTTGGTCTTCGAATTCGTAGCTGTATTCATAGTAATGGTCATTTTCTGGTTCATAGGTGCCCGCATAAATGCTTGCCACCCGGTCATAAAGCTGGGCAAACGTCTTTTGCACCGCTTCATCATACTGCTTGTCCGCAAAATCCGGTTCCATATAGGTATCCAGTATGTTTTGAATCGTCCCGCTGGTCAGGGTATTTTCGAGCCCTGTCCCCTGCAACACGTAATAATTGTCTTCGCCAATGGCCAGCAGCATGAGCACGCCATTATTGCGGTCTTTGTCGCCAATACCCCAGCTATTAAACAGGTCATAGGCATAATCTTCAATCGATTGCCCGTCCAGGAAGTCCACCGTTACTACGCAAATTTGCGCGCCGGTTTGGGTATTGAGCGTCTGGTTTTGGGACACAATGGCATTTTCTGTGCTGCTGTCCAGCACATTGGCCTGATCGAGCACATAAAACTGGCTGCTGGGTTCCGGGATAGCGGCCTGCACCGCCGTCGCCGTATGAACCAGCACCACCACCATCAGGCACACCATCATGGCCAGCCATCCCGTTACACACCGCGTGTGCCGGCTAATTTGTTTCATCTTTTCTCCTTTCCATCCTCATCCGGGGGGATAAGCGCCGCCTGTTACAAAAACAGCTCCAATTCCTCCACCCCGGCAATGGTCCGCAGCCAATTTACCGGGAAAGACTGCAGGCTGTTATTATACGCCTGGGCCTGTTGGTTATAGCTGCTGCGGGCAATCCGATCCTGGGCAGCGGCCAGATCCGTTTCGAATTGCGTCACATACTGCGAATCGGTTTCGGTCAGCGCTTCCCCTTTCAATCGGCTGATCATCGTAGCCGCCGCATCGGACAGCTGTACGTTGGCGTCATATTTATCGCCGATTGTCGCAGCTTGGCTCAGCCTTTCCCGGGCCGAGGAAAGCGCCTGCAAATCCGAATCGCCCGCTTCCAGGTAACGCTGCGCCACCGTCAACAGATTGGCCGCCGTACCCATGCGCTGCTCCAGATCGTACTGAATGCCGTACCCGCCGCCGGTGCCTTCATAAAAGAGCGCTGTCACCTGATCGGCTGCCCGGGTTTCGGTACAGTGAACCCCCAGCGGAATCGACACGGCCACCATCAGGGCCGTTATCACACACGCTGTGGCACGTTTTTTCAAAAATGATAGTTTCATGGGTGCCCCCTGTTGCTCCGTTAATTGCCGCGTATCTGCAGCAATTTTTCTTTCAGCTCGCCTTCAATGCGGCCCAGTTCGGCTTCGGCTGCCCGGCGCTTTTCACGGCCTTCGTCCTGAATGCGCTTCACTTCATCCAGGGTGCTGATAAGTTGTTCGTTGGTATGCTTCAAGGTTTCAATGTCCACCACGCCGCGTTCGGCCTCTTTGGCGGTTTCAATACTGCCCATTTTTAGGGTGTCCGCATTTTTGCGCAGCAATTCATTGGTCATATCCGTAACCGCCCGCTGTGCCTGCATGGCCTGTTGGCTGTGAGCCAGCCCCAAAGCCAGCACCATCTGGCTCTTCCACAAAGGAATGGTATTGACCAGGGTGGACTGAATTTTTTCCGCCATGATCTTGTCGTTATTCTGCACCAGACGGATCTGGGGGCCCATCTGGATGGACACCATACGCGTCAGTTCCAAATCGTGCAGCTTCTTTTCAAAGCTTTCGCACATGCCGCTCATATCGTTGGCGGCCTGGGCGTCTTCCGGCAAACCGGTGCGCTTGGCCTTTTCCACCAGTTCAGGCAACACGGTGGCCCGCACCTGCTGCAATTTCTTTTTGCCCGCCAAAATATACATGGACAGTTCCTTAAAGTACGACAGGTTCATGTCGTACATTTTATCCAGCATGGCAATATCTTTGAGCAGCGTCACCTGGTGCTGATCCAGCACGCCCATAATGCGGTCCACATTGACTTCCACTTTGTCATATTTCGCCTTCATAGCCGCGATCTTATTGCCCGAACGCTTGAAAAAGCCCAAAAATCCCTTTTCTTCTTCGGTGGCATCGAACCCTTTCAGTTCCGTCACCAGCCCGGTGATGGCGTTGCCCACTTCGCCCAAATCTTTGGTGCGCACGTTATTCAGCGCCGTTTCGGAAAAGTTGGCAATCTTTTTCTGGGCCGCCGACCCGTACTGCATAACCTGGGTGGTGTTGGTTACGTCGATCTTGTCGGCAAAATCATCCACAATTTTGCGTTCTTCCGGGGTGAGCGGCGTTTCTTCCACCGTCACGGGTTTCGCTGCCGGGGCTTTTTCTTCCTCGGGGGTTTCTTCTGCATCCAGTGTCAATACCGGAGCGGCGGGCACTTCTTCTTCCAGGGTCAATTTTACTTCATCCATTGTGGTACTCCTCCGTTATGTTAGAATCGGTCTTCGTTATTGACCGGCTTTTGGCATTTGCTCCCCAGCCAGGCCTTCCTGCTGGAGCATATTTTCCAGCACGGTGATGTCGGTAGAAATATCCAGGGCTTCTTCCCCAAACAGGGAATCAAGCTGTTTTTCGAATGCCTGCACAATCGTGTGCATAATCGCACGGATATTGTGCATGGCACTCATAATATTTTCGCCCTGCACACCCTGCTGGCTCAAGGTATAGTAGGAATCCAGCAATTTTAGCGTCGTGGGCAAATAGTAATTCATAAAACGCCGGATCTGGGGGGCTTTGTCCGGGTGGTCGCAGACATAGGCGAAAATCTTGAAGGTGAGGTCTTCCATGCGGTCAATGGCATCGGAAATTTCCTCATCTTCAATTTTATCATTGGCCTCCCGCAGCTCGCGCAGGTATTTTGTGCCATCTTTCACCATTTGATCCACCACCGGATTACCGGAGGAAACCGGTTCTTTGGGGGCTACCGGTATTTTTTCCAGTTCCCATTTGCCCCTCCAAATCTTCGATGCCACAAACCACACCGCCACACTGCACACGGCCGCCAGCAAAAAGTGCCACACTTGCACTAACGGGAATAACAGTGCCCACAAAAGCCAAAATACCCCAATCGCGTAAATGGGAACCACGCTTTTTTGGTGTACAGCGCGGTATCCTTCGGGCACGGGCCTGCCTTTCTTCCATTTTTTCGGTTTGCGGGCCGTCTGAACCGGTTGCTGCTCGGGCCTACTTTCTGCTTCATAAATGGGCACGCCCCCATACGGTTTTTGGGTATAATGCGAAGCTGCCTGATGCACTTTTTCCTGTGTGGCATCCAGTGCGATGTCCGCCGCATGCAAGGCGGTATCCACCGCCTTTTCAGCCACACGGGCTGCACCGGCACCGGCCATATTTCGAATCATACGATAGGTAATCGAACGGCGAAATTCGGTGTCCCATTTCTTTTTCTTCTTCATGAACGGATACTGGCCTTTCTGGCTGCCCGAAACAAGCAGCCTCTTGATTGCTTTTTCGCACAAATTGTGCCTATTTTCCCAATCCTTTGGGCGTTCGGAATACTCTTATTGTACGGGTTTCCCCCACAAGTGTCAAGCGCCGCCCTTTCTTGTATTTTGTCAAAAAAAGCCCGGTTTCATAACCGGGCCGCTCTTTTGATCCTCTCTTTTGTTCCTGCTGCTTCAATCGCCCTCTACCGGCGTCAGGCGCAGTAACCGGCATGCGTGCTGCCGCAGTTCATCCTGCCAACAATCTTCCCACAGGCCAAGGTCTCGATGTTCCCACAAATCATAAACCTGCTGAGCGCCCGATAACCCCAGCCAATAAAGCGGAACACCCACCGGACGGGGAATCGTGGAGAGATTAAAAATGCCCACATAGGTGCAACCCTTCCCCTCCGCCTGCCAGACAGCAAAATTATCGTTGCGCAACACTTGCCGGGCACCATGCGATTCTGTCAGCAGGGAGAGCACATCGCGGTTCGTCAGCAGGGAAAGGGTAAACTCGTCATTATCCCTCATCTCGCCGCCGAACATCATGGGCGACCGGAACAGGCACCACAAACTCATCATGGTAATCTGCTCATCACGGCTCAGCCGTGTCATACGCTCCCCCACACCGTGCTCACTGCCCACCAGCGACAAATGTCCCAGAGGCAGCATATCGGCATCGGGCCAGGATCCCTGCCCCACATAGGGCGCCCACTGGGCACAGCGGTCCATATCCTCCACCATATCCTCCCACCGGTCCCATAAATCGGCGGTAATACGCCACATAGTTGCATGGCGGCACAGTATACCGGCCTTGTCAATAGGAGCCGGACCAGGGGACAGACTGAGAATCATATCCCTTCCGCAACGATCGATGGCCCGATGGATCATGATGATCTCGTCTTCAATCATGCGTCCGCCTTCCAAAGCATTAAATGCTATATCATCCACTTTGACATAATCTACGCCCCACTGGGCGTATAGGCGGAAAAGGGAATCATAATAGGCCTGCCCGTTGGGGCTGAGCGGATCTACCCCATAGTTATCGGTGCACCAGGGGCAAATGGAAGCATATTTAGCCGCATACCGGGCCCCTAAAGTTGACCCCTGCACCGGCGTATTGGCATGGACGGCTTGCCGTGGGATGCCCCGCATAATATGAATGCCAAATTTTAACCCCAGGCTGTGCACATACTCTGCCAACGGACCAAATCCTTTTCCGTCCCTTGCGCTGGGAAACCGGTTTTCGGCCGGGACCAGCCGGCCATATTCATCCATACATAGCGGCATAAAGGCATGCATACGGGACCCATCGGCTGTGCTTTCATACCACTGGATATCCACAACCACATATTCCCACCCATACTCTTTCAGGTGTTCGGCCATATAGCGGGCGTTGGCCCGCACCTGTTCTTCGGTAACAGCGGCCCCATAACAATCCCAACTATTCCACCCCATAGGGGGTGTTTCAGGTTTTTTCAGCATTTGTGTCTCCTCCTTTTCCCTTCATGATACCGGCTTCTCTTTCTTATGTCAACTAAACACTTTCCAATGAAAAAAAGCAGAACTCAGAGAAAAGCTGAGTTCTGCTTTTGATTTTTGCTTACCGGCACAAAATCGTCCGATCCGCATAATACCGGCTGCTGTTGCTGCCTGCATACGCCCGCACCGTGTAATAATACGTAGTACCCGATTTTGCTGTTTTATCCGTATAGCTCAGGTTACTCACTTCGGTCAACTGTGTCCAGCTTCCTGTCGCGCTGGTACGGCGGTATACCCGGTATGTTTGCGCTCCGGTTACTTTTTCCCAAGCAACGGTTACCCCATTCGTACCATTGGTCATGGTAAATTCGGGACATGCCAGCACGGTAATTCCAGGGAACAATTCATAGGTACTCAGAACGCTTCCGTGGTAGGCACGCGCCGTATAGTAGTACGTCTGCCCTTCTTTGGCACTTTTATCCGTATAGCTCGGCGTACTTGTCGTCGCAATTTGTGTCCATCTGTCCGATTCACTTTCCCGGCGATACACCCGGTACCCGCTGGCCCCTGTGATCTTCTCCCACGATATGGTTACCACACCTTTTACACAGCTGGTCTCCACCTGTGGGTTTTCAAGGAAAATTGTCGTACGAGTACTGATATACCGGCTGCTATCGCTGCCTGCATACGCCCGCACCGTGTAATAATACGTCGTACCCGATTTTGCTGTTTTATCCGTATAGCTCAGGCCACTCACTTCGGTCAGCTGTGTCCAGCTTCCCGTTGCGCTGGTGCGGCGGTATACCCGGTATGTTTGCGCTCCGGTTATTTTTTTCCAAGCAACGGTTACCCCATTCGTGCCATTGGTCATGGTAAATTCGGGACACGCCAGTACGGTAATTCCAGGGAACAATTCATAGGTACTCAGAACGCTTCCGTGGTAGGCACGCGCCGTATAGTAGTACGTCTGCCCTTCTTTGGCATTTTTATCCGTATAGCTTGGCGTACTTGTCGTCGCAATTTGCGTCCATCCGTCCGACTCACTTTCCCGGCGATACACCCGGTATCCGCTGGCTCCGGTAATCTTCTCCCACGATACGGTTACCACACTTTTCACACAGCTGGTTTCCACCTGTGGATTTTCAAGGAAAATTGTCGTACGCGTACTGATATACCGGCTGCTGTTGCTGCCTGCATATGCCCGCACCGTGTAATAATACGTCGTGCCCGATTTTGCCGTTTGATCCGTATAGCTCAGGCCACTCACTTCGGTCAGCTGTGTCCAGCTTCCGGTCGCACTGGTGCGGCGGTATACCCGGTATGTCTGCGCTCCGGTTATTTTTTCCCAAGCAACGGTTACCCCATTCGTGCCATTGGTCATGGTAAATTCGGGACACGCCAGTACGGTAATTCCAGGGAACAATTCATAGGTGCTAAGATCATCGCCATGGTAGGCACGCGCCGTATAGTAGTACGTCTTCCCTTCTTTGGCATTTTTATCCGTATAGCTCGGCGTACTTGTTGTCGCAATTTGGTCCCAATCATCCGATTCACTCTCCCGGCGATACACCCGGTATCCGCTGGCCCCGTTTATTTTCTCCCACGATACGGTTACCACACCTTTTACACAACTGGTTTCCACCTGTGGGTTTTCAAGGAAACATATTGTGCTGTCGCTAATATACCGGCTACTGTCACTGCCTGCAAACGCTCGCACCGTGTAATAATACGTAGTTCCCGATTTCGCGGTTTCATCCGTATAACTCAGGTCACTTACTTCGGTCAGTTGTGTCCAGCTTCCTGTCGCGCTGGTCCGGCGGTATACCCGGTATGTTTGCGCTCCGGCCACTTTTTCCCAATCAATGGTGACACCATTCGTGTCATTGGTTATGGTAAATTCCGGTACCGTTAAGCGGAGAATCGTTTCATCTGGAATATAGTTTCCATAGGTGCTGCCATCAAACGCCCGCACTGTATAATAATAAGTAACCCCCGCTTCGGCTGTCGTATCTGAATAACTAGTCCCTGTAATTTCCGCCAATTGTGTCCAGCCATCGGTTGCGCTATTCCGACGGTATATGCGATAATTTTGGGCACCGCTTACTTGATCCCAACTGATTGAAATACCAGACGCACTGTTTGTCAGAGTAAAGTCCGGACAAATCAGCGAGGTAATCCCTTGCGTTTCATATCCACTATAATACTGCACACCGCCGCCTAAAACACCACCATACCGGTAAGCCCGGACGGTATACGTATAGGACTGATCGGGATCCGCCGTGGTATCTGTATAAGTAGTTTGCGAAGAGGAAACGTTCTCTAGACCAACCCAGTTACCCTTTTCATTTTTACGGTAGATCCGGTATCCCTGTGCATTGGAAACGGCTTTCCAGTTGACCGTAATCCCCGACGATGTACTTTTGACCGAGGTCAGTTCCGGAGTGGGCAATACATACGCCTGTTTTCCGGTATACGCCCCACTGACGGTTCCTTTCGAGGTGGATGCCGTTAAATAATAGTAGACATCTTTACCCTCCGGGCAGGACGAATCCGTATAGCTGGTCCCGGTCAGCCCGGATTTCACCACCGTTTCTTTATTCGTGCTATTATCGCGGCGGTATAAAGTATAGGATTTCGCCCCCGGCAGTGCACTCCAGGAAACTTTGACGCCACCGGACGACGTCACACTGACACTCTCTACCTCCGGCACCCAGTAACGCACGTTTACATCCACACACCCGCTGGTAGGAACGTTGGCGCCGTCCACACTCCCATCGCTGGCATACTGCCAAATAGCCGGTTGCGCTGCGCTGGACCCCATATCGGGCATGGCGGTAAAATCCGGTTCCTTGGGATACTGCGCAAGCCAGAAGGTTACCCCCATTTCCCGCAGGGATTCGATATCCATTTTGGGGAAGATATACTTTCCCGAATAGACCATGGCGTCATATCCGGCCTTTTGCACTTCGGTACAGAAGGTCTTGACAACGGCCGACAAAGTTGCTTTATCAAGATTCTGCATGCAGGGTTCTTCCACATCATACACGATGGGCAGCGTCATGGAAGAAACATACCCGGGGGCATAATCCTCCAACAGCCGGAACAGGTAGTCTGCTTCCATTTTGGCTTCGTCCACATTGGTCGCATAGCTGTAGAAATACAGGCCGAAATCAATGCCGTTTTGCACAGCACCTTTCACGTTGTTGACAAACTGCTTATCTATTTGATTAGGATAATTTTCCCAACCATAGCCAACCCGGATGATGGCAAAATCGACGCCCTTTTTTTTAACTTTGGCCCAATCAACCGTCTGGTTCCAAGAAGAAACGTCAATGCCCTGGGTCATACCGACCGATACCTGGCAAGTATCCGTTTTCCCATTCGATGTGGCCGTAATGGTGACCATACCCTTTTTCAGGCCCGTCACTTTTCCGTTCTGATCGACGGTTGCCAGTGAGGTATCCGACGACTTCCAGGTAACCGATGTACTGGATGATGCATTCAGCTGCACCGTGCTGCCAATAGCCACACTGGCCCAGTCGCGGTCAAAGGTTACGGTCGACGCCTTCGGCTGAACCGCCCCATACGCGATAACCGAGCAAGCACAGAGAAGCACCGTCAAGAGAATCATCACAAAGCTTCTGCGGCCCGTTTTTTGCTGAAACCATGGTTTTTTCACAAATCATAACCCTTTCTTTCGTTCTACGAAAATCCATTGTTGTCCGGTACCATTATAGAGAATGCGGAAGAAAACTGCAAGATACTTTTCTTCCCATATTTTGTGACTTTTTCCATAGAATTCCCTTAAAGAAAACGAAGAAAACTCCCGGATGTCGCCATCCGGAAGTTTTCCTTTTCCGTGTCTCTCTTTCTGCCTATAGCAGCTACCGCCAAGTGCGGTATTCCTTTTCTTCTATTTTACAAGCTGGCAATGCCCTGTTCACTGGCATCGTCGAAGATCATACCCAGGTACCGGGCCGCTTCCCGCAGCTCTTTCTTATAGCTGCCATACGTGCCGCCCACATGATGAATGTACGGCCCGAAGATGAGCTTTTCTTCCCAGCGCTTCCAGTTATCCACTTCCAGCCACACGTACGTGCCGGTGGTTTCGGGGCCGGTGGTCGTTTTGCCTTCGCCACAGAACAGGTAATGTTTGCCATCCACTTCATCAAAGCGGCATACCGTCAGGTTGCCGTCTTTCAGGTAGAAGCTTTCCTGGCCGCCTACCAGACGAGCCGTGCTGTCCTGGTTTTTCAGGCTGTACGGGAACGGACCGCAATGCCACAAAAGTTCCGCATTGTCGTTTTCCGGGTGCCGGATCGTCAAATCCGCCAGGAATTCCGACTGCCGGTTCAGCGTCACAGCCCGCAGAATGGCCATGGTCACAGCGCCGCTGACATCGGTTTCACAACTGAGGGGATAGCCGCGGTCGGCCAATTCGCCCATAGTGGGGCAGACCGGTACACCGAAAATCGGGGTCGCCGTCCAGCATTCCATAGCGCCCACCGTGCAGTTGTTCTGTTCCATGAGTTGTTCCACCGCCATGGTAATAGCGGCACTGCGCTCCACTTTTTCTTTGGGCATATCGGTTTCAAAGCGGGAAGCAAAGTCCGCGGCATATGCTTTAAATTCATCACTGCCACCGGCGATGATCTCGTCGGCCTTTTTCGCTACCGCGTTAGGCGATACGGGCACCGTGGTAATCCCGTACCGGGTGGCCAGTTCGCCCACATTATCCATGCAGCTCATGAAAGGCTGCGGACGGGCGCCGAATTTGGCAATACGCAGCGAGCGCACGGTTTTCACCACATTGACTACGCGGATAAAGCTGTCATACCCGTTTTTAAAGTCGTCGCTGTCGGTTTCACAGTTCCAAATGTAGCTAAAAGGCACATTGTACCGGCGCAGCACTTTGGAGCAGGCAAACATACCGCACTGGGTATCCCGGCCGCGGCCTTCAAACGTATTGGGCCGTTCGTCCCGGGCACCCCACAGCAGCGTGGGCACTTTCAACGCAGCGGCCACTGCCGTAGAACACTGTTCTTCCCCGAAATCACAGTGGGGAATGAACAGCGCATCGACTTTGGCCTTTACAAACCGGTCGATGACGTTCTGGATGGTCTGGGTGGTTTTGGCCGGGTTCATATAATCGGCGGTCAAAATCCCGTTTTCGCACAGGTCATCGATATCCACAATATCCACCACATCGCTGTCGATCCCACGGATGACTGCCATAAACGCATCTTTCTGCCGCTTGGCTTCTTCCATGCTCAGGAAACCGCGCTTGGTGGGGGCTACACCCAAAATGATTTTCGGCATCTTATACATACTGCATACTCCTTCCATAAAAAGCGACTCGCTTGTCGATTTCGGTATAATCGATTTCTCCGGTTTCCATAAAGTGCAGCGCCGTCTTCATATCGGGAATACCGGCACGGCCCCCTTGGCGGGTCACCTTAATGGAGGAAACCGCATTGCCAAAACGGCAGATTTCTTTTACACTCCAGCCCTGCAGCATCCCGGCCAGAAATGCCCCGTGGAACACATCACCGGCGCCTACGGTATCAATCACCGGTACATCAAACGTGGGCATTTCGAAAAATCCTTCGTCCGACAGTCCTACGCACCCTTTGCCACCCAGGGTAAAGACGACGATTTGTGGGCCCATTTCGCGGACTTTCCGGCAATTTTTCTCATAATCGGCATCGCCGGGGAAAAGGGCATCGTATACAAATTCCGACCCGACAAAAATGTCGATCAGCCCGATATTATCCATGAGCTCTTTGCTATAATTATCGGCATCGATAAAGATCTTTGCCCCTGCCGCTTTGGCCTTTTCCGCGGCCGCCACCGCCGTTTCGCTTAGGTGTGCCACAAAGAAGTATTCACATCCGGTGATAATGTCTTCGTCCAGTTCTTCCACACGAGGCAGGGAAGCCGAACCGGTATTATAGACAATACTGCGGCCCTTTGTCTCCTTATCGCTGATGACAATGGACAGCGAGGTCGTTTTTCCCTCTTGTACCTGCAGCCCCGATACATCGATCCCATGGGCTTTAAAATCTTCCACGCAGAATGTGCCGTAATTGTCGGCCCCTACGGCCCCCATCATGGCACAGTGTGCGCCCAGACGGGCCGCCGCCACCATACCAGTCGCCACTTTGCCGCCGCCCTGCCAGCTGGCCGTATTGACTTTGGCGCCGCCGTTGGGTTTCGGAAAATGGTCCACCGAAAGGGCCAGATCGATACAGGGCATATCAATGCCCGCAACTTGAAATTTTTTCATGCTCTCTCTCCTTGCAGGCAACGCTTACAGCGAAAACTTATTGGGGTTGAGCAGCTGCATTTTGCTGCGGATGAAATCGACCGCACCCTGTTCGGCGTCGGACAGCAAATTGATAAAGTTCCCGCTTTCCTTTTTAGCCGGGTCTGCCACATCACAGGTACTGGCATAGCAGGCACGGAAATACTCGGTGGCGATGTTAAATTTGCTCAGGCCCAGGCGAACTGCTTCCTGCAGCTGTTCATGGGGAATATCCGAACAGCCATGCAGTACCAGCGGCACGGAAACCGCTTTGCGCAAAGCTTTAATCCGGTCAAAGTCCAGGTTCGGCGTAATTTTGTACGCGCCATGAGCGTTCCCCACGGCGACCGCCAAGCTGCCGCAGCCGGTCTTTTCCACAAAATCCACGGCCTGATCCACATTGGTATAGTGATCGCTATTGGTGATATCGTCAATGGAATTGCCGCTGCCCACATGGCCCAGTTCCGCTTCGATGTCCACCCCGAATACCCGGGCCACATCGGCCACCGATTTGGTCAGCGCCACGTTTTCTTCATACGGCAAAGAGGAACCGTCTACCATTACCGAGGGGAAGTTCTTGCGAATGCCCGTCACGGCGATGTCATAATTCCAGGAGTGATCCAAATGCACGGCAATGGGCACTTCGCTCTCTTCGGCAAACTGCCGGGCGATCATGGCAATGTGCTTCATGTCGATATAGTGGAGCATCACATCATAGCCGGGCCAGAACTGGATAATCAGCGGAACCCTCTCCTGATTGGCCGCCGCTGCCGCCCATTTAATGGTTTCATAGTTTCCTACATTGATAGCAGCCACACCGTAGTGATTTTCGGTCGCATGGGTGAGCAAATCATGTACACGCACCAAAGGCATAAGTAAACTCCTTCTTTCCTCAAAAAATCCACTCGTCTGCCTCCCAACTGGCAGACGCTGCTTCTTACACTCTGATTATAAACGACTTCATTTTGTTTGTCAACATAATTTGAAAACAAAGATAAATCTTTTCTTTTGTTGGCTTTGCCCTTTTTTTACCGCGAATCTTCCTGCCCTTTTTTTGTATTCTGCTGGCTCTTCGCAACGTTGGTTTTTTGGTTGACAAAGCTGTATCATTCGTAGGATAATAAATACAGTTTCAGGTAACGAAAGGGGAATAGTGGCTTCCGGTTCCCCCGTTTTGTTGAATGGATAAAGGAGATGACCCTTCATGAGCACATCGTACAGCACCATGGGCCCCCGGCGCAAAAGCAGCAAGCCTCGCAATATTAAGTATAATAACCAAAAGCTGGTTTTGTCCCTGTTCCGGTATGCCGGAAAGATTTCCGTCAGCGAAATTGCATCCCAGGCCAATTTAAGCAAAACCACCATTACCAAAATTGTCAGCGACTTTTTGGAAAAAGGGCTGATCATTTCGGCCGGTAAAGGCGAAAGCACCGAAGAAGGCGGCAAAAAGCCGGAACTGTTCCAGTTTAACAGTACCTACCAGTATTCCCTGATTGTCAATATGACCCATAACCGGGTATCCGTCTTCATGATGGACCTGACGTCTCACTTTGTAGACCGCATCGACCTGCGGGAGGCCATTGCCGCCGGCGATTACGGCAGCATGGTGCAGCTAGCCGCCCGGGCGGTTCGTGAATTGCTGGCCAAAAACCAGGTGACCCTGTCGCGGATCAGCGGGATTGTGATTATGGGTGACGGCATTTTGGATGTGGAAAACGGCGTGATCCGCTATTCCGTCCATCATCAGTGGCCCCGCAATTTGAGCGTGTGCCGCGATTTGGCCGAAGCACTGCAGACGGATGTCCCCATCTATATTGAGAATAATTCGGCTCTGACCGGATATGCCGACCTATTGGATCCGGATAACCAGGGATTCGAAACCATCGTTCACTTGGTTGTTGGCGCCCATACCGGCGGCTGTGTGCTGAAAAAGCACGAACTGGTCCATGGGTTCAATGGGTTTATGAGCGAGTACGGCCATATTATCGTCGATCCCCATTCCAACCTCACGTGCATGTGTGGGTCCAAAGGCTGTTTTGAGGTCATGGTGGCCCCGCGGAATGTGTTCCGCAATGCGGAAAGCTGGAAAAATGAATACCCCGATTCCCCGGTCACCGAAGCGCTGCAGCGCGGGGAATTGACCATGCCGGTTATTTTTGACGCCTCCAATGTGGGGGATTCCTTTGCCTGCCGGCTGATGGATGATGTGATCCGCTGGTTCTGCGTGCTGATCCGCACCATTATGATCGCCAATGACCCGGAAAAGATTATTATCGGCGGGGATTACCAGTTTGCCGGCCGGTATTTCCTGGAAACGCTGCGCAGTATGGTGGCTTCCACCCCCTTCTTCCGCACAGGCGCCGATTTGCCCATTGCTTATGCCAAAGAGTCGACGGAGACTTCCTATCTGACCGGAGCTTCCTACTACTTGTGCCGCAAGTATATCGACAATAACCACCTATATGATTAAACACGTAACCCCTGCCAAAGCGGCAGGGGTTTTCCTTTGGCACAAAAAGGCCCGCGCCCCCGACTTTTCATCGGGAGCGCGGGCCCATTTTATTGATTGCGGGCACGTGGTGCATTACGCTTTATCATTCTTCCCGCCTTTTCCGGCCAAAGAAAGCCGTCCCTATCAGACCGGCTACGCACAGCAGGCTCAGCACCGGCCAAACTAACGTGGTATCACCGGTACCCGGTACGCCAGCCATAGGCGTATCGTCGTCTTTCACGTCTTCTCCGTTTTGATTGGTTTCATCGGTACCGCCCGTCGTGGGGGTATCGACATCTCCAATATCCTCTTCACCGGGATCATCCGGATCGTTGACATCGGGGGGATCATCGGGATCGACTCCGCTATACGGCGTATTGATAACGGTGAAGCCCGTATCGGTAGCGACCACTTCGGCCGTCCACCCGGACAAATCTTCTTCGATGACCGTATAGGTAACGCCTTCCTGCGGGATATACAGGAACGTGTCATGCCAGTCGTTCTCTTCGCTCAGTTCGGTCTGGGCAACCAGGGACAATTCTTCGCCGCGGCTCATCACCAGATAAACGGTAACGCTGTCCAGCGGGATAGAATTCTCTGCCCACACCTTATCAACTTCCAGATCACCGGATTCCTGCAATACCGAACCGTTGCTGCCGATACCGCCGCCACGGGCCGCCGTGTTGGCTGTAATCAGCAATTTCGCCGATGCGATCGCGGCTGCTTTTGCGTCATCCGTCAGTACGGCTTTGCCCGTAAAGGAACTGGTGCTGCTCTGGGGGGCCTGCACACTGGCATCGCCTTCCATATAACGAGGAGCATCCTCATCCACGCTGCCCAACTCGGAATTATTCAGCACGTTGGTAAACATAGCACCGTCCTGGTACCAAGTAGCTACACCGCCGCCTAACACATACGTATTTACAGTGGTTTCAATACCGGTCGTCTTATACAGAGCTGCCACATCGTCGCCCGCCCCTTGAGCGGTGTTATCGAACACGGCTGCTTGGTCTTCGGCCAATACCACGGTACCGGTGGGACAAGACCACACACCGCCACCCATAACGGTAGCGTCGTTACCCATAAAGTCTTGCCGGTTTCTCCCACGGTTTCAGATAATTCCAAAGAGGGAACCGTGCACGTCACCGTGTTTTTCCCACTATTTGTCAGATTCGCAAATCCATTGACATCATCTTCGGAAGCTTCCAGCGTAATGTCATAAGGAATCGTATCACCGGCAAAAGCATCAGATCCCACTGTCGTCAACATGCTTCCTTTATCAGAACCGATGGTGATCGTAACTTTTTCACCGTCGGGCAAATCACAGCCACAACCGGCAAAAGCTCCCTCACCAATGGTCTCCAAGCTGTTGGGTAACGTAATCTCCGACAGGTTAAAGCAATAGTAGAACGCCCATTTCGGGATTTCCGTCATCCCTTCGCCGATGGTCAGGGAAGTGATCCCACTGTTGCAGAAAGCCGTTATGCCCAGCTGGCAGTCGCCAGACAAGGTAACCGGTACTTTCAGGCCATAGCAGCCGTCAAAAGCCGATTCGCCAATTTCGGTCATCTGGCTCCAGTCCCATCCTACCGTACCAAGCAGTGCACTAAAGAATGTGGCCGATGCCACTTTTGTTACATTGGGGAATTCCACAGACGTCAGCGAATAGCAGTTTTGAAATACCGTTCCCTCCAGACTAGTAACGCCTTCGCCGCCGGTAACCGCTTTCAATCCGGAGTTTTCAAAAGCGCCGGTACCGATCTTCGTCACCGATGCCGGGATATCCAGCGTGGCTGCTTTGCAAAATTCACTTTCTTAAAAGCGCCGATGCCAATTTCTTTCAAACCTTCCGGCAGAACTACGGGATACTTTTCCTGCGCGCCCAGCCGGGTGCATCCGGAGAAGCATCCTACACCGATCACTTCCAGCGTATCCGGCAGCTGAAGGATCTGCAGGTTTGTCTGATTCGCAAACATGCTGTTCACTGTCAGTTCCTTAACAGGAGCCCGCAGATAGAAACCCATCAGTTTGCCTTTTTTCTGGTTAGAGGTATTCATCTGGAAATTGCAGGTTACTTCCGTAACGGTATAGGTATTGCCGTTGTCATCCTGCACCGTCTCGGGGATCAGAATATACACATTGGTGCTGGTCGTATTGCCCTCTTTGCCGTTCCAGCCGGTCACCGCCACGGTGCCGCCTTGCCCGTTTTCATCCGGCGTTGTGCGCACCGTACAGGTCAGGGTAAAAGTATCGAATTTCGGCTGGCTGGGATTTGACTTTTCCCATACATCATCTACCACAAAGCTGGAGCCAACCGACGAAAGGGTGTGGCCGCACCCTTCACGGATGCACACCCCGTCTTCCCCATATTGATGACCCAACGCCGGAATCGAACGAGTGTAAGAAACATCACACAATTCACAGTAGCATGTTTCTTCGCCCTTTTCCGTACAGGTAGCTTGTTTGGTCACCGTCACACTCGTGGGTTCATGGTCCAGAATCACATCTGCCCGCACCTGTTTTTCCCCGCATTTACTGCAATAGGAAACTTCCGTACCGGACTGCGCACAGGTGGCGGTAGATTCTTCCAAATTGACGACAAAATCGTGTTCACACGGGTTCTCGTCTCCCTGGGCAAAGGCTGTCATTCCCATCATGCTCATGCACAGGCTTAGTACCAATACAAGTGATAGGATTTTTTTCAGTTTTCTTTTCATTTTTGCCATGGTTTCGCTCTCCCTTCTGTTTTTTGAGAGCGAATTTGCTGGAACCAGACCGGCTCCTTCATCGGAACCGCCGTGAACCCCTTGGCCGTACTCCGCCGTTTTCAGTCCAGTGTCTTGTAAGGAGGGGACACACACCCCTACACTGGGGACGGAACCCGGTAATGTCATGCGCCTTACTTAGGGAAGCACTTTTCTGGGCACAGAATCATGGGTGGCCCCTAAGGGATTCCGGTTGCCCGGTCGTTGTTCTTTCATATAGGTGCCGCATCATCCCTTTCCAAATGGACCCTGCCATATTATATTTTTTCCTAAAAATCATCAACGCACAGTGAATTTTCTTTCGATATATTTATTATAGCGTGCAACCGGATATGTAAACCAAAAAACTTAAAACTTTTTCTTAGAACATAAAAGGCCTACCGGAATTCCGGTAGGCCTTTTATGTTCTATTTGCTTTGTCTTTGAAAAAGCTTTTTCCTTATGCCAATTCTTCGCTTTCGCAGATCTTGTTGCTCCATTCAACGGCCTTATCAATATCAGCCTGGGTGGGCATGCCTTTAGCAAAAGCGCCGCATTTTACATTCAGCTGCAGAATATCGCTCATCACATGTACGCCGTTGGCTTCCATGGTCTTGCTCAGCGCGTCGATAGCGGACGTACCGGCATTGGTCAGGCAATAGAACGCCACGTTCTTGGTACGGCTGGGGTTCAGGTCTTTGCAGAAACTGACAACCGGAGCGGCCAGCTTGGTGCCCTTTACCACACCCACGAAGACCACTTTTTCGCCTTCACAGGGGTAAGCCGGGGGCAGCTGGTCACAAACGCCGCCGTGTACGCGGCCGAGTTCCGCCGCAATTTCGTTTACATGTCCGCCTTTGGAATAGTGCAAAGATTTTGTTTTCATATGTGCAGATCCTCCCACGAATCAGTTATAAATTATTTATTAGTATACCACTGATTTGTGAACAAATCTTTATGCAAGACGGAAATATTCTGTTGATTTTTTATGGAGTTTTCATGATTTTCCCCAAAAAAGGGGCCGGTTCTGCGGACAAGAGTCCACATAACCGGCCTTTTTTCGTTTTTAGAAAATATCGGTTACGACCGAGTGCGTTTCATCCGAACGGAAAATAGCTTCCATGAGCTTCATGTCGCGCATCATTTCATCGTGACGAATCAGCTGTTCGGCTTCGCCGCGGCTTACCTTCACAAGGTTGCGGTAAAAGTCACGCACATCGGATTCCACCCGCGGCAACGGATATTTGCGAATGGTCTCCTCTGTACGGGGCGCCATGGTCTTGGTCAGGCCGGCTGCCGTGACAATCGGCACGGCATCGCGGTTTTCCCAATCCGACACCATAACGATTTCGCCGCTGCAATCCCAGTCGCGGATAATCGCCGTACCGTTTTCGCCCTGCATATACCAGCGGGGCAGGTTAATAAAGTTGCTGGTACCCACTTCGACCTGTACATTCAGGTCATCTGCAAAGCCCAGCAGGACTTTAAACCCATCGTCCACATTTTCGTTGGTCACATAGGTCAGGTTGGCATAGACACGAAGGAGGGGTTTGTGGATCATCTGCATGATCTGATCCAACAGATGGATGCCCCAATCCAGCACCATGCCGCCGCCATGTTCTTTCGTATTGCGCCAGTCACCGGGAATCCCGCGGGAACCATGTACACGGGATTCGATATTAAATACCGGGCCCAAGGTCCCTTCGTCATAGATCTTCTTCATAATCAGAAAATCTTCGTCCCAACGGCGGTTCTGGTGCACCGTAAAGATCACATGATTACGATTTGATTCGTCAATCATCTCCTGCAGCGAGGCGCTGCTCAGCGTGACGGGTTTTTCGCACACTACATGCTTGCCGTGACGCATGGCATCGATACACACATCGTGGTGAGCATCATTGGGGATGGCCACCGTAACCAGGTCAATGGCCGGGTCACTCAGCAATTCTTCCCGAGAAGCATAGGCATGCACACCGATTTCTTCGGCCGCCTGGTTGCGGGCCGGGTTGATGTCATACACGCCCCGCATCTCTACGCCTTCATCCGCTAGGGAAAGCAGTTTTTTCACATGCCAGCTTCCCATGCCGCCGTAGCCAATAACGGCGACTCCAAATTTTTTCTCCATGGTTGTTCCTCCTTATTCCGCCCGCAGGCAGCTTTTTGTGTCTCCTTGCTGGCAAAGCCTTTAGGCCCACCACATACCGGTCATTTTGTCTTCGAAGGTCATAACTTGCTTGAGGAAGCTCACCGCTTTGGTTAGGCCTTCGTTCTGGCTCATCAGGCTGTCTTCATGTTCAATGGACATGACATAGTCATACCCCACCAGACGCAGGTTGCTGACAATATCTTTCCAGTAGCGCATATCATTGCCGTAGCCCACGCTGCGGAAAATCCACGAACGATGAATTTCATCGCTATAATGCTGGGTATCCAGCACACCGTTTACCGGCGTGTTGTACGGATCGATGCGGGTATCTTTTGCATGGAAGTGGAACAACGCGCCCGCTTTGCCGATTTCACGGATGCAGGCACACGGATCCATGCCCTGCCAAATCAGATGGCTGGGGTCAAAGTTTGCGCCAATTTCGGGGCCAACCGCTTCCCGCAGTTTTAAGAGGGAATGGGTGTTGTACACACAGAACCCGGGATGCAGTTCCAGGGCGATTTTGTTGACGCCGTGTTCCTTGGCAAACGCCACAAAGTCTTTCCAGTACGGAATCAGCACTTCGTTCCACTGCCATTCCAATACTTTGCTATAGTCATCCGGCCACGGGCAGGTCACCCAGTTCGGATATTTGGAGTTTTCGCTGTCGCCGGGGCAGCCGGAGAACGTATTGAGCGTGGTTACGCCCAGCTTTTCGGCCAGCAGCACGGCCTTGTGCATATCGTCGTCGAATTTTTTGGCGATTTCACGGTTAGGATGGATGGGGTTGCCATGAGCACTGAGCGCGCTGATTTCCATCCCGTGGTCGGCGATGCACTGCTGGAATGCATGCAGTTTTTCGTCATCGTGCAGCAGGATGTCAGGATCGGCATGGTCTTTTCCGGGATATCCGCCGCATCCGACTTCCACCATCTGAATGCCCAGCCCCTGGAAATAATCCAGCGCTTCGGGGAACGGTTTATTGGCGACTACATTTGTCAGAACACCGAGTTTCATACGTAGATGCTTCCTTTCTTTATGTTAAAAACACTCAGTCAAAATACACAGCCTTGCCCGTTTTAGCCGATTCATAGATGGCTTCCAAAATACGCGTAACCACAATGGCCTGTTCCGGTTTGACTACCACTTCGCCGCCGTTCTTCACCGCGTCGATCCACAAACGGGCTTCCACTTCGTTGGGCTTGGGGGCATTGCTGGCATCAAAGAAAGCCACGCCCTTGCCGTCCAGGGCCGGTTCTTCCACGACCTGTTTGCCGTATTTTACTTTGTTAATCCGCACGCCGCCCTTCATGTCGGCCCCGGCCAGGGTACCGCACAGGGACGTTTTGGCTTCATCGACATCCAACGTATTCAGCGCCCAGCTGGATTCCAGCACGATGGTAGCGCCGTTCTTCATCACAATGTACCCGAACGCGGAATCTTCCACGGTAAATTTGTCCGGGTCCCAATCGCCCCAAGCATTGCCGGTGTCGGTCTGCTTGCCGAGTTTCTTATAGACGCTGCCTACCACCATTTTGGGTTCGTAGTTATTCATCATCCACAGCGTCAAATCCAGTGCGTGGGTGCCGATATCGATCAGCGGACCGCCGCCCTGTTCATATTCATTGAGGAACACGCCCCACGTGGGAACCGCGCGGCGGCGGATGGCATGGGCTTTGCCGTAATAGATTTCACCCAGTTCGCCGGCATCACAGGCTTTTTTCAGGTACTGGGAATCGGGACGGAAGCGGTTCTGATACCCAATGGTCAGCAGTTTGCCGGTGCGTTTGGCGGCGTCGAGCATTTTCTGGGCTTCTTCCGTGTTAATGGCCATGGGCTTTTCGCACATGACATGCTTGCCGGCTTCCAGGGCGTCCACCGTAATGAAGCTGTGTTCCCGGTTAGGGGTGCACACATGTACCACTTCGATGGATTCATCCTTCAGCAGCTCTTTGTAGTCGGTGTAGTACTTGGCGCCTTCCACCCCAAATTCTTCCGCCGCTTTTTTGGCGCGTTCTTCCACGATATCGCAGAAGGCTACCATCTGCACGTCGTCCATCTTCTTCAGGGCCGGCATGTGCTTGCTGTTGGCGATCCCGCCGCAGCCAATGATCCCGATTTTTACGATTCTTTCCATAGAACATCCTCCTTAATGAAACTGGGGACCGAAAACCGGCCCCAAAAAGCCTTGTGGGCTATTCTTCCGTTAAAAAACCTGTCGATTCCCGCTGCATCAGCCGGTGGGGCAAATAGATGGTTTCCTTTTGGCAGGGAACCCCTTCCATACGCTGCAAGAGCTTTTCCATCGCTTTTATCCCCAGTTCCCGGCGGGGCTGGGACACCGTAGTAATGGCCGGCACAAAAACCCGGCTGATGGGGGTATTATCAAAGCCGACCACATCCATATCTTTGCCCGGCTGCAGCCCATGATGACACAGTGTGTGGCATACCCCGGCTGCCAAATCATCGGAAATACAAAATACCGCCGTGGGCGGCTGCGGCAGCGCCAAAAATGTTTCGCACGCCTGCATACCGGCCCGACTGCTGTATTCATACCGTTCAATCTGCAGCGCCGGATCTTCCGGGATACCGGCTTCCCGCAGCGCCCGCCGGTACCCCGCCGTGCGCTTTCGGGCCGAATCCACTTCCCGGTTTGATATGAGGGCAATGCGCCGGTGCCCTTTTGCCAGCAACATCTGCACGGCGTCAAACCCTGCCTGTTCATCGTCAATGCTGATACAGGGAAGTTCTGCCCCTTCGCTGTGCTCACAGCACAACACCAGCGGATACCGCCGGGCAATCCCGGTGAGTTTTCCGGCCGGCAGCCGGGTATCCATAAGCACCATCCCGTCCACGCTGCGGTTTTCCAGGGATTTGACGAACCGGTATTCCAGTTCCGGGTCCTGATGGGTAGCGGCCAGCATCACCTGGTACCCGTTTTCGGCGGCCTTGCCTTCCATACCGCGCACCACACCGGAACAAAACTGGTTGGAAAGGGACGACACCAGTACCAGCACCCGGTGGGTGGCCTGCATGCGCAGGTTCCGGCCCAGGGTATTGGGGGTATAGCGCAAATCCCGAATCACCCGCAGCACTTTTTCACGGGTTTGGGCCGTGACACGTGGGTCGTCATTGAGCACCCGGGAAACGGTCGCCACCGATACACCGGCCGCTTTGGCCACGTCTTTCATGGTACTCATACGGCCGCCCCCTTCATGTAATCGTTTACAATACGATTATAGCGCTTTTCTTCCCAAACGCAAGATGGCATTTTGTCAATTTTGCCTCCCATTTTTTGTTATCCTTTTCCAATTTTACAAAAAAGAAATCCTCCCGGTGGCCCTGGTTGGCTGCGGGAGGATTGTCAGAATAGACGGTTCTTTATTTTTCGATGGAGGCAAGCAGTCCGCCTTTTTGGATGATATGCTGAATAAACGGCGGGAAGGGTTCGGCCGAAAACGTCTGGCCGGTGGTGCAGTCGGTGATCACACCGGTGTCAAAATCCACTTCCACTTCGTCCCCGGCCTGAATCGCTTTAGCCGCTTGGGGGCATTCCAGAATGGGCAGGCCGATGTTGATAGCATTGCGGTAAAAAATGCGGGCAAAGGTAGAGGCAATCACGCAGGAAATCCCGCTGGCCTTAATGGCAATCGGGGCATGTTCCCGGGACGAACCGCAGCCAAAGTTTTTATCGGCCACCATAATATCGCCGGGTTTGACGCGGTTGACAAAGTCTTTGTCGATATCTTCCATGCAGTGGCTGGCCAGCTCGCTGTGGGAAGAGGTATTGAGGTAACGGGCAGGGATAATCACATCGGTGTCGATGTTGTCCCCATATTTATGCACAGTTCCATGTGCTTTCATGGCACTTACTCCTTTCCGGTGGACAAATTAAATGGCGGCGGGGTCGGTAATGTAACCGGTCACCGCGCTGGCAGCCGCTACGGCAGGGCTGGAAAGATACACTTCCGATTCCACGTGGCCCATGCGGCCTACAAAGTTGCGGTTGGTGGTGGAAATGGCCCGTTCGCCTTTCCCCAGAACACCCATATAGCCGCCCAGGCACGGCCCACAGGTGGGGGTGCTGACGACCGCACCGGCCGTGATAAAGGTTTCGATGAGGCCTTCTTTCATGGCCTGCAGGTAAATCTGCTGGGTGCCGGGAATTACAATGCAGCGCACCCCGTCGGCCACTTTGCGGCCTTTGAGGATCGATGCCGCGGCCCGCAGGTCTTCCATGCGGCCATTGGTGCACGACCCGATGACGGCCTGGTCAATTTTGACTTCTTTGGGGCCGATCTCGTCGATAGTGCGGGTATTCTCCGGCAGATGGGGGAACGAAACCGTGGGACGCAATTTGGAAAGGTTGATGACCACTTCGCGGGTATATTCGGCGTCTTCATCGGCCGTATATTCCACCGGCGTGCGGGTAAAGCGGTCTTTGCAGTACGCACGGGTCACGTCGTCCACCGGGAAAATCCCGTTTTTGGCCCCGGCTTCAATGGCCATGTTGGCAATGCACAGCCGGTCGTCCATCGACAGCGCCGCCACACCGTCCCCGGTAAATTCCAGCGACTGGTACAAAGCGCCGTCCACCCCGATTTCACCGATCAGGTGCAAAATCACGTCTTTGCCGCTGACAAAGCCGGTAGGCTTGCCCGTAAGGGTCACTTTAATGGCCGAAGGCACTTTGAACCACGCTTTGCCTGTGATCATGCCCGCTGCCATATCGGTGGAGCCCACCCCGGTGGAAAATGCGCCCAGCGCGCCATAGGTGCAGGTGTGGGAGTCGGCACCGATAATGCAGTCGCCCGGGCCTACAATCCCCTGTTCCGGCAAAAGCGCGTGTTCAATCCCCATGCGGCCCACATCGTAAAAGTGCTTAATATCGTATTTTCCCGCAAAATTCCGGGTTTGGCGGCACTGTTCCGCGGCTTTGATATCCTTATTGGGCACAAAGTGGTCCAACACCAGCGCAATACGCTGGTTATCAAATACATGGCACGCACCGCACTTTTCAAATTCATTGATGGCCACTGGGCTGGTGATGTCGTTGCCCAGAACCATATCGAGCTTTGCTTCGATGAGCTGGCCGGCCTTGACTTCCGGCAAACCGGCATGTGCGGCCAGGATCTTCTGCGTCATGGTCATTCCCATAACACGCTCTCTCCTCTCTGTTTAAACCCCGCAAGGGGCTTTTTATTTTGATTTCCTGATTTTTAGTATACAGTTTTTCTTGCTTTTCATCTGTATCACATGATACAATAAAACCAGTTTTTATTTTTAAAAGGAGCTTCGATATGGTAGAACCAAATCTTTGGCGTGTACTGGAACCCCTGGCCCCCACGTTGGTTTACCAACGCGGCAGCATGATTTACTGGCAGGGAGATATGGCCGACCGGCTCTATTACCTGAAAAGAGGAAAAATCCGCATTTTTCTGGCATCGGTCGACGGGGCTGAACACACCCTGCGGATTCAGCAAACCGGCAGTGTGTTTGGCGAAGCTGCGTTTTTTGACGGCGGTCCCCGGATGAGTTCAGCCCGCGCGTTGGAAAAATCGGAAATTATCGCTATCCCCCGCGATGTGCTGCTAGATTCCCTGCAGCGGGAACCTGGGCTGGCTATGGCCATGATGCGGGCTCTCAGCGCCCGGGTGCGGATGCTTTCTTCCCAGGTGGACAGCATGGCCTTTTTGCAGGCCGACCGGAGGCTGGCCCGTTTTCTGGCGGAATCAGCCCCCGTCATCCAGTGTTCTCACGAAGAACTGGGAGAACGGATCGGGGCTTCCCGGATCACCATAACCCGGGCCGTGCAGAAATTACAGCAAAGGGGCTGGATCCAGCCCCAATACCGTGCTATCCGCATTTTTGACCCCGTGGCACTTTTGGACTATGCCAACGGCGAAACCAAATAAGGCCCGTATAATCCCCCTTCCTTTTTGCCATACTGGCAAAGAAAGAAGGTGAGGGTACGGATGTTACTATTCCCCACAAAAAAAGCGATGGTGTGTTGCCGTCTGGAAGGAATCCTGTGCGCGTTGGTCCCGGCATTTCTGCTGGGTAGTATGGGCCTTTGGCAATGGGTGCCATTGTGCCTGGCTCTGGGGGTACTGCTAGCCGGATGGTTTTTCCCCTTTTCCCTGCAGTTTTTTGTCTGCCGGGAAGAAAACGGCCGGCTTTTATGGCAAAAGGGCATAATTTGGGCCCGGCAAGGCTGCGTACTGCTTTCGCAAGTGCTGTCGGTTTCGCTATACCAAACGCCTTTCCAACAAAAATGGGATCTGTGTATGGTGGTCCTCCATTTGCCCTCAGGCCGGCTGATCCTTCCCTTTCTCGGCCGTTCCTTGGCGGAACAGCTGGCGGCGCGCTGCGCCTGTCCGTTATGAAGGGGCCGCGCCGTCTGCACCCGCTGTGGCTGGGGCCGTGGCTGTTGCGGGCTTTCCTGTTTTTATTGCTGCCATTGGGGCAGGCGCTATTTTCCGGGATCCCTATTTCCCGCACCTTGACGGCTGCGGCCATAGCCGCAGGCATTTTCCTCTTTCTCTTGTGGTTTTCTTCCCGTGCCTGGCAGCAGGGGGACCGGCTGGCTATGGAAAAGGGCCTCTTTTTGCGGCAGAAGTCCTTTTTCTCTCTGGCCCGGTGCCCGGCCGTGCAGATGAAAACGCCGGTTCTGTTCCGTCTGTTTCGCGGGTGCCTGGTGGGGTTACCGGGACGGGGCCACCGTTTTTTTCTACCGTTGCCCCGGCGTATGGCCCTGAAGCTCCTCCCTTCTTGCCCAGGCAAACCGCTGTTTTCCTCGTCCCTACCGGCGGCGCTCTGCTGCGCCTTTTCCCAATCCGGCCCTTTGGGCGGCATTTTTCTGCTCGCCATGTGGCTGCGCCGGTGGGAAAGCTTGCCCGGCACGCCGGAGCATTTTTCGTCGACCCTGGAAACGCTGACTTCCCTTTCAGCTTTGTTTCAAACGGCTGACCTCGTTGGACAGCTCCTGCTGTGGGGCTGGCTTTTTTCATTTTTCCACCGTTTTGGGTGCCTGTGGCCCTGCCGCCTTTACCGGGTACGGGGCGGCTTTTTGTTGCGGCAGGGCTTTTGGCCGCCCAGCCGCACCTTCTTTACCGCCCGGCGGGTGGTTTCGGTGTTGCAGGCATGGCGGCCCCCCTGGCCCTCTTCCTGCGGCTGTTTGGTTATCACACTGTGGGGCTGTTCGAAACGTCAAGCTTTTTATGTCCCTCTGCCCCGCCGGTTTTCCGGGTTTGGTCCCCAAGTGGCCAAAAGGCGGCCATTCCCTTTATACACATCCTACTTGTGGTTGCCTTCGTTTTGGCTGGGGCTGTCCCTTTTATGGCCCGTGCTCGCTTGGTATTTCCTCCCCTCCCTCTTTTTGCTGTCCTTTTTCCTTTTGCCCCCGGCCATCCGGTTTTGGACCGCCCGGTGGTATAGTGCCCGGTTTACCTTTTTTCAAAACGGACGCCACCCGTCTTTTTTTACGTCCCGGGGCAGTTGGCTATATACCGGCCGGTTGATCGCTCCGCTTTCCATGGTAACCGTTTATCAGTTTCCCTGGCAACGCAAGCAGGGGACCGGGCGGCTGTCCTTACAAGCCGGTGGGCAAACTTGGCGGCTGCGCACGGTTTGGCTTTCTGTCCCTCCCTTTTAGCCTGTTTCTTTTTTTCCCGTCTCCGGGCGCTATTGCCACCGGGCAATACCCCCGGAGTTTTGTTTTGTGTGCGCATGGTCCTGCACGGAAAAAAGGAAAAATTGTAAGGAAAATAGAACTTAAAAAAATTCTTACATTGCCCCTTTTGTAAGCGGTATAATTAAGGACAGTGCCGCCAAGTGGCACGGCCTGCCCCTGAAAAGGCAGCGCCCCACCCATTTTGACACAAAGGAGTTTTTCATGCCCAAAACACTTTTCCAACGCATTGTCTTTACGTTTATTATGGCCCTGATCATGGTTTATGGCATGATCGTTTACAATGTTGCCCTTAACACCGGTGGTGTGACCGATGCAACTTTCTATATGGCCTTGCACGAATTGCCCATTATGATGCCGATTGCTTTTGTACTGGAATTTTTCGTAGTGGAAAAGCTGGCTACCCGGTTGGCGTTTTCGTTTATGCGTCCCACGGACCGTCCGGCTTTGATTACGTATGCCATCTCGCTGATGATTGTGTGCCTGATGTGCCCGACCATGAGCCTGATTGCCACTTTCCTGTTTAAGGAACCCAGCTTTGGTACTTGGATTCAAACCTTTGGCTGCAACATGCCCATGGCACTGTGTTGGCAGCTGCTGTACTGCGGTCCTTTGACCCGGTTGATTTTCCGGACTTTGTTCCGCCGCCAGCTGAAAGCCGAATCGCCGGCCCCGGCTGCGAAAGAAGCGTAAATGCTAACCTTCAAAACAAGGAAATCCCCGGCACACTATTTTGTGGATGATGAACAGGTCCAGTAAAAACGGACAATAGACAAAGTACCCCCTGATGTAGGAAA
>CAKNOA010000021.1 GCA_930990065.1 uncultured Clostridia bacterium | reverse complement strand
TGCAACTCATTTGACATCGGCGGGTGAACCCCCTTGGCGCAAAGTGAACCCCCTGACGCCCAAAGGGGGTTCACTTGTATCACAATTAGGGTCATTTGCCAAAGGAAAGCCGTAATCTTAAAAAAGATTGCGGCTTTTTTGTTGTATGCCCGAAACTCCTGGATTCAAAGGCTTTCGGGCTTTTATTGTGCCGGCCGTTGCCAGATAAAATGATGGCTCTACGCCGGTTCAACCCTCAAAGTTCTGGGTGGCAGTAGGCTATCGTTAATTTATGGGTTATCGTTTAGTTTTTGAACTATCGTCTAATTTGTAAGTTATCGTTATTTTTAGTACATTTTTTTGAGAACTCGTCAATTTTATTGACTTGTCGCTCGGAAAACGCTATAACTATGCGAGGAGGCAAGAAAACAAAAGGAGGGTGTTTCAGATAAACGTTGGTTTGGCCTCAGAATAGAGACAGAGTATGCATATTGGCACGAAAATCAAGGAGTAACTGACTATGGGTGTCATCCAAGACGAACTACATAAATTGGGTATCACTTATCAAGACTTTTCTATTTTGCAGAATAAAGACGGTGTCATTGTTGCCCGAGTTGTAAACGGCGAAAGATCCTATATAGTGAAATGTTTCCAAAATAACGAATATAGGCGGGAAATGGAAAACTACCGGCTACTGGCAGCACTTGGCGTTCCCACAATCCAGGTGGTTTCTTCTACGGAGTCTGCCCTCCTTTTAGAGGACATCGAGTGCAGTCCCGTCTACCGGCTTGGTGTCAGGAAAGATATGTTTGATTCAAAGGTTGCTCGCCGAATTGCAGGATGGTATAAGCAACTTCACAACCAGGGATATGCTTATGTCCGTCAACAGGGAAGTTCTATGTATGACGAAGCAGACTTCTTTACGGTTGATAATATTGCGCGTATCAAGAAAAAGACTGGGACTCAAGATGCACTGGCATGGCGGCTTTTAGAGAGTCACTATGCTGCAATTAGTGATCTGCTTTTCAGGACTAGACGCACATTGACCTATAATGACTTCTATTACACGAACATGGTTGTTGCCCGAGACAAATCTACTGCACTGATGTTAGACTATAATCTTCTGGGCAAAGGGTATGCTTATTCGGATGTGCGAAATGTGTTATCTTCTTTGTCTGAGGAAGCGGGACATGCCTTTCTCGATGCATACGGTGAGTTTGACCCCACAGAAAAGGCATTGGACGATGTTGTGAGCGTGGTCATTACTCTGTTCCTTGCCTGCCAATATGATAGATTTCCTGGGTGGGCAAAGAGACTGATTGATGAAATTGATACCAATTTTATATGCAAGATTGAATGTTTACGGGATATGCTGTGAAAGATAACAAATGAGATTTACCGCTACATGGAAACAAGACCATGTTCTGGTGAGGATTTGCTGCGCCATTGACTGTGAACTTAATGAGATAGTTGAAATTGAGCGCGACAAATTAAACAGGACTTGAGAAAGTGAACTTCTTAAAGCCGTAGGGGGTATTTGTATCACAGTTAGGGTTATTTGCCAAGTAAAGCCGCAATCTTAAAAGAGATTGCTGTTCTTTGTTTTATACCGAATTTCTATGCCCATACATGGCCCATACATGCCGGGGAGGTGTTTTGGTGACAAAAAATACCGTAAACGGGTCAGATCCCATCAAAGAGGCCCTGCTGCAGTATGCCGCCAAGCGGTACGGGACCCAGCCGGAATATCTCTGGTTGTCGCTGCCAAATTACGCTGTATTGCGGCACGCAGATAACCGGAAGTGGTACGCGCTGCTGATGGATGTCCCCGGGGAAAAATTGGGCCTTTCCGGCCAAGGGATTTTTGATGTACTGGAAGTAAAATGCGACCCGCTGCTGGCGGGTTCCCTGCGCATGGAAGCGGGCATTTTGCCGGCGTATCATATGCACCGGGATAACTGGATCACCATTTTGCTAGATGGTACGGTGGATTTTAACCAGCTACAATTTTTGCTGGATCAGAGCTATATGCTGACCGCTTCCCGGCGGGAAAAAGCCCGGCAGCAGGGGCCCTGTTCCTGGCTGATCCCGGCTAACCCCGCCATGTACGATGTAGAACAGGATTTTCGGGCCACCGGCACCATTTTGTGGAAACAGCGCGGCCACATCCAGGTGGGCGACACCGTTTTTCTGTACATGGCGGCGCCGGTTTCGGCGATTCGCTATCAGTGCCGGGTGGTGGAAGGGGACATCCCACGCCCCCCTCATGATGGTGCTGGTTCCTGCCCCTACCTGATGCGCCTTGCGTTACAACACCGGTTTCGGGAAGGGCAGCTTAGCCTTGCGGTCTTAAAAGAATACGGGGTTACCACCGTGCGCGGCCCCCGCTCTGTACCGGAACCGTTACGGCACCGGATCGAGGAGGCCCTGTATGAGCCATGACACCTGGAACCCCTGGCATGGATGCCGGAAATACAGCGAAGGCTGTGACCACTGTTACATGTATTATTTAGATAACCAACGGGGGAAATCCGGCGAAGAGATTTACCGGGTCAAGACCAACTTTAATAAACCGCTGAAAAAAGACCGGCAGGGCCATTTTCATATAAAAAGCGGCGAAAGCTTGCGGGTCTGCATGACCAGCGACTTCTTTTTGGAAGAAGCCGACGCCTGGCGGGACGACGTGTGGAACATCATGCGCCAACGCCCGGATGTCCATTTTTGGCTCCTGACAAAACGGGCATACCGTATACGGGCCTGCCTTCCCTGGGACTGGCTGGATGGCTGGGACCATGTATCGCTGAATGTGACGGTAGAAAACCAGAAACGCGCCGAGGAACGGCTGCCGATTTTACTCAATCTACCAGCTAAACACAAGGGCGTCATGGTGGCCCCCTTTTTGGGAAAGGTGGATCTATCGCCGTATCTGGCCACCGGCCAACTGGAAACCGTATTGGCCGAAGGCGAAAACTACGACGGCCAGCGGCCCCTTTATTATGAGTGGGTCAAGGCGCTCTATGACCAATGCGCCCGGTACCGGGTGCCCTTTTCCTTTTTGGGTACGGGCAACGTTTTTATCAAAGACGGAAAAACGTATAAAATCTGCAAAGCGTACCAACATGTGCAGGCTTTGCGGTCCCGGCTGCAATACCCTGCCGATAATCGGGACTACCCCGTTCAAAAACGATGCGCCACCTGCCACTTGCAAAACTCCTGTAATGGCTGCCGCTGGTGCGGAAAATGCGGCTCTGTGGCCCGCTCTATGAAGTAAGTGCCACTTTTTAAGCGGCCTTCTCTTTCGCTTTTCACAAAAAATACAACGGGCTTATTAAAAGCAAAGCCCGTTGTGTTTTTTTCGGTTTCATGCTACAATTTTCAATAAAGATATGTGAAAAAGAGGATGATATATGATACTATCAGACAAAACCCTGTGGGATATGCTGGAACATAACACCTTGGCGATTTCCCCCCTTACCCCGGAACAGGTGCAGCCGGCCAGCGTGGATATCCGGCTGGGCACCACGTTCAGCGTGGTGGAAGATTCCCCCGAAGGCATCATCACCATGGACAAAGAAATTCATTATAAAACCATCCAAACGGATACCTATATGCTGCTGCCCAACCAGTTTGTGTTGGCCACCACCATGGAGACCATCGCCCTGCCCGACGATTTGACGGCGTTTGTGGAAGGGAGAAGCTCCCTGGGGCGTATGGGGCTGTTTATTCAAAACGCCGGCTGGGTGGACCCGGGGTTCCGGGGTGAAATCACGCTGGAACTGTATAATGCCAACCGCTGTGCCATCGAACTGCGAGCCGGGCGCCGGATTGGCCAATTAGTTTTTGCCCGGATGGATCAACCGGCTTTGTACCCCTATGCCGGGAAATACCAGGGGCAAAAAGGCGCTACCGGGTCGCGGGTATTTTTGGACACGGAACTTATCCCCTAAACCATCTTATTTTTCTATGAGGAAAGGAGCCTTTTTATGATTCACAATCCCATTTTACCGGGCTTTAACCCCGACCCGTGTATTTGCCGCAAAGGGGACGACTATTATGTAGCGGTTTCCACCTTCGAATGGTTTCCGGGCATTCCGGTTTACCATTCCAAAGACCTGAAACACTGGGAGCTCCTTACCCATGTGCTCACCGATGACGAAAAGGTCAATTTAAAAAATCTGCCCAGCGCCAAGGGAATCTGGGCGCCGTGCCTGACGTATAACGAGCAGGAAGACCGGTTTTATGTGGTGTACGGCGTGATGAATTCCATGAACGCCCGCTATTTTGATGTGGACAACTATCTCATCAGCGCCCCGTCCATCACCGGCCCGTGGAGCGAACCGGTGTACCTGCATTCGGCGGGATTTGACGCTTCGATTCTTCACGATGATGACGGGCGCAAGTACATCGTTTCGCTGGAATGGGAAACCCGTTCGGGATACGAACAGCCGGGGGTTATTTGTCTGTGCGAATATGACCCCGCAGCGCAAAAGATCATCGGATACCCCAAACGCATTTGGCGTGGGGGCACCGACCGCGGCTGCATTGAAGCGCCTCACCTGACCAAACGCGGCGGCTATTACTACCTGATGTGCGCGGAAGGCGGCACCGGGTATAACCACTGTGTGACCATGGGCCGGGCGAAAAACGTATGGGGCCCGTATGAAGGCGACCCGCAAAACCCCATTGTCACCAGCGCACCGGGGGTTTCGTACGAACGGGACGACCCGGATCATTTGAAACCGAAATACTTTAACCCCGATTCCCTTTTGCAGAAATCGGGCCATGGCAGTTATGTGGATTTGCCCACCGGCGAAACGTATCTCGTGCACCTGTGTGCCCGGCCGTTTATTCCCGAACTGCGGTGCACCCTGGGACGGGAAACGTCTATTCAAAAGATGCAGTGGACCGATGACGGCTGGCTGCGCATGGCGGACGGCGGACGGCTCGCCCAAGTGGACGTGCCGGAAAGCAAACTGCCGGATTGCCCCTTGCCCCTTTTGCCGGAACACGATGATTTTGACGCCCCCACCCTGCTGCCGTATTACTACGCCCCGCGCATCATGCCCCAGCGCTTTGCCGATGTAACGGCACGGCCGGGCTGGGTGCGGCTGCGGGGGCAGGAATCCCAGGCTTCTCTACACAAAGTGAGCTTGCTGGCCAGAAAAGTGACCAGCGTGCACATGGAATTTACCACGTGCCTGGACTTTACGCCGGAAATTTACCAGCACAGCGCCGGGCTGATTCTGTATTACGACAATATGAACTCCATTTTCCTTCGGAAATACTACAGCGACACGCTGCACCACAGCGCACTGGGACTCATCCGGCTGGAAAACGGGGAAAAGGACGAATTCCCCGCCTGCCGCACCTTGGCCGAAGATAAGCCGGTTTATCTGAAACTGACCATCGACGGGCGGCAAAGCCGTTTTTCCTATGGGTACGACGGCGAAACGTTCACGCCCATTGGGCCCGTGTTTGACACCACCCGGTTTTCCGATGAATACTGCAAATACGGCGAATTCACCGGGACCATGGCGGGACTGTTGTGCATTGACAGCATGAAGCACGAACACACGGCCGATTTTGCTTTCTTTACCGCTGCCGTACAAAGCGACGAAAGCCCTTGCCTGGCCGCCCCGGCCGGGGAAAAATGAGCCCGCGGTTTTTTTCCGCAAATCTTGACAAAGAAAGCTTTTCCCGTTATACTGATTCTGTCATGTGATATGAGTTTTTGAGCAGAGTATCCATGCAAATATTTTCTCTGACCACCCCGCACGGCGGGGCCGAAGGCCATACGGACAGCCGGGTCAACTGCCGCAGGACGGCGTATAGCGCCTGTCCTTATTGATTGAGTTAAAAGCTCAATTTTATGAGTTGGTTACTTTATAACCGGTACCCAAACGTGGGTACATCAACTTGTAAAACGGTCAATAAGAGTAGGAACAGTGAGTATTTGCTTAACGGAGCTCTGAATGGCACGGGCTGCCCCCCAACAGGCTACTTTGTGAATCGTAGTCTGCGCGGTGGAAATGGTCCCCGTCTGTCACCTGGACAAAGAAGCAAAAGAGCAATGCGCTGTTTCAAGCGTATTGCTCTTTTTTTCGGCCGCAGGAGGGAACGTGTGTGAAAATGCAGGAAAAATATAAGCTCTATGGGTTCAACAACCTGACAAAAGCCCTGAGTTTTAATATTTACGATGTATGCTATGCCAAAACAGCGCGGGAGCAGCGGGATTATATCGCGTATATCGATGAACAGTATAATTCCGAACGGCTGACAAAGATCCTCACCACCCTGACCGATATGATCGGGGCCAAAATTCTCAATATCGCCCGGCAGGATTACGATCCCCAGGGGGCTTCCGTTACCATTTTGATTGCCGAAGGGTCCATGATCCCGGCGGGAGAAACCCAACTGGCACACCTGGATAAAAGCCATGTGACGGTGCACACGTACCCGGAATATCACCCGGAAACGTGTCTGGCGACTTTCCGGGTGGATATCGACGTAGCGACCTGCGGCGAAATTACGCCCCTTTCCACCCTGGATTATCTGATTGGCTCGTTTGATTCCGATATTATCACCATGGATTACCGCGTGCGTGGTTTTACAAGAGACGTAAACGGCAAAAAGCTGTTCCTCGACCACCCGGTCACTTCCATTCAGGATTATATCGATCCCAATACCCTGCGGCGGTATGATACGGTGGATATCAATGTGTACGAAGCCAATTTGTTCCACACCAAAATGATGATTAAAGATATTGATCTGCAGAACTATCTGTTTAATACCGACGTCTACGAGCTGCCGCCCCGCCGCCGGCTGGAGATCATGGAAAACCTGCGCCGGGAAATGATCGAAATTTTCAGCGGACGCAACGTGTTTGAGTAAGAAGGGGGAATTTGCATGCTGTCTCAGGAAAGAGCGCCCATTTTCGAAGCGCTGCAGGCCTTCGAAAAGCGGCGGGTCGTCCCCTTTGACGTACCGGGACACAAGCGGGGCCGGGGCAACCGGGAACTGACGGCCCTGTTGGGGGAAAAATGCGTGAGCATGGACGTCAACTCCATGAAACCGCTGGATAATCTGTGTCACCCGGTGTCGGTCATCCGCGAAGCGGAAGAACTGGCTGCCGAAGCTTTTGGTGCCGCCCATGCTTTTTTGATGGTGGGCGGCACTACCTCTGCCGTACAGGCCATGATTCTCACGGTAGCCAAGCGCGGCGATAAGATCATCCTGCCCCGCAACGTACACCGCAGCGTCATGGGCGCCATGGTGCTGTGCGGCGCCGTGCCGGTGTATGTGGACCCGGCCTGTGACGAAGAACTGGGTATTCCGCTGGGTATGCGCCTGGAGGATGTAAAACGGGCCATCCAAAGCCACCCCGACGCCAAAGCCGTACTGGTCAACAACCCCACCTATTACGGGATCTGTTCCGACATTCGCTCCATTGTAAAACTGGCCCATCAGGCGGGTATGCGGTGCCTGGCCGACGAAGCCCACGGCACCCACTTCTATTTTGGCGAAAACCTGCCCGTTTCCGCCATGGCGGCGGGAGCGGATATGGCCGCCGTGTCTATGCACAAGTCCGGCGGCAGCCTGACCCAGAGTTCCCTTTTGCTGGCGGGGCCGGCTATGTCGGAAGGGTACATCCGTCAGATCATCAACCTGACCCAAACCACCAGCGGTTCGTACCTGTTGCTGTCGAGTTTGGATATTTCCCGGCGGAATTTAGCTTTGCGGGGTAAAGAAGCCTTTGCCCAGGTGGTTTCCATGGCGGAATACGCCAGAGAAGAAATCAACCGCATCGGCGGATACTACGCTTTTTCCCGGGAACTTGTCAACGGCGACAGCATTTTTGACTTTGATACCACGAAACTCTCGGTGCACACGCTGCCGGTAGGGCTTGCAGGCATTGAAGTATACGACTTACTGCGGGACGAATACGACATCCAAATCGAATTTGGCGATTTGGGGAATATCCTCGCGTACCTGTCCATCGGGGACCGGCTGCAGGATATCGAACGGCTCGTCAGCGCGCTTTCGGAAATCCGCCGCCGGTTTGGCAAAAGCCGCGCAGGGCTCATGCGCCAGGAATATATCGAACCCCGGGTGCTGGTTTCCCCGCAAAAAGCTTTTTACGCCGACAAAGAATCGCTGCCGCTAAAAGAAACCGTGGGGCGCATTTGCAGCGAATTTGTCATGTGCTATCCCCCCGGCATCCCGATTTTGGCGCCGGGCGAACAGATTACCCAGGACATTTTGTCCTATATTGAATATGCCAAAGAAAAAGGCTGCAGCATGACCGGGCCGGAAGACCCAGACATCACCCGCCTGAACGTGTTGAAAGGAGGTTATTAACCGTTGGATTTTTGGTTTTCCGAAGCCCATACCCCCAATGTAAAACTGTCGATTCGGGTGGACCGGCAGCTGTACAGCGGCAAAAGTGAATTCCAGCGGATCGACGTGTTCGATTCCCCGGAATTTGGCCGGTTCCTCACCCTGGACGGCTATATGATGCTCACCGAAAAGGACGAATTTATCTACCACGAAATGATCACCCATGTGCCCATGGCCGTACATCCCCGTGTGCGGGACGTGCTGGTGATCGGCGCCGGAGACGGCGGCGTGATCCGGGAACTGGCGCAGTATCCGGACATTGAGCATATCGACATGGTGGAAATCGACCCGCTGGTGGTGGAAGTGTGCAAAAAATACCTGCCTAAAACGTCGTGCCGGTTAAATGACGAGCGGCTGACCATCCACTATGAAGACGGGCTGCGGTTCATCCGCTCCTGTGAAAACGCCTATGATTTGATTATTGTGGATTCCACCGACCCGTTCGGGCCCGGGGAAGGGCTGTTCACCCTGGAATTTTACGGCAATTGCAGCAAAGCGCTGCGGGAAGACGGGATTTTGATCAACCAGCACGAAAGCCCGTTTTATCCCGAGGACGCGGCCGCCTGCCAGCGGACCCACAAAAACATTGTGGCCTCCTTCCCTATCAGCCGGGTGTATCAGGCCCACATTCCCACCTATTCGTCGGGACACTGGCTGTTTGGCTTTGCTTCCAAAAAATATCATCCGCTGAAAAACCTGGATGAAACCCGTTGGAACATGCGGGGCATTTCCTGCCGGTATTATACCACCACTTTGCACAAAGGGGCATTTTACATTCCCGCCTATGTAGAGGAGTTACTGAAAGATGTTGAATAAAAATATGGAAACCTTTTTGTGCTGCGACAGCGACTACGAAGAGGCCGGTGTGGTGCTGTTCGGCGCCCCGTTCGATTCCACCACCTCCTACCGGCCCGGTACGCGCTTTGGCAGTGCCGCTATTCGCCGGGAATCCTATGGACTGGAAAGTTTCAGCCCGTATCAGGAACGGGATTTACTGGACTGCCGTATTTTCGACAGCGGCGATATCGAACTGCCCTTTGGCAATCCCACGCGGGCCCTTTCGATGATTGAGGAACGGGCCGCCACCATTTTGCAAGACGGAAAACTGCCCTTTTTAACCGGGGGTGAACACCTGGTGACCCTGGGGGCTTTTTCCGCCGTGTATGACCGGTACCCGGACGTGCACATTCTCCATTTTGACGCCCACGCCGATTTGCGGCAGGAGTACCTGGGCAGTGAGCTGTCCCACGCCTGTGTGCTGCGGCGCTGCTGGGAGAAAACCGGCGACGGAAGAATCCATCAGTTTGGCATCCGTTCCGGCGACCGGGACGAATTCCTCTGGGGGAAAGACCACGTGGAAACCCACCGGTTTACGCTCCACACACTGGAAGAAACGGTCGCCCGGCTGGGGGATGTCCCCGTGTATCTGACGGTGGATCTGGATGTCCTTGATCCCTCCGTATTCCCCGGCACCGGCACCCCGGAACCGGGCGGCGTGAGCTTTGACGACCTGCGCCGGGCGGTCACGCTGGTATGCAGCCGGGCCCATGTGGTCGGCTGCGATGTAAATGAACTGAGCCCGCCTTACGATCCCAGCGGGATTTCCACCGCGGCGGCATGCAAGATCGTGCGGGAAATGTTGTTGGCACTGCCCCAAAGCCGGGGCTGAAACAGAAAGGAGTGTTTTCTTATGAGTAAAGTACTGGTGATTGGCTGCGGCGGCGTAGCCAACGTGGCGATTCGCAAATGCTGCCAGCACAGCGACGTGTTTACCGAACTGTGCATTGCCAGCCGCACGAAGAGCAAGTGTGACGAACTGGCTGAGAAGCTGGCCGGCACCACGAAAACCAAACTGACCACCGCCCAGGTAAATGCGGATAACGTGGACGAAGTGTGCGCCCTCATCCGTGAGGTGCAGCCCGATTTGGTGATGAATATCGCCCTGCCGTACCAGGACCTGACCATTATGGATGCGTGCCTCAAGTGCGGCGTAAACTATATGGACACGGCAAACTATGAACCCGAAGATCTGAGCGACCCCGTTTGGCGGGAAGCGTACGAAAAGCGCTGCCGCGAAGAGGGCTTTTCGGCGTACTTTGATTATTCCTGGCAGTGGGCCTACAAAGAAAAGTTTGAAAAGGCCGGCCTGACGGCGCTGCTGGGCTCCGGCTTTGACCCCGGCGTCACCCAGGCGTACTGTGCCTGGGCGCAGAAACACCTGTTTGATACCATCGACACCATCGACATTCTGGACTGCAACGGCGGCGACCACGGATACCCCTTCGCCACGAACTTTAACCCGGAAGTCAATTTGCGGGAAGTGTCGGCTCCCGGCTCTTACTGGGAAAACGGCCACTGGGTGGAAATCCCGGCCATGAGCATTCACCGCACCTATAACTTTGACCAGGTGGGCCAGAAGGACATGTACCTATTGCACCACGAAGAAATCGAATCCCTGGCGAAGAACATTCCGGGCGTCAAACGCATTCGCTTTTTCATGACCTTTGGCCAGAGCTATCTGACCCACATGAAGTGTCTGGAAAACGTGGGCATGCTGTCCACCGAGCCGGTCATGTATGAAGGCCGCCCCATTGTGCCCATCCAGTTCTTGAAAGCTCTGCTGCCCGATCCCGCCAGCCTGGGCCCGCGCACCGTAGGCAAAACCAACATCGGGTGCATTTTCACCGGTAAAAAGGACGGCAAGGAAAAGACCGCCTATATTTACAATGTGTGCGACCATCAGGCTTGCTACCGGGAAGTGGAATCCCAGGCCATCAGCTACACCACCGGCGTACCGGCGATGGTAGGCGCCATGATGATGCTCACCGGCAAATGGACAAAACCGGGCGTATACACCGTGGAAGAATTCGATCCCGATCCCTATATGGAAGCCCTGTCTGTGTGCGGCCTGCCCTGGCAGTTGCAGGATGATCCGGAGCTGGTGGAATGAGTGACTTTCGAACCCCGTACTTTGTGGTGGACGAAGCGCGGCTGAAACACAACCTGACCATTTTGCAGCAGGTAGCCAAAGAGAGCGGCGCCCGTATTTTGCTGGCGCAAAAGGCGTTCTCCATGTTCGCCTGCTACCCACTGATTGCTTCCTACCTGTCGGGCACCACCGCCAGCGGGCTGTATGAAGCCCGGTTGGGCAAGGAAAAATTCGGGGGCGAAACCCATGTATTTGCCCCCGCGTACCGGGAGGATGAATTCGACGAACTGCTCTCCTACGCCGACCATCTGGTGTTTAATTCGCCTGACCAGGTTGCGCGCTTTGGCCCCCGGGCCAAAGCGGCGGGCAAATCCATCGGGCTGCGTATAAATCCCGAGTGCTCCACCCAGGAGGGCCACGCGATTTATGATCCCTGTGCCCCGGGTTCCCGGTTGGGGACGACCCTTGCGCAATTTGACCCTTCCCAGCTTTCCCTGCTGGATGGGCTACATTTCCACACCCTGTGCGAACAGAACAGCGACGCCCTCGAAACGACTTTACAGGCGTTCGAAGAAAAATTCGGCGCCTATTTGCCGGGGCTTTCCTGGCTAAACCTGGGCGGCGGGCACCATATCACCCGCCCGGATTACGACCGGGATACGCTCATCCGTCTGGTGCGCCATTTGCGGGACACCTACGGCGTCACCGTTTACCTGGAACCGGGGGAAGCGGTGGTCTATTATGCCGGGGACCTCGTCAGCCGGGTGCTGGCGATCGTGCCAAACGGCGGCGTGCAGAACGTGATTTTAGATACCTCGGCTGCCTGCCATATGCCGGATGTACTGGAAATGCCCTACCGCCCGCCGGTGCAAAACGCCGGGGAACCGGGCGAAAAACCGTATGTATACCGCCTGACGGGCCCCAGCTGCCTGGCCGGGGATATTATCGGGGATTATTCTTTTGATACCCCCCTGCGGGAAGGCGATACCGTTACGTTCCAGGACATGGCGCTGTATACCATGGTGAAAACCAATACGTTTAACGGCCAAAGGCTGCCGGATATCCGTTTCCAGCGGGAAAACGGCCCGTGCGAGCTGATCCGTTCCTTCTCGTATGAAGATTTTGCCATGCGCCTATCCTAAATCGACTATAAAAAAGGAAGCCCTGTATCCAAAATCGATACAGGGCTTCTTCTATTGTGATTGTCTTATACCGAAAGGGCGGGCGGTGCTTCTTCCGGTTTTTTCTCCGCCTTTTTTTCTTCTTTGGCAGGCGGCAAAGGCAGTACCTTCTTTTTCACGGTCATGCCTTCGTATTTTAATTTAAACTGCACCCGGCCGATAAATTCCTGCTCACAGTTCCGGCAGAAAAACCGGGCTCGAAAGGCTTTATTGTGCAGCTGCCACCGTTCCAAGCGCCGGGCAATGGTGCCGCACTGCTCACACCGGAACATCAAATCCCGGCGGCGGATTTGCGGATGGTGCAAATCCGTGATAATGGTGGTTTTAAAGCGCATGCGGTCATAAAACGCCTGCTGCTGTGCATTCTGGATAAACGGCCCTACGGTACCGGGGTCCCATACCTTTCGCAGGCAGGCCAGGGAAAGCAAGCTGTCATCCAGCGCCCGATGGTGGTCAAACGCCGTTTCATCAATGCCCAGCTTTTCGGCCGCTGTGGAAAGGCCCATTTGCTGGCCGCCGGTTTCCCCCATGCGGTACTGGCAGTACGCCTGCAAATCCATGTAGCGCTGCAAAAAAGCAATTTTTTCGCTGCCGCTGAAATAGAGGCTGTTTTCGATCAGCGTCAGAATATCCGACGTGCCCCACGTGAGCACCACGGCCTGCCCGGCCCACCGGCGGAACCGGCTCATGACCTGCATAAACGGCGTGCCCCCCACCAATTCTTCATTGGTGATATTCGTCAGCGAGCGCACTTTTCCGCTGATCTTTTTGCCAACCTGCGGGCGGACCAGTGCGCTGAAAGTATCCAGCACTTGCAAATGGCCGTCCACCTTGACGGCGCCAAATTCTATGATTTCGTTGATAAACCCCTGGCGGCGCCGGCTGTAAGCGGCATTCCATTCCAAATCAAGGATGATATACTGCAATGCATACACTCCGAACTTGATGGATTATTTCTTGCCTTTGGTGTGCTTCATACGCTGTTCCTTATTCAGGATCATTTTGCGCATCCGGATGCTCTTGGGTGTCACTTCCACCAGCTCGTCATCCGCAATGAATTCCAGCGACTGTTCCAGGCTGAGGATCGTAGGCGGGGTGAGCTTGAGGGCTTCGTCCGAACCGGAAGACCGGGTGTTGGTGACATGCTTTTTCTTGCAGACATTCACCGTGATATCTTCATTTTTGGGCGATACCCCGACGATCATGCCTTCGTATACTTCCACGCCCGGCCCGATGAACAGGCGGCCGCGGTCCTGAGCGTAAAACAGGCCATAACCGGTGGATTCGCCGGTTTCGTGGGCAATCAGCGAACCCTGCTGGCGCTGCTGGATGTCGCCCTTATAGGGTTCATAGCAGTCAAACACGTGGTTCATAATGCCGTTGCCGTTGGTATCGGTCATGAATTCCGAACGGTAGCCCATCAGGCCACGGGACGGAATACGGAATTCCAGATGGGTTTCGCCGTTTTCTCTCGTGCCCATGTTCACCAGTTCCGCTTTGCGGCTGCCCAGTTTTTCCATGACGGCGCCCACATAATTTTCGGGCACTTCGATCATGAGCAGTTCAATGGGTTCGTGCAGCTTGCCGTTGATGGTTTTATAGATAACCGTGGGGCTGGATACCTGGAATTCATAGTTCTGGCGGCGCATCTGTTCGATGAGGATGGACAAATGCAGTTCGCCGCGCCCGGATACTTTAAACGTATCGGTGGAATCGGTCTCTTCCACGCGCATGGCCACGTTGGTTTCCACTTCTTTAAACAACCGGTCGCGCAGGTTCCGGGAGGTGACGTATTTGCCTTCCCGGCCGGCAAACGGGCTGTTGTTGACCATGAACATCATGGATACCGTGGGTTCGTCGATCTTGACAAACGGCAGCGGTTCCACGCATTCGGGGGAGCAGGCCGTTTCGCCGATGTTCAGGTCCGTAATACCGGAGACCGCCACCAGATCGCCCAGCGCCGCTTCCTGGCATTCCACGCGTTTGAGCCCTTGGAATTCATAGAGCTTTGTAATCTTTACGTTGCGGTTCGTGCCTTCTTTAGTGCACAGCACCATGTTGTCATTCACATGAATGCGGCCGCGTTCCACCCGGCCAATGCCGATACGGCCCACATAATCATCATAGTCGATGTTGGAAAACAGCACCTGGGCCGGGCCGTTCAAATCGCCCTGGGGCGCGGGAATATTTTGAATAATCGCGTCAAAAATCGGCTTCATATCCGTGCCGGGGGTGTGGGGGTCCAAACTGGCGTAGCCATCCCGGGCCGATGCATACACCACCGGGAAATCCAGCTGGTCGTCGTTCGCGCCCAGTTCAATGAACAAATCCAGCACTTCGTCCACCACTTCTTCGGGACGGGCACCGGGGCGGTCAATCTTATTAAGCACGACCACCGGCTTTTTACCAAGGGCTAGTGCTTTTTTCAGCACGAACCGGGTCTGAGGCATACAGCCTTCAAATGCATCCACCAGCAGCAGCACGCCGTCCACCATCATGAGGATTCGTTCCACTTCGCCGCCAAAATCCGCATGGCCGGGGGTATCCACAATATTGATGCGCACCCCGTCGTACATGACGGCCGTATTTTTGGAAAGAATGGTGATTCCGCGTTCCCGTTCCAAATCGTTGCTGTCCATCACTCGGTCGACTACGGCTTCATTTACACGGAACACACCGCTCTGCCGCAGGAGCTGGTCCACCAGCGTGGTTTTCCCATGGTCAACGTGGGCAATAATGGCCACATTGCGTAAATCATTTCGTACGTCCATGTTCATCACTCAATCCTTATCAGAAAATTTCACGAAACAAACGGTATTATTATAGCACTTTAGCCCAGTTTTGTGAAGGTACGGGACAGGCGGTAAAATACCAGAAATGCAGCACACCAACCCCATTGTTTTTGTACAAACGGGACGGATTTATTCCCTTTTTGCGGGGTAAATGCCGGAAAAACAAAAATCCCGGAATGATATCAAAATCATTCCGGGTGTTTGGAGCGGACGACGAGGCTCGAACTCGCTACCTCCACCTTGGCAAGGTGGCGCTCTACCAGATGAGCTACGTCCGCATACACATTGTTTTCTGCCTTGCCAGGCGACGTGTGTTATTATATCAAACCGCCTTCTATTTGTCAAGGGGAAAGTCAAAAAAATTTCCGTGTGTAAATCCTTCACATAATCAAAAGTTGTTCGGATATTCTTTTATAATAGTCTAATAGGGAAATTCGACACGGTCTGATCCTATTCGACAAAAGCGGAGGACCGTTTTTTGTTCTTCTTTTTGTGCATTCTCTTCCGTGTTTTTTGCTATTTATTTTTTGAAAAAGGAGGTTTTCTTCCTTGAATGAATATACCAAAATTAACAAACGAACGCTAGGGGAAAATTTGAAGGAAGCCCGCATTCGCAAAGGGCTGTTGCAGGCGGACGTAGCCCAGGCCCTTCACTTGGAGCGTTCGACATACACATCCTATGAGACGGGACGCACATCGCCCAGCCCCGAGACCCTGTTCCGGCTCAGCCAAATTTTTGACACCCCGGTAAGCATTCTGTTATCCGGCGATTTTCCGCCTTTTACGGTCAGCGATTCCCATTCGGCTCCGTATTCACCGGGGGTAACGGCCCCTCCCCTGGTCCACCGGCTGCAGCCGGATGAACGGGAACTGCTGATCCGCTACAAAAAGTTGAGCCCGGAACAAAAAGCCCGCTTGCTCGCTCTGACCCGCCATATGGAAGAAGAATGTGAAAACGAACCATCCCCACAGGCCGGCCCTTCTGCTGAATAAAAAAGCTCTTCCCGCGACGAACCCGCCGCGGGAAGAGCTTTTTCTTTTAGGAGGCTTTTTCTGTTTTGTCTTTGTTCACTTGCTGCATATTGGCTTTTAATGCCTGCAAAACAGCTTGCTGTACATACGCTTCCCCTAACTGGGTATTGATGCACAGGTGATACTGATCCCCCTGGCCTTTTTTCCGCCCGGTGTAATACTGATAGTACGCGTTGCGGTGCTGGTCTTCCCGGCGCACTTTTTCCCGGGCCCACTCGAGTGTTTTCTGTTCCAGCTGTGCCACCCGCTGTACCCGTGCCGACAGCGGAGCATGCAAATACACCCGCAGGCAGTTGGGGTGATCCCGCAGGACATAATCCGCGCACCGGCCCAAAATCACACAGTGCCCGGCTTTGGCCAACTTTTTCATCTCGGCCGCTTCCGCTTCAAAAATGGCGTCTTTCGGGGCATCGCCATGGGGCGCCGAGGCATATGCCTGGTGGAATAGATCATAGAGCAGGCTGTTTGTCATATTTTCTTCCTGCTGTTTGACAAATTCCGGGGAGTACCCGGTGGTACCGGCGGTCATCTGGATAATCTCATTATCATAGAACTGGTACCCCAGTTTTTCCGCCAGTTTCTTGCCGATCATCCGGCCGCCGCTGCCGTACTGACGGCTGATCACAATGCAGGGTTCTTCTTCGGCGCTGTCTTCCCCGGCCTTTTCGTCCGGCGCAGCACCAAACAGATAGGCGCCAAGGTTTTTCAGCGCACGCCCAAACAGCCGGGCAATGAAGCCCACCAGGATGGCCGCGATGATGGTGCCTTCCCGCACGCCGTTGAGCGTACCAAAGAACAAAAAGGACAACACCCCGGCGATCACCGTCATGGAAACGTCGAACGCCACTTTGGTGGTGCCAAAATCGGTCTTCCATGTCTGGCTCACCGCCCGCACAAAGGATTCCCCGGGCAGCATGGCCACGTTGGCGAGCACTTCGGTATAGACGCCAAATCCCAAAATCACACAACCGATGAGCAGTGCCAGAAGCGAATAGAGGTAACTGTCCGGCTGCACAAACGACAGCATCATCATGGTCAGGTCAATAAAATACCCGAACGCAATGGAAATGGGGATTTGCAAGAAATACTCCAGCGGGAATTTTTTCCGCAGAATCAATAGCTGCAAAATAATCAGGAACACACTGAAGAAAATCGTAAATTCCCCCAGGGTAAGCGGCAGCTTTAAGCTGAGCACATAGGGAATGGACGAAATGGGCGACGTACCGAGGCTCGCCTTGGTAATCAAACTGACCCCCAGGGAATTGATAAATAATCCGATCACAAAAACCAGGTAGCGCTTTATTTTATTCATGTAATTCCTCCTTTTGTAAATGCGCAAAAATCGCCTGCATCATTTGGATGCCCTGCCGGCGTTCCTCCGGCGTAAACCCCGAAAGGGCCTGCTCTTCCAATTCCGCAAACGCCCGCTCCACATGTTCCTGCTGTTCCACTCCGAAAGGTGTGAGGAAAATATGGTACGTGCGGCGGTTGCCGTGCAGCATTTTGCGCTGCACCATGCCCTTTTCTTCCATACGGTTGAGCACCGAGGTGAGCGATCCGGCTTCGATCTGACAAGCCGCCGCAATCTCTTTTTGACTGGCGCCGTTGTGGTCTTTTAAATAATCCAGAATTTTGGGCTGCCCCATACTGAGCCCATAAGGGCGCACTTTTTCTAATAGCTTTTTCTGGAACAGGGCGTAATCGATCATCAGCAGATAATGAAACGACGGCTGCATAGAAATCCCTTCCTTTCTAAAACATTTATAATTCAAACAGTTAGCATTATAACTATTCATAAAAAGCTTGTCAACCCCATTTCCCGCCTCAAACACCCCTGCATTTTGTGCGGTTTCTCTGTACCCGGCCGGGTTTTTGTGGTATAATAACATTGCTATACCAAATGGGTATCAAACAGCCGGTAACGGTATAATGGAGGAGCGGAAACGAATTTATGGCCATGGAAAACAATGCCTTTACCGAGGGGATTGCCCCGGGCGGGCTGCGCACCAAAAACGACATACGCATTCTGCTGTGTTACCTGCTCACCAGCGTAGGCGCCCCCATCCGGCGGGACGACATCATCCGCATTATGCAGGAAAACAGCCTGTGCAATTATTTTGAAGTGACCGAAGCGATTGCCGAACTGACGGAAAAAGGCGCGTTTCTCACCGATCCCGACGACCCTCAGGCCCTGATAGCCGGTCCGGCCGCCCGGGAAATCGCGGAACAATTGACCGGCGCCATTCCGCTTTCGGTGCGGGATAAAGCCGTGGCGGCGGCGCTGAACCTGCTGGCCCAGGCCAAACGGGAAAAAGAAAACCGCGTGGTCATCAAAAAAACCGACGCGGGGTATAAAGTCACGTGCCACATTTCCGGCGGGGATGTGGAATTGATGCAATTTTCGCTGTACGCGCCGGACCTATACCAGGCGCGGCTGATTAAACACCAGTTTCACAGCGACCCGGAATGCGTGTACCGCATTTTGCTGGCCGCAGTTACCGGCAACGCCGATTTGGCGGAAGATTCCATTCGCCGCATGAATTTGCACCGGCGCTAACCATAAAACGAAAGGCCCTTCCACTTTGATCAAAGTGGAAGGGCCTTTTTTACGGTTCCGGTTTCTTTTCTTCAAAAATCACGGCGTCAAATTCTTTTAACGCCCGTTCGGTTTCACTGCGGCCCCGGGTGGTCCAGGCGAACACCGCGGGATGGAACAGCCGCCGGCACAGCCGGAATCCCGCTGTGCCGGTATCCTTATGGCAATAGGCGATAAAATCCGGCCGCCCCAGCCCGTTTACCAGCAAATGGGTCAGGCAAAAGCCCACCACCGGGTTCTGCCCCGCCGGATCCCGGGCGAAATTCATGGAGAGCTGGCCCCGCACTTTTTCGGGCCAGTGTTTTTTGAACCACTCTACCGTCAGGGGATTAAACGATTCTACACAGCTCGGCCCTGGGTACGTTTCCAGCAGCGCTTTCACCTTTTCGCACACAGTCTGGTCGGTATGGGAGCGGTAGGTTTTGATTTCGCAAATAAGCGGCGTTTCCCCCAGCACATCCAGCACCTGCCGGAACGTAGGGATAATTTCCGAAGACCCCTGAAGGGGGTACGCCTTTAGTTCTTCATACGAAAGGTCGCACACCCGCTGATCCACCCCACACATGCGCAAAAGGGTTTTATCATGGAAGACCACCGGCACCCCGTCCCGGGTGAGCTGCACGTCCAGCTCCACCCCCACGCCCTTTTGGGCCGCCCGGCGGAAGGCCGGCAGGCTGTTTTCCGGCACGCCAGGGCCATGCAGGCCGCGATGGGCATAAGTTTTGCCCGTGAAATCCGATAAATCCCGCCGTTTCCCCGGCTTTACTAGGGCCACCGGCATAAGAAGGGCCGCAGCCCCCAGCGCCCACCATCTTTTTTTCATACGGTCTCCTCTCCTTTTTCAGTCATCCACATCGAAATTTTCCAATAAATCGCCCTTTTTCACCGGTTTTACGTCCCCATGGCGCACAAACCACATGGTGACAAACGACAAAACCGAAAACAGCACGGCGTAGGGGAACAGGGTTTGATACCCCACATGTTCCAGCAAAACGCCGGACAGTACCGGTGTGAGCACCTGGGCCGCCATGGAAAACGTGTAGTAAAAGCCCGTATACCGGCCGGTGTCGCTGCCATGGCTCATTTCCACCACCATGGGGTAGGAGTTGACATTGATGGCGGCCCAGCCGATCCCGATCACCACCAAAAGGACATACATCACCACGTTATACCCGGTGAGGGTAAAGGCCACGGCATACGCCACCGTCATGCACAAAATACCAAACTGGATCATACGCTTGCGCCCAAAACGGCTGGACAGAATCCCGATGGGCAGGTAACTGATCACCGCCGCCACGGTGCCCACCATGAGGCCCCCGGCAAAACCGCCGCCGGTGACGCCCCACATGACTTCCACATACCGGGTGTAGGCGGTGGTCACGGCATTGTACGCGGTAAACCAGAAAAACACCGACAACAGCAGGAAAATGAGGCTTTTGCGCACGTCTTTCGTCATGTGTACGCCGCTGGCTTCTTCCTTTTTTTCCTCTTCTTCCACCGGCACTTCGGCGGCCATGCGGTTTTCCCGCACGGTGAGCAGCAGCACCACGACGCACGCCACCATCAGGATGGCCACCGCGGTAAATACCGGCCGGTAATCCGTCAGCTGCCCGTCGGCTGCTTCTTTGACGAGGAATGTCACCATGACCAGGGTAAACACCGAACCGGCGGCCCCCATTAGGTTAATCACGGCATTGGCTTTACTGCGCAGGGGTTTGGGCGTGACGTCGGGCATCAGCGCCACGGCGGGAGAACGGTACAGCCCCATAGACAGCAGCACCAGCCCTAGCGCCGTGAAAAACAAGACAAAGTTCTGCTGTAAGGCCGCCATGGGGATAATCACAGCGAACACCGCTGATAGCAGCGTGCCCACCACAATAAACGGCATCCGCCGCCCCAACCGGGTGTGGGTGCGGTCGCTCAGCGCCCCCAACAGCGGCAGCAAAAACAGCGCCAGCACGTTATCAATGGCCATAATGGCCCCGCTGACCGTCTCTTTTAGGTGAAAGCTGTTTTTCAGCATCAGCGGGATGATGCTGTCGTACAGCTGCCAGAAGGCACAAATGGACAAAAACGCAAATCCCACACAAAATGTACGCCGGTAGGAAAGTTTCATAACGAATGACTCCTTTCGTTTGGGGCGGCGGGCCCACCATCTTTTGTCAGTATAGCCCGCGCCTGTAAAATTCGGGTCATGTTTTTCTGGTTTTTTCGCGGCGGCTTTTTACCGGTTCCGGGCCCGCAGGGTGATAAATGCCATCCCACCGCCAAATCCCACCCAGGATAGCAGCGTAAGCCATCCCCAGGGGATCACGCCCATGGCTTCCCCCCACTGGGCAATTTGTCCGGTAATGAGCACCAGCAGCGTTGTAAACAGCAGCGTAAAGGCCAGCATAAAGACGGTAAACAGGAGCCCCACACCCAAAAACACACCGGCAAAATCCATCCACCCGGCCACGGGGGTTTGCCCGGCGGCTTTTCGCTCCCGGCGGTTCACGCGGCGCAGCTCCGCCTTTTTGGCGGCTGCATGGGCGCAGGCGATTCGGGTCTTTTCGGGGTTATCGTCCATTTCGGTTAGCAGCATACAAAACCGGCGGCCTTTCTCGCGGAATAGGCAGGCATACCCGTCGGGGAGATCGGGTTTCCCTTTCCGCGGCAGAGAGGTTGTACACAGATACTGCACCCGCAGTGGTTCCTCCATGGGGTCTTCCCGGCACAGAATGCGGGACACCATGCGCTTTTCCCGCCATAATCCTATGAAACACACATCCCCGTACGACTGGGCCAGCCGCAGCCCGGGCTGGGGCGGATTCACTTTGACAAAGCTCGGGTAACACCCGGTGTACCCTTCCCGATAAAGCTGTTCCTGAATCATCAGGCGGCCCTTTTCCCGCTCCGCTTCCCCTCCCCGGGGATACGCAGGATAGGATAACTGGCTTTGCCACACCGCGTGCATCACCCGGCGCCACAGGGGTTCGTTTTGCCAGTGCCGCAAAACGTCTTTTTCTTTCTTCCATTGGCCGCAGCTCATGGGAAACACCAGCTGTTCCCATTTCTTTGCCAGCGTTTCGCACCCAGATTCCCTTGCCCAGCGGGCCAGCAGCGCCGCTTCGTTTCCCCCTGCTTCTTCGTCTTCCCAGGCGATGATGGCTTTTAGCAGCGGCAAAAGCACTGCTTCTTCCGGCTGCACCGGGCAACCGGGTATGGCCTGGCGGTCTACAATCGATAGCGCGATTTGATACAAAAAGCCCCAGGGGTCTTCTGTCAGGTAAATGGCGTCGGCCCGATAGGCCTTGCACTGCACCGCTGTTTTGGTAAACGAAAAACGCAGCGGCGGGCAGACGGTGTCGTCTTCCCCGTCCGGTGTTTCCCATTCGCCCATAAGCAGGTAGGTATCCCCTTCTTTCTGTAGGGCGGTAAACTGGAAAAACCGGCCCTCGGCCCCGGTGGGCGCCCCCTGCACCCCCAAAAGTGAAAGGGTGCGGGAAAAGGTGGGCTCGTCCTCCAGAAGGAGGGTCAACGTGCCGTCTTGTACCGTGCCCTCCGGCCACTGACGGAAGGACAGGAAGGTAAGGAGTGCGTGTTTTTCCGGCGCCTGCCACCCAGATAGAAGCTGCCCGGCCTGTTTGTCCCGCTCATCGAGACGGGCATCCAGTTCGTTCCCGCATTGCTCCAAAAAATCCGGCAGCGTGCCGTCTTGCACACTATGGAGCAGCGCCTGCCGGGCCGGAAGGGACAATTTGGGCCACTCGGCCTCATACTCTTTCATCACGTCCTCATGAAAACGGCGGCTTTTCGCACTGCCCGCCCGCGGGGGCCGGTCACGGAAACGCACGTGCATCGACATTTGCATACTGGCCAGAATAGAGAGCTCTTCCCAGGTGAAAGTCTTCCATTCGTTCATAAATTTTCCTCTTTCAAAATTATTTTTTATTTATTATACCATAGTCTTTCCAAAAAAGAGAAGCCCCTGCCCGGCTTTTCTTGCCAGACAGAGGCTTCTTTATGATTTGGAGGGATTGTGGAAGATGCCTTCCCTTATTCCGACTGTACCGAAACCGGATTTACGGTAATCGCACCGCTTTCATCCACATCCACCAGCAGCTTGGTGCCGGCCGACAGATCACTGGACAAAATGGTACGGGCCAACTGGGTTTCCACCACGCGCTGGATATACCGGCGCAGCGGACGGGCGCCATAGGCCGGGTCGAACCCGTTTTCGATGATGGAATCCACCGCTTTGTCGCTGAGCGACACCGACAGCTGTTTTTCCTGCAGACGGCGGTTCAGATCGTCGATTTGCAGTTTTACAATGCCGCGGATATTGTCGCGGGTCAGCGGTTTGAAGCAGATGATTTCATCCAGACGGTTTAAAAATTCCGGACGGAAGGTGTGGTGCAACAGTTCTTGCACCTGCGACAGGGCCTTTTCACTGATGGAACCGTCACTTTCGATGCCATCGAGCAGGTACTGCGACCCCAGGTTCGAGGTCAAAATGATGATGGTGTTCTTAAAGTCCACCGTGCGGCCCTGGGAATCGGTGATACGGCCGTCATCGAGTACCTGCAATAGGATATTGAACACATCGGGGTGTGCTTTTTCCACTTCATCGAACAGCACCACGCTGTAGGGGCGGCGCCGTACGGCTTCGGTGAGCTGGCCGCCTTCTTCGTACCCCACATACCCGGGAGGCGCCCCGATCAGACGGGATACCGAGAATTTCTCCATATATTCCGTCATATCGATACGCACCATGTTGTGTTCATCATCGAACAGGCTGGCCGCCAGGGTTTTGCACAGTTCCGTTTTGCCTACGCCCGTGGGGCCCAGGAACAGGAACGAACCGATGGGCCGGTTGGGGTCCTGAATCCCGGCGCGGGACCGCAAAATGGCTTCGGCCACTTTCTGGACGGCTTCGTTTTGGCCGATGACCCGCTCGTGCAGTTTATCTTCCAGGTGTAGCAGTTTATCCCGTTCGCCTTCCATCAGGCGGGCCACCGGGATACCCGTCCACCGTTCGATAATCCGGGCGATTTCCTCTTCCGTTACCTTATTGCGCAGCAGGGACGTGTGCTGTTTTTCTTCGGCACGCTTTTCCTCTTCGGCCAATTCGGCTTGTAATTTGGGCAGACGGCCGTATTTGAGTTCGGCCGCCCGGTTGAGGTCGTAGCTTTCCTGCGCTTTTTCGATCTGGTTATTCAGGCTTTCCAGCTCTTCGCGCAGTTTCTGCACTTTGCCAATGGAAGCCTTTTCGTTTTCCCACTTGGCTTTCAGTTCATTAAACTGGCTGCGCATTTCGGAGAGTTCCTTGCGGATTTCTTCCAAATGCTCCTGGGACAGCTTATCGCTCTCTTTTTGCAGGGCCGCTTCTTCGATTTCATGCTGAATGATTTTGCGCTGGATCACATCCAGTTCCGTCGGCATGGAGTCAATTTCCGTACGGATCATGGCGCAGGCTTCATCCACCAGGTCGATGGCCTTATCGGGCAGGAACCGGTCGGTGATGTACCGGTTCGACAGGGTGGCCGCCGCAATCAGGGCCGAGTCCTGAATTTTCACGCCGTGGAACACTTCATACCGCTCTTTCAGCCCACGCAGAATGGCAATGGTGTCTTCGACCGTGGGTTCCTGCACCAGTACCGGCTGGAACCGGCGTTCCAGGGCCGGGTCTTTTTCGATGTATTTGCGGTATTCGTCCAGGGTGGTAGCGCCAATGCAGTGCAGTTCGCCACGCGCCAGCATGGGCTTTAACAGGTTGCCGGCATCCATGCTGCCTTCTGTTTTCCCGGCGCCTACAATGGTGTGCAGTTCGTCGATGAACAGAATGATGCGGCCTTCGCTGGCTTTGACATCGTTGAGCACGGCTTTGAGCCGCTCTTCAAATTCGCCGCGGAACTTGGCCCCGGCAATCAGCGCGCCCATATCCAGGGAAAAGATGGTCTTATCCTGCAGCGAATGGGGCACGTCGCCGTGCACAATCCGCTGGGCCAACCCTTCGGCGATGGCCGTTTTACCTACGCCAGGTTCACCGATCAGCACCGGGTTATTTTTCGTTTTCCGCGACAGGATGCGGATGACATTGCGGATTTCCTCATCACGGCCGATGACCGGGTCCAGTTTTTTGTTTCTGGCCCGTTCCACCAGGTCGGTACCGTACCGCTTGAGGGCGTCATACGTACCTTCGGGGGAATCGCTGGTCACACGGGTGTTGCCGCGCACCGACGAAAGGGCCTGCAAAAAGTCATCCTTTTTGATATTAAACTGGTGCCACAGCTTTTTCACTTCGTCGTCCGGATGATCGAGCAAGCTCAAAAACAGGTGCTCCACCGACACGTAATCGTCGTTCATGGAGGCGGCCAGGCTTTCCGCTTCATTCAGGGCGCGGTCGACTGCCTGGGATACATAAATTTTCCCGGCTTCACGCCCGGGCCCGGACACCGACGGCAACCGCCGGATGGCTTCTTCCACCGCTTTGGTGAAAGCCGCGGGGTCTTTCCCCATTTTGGTGATCAGTTGGGGAATCAGCCCCTCTTCCTGGGTGAGCAGGGCATGGAGCAGGTGAATTTCTTCAATTTGCATTTGCCCATACGAAAGGGCTGTATCCTGGGCCTGTTGAATGGCCAACAGGGACTTTTGTGTAAATTTTTGTGCATTCATGGTTTCTTGCCTCCTTCTCTAAAGCAAAGAACCGTTTTGGGAACTTTCCTTTTGGACTGATCTTAGTGTACGGCTTATTTGTGAATTTATTGTGAACAATTTGCGGACTATTTGTGAATTTTTAGCACTCAGACGTAAAGAGTGCTAAATTATTTTTTCTTTTTTCGAAGCATTGACCCTTCCGCCTTCCCCGCAGTATACTTAAAAGGTAAAGAAGACTTTTCATTGTTTCCGGAGGAGGTTTCGTTATCATGGAACAAATCAAAATTGGCACCTGTGTCCCCGGCCAAAAAGTGGAAGAATGGCTGCCCGGTATGCTGGACGCCGGCTTTGAATGCTTTGAAGTGAATTTTCATATGAGCTATGAAGGGTACGACCTGCCGAAACTGGCCGAGACCGTCAAACGCATTGTGGACGGCCGTCCGGTGAACGTGGCGACGCTGGGGTATTACTGCAACCCCATCCAGAACCCCGACCACTTTGAAAACCTGAAACACGTGATCGATGTGGCGCCGCTGTTCGGCACCGATATGGTCAGCACCTTTGCCGGGGCGTATAACGGCCGTCCGGTGGACGAAGCCATGCCGAAATTTAAGGAAGTTTTCACCGAACTGTGCAAGCGCGCTGCCGATAAAGGCCTGCGCCTGGTGATTGAAAACTGCCCCATGGGCGGCACGTGGCAGTATGCCCAGGAAAACATTGCGTTTAACCCCCGGGCGTGGGAAATGATGTTCGACGCTGTGCCCGCTGAAAACCTGGGGCTGGAATGGGAACCCGGCCATCAGATTTTGCAGCTGATCGACCCGGTGGAACAGCTGCGGGAATGGGCGCCGAAGGTATTCCACCTGCACGGCAAAGACGGCACGGTGAAAAAGGACGTGCTGCGCCGGTATGGCGTACTGGGCGCTATGGACTTTGCCCCCGAACGCACCCCCGGTTTTGGCGACACCAACTGGCGGGATATCTTCTCCATTTTGCATGAGCATAATTTTGTGGGGGATGTGTGCGTAGAAGGGTATCACGACCCGGTTTACCGCGGACAATGGGAAATGACGGCCCAAAAGCATGCGTTGCAGTACCTGAAATGGTGCCGGGGCGGCGATTTTGTGCCCAACCCGTGGGATAAAGCCTGATGCCGGCCCCCCTATCTCCCCTGCTCACGGGGATGAAAGCGGCCATCTTTGACGTGGACGGCACGTTGCTCGATTCCATGCCTGCGTGGGATAACGTAAGCCTTTCCTATTTACAAAAGCGGGGCCTTACGCCGGAGCCGGGGCTATCTGATACGTTTAACCGGCTGAGCTTGGAACAAATTGCCGTTTATTACCAAACCCATTACGGCATTCGTGACGATATCCCCACGATTGTGCGCGAAAACGTGGCGTTTATTGAGCAGGCCTACCGGGAGCGGATTCCCTTAAAGCCCGGGGTAAAAGACTTCCTCTTCACTCTGCGGCGCTGTGGGATCCCCATGGCGCTGGCAACGGCCAGCGAAAAGGAATCCGTCTGTGCCGCTTTGCAGCGGTGCGGCGTGCTTTCCTGTTTTTCGGTGATTCTCACCTGCACCCAGGTGGGCGCCGGGAAAGATACGCCGCTGATTTTCCGGCGCTGTGCCGAGGAACTGCACACGTCCCCCATAAACACCTTCGTATTTGAAGACTCGCTGTATGCGGCCCGCACGGCCCGCGCCGCCGGGTTCCCAGTGATCGGGGTCTACGATGACAGCGCCCGGGCGGACGAAGCCGCCATGCGGCAGCTGTGCACCGGGTATGTGCCCGGGTTTTCTTCGCTGCTCTCCACAGCGAACCTGTGAACCTGTAAAGAAAGGAAATCCATGATGAAAGCCCAAATCTTTTTTGATTATGTGTGCCCGTTTTGTTACCTGGCCCGCACCCCCCTGCACCAGGCCCTGCAAAAAGCCGGCATCCAGTGGGAAGAGTGCCCCTTTGAACTGCGGCGCCCGCCCACCCCGAAAGTGGACCCCATGCACGACGCCATGCGGTTAAAGCGCTGGGAAGAAGTGCTGTGCCCCACGGCCCAGAAGATGGGCATTCCTATGAGCCTGCCGTATATCTCCCCGCACCCGTACACCACCCTGGCGTTTTTGGGGTACGCCTACGCCCGCCGGCACCAAAAAGGCGAAGCGTATAATGATAAGGTGTTCGAGACCTTTTATGTAAAGGAAAAGGACATCGGGGAAATGGACGTCCTGCTTTCCATCGCCCGGGAAGTAGGGCTGGACCCCGAAGACTTTGCCCGCAGCCTGCGCGAACAGGAATTCTTGTCCGAACTGGATGCCTCCAAAGCGTATGCCGTTTCGTACGGGGTAAAAAATATTCCGTCGATAAAGATCGGCGAACGGATGATCACCGGGCTGCACACCGAAGAGGAATATCTGTCCCTGCTGCGGGAAGCCGTCGAAGAAGCGGCCCCCGCCTTGACCTGTGGCCCCGACGGCTGCGGAATGCCTGCACCGAAAAAGGAAATGCCTTCCTGTGGGCCGGACGGATGCCACATCCCCCAGCGGGAGGAGACGCCTTCCTGCGGGCCTGACGGGTGCTCCCTCTCCCCCCATTCTTAAAAAAAGCGGACAAGCGGCCTTTTGCGCCGTTTGTCCGTTTTCTTCTATGCAACCATGTAAAAAAGGAGGAACCCTTTATGTATCCCACCCGAGAAGCCGCCCTTTTTGAACTGGAACAGGCCGGGCAGTTAAATCCCGGCCCCTGGACCGCCCACTGCCTGCACGCCGCACAGGCCGCCGAACGGATTGCCGCCCGCTGTGGGCTGAACCCGGATAAAGCCTTTGTATGCGGGCTGCTGCACGATATCGGCCGGCGGACCGGTATATGCGCCACCCGGCATATGCTGGACGGGTATGCGTATATGATGGAAAAGGGGTGGGACGAAGTGGCCCGCATTTGCCTGACCCACTCGTTCCCCCTACAGGACGCCGCCGCCAATTTAGGAAAAAAGGATATCACCCCGGAACAGGACCGGTTTTTAACCGAATATATCCGGCAAGTCACCTATGATGCGTACGATAAATTGATTATTTTGTGCGATTCCCTGGCGGACGTCAACGGGTTTTGCCTGCTGGAAAAGCGCTTTGTGGATACCACCCGGCGGTACGGGGTATTCCCTTTTACCGTGGAACGGTGGAACCGCACGTTTGCCATCAAAGAAGAATTTGAGCAGCGCATCGGGTGTTCGCTGTATACTCTGCTGCCGGGGATTGAAAATTGCCTTTATACGTAAAAGTCCCCGGCGCCTCCTTTAGTCAAACAGGGATTTTTGCTCCGGTTGCCGGGGCAACGCCCACCGGCACAGGGCCGGGCCCCGGCTTTTGAGCAGATGCAGCGCCCGTTCCGGGTCGTTTAGCCAGGTGCGCACGGACTGCCGCGGCAAAATCAGCGGCATGCGGTCGTGCACACGGGCTACCGACGGATTGGCCGGTACCGTCAGGATAACAAACCGGGCCCCGTCATCCCAGTGGGCGTAAATCCCCGCCATATAGAGAAGCCCGCTGTGCCCCAATGAAAACCGGTACCCCTCTTTTTGCTTATTCCACTCATAAAACCCGGTGCAGGGCACCACGCACCGTAAACTGTGCAAACTGGCCTGAAACAGCTTTTTTTGCGAAGCGGTTTCGGCCCGGGCATTGATAATCAGCCCGTTGCGGTACGGGTTGGGAAGCCCCCACCGCATGCATTGCAGCTTTACTTTTCCCTGCTGCACCGCATACACCGGCGCTTGTTCCGACGGAAAAATATCTTTCCCCTTTAAAGCAATCGATTCCGGTTTCTTTTCCATTTGCTGCAAAAGGCGCAGGCCTTCGGGCTGTGTTTCGCCCCCTACCAGTGTATAACGGCCACACATGCTGGCGCACCCCTTTCAAAAATCGAACACACGTTCTTTTTCTTTATCATATCATAGGAACGGTTTTGTGTCAAACGTTTGTTCGTTTTTCAGGTGCAAAAAACGGGCCTAGAAAAGGCCCGCTTTTTTATTTTTTGCTTTCCATAATTTTGCTCAGTTCTTCCATAAAGGAATTGATGTCCCGGAATTGCCGGTACACAGAAGCAAAGCGCACATAGGCGACTTCGTCGACTTCCTTGAGTTTTTCCATGGCATAGGTCCCGATTAAGCTGGACGGAATTTCCCGGTCCAAAGAGTTTTGCAGCTTATTTTCGATTTCGTTTACAATCTCTTCCAGCTGTTCCAGCGATACCGGGCGTTTTTCACAGGCGCGCAGTAAACCGCCCAGCAGCTTATTGCGGTCGAACGCTTCCCGGGATTTATCCTTTTTCACCACCATCAGCGGCACGGTTTCGATGATTTCATACGTTGTAAATCGTTTGCCGCACTGCAAACATTCCCGGCGGCGGCGAATCCGCTCGCCTTCATCCGTGGGGCGGGAATCGATAACCTTGCTTTCCGGATACGAACAATAGGGGCACTTCATGGCTGTTCCCTCCTTTTGGGGACGGCCGGCATCCTTTTTTTGCTACCCGGCCTTTTTCTTTCGTTACGTTTTTTTCCTTTTTGTTAGCGTTATTATAGCATATCCCCGATTTTGAGTTCAATAAAAAAACGTTTCTTTTCGGAAAAAATGCCGGAAATTCCCCAATTTTCTCCCTCATAACGGGCTTTTGGCGGGAAAGGATAGCAAAAAGGCGTGTGCAGAGGCATGCCCTTTTGCACTCTATAGCAAAAAGGAGAAAAAGAAGATGGAACCCACCCGAGGAGAACTGCTGCAAGTTATACACAAAACCGGCACATATGGCGTCAAAGCGGTGCGGGCACTCTTACCCCGCATTTGTCATTCCGAACTGCGTGCCGAAGTGGAAAAGCACGGCGTCTGGTACCAAACCGCCGCCAAAAAAGCCGAACACCTGCTCTATAGCCGGGGGCTTTTGCCCCGGGAAGAAAACGGGATGCAAAAAAATGACCCAGTGGTGTTCGCTGAAAATGAGCACGTTAAAAAATTTGACCCCGTCGAAAGCGGCGGAAATGATGGTGCTGGGGTGCACCATGGGGCTTATTGAAATGCACAGTGTGCTCAACCACCAGCAGGAAAGCGACGAAGAAGCCGAAGCGTTAGCTAGTGACGTGATGCAAAAAGAACGGGACATGATCGAAAGCATGTGCCGCTACCTGTAACAAAAAACAGGAACCGGGAAACACCGGTTCCTGTTTTTTTGCGTTTTTGGGGCCGGATACCGCCTTTTGGGAGGGGGGAATCCCTTGATTCTAACAGGATTATCCGGTATAATAGGAATACTTATGCGCCCCAGGGGCGTCAAATCAAAAGGAGGCCGCGTTTTATGGCACTTTTAAGTACCAGCCAACTTACGAAATCTTTCGGCGCCGACACGATTTTTAGCGGCGTTTCTTTTGAAATCCAAAAAAATGACCGCGTGGGCCTGGTGGGCATCAACGGGTCGGGGAAAACCACCCTGTTTAAAGTGCTCACGGGGGAATATACGGCCGATGAGGGCGATATTTACAAAGCCAAAGACTGCGTAATCGGCTACATGGAACAGCACGTGTGCCGCGATTTGCACCGCAGCGCCTATCACGAAGTGCTGACGGTTTTTTCGGATTTGATCGAACTGGAACAGCGGCTGGATACGGTCAACCAGGCGCTGCAGGGCCATCCCGGGGACATGCAGGCGCTGCTGGACGAACAGTTCCGGCTCAACGACCGGTTTAACCGGGAAGGCGGGCTGACCTATAAAAGCCGGGCCCGCAGCACGCTATTGGGTTTAGGGTTTACCGACGAACAGATGGGTTCGCCCATCGGGGTTCTCAGCGGCGGGCAGAAAGCCAAACTGCAGCTGGCCAAAATGCTGCTCAGCGGCGCCAATTTGCTGCTGCTGGACGAACCGACCAACCACCTGGACATTGCCGCCGTGGAATGGCTGGAAGATTTTTTGAAAAACTACCACGGCGCTTACATTGTGATCTCCCACGACCGGTTTTTCCTGGACCATGTGACCAACCGCACGTTCGAAATGGAATATGGCCGCCTGACGTTATACAAAGGCAATTATTCCACCTACCTGTCTTTAAAGGAAGAAGGGCGCCTCACCGCCCAACGGGTGTACGAAAACACCACCCGGGAAATCAAACGGCTGCAGTCCATGATCGAACAGCAAAAGCGCTTTAACCAGGAACGGAATTACAAAACCATTGCCAGCAAAATGAAGGTCATCGAACGGCTGCAAAAGAACCTGGTGCGCCCGGCTTCGGCGCCGGACACCATCCATTTCAGCTTTGGGGCCAGCCAGCGGGGCGGCAACGATGTGCTCATGGCCGACGATTTGGCGCTGTCGTTCGACAAAAAGCCCCTGTTTTCCCATGTGAACCTGTTTATCAGTAGGCAGGAGCGGGTCTTTTTGCTGGGGCCCAACGGGTGCGGCAAAACGTCACTACTGAAAATTTTATTGCAGCAGTATCAGCCCGAAAGCGGTTCGGTGCGGTTTGGGGCCGGCATCGATGTGGGGTATTACGACCAGCTGCAAACAAGCTTAACGCAGCAGGCCGACGGCACCGTACTGGATGCCATTTGGAACCTGCACCCCACCATGACGGAAACCCAGGTGCGCAGCGCGCTGGCGGTTTTCCTGTTTAAAGGGGACGACGTATTTAAACCCGTGGCGGCCCTGTCCGGCGGCGAGCGGGCCCGGGTGCTTTTATTGCGGCTGATGCTGTCGAAAGCGAATTTCCTATTGTTGGACGAACCGACCAACCACCTGGATATTACGTCCTGCGAAGCGCTGGAAGACGCCTTGCTGCACTATGACGGCACGCTGCTGATTGTTTCCCACGACCGGTACCTGATTAACAAACTGGCTGACCGGATTTATTATCTGGAAAATGGCACGGTAACGGAATACGTGGGCAATTACGACGATTTTCTCAGTGCCCGCCAGGAAGAGCAGGAGAAGAAAAAGCAGCAAACGCCCCAACCGCCCAAAATCAACCGCTACAAACTGCGCAAAGAACAGGAAGCGGAACTCAGGCGGCTGCGCAGCCAGATTCAACGGGCCGAAACCCGTATTGAGGAAATCGACGAAGAAATGGTCCAGTGTAACCGGGACTTACAGCAGCCGGACATTGCCTCCGATTACGAAAAGGCCATGGCCCTGTCGGCCCGGCTGGACGAATTGCGCCAGGAAAACGATTCTTTGATGATCCGCTGGGAGGCGCTCAACGGCGAACTGGAGGAAAAAGAAAAGGCAGCCCTTTGCTAAAAAGGCTGCCTTTTCGGTCACATACCCTCACGGTGTTTCGGTTAGTGAAACTTCAAACGGCCGTACCGCACTGGCAAACGCGGTTTCGGCTGTAAAATCCCCGTCGGCCGAAAGTAAAATGGGACGGGATAGATCCGTGCTGAATACATCCATAATGGATTTCGCATCGACTTCGCTGTTTTCGCACAGCAATTTGATCCGCAGATCTTTGTATTCAGCCGCATTTGTCAAGCGGACAAACTCATTGACCGCCTCCATACTGGTGAGCATGATATGGGTGAGAATCACAATAATCCCCCTTTTTCCGCTTCAAACCCGAACCAATCTTTTAACCCTTTCATTGTAGCAAAGCCCTATTTTCAGAACAAGAGAAAATATTATGGTTTTTCCCTACAATTGGATACAAAGCCCCGGTTTCTATCAAAAATTCGGGATTTAATAGGAAAAACATATAAAAAAACCGACATTTCTGCGGTGAGGAAAGAAAGGACTTTATTGATATGAATGTTTCGATGATTACATTGGGCTGTAAAGTCAATCAATATGAATCCCAGGCCATGCTGGAAGACCTGTGCCGCAAAGGGTTTTCCGCCTGCCAGGCGGAGGAAGAGCCGGACGTGGTTGTCATCAATTCCTGCACGGTCACGGCGACCAGCGACCACAAGGTGCGCCAGACCGTGCGTCACACCCGGCGCACGCATCCGGATGCTGTGATTGTGCTCACCGGCTGTATGCCCCAGGCGTTTCCCGAAGAATCGGCCGCCCTGCAAGAAGCCGATATCGTGCTGGGCAACACGAACCGCCACGCGCTGTGCGACGATATTTTGCAGTTTATGCGCACCCATGAACGGGTGATCGACATCACACCCCACGAAAACGGCGAAACGTACGAAACCATGCAGGTAGGCACGTTTTTTGAACGCACCCGTGCGTTTGTGAAAATCGAAGACGGCTGCAACCGCTTCTGTTCCTACTGCATTATCCCTTATTCCAGAGGCCGGGTGCGGTCCCGTCCCATGGACCAGCTGGAAGACGAGCTGCGCCAGCTGGGGGAACACGGATACCGGGAAGTGGTGCTCACCGGCATTAACCTGTCGGCCTATGGGCAAGACTTGGGGCTGACTTTGTGCGACGCGGTGGAAGCCGCCTGCCGGGTGCCGCAGATCACCCGGGTGCGCCTGGGGTCGTTGGAACCGGAAGAATTATCCCCCGACGTGATCGCCCGCATGGCCAAACAGGAAAAGCTGTGCCCGCAGTTCCATTTGAGCCTGCAAAGCGGGTGCGACGCCACGTTAAAGCGCATGAACCGCCACTACGACACCGCCGAATACCGGCGCATTGTGGAAAACCTGCGGGCCGCCTTCCCCGGGTGCGCGATTACCACTGACATTATGGTGGGCTTTGCCGGGGAAACGGAGGACGAATTTGAAAAAAGCCTGCGCTTTGCCGAAGAAATCGGCTTTGCCAAAGCCCACGTGTTCATGTACTCCCGCCGCCGGGGCACCCGGGCCGACGCCTTCCCCGACCAGGTGAGCAACGCCGTGAAGGAAGACCGCAGCCGCCGGATGATTGCCGTGACGAATCAGACCCGCCGGGCCTTTTTGCAGCAGCAAGTGGGTACCGTTCAGGACGTGCTATTTGAACAGCGCGCCAAAGACGGTACCTTTGAAGGGCACACCCCCAATTACACCCTAGTGCGGGTCTCCTGCCCGGGGGAACTGGCGGGCTGCCAGCGCCCGGTACGCATTAGCGAGGCCGGGGAAGACGGCTGCACCGGTACGTTTGCCGAATAAAAGCCAAAGAAAAAGACCGCCCCGTTTTTCATGACGGGACGGCCTTTTTCTATTTATTTAACAGGATTGCAGTAGCGCGGGTAATTCATAGAGCGAGCGGATACGGTACGTGCAGGTAACCCCCTCGGGCAATTCCCGCCCGTCCGGCGCGAACCAACAGCAATCGATCCCGGCCCGGTTGGCCCCCAACAGATCGGACGATGGGCTGTCGCCGATGAGCAGCATGCGGCTGCGGTCTTTTTCCGGCAAATGGGCAAATACATGGGCAAAATACGCCGGTTCCGGTTTGGGGGCGCCGGCTTCTTCGGAAACAAAAATGCCGCTGAGGTACGGCGCAAACGGGCAATGGTCAATGCGGCGGTGCTGGGTTTTCGAGACGCCGTTGGTGACCACATACAGTGCATAGGTTTGGCTGAGCGCGCGGCACACCTCTTCCGCCCCGGGCATCAGAAAGCTGCCTTTGCCCAAGTTTTCCATGTACTGGGTATTCCAGGCCCCCGCTTCCCCCTGCCACTGCTGGTCTTGCAAAAAATCGCGAAAACGCCCATGCTGCAATTCGTCTTTGGTACATTCACCTTTTTCCAGCCGCCGCCACCAGCCGCTGTTGATGGCCGAATACTGGTGCAGCACCTGTTCATTGTACGGTTTTCCCATGGCTTCGCACGTCAGGCGCAGGGCCTGTTCTTCCGCTTTTTGAAAATCCATCAGGGTGCCGTCGTTATCCAGCAGCAAAACCGAATACCGTGCCATTTTCCGCTTCCTCCTTATAGGGGCCAAAAGCCCATCAAACCGGCCCACACTCCCAGCGCCACTTGCAAAAAGAAAATCACCGGCAGGCCGATCATAAATTTTTTGTGTTTCGTTTTATGGCGAATCTTTTTCATCACGCCGTACATGGCCGGGGAACCGCCCAAAATCGCCACCAATAGCAGCGTGCGCTCCCGCACACGCCACCCGTTTTTTTGCGCCCGGCGCTTATCCCACACGGTCAGGCATGCCGCCACGATATTGATGAGCACCAGATAGACGGCTGCGACAACATACCCATCCGGCATGGGCGACGCCTCCTTTTCCTTGTCATAGCGGGCTTCTTTTTCTCATATGGATGGACAAGAGTTTTTCCCATGATAGCACAGCGCGCCCGGTACTGTCAAACCGGCGTTCCGTGAGAAAGGATGAAAAAAGGCATGAAAAGCCACATTATCCGCTTGCGCCCCCGTTTTACCGGCGCCGTATTTTGCCTGGCCGTTTGTCTCCTGTGCGGGGCGGTGGCCCTCTCGCGCACCGCAGCGGGGGAACCCACCGCACAAACCGAACCCGCCTCATTATCTGTTTCAGCCTCGTCCCCGGCTTCTCCGGCCACTTCCGGCGAAACCGGCGAACCGGTTTCCACCCCCGTCAGCGAAGAGATGCGGGGGGTGTGGGTGCCATATATGGCCCTGTCGGTCCAAGGGGAACAGGCTTTCCGCGACCGGGTGGATGAGATCATCGAAACCTCGAAGCAGGCCGGGATGAACGCCCTGTTTGTCCAGGTGCGCCCGTTTGGCGACGCGTTGTACCCGTCGGACCTCTACCCCTTTAGCCACATTCTCACCGGCACCCAGGGGAAGGACCCGGGGTATGACCCCATGGCCATTTTCATCGAAAAAGCCCATGCATCCGGTCTGGCGTTTTACGCGTGGGTAAACCCCCTGCGGGTGAAAACCGCCTCCACCCCCGAAACCCTGGCGGATAATAACCCGGCTGTCCAGTGGCAGAGTAAAAGCGAAACCAAGCGGTATGTGATCACGTGGGAGGACGCCATGTACCTAAACCCCGCCTATGAAGACGTGCGCACCTATATTGCCGACGGCGTGGCGGAAATTGCCGCCCGGTATGAGGTGGACGGCATTGAATTTGACGACTATTTTTATCCCACCCAGGAATCCGGGTTCGATGAAACGGAGTATGAGGCCTACCGGGAAGAAGCGGAAAAAAGCGGGACGGCCCTGTCGCTTTTAGAATGGCGCACCGCTAATATCAACGCCCTCATATCCCTTTGCTATCAAAAGATCAAAGCCGCCAATCCGGCGGTGACATTCGGCATCAGCCCCCAGGGCAACCTATCCAACGATACCGCCATGGGGGCCGATGTGGCCACCTGGTGTTCGGTGCCCGGGTATATCGACACCCTGTGTCCCCAGTTATATGTCAACGACCAAAATGCGGTGCTCCCCTTTTCCGAAACGGCCGAAACCTGGGCCGAACTGACTGACGGCAGCCATGTCACGTTATACCTGGGCCTGGCGGCGTACAAAGCCGGGACCGACGCCGACGACGGCACCTGGCTGCAGGAAACGGGGATTTTGCGCCAGCAGGTGGAAACGGGGCGCTCCCTTTGCTGCGATGGCTTCTGCTTTTATTCCTGGGAACAGCTGGTGTCCCCGGCGTGCCAGGACGAACTCAGCGAACTACTCACCGTCTTTTCCTAATAAAAAACCGCTCCTGTTCCCATTGAAGTGACCCCAAAAAGTTAGACAATATTTGAAAGCAAAAATTGTTTAAGCA
>CAKNOA010000020.1 GCA_930990065.1 uncultured Clostridia bacterium | reverse complement strand
TGCTTAAATAATTTTTGCCTTCAAATATTGTCTAACTTTTTGGGGTCACTTCAATGGCCGTTACGGGCTGTTTTTTTATGCATTGCCTTACATATTTATAATAGGAAAGGAACGGTTATTCCGAAAGCTCTTTTTCCACCGCTGCCAGCTGCACACAAATGCAGAATAGTTCCATCGCTTTGACCAGTTCTTCCACCGGCGGCAGCGACGGGGCAATGCGGATATTGCTGTCTGCGGGATCCTTGTGGAACGGGAACGTCGCTCCGGCCCCGGTCAGCGTCACACCGCCCTGGCGGCACAGTTCCACCACCCGTTTGGCGCAACCGGGCATAACGTCCACACTGATAAAATAGCCACCGCGGGGACGGCTCCAGCGGGCCACGTTCTTCCCGCCCAGTTCTTCGTCCAGGATCGCCAAAATCGCTTCAAATTTCGGACGCAGCAGGGCTGCATGTTTTTTCATATGGGCTTTTACCCCGTCGGCATCGCCGAAAAAGCGTACGCAGCGCAGTTGGTTGACTTTATCCCGGCCAATCATCTGGTACGAAGCGGCATCCAAAAGGGCTTTGAAGGTCTGGGGACCGGCTGCCACTGCCGAAATGCTGCTGCTGGGATATACCACCTTGGCAAAGGACGAAAAGATCAGCGGCATTTCCGGATGTCCGGCTTTCTGGCATTCTTCGTACAGGTTCAAAAGCGGCGTGGTTTCGTCATACAGGTCATGCACCGCATAGGCATTGTCCCAGTAAATGCGGAAATCTTTGGCCGCGGGCGACAGGGCCGCCATACGGCGCACGGTTTCGTCGCTATACGTGGTGCCGTCGGGGTTTGCATATTTAGGCACACACCAAATCCCCTTGACGCAGGGGTTTTTCACCAGTTCTTCGACCTGATCCATGTCGGGCCCATCCTCTGTCATAGGGATATTAACCATGTTCAGGCCAAAATATTCCGTAATGGCAAAGTGCCGGTCATAACCGGGCACCGGGCACAGGAACGTGACATTTTCCTGGCGGCACCAGGGTTCACAGCCGGAAAACCCTTTCGTATACCCCATGGCAACGGCGTCAAACATCAGGTTCAGGCTGCTGTTGGTGCCAATCAGCACGTTTTCCGCCGGAACACCCAGCAGATCGCTGAACAGCTTACGCGCCTGGGGCAGCCCTTCCAGCATGCCGTAGCTGCGGATATCGTTGCCGTTTACAAAATAATCTTCTTCCGTAAACGTCATATTCTGCATGGCATCGGAAAGACGGATCTGCTCCACGCTGGGTTTACCGCGGGCCATATTCAGGGAAAGACCTTGGGCCTTGAACGCTTCATAGGCGCGCTGCAATTCCTGCTTTTTCTGCAAAAGGGTTTCCTTGTTCGCAACGGAACCGGTCATTGTCATCAATCTCCTTATAGCGGGATTTTTGAAATTCCGCAAAACATTTCTTTCATTATTCCTATGATATTTTACGCGCAGAGGGAGAAAAATGCAAGTTTTCCCATTATTCTATGCAAAAATCCGCTTTTTTGACAAGAAAAAATTCCCGTATATGAATTTTTTGGGCTGATTGCCCCACCGGCCTCCCGTTTTTTCAGTTTTGGTTTTCGTTCCAGGCCTGCACCGCTATTTGCATCACATCCCGCAGAGGGACACCGGCCTTTTCGGCTGCTGCCTTTGCCGATTCATATTCCGCATAGACTTTCGTCACATCGCCAAACCGGCATACTTTCACCATCACATCGCCATAGGGCGTTGCCACGTTATGATTGTGCCGTTCCATCACAAACCGCTTTTTGGTTTCATACCGCACCCCGATGGCTGTGGTATCCAAAAACAGCTGACGGGCCATCCCCTTTTCCTGCCCCGGGCGGCACAAAACGGTAAACTGCCAGGCCGGGCGGCCTTTTTTCATGTACAGGGGCAAAAATGCCGCATCCAACGCACCGTTTTGCAGCAAATGCTCCCGGCACAGCGCCAGTTCTTCCCCGGTGGCGTCGTCAATATGGCTGGTCATTTCCACCACTTCGTCCGGTATGTCCGATTCGCCCATTTGGGGTTCAATCAGCATGGCACGCAGGATGTTGGCGTGGGCAAAATCTTTTTTCCCGGCGCCTACACCGATTTTCTGCACCGTAAAGGGGCCGGGCTTTTCGTGCCGGGCCAGGGCCGTCAAAATCGCGGCGCCGGTAGGCGTCACCATTTCGCCGGGGGCTTCGGTAATCCGCAGCGGAAAACCGCCCAAACGGGCCAGCTGCATTACGGCCGGGGCCGGAACCGGCATACGCCCGTGGGCGCAGTTCACCCACCCGGTTCCCTCATACACCTGGCTGTGGTAAATTTCGTCGATGCCCAGGTTATCGAGACACACACAGGCTCCCACAATATCCACAATGGAGTCCACCGCGCCCACTTCGTGGAAGTGTACTTCTTCGGGCGGCAGGCCGTGCACGGTTCCCTCCGCTTCCGCCAGGACCCGGAAGACTTTTTCCGCCATTTGTCTGGCGCGGGGCGTCAAATCCCCGTGCGCCAGAATTTCCAGGATTTCCGGCAGGCCCCGGTGTACATGGAGATGGCCGTGGTCATGATGGTGATGGTGGTGATGATGGGGCTCATGGTCATGGTCATCGCTGTGATCATGATCGTGGTCATGCGGATGGCTGTGCCCATCCCCCATTTCGTCCAGCTGCACATCAAAATCTGCCGCCATCACGCCCATTTTATTCACCCGGCTAATCTGCAGGGTATATCCCGGCACCTGTAAACTTTCCAGCGCATGGCGCAGCACGTCTTCGCTGGCGCCCAAATCCAGCAGTGCGGCCACCGTCATGTCGCCGCTGATGCCGGAATAACATTCCAAATATAGGGTTTTCACTGATGCTCCTCCTTGTTGGCCGCGTTTGTAACCAGCCGGTTAATCTGGGCGGCCTGATAGCCGCCGCCAAACCCGTTGTCGATATTCACCACGCTGATCCCCGCCGCGCAGGAATTCACCATGGTGAGCAACGCCGACAACCCACCAAAATTCGCGCCGTACCCCACACTGGTGGGAACGGCGATGACGGGTTTATCCACCTGACCGGCCAATACCGACGCCAGCGCTCCTTCCATACCGGCCACCGCTACAATGGCATTGGCATGGCGAATGTCGGGCAGCGCCGACAGCAGCCGGTGCAGCCCCGAAACGCCGATATCGAAAATCCGCAGCGCTTTTGCGCCGCACATTTCGGCGGTAACCGCCGCTTCTTCCGCCACGGGAATGTCGGCCGTGCCGCCGGTACACACGGCAATCAGCCCGGGGCGTTCGCTTTCGGGTTTCATGCCCACGGTGACCGTGCGGGCCATGTCGTTATACACGGCCTCGGGCACCAGCGCCCGGGCTGCTTCATATTGCTCCCTACTGGCACGGGTGGCCAGTACCGTTCCGCTGCGTTCATACAAATGCTGAAAAATTTCGGCCATATGGGATACGGTTTTACCCTGGCTGAAAATCACCTCCGGGAACCCGGTGCGCAGGGCCCGGTGATGATCCAGCCGGGCATACCCCATATTTTCATACGGCAGGGTTTTGAGCTGTTCCATGGCTTGTTCCACCGAACAGTCCCCCGCCTGTACAGCCCGCAGCAGCTCTTCGGTTTTCACGGGTCGATCGTCTCCTTTCCGGCCGGCTTAGCGCCGGTTTTCCCCCGGAGCCTTCAGCCCCAGCGGTTCATCCATACTGCCGGACCGGAACCCTTCCAGATCCAGCGTCACATACCAAAAGCCCATTTGCTTAAACGCCGGTACCACCCTATCCCGCAGCGCAAAAAAGCGCGGCAAATCCTCCGGCGGCACCTCAATGCGGGCCACATCCCCATGCAGCCGCACGCGCCCGCCGGGGAATCCGTTTTCTTTTAACCAGGTTTCCCCCTGCTCGATTTTTTGCAGCGCCTCCCGGGTAATGGGCGTCCCATAGGGCAGCCGGGTCGCTAAACAAGGCGTGCTGGGCTTTTTCTGCACGGAAAGCCCCTGTTCAGCCGCCAGGGCCCGCACCTGGGCTTTGTGAAAGCCGCACTGCAGTAAGGGGCTTTCGATGGAAAGCTCCTGCAGCGCCCGCAAGCCCGGCCGGTAGGTAAGCCTATCGTCGGCATTGGTCCCGTCGGCACAGGCCCCGTACCCGATGGCACGGGCCCTCTCCCACAGGGTTTTAAATAACCGTTTTTTACAGTGATAACACCGGTCCGGCGGGTTTTGCATAATCGCCGGATCGGCAAATTCATCGATGTGTAAGACGGTCAGCGGTGTGTGCAGTTCCTCACACAGTTTCCGCGCTTCGCTCTCTTCGGCGGCCGGGTGCAACTGGGTGGCAAACAGGACGGCTTCCACTGGTTTAACCGGATGCAGCGAAACCGCCGCCGCCAAGACCACCGCACTGTCGACCCCGCCGGAAAAGGCGAGGCACAGCCCCTTTTCACACAAAGGGCGCAGCGCTTCCCGTAACGAGTCCCACTCGCGGCTCATCGCTTAAAACTCCGCCGTGCCCGTGGTACGCGGGAAGGGCAGCACGTCGCGAATGTTGGCAATGCCGGTCAAATACATGATCAGCCGTTCAAAGCCAAGGCCGAACCCGGCGTGTTTGGTACCGCCATACCGCCGCAGATCCAGGTACCACCAGTAATCTTCCTGGTTGAGCCCCAGTTCTTCCATGCGGGCCGTGAGCACATCCAGCCGCTCCTCACGCTGGCTGCCGCCGATAATTTCGCCAATGCCGGGCACCAGCATATCCACGGCCGCCACGGTTTTGCCGTCGTCGTTCTGCCGCATATAGAAGGCTTTGATCTCTTTGGGGTAATCGGTGACAAACACGGGCTTGCCAAATACCTGTTCGGTGAGGTATTTTTCGTGTTCCGTCTGCAAGTCGCTGCCCCAGGATACCTTGTATTCGAACTTATCGTTGTTCTTCTGCAAAATATCGACCGCTTCCGTATACGTGACCTGGGCAAAATCGCTGGTGGCCACATGTTCGAGCCGCTGCAGCAGGCCCTTGTCCACAAACTGGTTAAAGAACTGCAAATCCTGCGGGCAGGTGTCCATGACGTACCGGATCACGTACTGGATCATCTCTTTGGCTACCTGCATGTCTTCCTGCAAATCGCAAAACGCCATTTCCGGTTCGATCATCCAGAATTCCGCCGCGTGGCGCTGGGTGTACGATTTTTCGGCACGGAACGTGGGCCCAAAGGTATACACTTTGCCAAAGGCCATGGCCATGCATTCGGCTTCCAGCTGGCCGGACACGGTCAGCGACGTGGGCTTTTGGAAAAAATCCTGCTTATAATCCACTTTGCCGTCTTCGGTGCGGGGCGGATTTTCGGGGTCCAGGGTGGTGACGCGGAACATTTCCCCGGCGCCTTCGCAGTCACTGCCGGTGATCAGGGGCGTGTGGACATACACAAAGCCCTTTTCCTGGAAAAAGCGGTGAATGGCAAAGGCCGCCGCCGAACGCACCCGGAACGCCGCGCTGAACGTATTGGTACGCGGGCGCAGATGGGCGATGGTGCGCAAATATTCCATGGTGTGGCGTTTTTTCTGCAGGGGATAATCGGGGGTGGAAGCGCCTTCCACTTCGATTTTCTGGGCATGGATTTCAAAGGGCTGCTTTGCCTGGGGCGTGAGCAGCAATTCCCCGGTAACCCGCAGGGCACAGCCTACATTCTGCCGGGTGATTTCGTGGAAATTTTCCACTTTGCTGTCTTCAAACACGATCTGCACGCCTTTAAAGCAGCTGCCGTCGTTCAGGTCGATAAAGCCCAGTGCCTTGCTGTCACGGATGGAACGCACCCATCCGCACACGGTGACCGTCTTCCCACCAAAAGCGGAAGCGTCGGCATACAGGGCCGCAATTTCAGTTCGGTTCATCGTCATTACTCCTTCTCGTTGACTAATGAGGAAAACATAACGCCCGTTTTCCTCCGGATACCCTCCCCCTATTATAACACGAAAGTTTTCTGTGGCAAGGGCCAACCGGATACCCGCCCGTTTTTTAAAAATCAAAAAAAATTTCATTTTCCTCTTGCATTTTTCAAAAGGATTTGCTATAATAATGATCGTCGCTGAAACGACAGTGAATTGCCATGGAGAGGTATTCTAATGGTAAGGAGCCACATTGGAAATGTGGTGTGCCCACAAGGCATTGAGCGTTCGAGTCGCTTCCTCTCCGCCAAAGACCGTGATGGAAAAATCCATCACGGTTTTCTTTTTTCCCTATCTTCTTATAAAAAAGCCTCACGGTGTTGTAGACCCCGTGCGGCTTTTCTCTTTTCATGTAAGATTTAACGGGCTGCTTCGGCTTCGTTTTCCCGCAGCAATTGGTCGATCAGCGCTGCCACGCTGTCCACCACGCCATGGGCCGCGGCTTTCAGTTCCGGCACCCCGTTTTTCACGGCATACCCGGAAAAGGCCCGGATCATCTGCACATCGTTGCAGTTGTCCCCCACCGTAACGGCTTGCTCCTGCGGGACATGCAGCGCCTCTAAGAAATGACGCAGCCCTACCGTTTTATCGAAGCCGGCCATGGGCACATCGACGCAGTTATTGTTGCGCAACGCGTTAATGTACGTGCCATACCGGGCGTTGAGGGTATCGCAGTATTCTTGGGCCTGTTCGTTGGTGTCAAACAAGAGGCTAAACTGGTTAAAATACGGCAGCTTGCCCAGGTCTTCCGGGGTCAGGTTTCCGGCTTCGGAGTCATGTTCCCGGCCGGGTATGTACAGCCGGTGGCGTTCCTTGCCCACAAAGACGCGGAAGTTTAAGACCGGCAGCGTCAGCGTGTAAGAGGCAATTTCCGGCAGCAGGTGGGCCGGCTGTTTTTCCATGTGGAAAATTTCGTTTTGCGCATCCATCTGCACCGCACCGGAACAGGCCAGCAGGTAATCGTACACCCCGCCGAACTGGTCGAGCACCTTGATGGCGCTGAGCGGCTCCCGCCCGGTCAGCACACAGAAAATATTGCCCGCTTTCTGCCAGCGGCGCACCGCTTCGATATTTTCCTCCGGAATTCCCAAGTGCGTGCCAAAGGTGCCATCGTAATCACTGGCGATAACCCGAATCATGTGGAGTTCCCCCTTTTATTTTTTCTTTTCATCGGTCAGTTCTTGCCCGTCCACTTTCTCCCCATTATTGAGAAAATCCGCCAGCCGTTCGGCCAACGGCTTCTTCTTTTTGCGCGGTTTATATAGCCGCGCGCTCACGTCTTCGTACAGTGCCAGCATGGTATCCACATTTTGGCGGATATCGTAGAGCTTGCGTACCCGGGCCCGTCCGAGTAAGCCCATCTGTTCCCGGTCTACTTTCGGCATGTGGTACATTTTTTCCAGCGCATCGGCCACCGCCCCGGCGTCTTCCACCGGAATGAGCCAACCGGTCACGCCGTCTTCCACGGTTTCCCGGAAACCGTCCACATCACCGGCAATCACCGGCACCCCGCAGGACATGGCTTCCACCGCCGCTACCCCAAAGCTTTCGCTATTATTGATGCTGGGCAGCACGCACACATCCATCTGCCGCAGGGCATCGGGCATTTGTTCCGGCGCAATCGCGCCGCACAGCTGGGCGTTTGCAAGGCCTAATCCCTTGATGAGGGCTTGCAGCGCGTCCCGCTCACTGCCGTCTCCATACAGGCGCAGGGATACCTGCTGCCGCTCCTGAGGCGGTAGGTTCTTCACAAACTTCGCAAAGCCACGAATCAGGTATTCCTGGCCGTATTTCTTTTCCAGCGCTTTGGTGCACCCCACCACAAACCCGTCATGATGGCCTGTCCCCGGGCTGAAACGTACGGTATCTACCCCAAAGGGCGTTACGGTAACGGGCTTTTCATAGCCGAAGAAATCGTGTACCCGCTGTGCCATAATATGGCTGGTGGAAGCCACCGCGTCGGCCGCGAACAGGTTTTTTTCCACCATTTTCTTAAACAGAGAATGGCTCTCCGGCGAATCGTACACATCCGACCCCCACACGGACAAAATAGTGGGGTGCACTTTGGAACGGCGCATGAGCAAGCCGTAGCCCGTGGCATAGTGTACGTTGACAATTTCAGCATCCATGGCGCGCACGGCCCGGCGCAGGGCCCCGGCGTTGCTGATATACCCCCGCTGGCCGCCATCGGGCAGCAATGTCACCGTCACACGGGGATCGATGAGCCCTTTTGGCGGTTCATGGTTGGGCAGGGTGATCAAATGCACCTCATGACCTCGCTCACACAGCGCATTGACCCATTTGGCCGTGTGCACCGACTGTCCGGCCGAAACAAATGCAATTCTCACGTTTCATTCCTCTTTTCCGTCATCGCAAGCAGTACCGAAGCGGCCTGCCTGGCCCGATGACTCCATTGATTTTCCTGTACACAAAGCGGAATCCGTTCCGTCATCCGCTTATACTCCTCCCTTTGGCGCAGCATCTGCTGCACCAGTTTGGCAAAAGCTTCTTCGCTATCGTCACAATAGCTCCCCACGCCCCACGTTTCCAAAAAGCGGGCGGTTTCGCCGCACCGGATGGTGGCAATGGGCAGCCCACCGGCCAGATATTCGGGAATTTTCACGCTGAAGACCGTTTTTTGATACGCCCCAGCCCGCAACGGATATAGCGCTAAATCGTGCTGCGCGTATAGAGCGGGCAGCGTCTGCGGCGTATCGTGCCGCACGGTCAGCCATTTGGCCGCCAAAAACGGGGCGAAAAAAGCTTCTTCCCCCTGGCGGCATACGATGGTGAGCGGATACGTGCCCTGTCGGTTTAACTTTTCAAAAGCCCGCAGCATTAAATCGGTTCCATACCGCCGGGAGACACCGCCCACATAGATACACCGGTTCCCCTTTGGCTCTCCGGGGCAAAACCCGGCCCGCAGCGGAGGGCACCCCGGCGGCAGCGGATAAAAAGGGGAAAGCCCCCGCGCCCGGCCGAATGATTCCGTCGGCACAAAAAAAGTAGTAACCTGCCGTCGCAGCCAGCACTGTTCAGCCGTAGTCACCGCCCGCACAAGGGGCTGTTTGCTTTGTTCCCATAGCGAACGCCCCTGCCAGATTTCGGGGTAAAAACAGGCGGCGTCCCGGTAAAACCAGCCAAGGGGCACCTGTTTTTCCACCACCATGCGGTGCAGTAACCGGTATTCCCAAAAGTTCCGCACCGGGCCGGAGGGGCCTTCGGCATAACAGAAAAGCGGGTTTTCTTTTTTTAAAGCCTGCCAAAACCGTTCCCGGTGCCGGGCTCTCTCCTGGGTACCCGGTTCGCCCCACAGGCTGATCACCCGGTACCCTAACGATTGGAACGCCCTTTCCATGCATACGGGCCGCACCGCCGAACCGGAACAGGGGGCTTCTTCGCGGGTTCCATACGACAAAAAAAGCATCGTTTTCATTTGGCACCCCCTTTGGCCTTATAGCGGCTATAAAGCCAAAACGCCACATAAACGCCGCTTTGCAGCACGCTGCAGGCTCCAAGAAAAAACCCAAATCCCCAGCCGAATAGCCGGGCGCCAATCCCCGCCAGCAAAATAGCCAGCGGCAGCATGATTTGGAACATCATGGTTTTTTTCCGGTCCCCACAGGCGGCGGGGATCCCCGTCAGCGGAATGACCACAAACCGCACGGCAAACAGCGGTACCATATAGGGCAGCACTTGCCCCAGCCCCCGCCAGTTATCCCCCAAAAACCAGGTGACTAGCGGTTCCCCATAAAAAAACAAAACGGCAAAGGGCACTATGCCCACCAGGGCCAGCATACCGGTAATTTTATAAAACCAAGGCAGCAATGTGCCCCCTTGGTTCCTGTCATCCACGGCTTTTTTCATGACCACCTGGGAAAAGGAGGAAGACACAATGCTGGACGGAATGCTCAGCAGCGTAACGCCCCGCTGGGCCAGCGACGCTTTTTGTGCTTCAAACAGCGCCGACGAAGCCAGGGGCAGCAAACTGCACGCCATGCCCGCCGCCACGGCGCCCGGCAGGAGATATAAGGGGAAATCCTTTAACCGGCGGGCCGTACGGCCTATCTCACGCCAAAAAGACAGCTTCCACAGTTTTGAGCCGCAGGCCCGTATATAGGAACCCATAAAGGGCAGCGCGCCCACCACCAAAGCGGCCAGGGAACCGGCTAATAGCCCCCCAGCGCCCCACCCGGCAAATCCGCCCCACACCTGCACGCCGGAAAGCACCGCCGCCCGGCCCAGGTCGGCCCAGGCCGTAAAGCGGAATTTTTCTTTGCGCACGGCATAGGTACGAAAGGCGCTGCCAAGCCCTGTGAGGAACAAAGCAGGCGCCACCCATTGCAAAACGGCGGGGTCTTCCAGCCCCAGTACGCCCGCGATGGGATACGCCGCCAGCCAAAAAACAAGGCCCGCTGCCGCCGATAGAACGCCGCAGGCAATGGCTGCGGCCCCGGCGGCTTTCTCGGCATCGTCCCCCGCGGGGACCACCAGCGCGGCATAGTCGTACCGCAAACACGCCCCCTGGCCCAAAATCGACAGCAAACTGGTAAACACCGCGTAAGGGGCAAACGCATCGGGCGGAATTAACCTACCCAGATACGGCTGGGTTAACAGGGGTAAGAACTGGGAAGCGGCAGACGCTGCTGTCAGCGCCGCCGCTCCCCGAAACAATTTTCGATTGAACCGGGAACGGACCATCGGCCGAAAACTCCTTTTTTCCGGGCCGGCAGCGCCCCTCCCTTATGAAAAGTGGCTGTCAGTCCTGATTTTCGGTGATGGAGCCAATGCTGCCCATTTTCAGGTAGGCATTGATGAACCCGTCGATATCGCCGTCCATAACGTTGGCGATATTGCCGCTTTCATACCCGGTGCGCGTATCTTTCACCAGCGTGTACGGCATGAACACATAGGAGCGGATCTGGCTGCCCCAGGCGATTTCTTTCTGTTCGCCTTTGATGTCTTCGATCTTGTCCAGATGTTCGCGTTCCTTGATTTCCACCAATTTGGAGATCAGCATTTTCATGGCCACATCGCGGTTCTGGTACTGGCTGCGTTCCACCTGGCACGACACCACAATCCCCGTGGGAATGTGGATCAAGCGCACGGCCGAAGACGTTTTGTTAACCTTCTGGCCGCCGGCGCCGCTGGCCCGGTATACTTCCATGCGGATGTCTTCCGGCTTGACCACGACGCTGGTATCCTCTTCGATTTCCGGCATGACTTCCAGGGACGCAAACGATGTGTGCCGCCGCCCGGACGCATCAAAGGGCGATACCCGCACCAGCCGGTGTACCCCGGATTCGCTCTTCAAAAAGCCATAGGCATTTTCGCCTTCGATCAAAATCGAAGCGCTTTTCAGCCCGGCTTCTTCGCCGTCGAGGTAATCCAGTGTGGTGACCTTATAGCCGTGGCGTTCCGCCCAGCGGTTGTACATACGGTACAGCATGCTGGCCCAGTCCTGAGCTTCCGTCCCGCCGGCACCGGCGTGGAACGTCAAAATGGCGTTGTTGGCGTCGTACTCCCCGGTGAGCAAAGTGGTCAGCCGCAGCGTTTCCAGATCGTCAGTAAATTTTTTCAGCTCTTCCTTGATTTCGTCGATCATGGAAAGGTCGCCGGCTTCGTCGCCCATTTCAATCAGGGTCATGGTATCGTCATACAGCGTTTGCAGCTTTTCATATTTTTCCACTTTCGCCTTCAGAGCCGCCGTTCTTTGCAGCACTTTCTGGGTGTTTTCCGGCACATCCCAAAATCCGGGGGCGGCCGCCTGCTGCTCCAGCTTTTCGATCTCTTCCCGGGTCTGTTCCAATCCCAGATCGTCGCTCAGTTCCCGCAGTTCCGGTTCCTTTTCGCGCAGGGCCTGTTTCAACTCTTCAAATTGCAGCATTGCTTCTTCATCCTCTGTCACATATGATATTCATATGGTATTGGCTGCCTGCTTTGGCGCATACGCATACTTATTTTTTATTATAAAGGAGAGAAACCGGCTTGTAAAGAGTGAAACCCCCGCCTTTCTGGGGGGGAATTGTAAAAAAAAATGAAAAAGAACGCCGTACTCCTTGCGATTTGCCCAAAAAAACGGTACAATATGGGCAATCAATGCTGCCGAAATGCGGCGGGCAGCCCAAAATGGAGGAAATTTTGTATGATCGATTACACCGGTATGCCATGTCCCGTATGCGGCAAACGGTTTGTAAAAGGGGACGATATCGTGGTATGCCCGCGATGCGGCGCCCCCTACCACCGGGCTTGTTTTGAGGAAAAAGGCGACTGTATTTTCCAGGACCTGCACAGCGCCGGGGAAACCTGGCAGCGGCCCGCAGCCCCGGAACCCCCCTCCTCCTCCCAGGAGCAGGAAGGGGTCACATGCCCTTACTGCGGTAAGCAGAATCACCCCAACGCCCTCTTTTGTGACCAGTGCGGCCGCTCGCTGACCGGCGCGCCGAGCACCTATGCGAATAAATCCGCAAACGCAAATCCTCAGCGGCACCAGCCCCCGGTTGGGCCCGATATGCCCCCTTCCCCGCTGGGCGGGTTTCCGGGGCGTTCGATGACCTTTACCTTTGACCCGTTGGGTGGTGTGCAGCCACAAGAAGCCATTGACGACATTCCGGCGGAGGAAGTAGCCAAATTTGTCCAGCAAAATTCGGCGTATTACCTGCCGGTTTTCCACAATGACCGGGTATACCGCCGGAACCGGTTTAACTTCTGTGCGTTTCTGTTTTCGGGTGGTTGGTTCCTGTACCGCAAGCAGTACAGGTATGGTTCCATCATCATGGCTATTGTGGCCGCCCTGTATATTGCTTATACCTATATCCGCTACTTTATCTCTGGCCCTCTGCTGCAGAATTTATATAATGAAATTGGAGCTTCGACGGCTTCGAATTCGCTCAGTTCGGCCCAGCTGCAGAAGCTTATGGAGCATCTTTCACAGAACCCGTGGGATCTTTTTTGGCTCATTTTGCCCACACTGCTGATTCTTTGTCTTTTAGGCGTGATGCTTTTTTGCGGCCTGCGTGGCAACCGTATGTACCAGGCCCACTGTGTGCGGTCGATTCACAGCATTCGTGACAAAAAGCTGACGCTGGAAGAATATGGCAAAGAGCTTCAGGAAAAAGGCGGCGTCAATGTGGCCATTGCCCTGTGCATGCTGGCCTGCTACCTGATTATTTCCTGGTTGCCGCTCTTTGTATGATTTTTAAGGGGAGAGTTTATTATGCAAAAAGTTCGCAAAGCGGTGATTCCGGCAGCCGGCCTGGGTACCCGCGTGCTGCCTGCCACCAAGAGTATGCCAAAAGAAATGCTTCCGATTGTGGACAAGCCTGCGATTCAGTATATCGTGGAGGAAGCGGTGCGCTCGGGTATTACGGATATTCTGGTTATCACCAACCGGGGCAAGGGCCTGATTGAAGACCACTTTGACCGCGCACCGGAGCTGGAAGCCAAGCTGGTGGGCGGCGGTCCGGAAAAAGAAGCACTTTTGCATGAAGTAGTGGACATTTCCAAACTGGCCAACATCTACTTTGTGCGGCAAAAAGAAACCCGGGGCCTGGGGCATGCGGTGAATTGTGCCCGCTGGTTTGTGGGGGACGAACCTTTTGCCGTATTGTACGGCGACGATGTCATTATCGGGGATGACCCCGCTTGTGGGCAGCTGATTCGCGCGTACGAAGAATTTGGCAAAGGGGTTCTGGGTGTGAAACAAGTGTCGCCCGAAGCCATTCACAAATACAGTTCTCTGCATGTCACGCCTATCCGTGACAACCTGTTTAACTGCGATGATATGGTGGAAAAACCGGCGCCCGACCAGGTTTTGTCCCTGTATTCGATTCTGGGACGCTGCATTTTGCCGCCGGAAATTTTCGATATTCTGGACCAAACCGCGCCCGGTGCCGGCGGGGAAATCCAGCTAACAGACGCCATGCGCACTTTGGCACGCCGGGACGGGATGACGGCGGTCGACTTTGTAGGCAAACGGTATGATATGGGCAATAAGCTGGGGATTATGCAAGCCAGCGTGGAAGTGGCCCTGAATCACCCCGCCATCGGCAAGGATTTCCGGGCCTACTTAAAAGAGATCTGCAAAACCCTGTAATACGATTGGTTTCGCACGTCTTTCCTTGTGGGAAAAGGCTGTGCCAAGCGAAAAAAACCGCTTGACACAGCCTTTTTTTGCTGCTATAATGGGCCATAGACTGTGCGAAGCCGCACGGTTCTATCCTTGCTCTGCCTTTTCCGGCAGGGCCTTATGTCCAAAAGGAGGTGCAACAAGAATCATGACCGAAATCAAGAATTCCTACGAGACCGTGTTCATCCTGTCCACCAAACTGGGTGAGGATGACACCGCCGCCATGATCGAAAAGTTCAAAACGCTGATCAGCAAGCACGGCGAAGTGGAGAGCGTAGACGAATGGGGCAAGCGTCACCTGGCCTATCCCATCGCGAAGCAGACCGAAGGGTACTACACCCTGATCAACTTCAAGAGCTCCCCCGAATTCACCGCGGAACTCGACCGTGTGTACAAAATCACGGATGGCGTCCTGCGTTCCCTGATCATCCGCAAGGATGAAAGAGAAATCGAAGCCGCCAAGAAGGCTGAAGTGAAAGCGGAGCCGGCTGCGGAAGCTGCCCAGGCTGAATAAGCTCTCGGAAAAGGAGAACGTGCTATGCTGAATACCGCTGTTATCATGGGCCGGCTGACGGCTGACCCGGAATTGCGGCAGACCCCCAACGGGGTATCGGTTACGTCGTTTACCGTAGCCTGTGACCGCAATTACTCCTCCCGTTCCGGTGGGGAGCGCCCCTGCGACTTTATTGATGTGGTCGCGTGGCGGCAGACTGCCGAATTTGTGTGCAAGTATTTTTCGAAGGGTTCCATGATTATTGTGCAGGGTTCGATTCAAACCCGTACGTATCAGGATCGCAACGGAAATAACCGCAAAGCGGTGGAAATTCAGGCCGATAACTGCATGTTTGGCGAATCCAAACGCAGCAGCAGCGCTCCTTCCACAGACAACAGCTACGCCCCGCGGGCTGCTGTCAACACGGAACCGGCGCCCGCTTATCAGAGCGGTTCGGCCGATTCGTTTGAAGAAATCCCCATGGACGACGATTTGCCGTTCTAATGAGACTTCTTCCCTTTGAACTTTTTATTATGACGTAAAGGAGGCTTTCCTCATGGCTGATAGACCTGAAAGAGACAACCGCCGCGGTGGTCGCAAAGGCCGCAGAAAAGTTTGCAGCTTCTGCGTCGACAAGATCGGCACCATCGATTATAAGGATGTCGCGAAGCTTCGCCGCTTCATTTCGGAAAGAGGCAAGATTCTGCCCCGCCGTGTGACTGGCACCTGTGCCCGTCATCAGCGTGACCTGACGGTTGCGATCAAACGCGCCCGTCATCTTGCTCTGCTGCCCTTCAGCAGCGACTGATTGTAACGGTTGCAAATCAAAACAGCCCGGCTAAAAAGCCGGGCTGTTTTTTTGTTTTCATCCGCCCAGTGGGCGCAAAAGTATTTCATCCAACGCTTGGAGCAGCTCGTCGGCCGCTTGGGGTACATGGGCTACACAGGCGGCCACTACATGCGATTTCGGGGCCACCAGGCAAAATTGCCCCCATTTGCCCCGTATACAGAAGCCGTCCCGGTGCCGCCAGAAAAAGTACCCATACCCGCCCCGGTCGTTTTCGATCTGGCAGGCAGTAGCCTGTTGCACCCATTCTTTCGATAGGCACCGGACGCCATCAAAACACCCTTCTTGTTCGTACAGCCGCCCCAGCCGGGCGAGTTCTTCCACCGTAAGTTCCATGCCGGTCGCCCCGTAAAAATGGCCCCGGGGACATAGGCGGTGCGGCGGATCGGGTATTCCCAGGGGGACAAGCAACCGCGGGCGCATGTAGTCCATCAGGCTTTCCCCCACGGCATTTTCCAGCGCAGCCCCCACCAGATAGGCCGGAAAATTCGAGTAGGCAAATACCCGTTTTTCCGGGTGGATGGGGCACTGGAAGGCCTGCTCCATCCAGTCTTCCCCCTCCCGGGGACGGAAAGGAAACCCTTCCACGGACATGGTGAGCAGCCGTTCCAGGGACACTTTATCCCACATGGCCCGCTGAACGGAGGACAGTTCCCCCACTTCCTGCGATAGATACCGGAGAATGGGCGCTTGCAGGGATACAAGGCCCTCCTGCAGCGCCATCCCCACGGCTGTTGCCGTAAACGATTTCGTGGCCGAATAGACCGGGTACCGGCGGCCGGGTCCGGCTTCCCATGTTTCCAAACACGCGTTCCCCTGCCATACGGTGACCCCGTAAACCGGCCATTTATGAAGGCGGCACCGGGTTAAAAAGGCCTGTATCATGATCAATTCCTCTTTTCACCTGGTTGCCTGTTTAGTTCAGATTGCGAAGCAGCGGGTACGCCCCTTCGATGCTCCAGACCGATTCGAAATCAAAGCCCACGAATTTCTCTTCGCTGGTAAAATCACTGGCACCCAAAGCGGCAATTTCCACCACCAGGTCACTGCGGACACTGCCGTCCTTAGCGGTGGTATACGAAATCGCTTTTTCATTCAGGTTCAGATAATAGCACCATTTGATCTGGCTTGGATGTTCTGCCCCGGGGGTGACCATTTCGCCCACCAGGCCGCCGTTGCGCTTATTGGCCGTCTGCAGCGTGATAACCCCGGCATTATAGCTGGTGCTCATCACGGTCTGATAGGTTTGTCCAATCAGGCCACCGGCACAGCCGTCGTCTTCCTGGTTTGTAAGGGAAATATCGCCCACATTGTAGCAATCAGAAACCGTCACATTGCCGGCTTTTCCTTTTTGTTCATCGCGGCCCAGTATGCCCCCGGCCACACAGCCGGTACCACCAGTTAGGTTGCTGTTATTGCCGCACTGGGAAATTTCGGCCCGGTCTTTTGCGCCCGATGTCTGCAAAAAGCCCAGAATGCCGCCCAATTCGCCGCTTTTTTCTTCCCCGTTCGCCGTAACGGCCGCGGAATTACGGCACAGCTGTATGACCAGCTGATTGCCCCGTTCGGCGATGTCCTGCATGGTTACGCGGCCCACCACGCCGGCCGCCCCGCTACTTCCTGTGGAGGCCACCACGCCAAAGTTCGAACAATCCAGCACCCGGCCGGTACTGTCTCCCGCCAGCACGCAGCTGCCCAGCAGACCGGCTGCCCGTCCCTGCGACGACGTAACCGGGCCCCCGTTTTGGCACTGGGAAATCTGCACGGTGCTCTGTGCGTCCGCTTCCACCCCGCCGGTCACTCCGCCGGTGGTGCCGGTGCCGGACACCGCACCATTATTTACACAAGAACGTACGGAAATCGTTCCCCCGGTGGTCTGGGCGCTGCCCACCATGCCGCCGGTGGTCTTGCCGGATACCTGGCCCCGGTTCTCACACTGATACAGCGTAACCGATACGGACTGAATCCGGCTCCTACCAATCATGCCCCCGGCGGTCCCTGCCGTGGTCACATCGCCGGTATTCTGGCATTTTTTCATGCTGAAGGTGGTAACGGTGCTCTTTTCTTCCAATGCGAGCAGCCCAAACAGTCCCCCGGCATACACGCTGCCCTGGGCTTGTACGCTCCCGGTATTTTCACAGCTCTCCACTTTGACCACGGCTTTGCGCGTATCGTCTTCCTGTTTTTGCATCGTATATAGCCCGGCCAGGCCGCCCATGGCCCCCGAAGTTTCGCCCCGTTGGGAAAGGCTGGCGGCATTCAGGCAGGACAGCAGGTGGCTGCTCTCGGCCACCCCCACCAGGCCGCCTATCGCTTCTCCGCCATTGACCGCCTGCACCGTCACGCTATCTTCCACCGTGCAATGATTCAGCGTACTGGCATTTTCCAGTGTACCGGCGATGGCACCTACCCGATCGGCCGCGCCGTTGCGCACGGTGAGCGACGAGCGGCTGACGGTCAGGTTCAAAATTTCGGCTCCGCTGGCCACGCCAAACAGGCCTACACTGCCGTTTGTATCACTGTACACGTATACATACAGGCCACTGACTGTGTGATTTTTGCCATCCAGCCGGCCGGTAAAGGGATTTTCTTCGGTTCCAATGCTCACCCAACCGTACCGGGGCGCAGCCGTTTCCCACGAAGCAAACGCCGCCGTATCGTTGAGCTGAATATCCTGTGTGAGCACATAACAGGCATCCCGGTACAGCAAAACGGTTTCACCGGACTCTTTTTTATCACGAACCGAAGAGCTTTCGGCGGAACCTGTACTACTGGCCGGTTCTTCCACATCCGGTTCTTGCGATTGGCTTTTTTCATCGGGGGAGCTGCTTTTGCTTTCCCCTGACGCCTGCGCGCTGGATTCGGCCGTTTCGCTTTCTTCTGCCTCTTCATCGGGTACCTGGGCCCCGCTATTGACCAGCTGGGCCATCAAGGCGAGTTGCTCCGCGTTCGCAATTTGGAACGGATCCTCCACCGTACCGGTCCCCCCGGCAAAAGCACCCGCAGCCGTCCAGGTTTCCTGCGGGATCAGCGCTTCTTCATACAGCGGTTCCGATTCGGGCGGGGTACTTTCACTTTCGGATTGCGACGGTGTAGGGGTCGGCGACGAGGCCGGTTTTTCCGTAGGATGATCGTTTTGACAGCCGCAGACCGAAATTAGCAGGGCCACGCTGCATAACCAGGCGGTAAAACGTTTCATGGTACTCATTTTCCTCCTTATAGGGAAACCCAATAAAGGCAAATAAACCCAATATATTTTTTTATTATACTTTCTTCCCGCTCAAAAGTCTACCACACCGGGGGAAAGTTTCCGTTTTATTGGCATTGTGTTTTCCCGAAAGCTGCTTTATACTTACTTTATGTATGGATAAAGTTTCGTCACGAAAGCGAGGTTCTTTTTTATGAAATTACTTCTGATTCGCCACGGTGACCCCGATTATGAGCACGACTCCCTGACCGAAAAAGGGTGGCGGGAAGCCGCCCTTCTGAGCGAGCGCATGGCCCGCACACCGGTGGACGCTTTTTACGTGTCCCCCCTGGGCCGGGCCAAAGACACGGCCTCCCTCACGCTGCGCAAATTGCACCGCCGCGCTGAAATTAAAGACTGGCTGCAGGAATTTACGTATCACCTTACAAACCCGGTGACGGGCGAAAAAGAGCTCCCTTGGGACAGAATGCCCGCCGAATGGACGCGCATGCCTTTGCTCTATGAGAAAGATGCCTTTTTGGATGCCCCGTTGCTTGCAACCGGCCCTATTCGGGAAAAATATACCGAAGTTTGCCGGGGGCTCGATGCCCTGTTGGCCGAGCACGGCTATGAACGGGACGGGAACCTCTATCGCGCTGTGCGCCCCAACCGGGAAACGGTGGCGTTTTTCTGCCATTTTGGGGTTTCCTGTGTGCTGCTTTCCCACCTGCTGGGGTGCTCGCCGTACATCTTCTGGCAGGGCAGCGTAGCGGCTCCCACGTCGGTTACCACGCTATGTACCGAAGAGCGGCAGCAGGGGATCGCCATTTTCCGCATGTCGTCGTTTGGCGACATCTCCCACCTATATGCCGGAAATGAAGAGCCTTCCTTTGCCGCCCGTTTCTGCGAAACCTACGACTGCTTGGAAGAGCGGCACTGAAAAATAGCTCCATTAAAAAACCTGCCCGCCAATAACGCGGACAGGTTTTTTCTTTCTGGCTTCTTTGGATGGAACCTTTTCCCGAAGATCCCTTTTTATTTTTTCTTGCCTTGCTTTTCCTTAATTTTCTTTTCAATGGCCTCAATCACGGTTTCCAGCACTTTCACCCGGGCGTAGTACTTATCATTGCCTTCTACGATAATCCACGGCGCATAGGAGGTCGAGGTGCGCAGCAGCATTTCATTGACGGCCACTTCGTACTGATCCCATTTTTCCCGGTTGCGCCAGTCTTCGTCGGTGATTTTCCACTGCTTTTCCGGGTTGTTCATGCGGTCACGGAACCGGCGCTCCTGCTCGTCTTTATCGATCTGCATCCAGAATTTGAGCACGACAGCCCCCGCATTGACCAGGTGCTGTTCCATTTCGTTAATTTCCCGGTAGGCCCGCTTCCATTCCTCTTTGGTACAGAACCCCTCGATGCGTTCCACCATCACCCGGCCGTACCAGGTGCGGTCAAAAATGGTGATGTGGCCGTCTTTGGGCATATCTTTCCAAAAGCGCCACAAATAATGGTACTGCCGTTCCGTATCATTGGGGGACGCCGTGGGATGTACCAGATATCCGCGAGGATCCAGGTGGCTGGTCAGACGCTTAATGGCGCCGCCTTTGCCGCCGGCATCCCATCCTTCAAACCCCAGCACCACCGGGATGCGCAGCCGGTACAGTTCATTGTGCAAAAAGCCGATGCGTTCCTGCAAAGCCTGCAGCCGTTTTTTGTACTCGTCCCGGCTGAGTTTTTTGGTGAGATCCACCCCGGAAAGCGCCCCGGAACGGAAGCTCTCACTTTCGCCGGTATCTTTTATAACCGGTTTCTTTTCCTCATTCTTCTGTTTATCCAGTTCCGCCTGCAGGCGGTTGGCTACCACGGTCATAATCTTGGCGGCGGCAAAATCCCGGTGTTCCGCTTCGATAATCGTCCAAGGGGCAAAATCCGTATCCGTCTTTTGCAGCATTTCTTCGTTCATATCCAGGTATTCCTGGTAGCGCTTATTCCGCTGTAAGTCTTCTTTGGATACCCGCCAGGCGGTTTCCTCTGTTTGCAGCAATTTTTGGAACCGCTTTTTCTGCTCTTCTTTGCTGATATATAAGAAAAGTTTAATCAGCACATACCCGCCGCTGGTGAGCTGCTCTTCGAAGCTGCGGATATCCTCAAACGCCTGGGGCAAAGCGGCTTCCGGCGTGCGCTGATCGAACCGGTCGGTCAGCACCGTGCGGTACCAGCTGCGGTCAAACACGGCAATTTGCCCTTTCGGGGGGATTTTGGTCCAAAACCGCCACAAAAACGGATGCATGGCCTCTTCCTGGCTTTCTTTATTGACCGCATGCACCACAAACCCTCTGGGGTCCATGGCCTGAATCAGGCGGTTGATCTGGGTCCCTTTTCCGGAAGCCCCCAGCCCTTCAAATACGATCATCACCGGCATACCCGCCGCTTTGCAGGCCCGCTGCAAAACGGCCAGGCGCGCGCTTTCTTTTTCATAGATTTCTTTTTGCTTTTTCTTATCCATTTTTTTAGAAAGATCGATTTTTTCCAGCATGATAGTTCCCGCCCTTTCCCTGATCGGCTGGCTGTACGCCGTGTTTTTTGTTATTATACCACATCGTGTGGAAAAGTCGAGAAAAATTTCCGGTTAAAATGCCTTTTTCTTTCGGTTTACCCCGGCAACGGCTTAAAATTGGCAAACAGAGAAAATTTGTCCCGTTTCAAAAGGCATGGGAAAGGAAAGAGAAGACGAAAGTCTTCCGTGAAATTTGGGCAAATTTTTTTCTTCTTTTGCGTTCCCGGTTGAAAATATCCGTACTTTGCGGTATCATGAAACCATACCCCGCGTGTGGTTTTTGTGTGCCTTGTACCAAAAATGATCGGGCCGTACCGCACGACATTACGAAGGAGAGGAAGTACCCCATGAAATTTGGTCATTTTGATGACGCCGCCCGGGAATATGTGATTACCCGGCCGGATACCCCGTACCCCTGGATTAACTATCTTGGCAGCGAAAACTTTTTCGGCCTTTTTTCCAACACATCCGGCGGTTACTGTTTTTATAAAGATGCGCGTATGCTGCGTTTGACCCGGTACCGCTACAACAACGTGCCCACCGATGCCGGCGGACGGTATTTTTATGTCAAAGACGGCGACAGCGTGTGGACCCCCGGCTGGCTGCCGGTCAAAGCAAAACTGGATGCCTATGAATGCCGCCACGGCATGGGCTATTCGGTGATTGCTTCGAAAAAAGATAGTCTGTCGGTGACGCAGACGTCTTTTGTCCCGCTGCATCACAATTGCGAAGTGCATCGGGTGGTGCTGAAAAACGAAGGCACTACGGCCAAAGATATCAAACTGTTCTCGTTTGTGGAATTCTGCCTGTGGAACGCTTTTGACGATATGACCAACTTCCAGCGCAACTACAGCATTGGCGAAGTGGAAGTGGAAGGCAGCGCGATTTACCACAAGACGGAATACCGTGAACGCCGCAACCACTATGCGGTATTTGCCGTCAACACCCCCCTGGCCGGGTTTGATACCGACCGTGAAACCTTTATGGGGCTGTATAACGGCTTTGACCATCCCGACGCGGTGTTTGCCGGGGAAAGCCTCAACAGCATCGCCCACGGGTGGGCCCCCATTGGTTCCCATTGCGTGAGCTGCACCTTGCAGCCCGGCGAAGAAAAGAGCTACATCTTCGTATTGGGGTATTGCGAAAACCCGAAGGACCAGAAATGGGAAAAGCCCGGCGTGATCAACAAAGCTCCCGCCAAAGAAATGCTCTCCTATTTTGAAACCGACGAACAGGTCGACGCGGCCCTGCAGGAACTGCATGCTTACTGGGATGACCTGCTTTCCAACTACCATGTGGCAAGCGGCGACGAAAAGATGGACCGCATGGTCAACATTTGGAACCAGTACCAGTGCATGGTCACGTTCAACATGTCCCGTTCGGCTTCGTACTTCGAATCGGGCATTGGCCGCGGCATGGGCTTCCGGGATTCCACCCAGGACCTGCTGGGCTTTGTGCACCTGATCCCCTCCCGGGCGCGGGAACGCATTATGGATATTGCCGCCACCCAGTTTGAAGACGGCAGCTGCTACCACCAGTACCAGCCCCTGACTAAAAAGGGTAACCTGGATGTGGGCAGCGGGTTTAACGACGACCCGCTGTGGCTGATCTTCGGTGTGGCCGCGTACATCAAGGAAACCGGCGACTGGACGATTCTGGATGAAATGGTGCCCTTTGATTGCGATGAAAGCAAAGCCCAGACCATGATGGTGCATTTGAAGCGCTCCTTTGACCATGTGGTCACCCACAAGGGCCCCCACGGGCTGCCGCTGATCGGCCGGGCCGACTGGAACGACTGCCTGAACCTGAACTGCTTCTCCGACACGCCCGGCGAATCCTTCCAGACGTGCTCGAACTTTGAAAGCGGCGTGGCGGAATCGGTCTTCATTGCCGGTATGTTTGTGATGATCGGCCGGGAATATGAAGAGCTGTGCCGCCGCACGGGCCAGACGGCGGAAGCGGATTACGCCCACGACGAAATCGAAAAGATGTACAAGGCCACCTTGGATGCCGGTTGGGACGGCGCGTGGTTTGTGCGGGCCTACGACGCCTTTGGCAAGAAGATTGGTTCCAACGAATGCGAAGACGGCAAGATCTTTATCGAAAGCAACGGCTTCTGCGTGATGGCCGGTATCGGCGTCAAGGAAGGCCTGGCCGAAAAGGCGCTGGATTCCGTGCACGAACTGCTGGATTGCGAATACGGCACGGTACTGAACTGGCCGGCATATAAAGAATACCACCTGAATTTGGGCGAAATCTCCTCCTACCCCTGCGGGTACAAGGAAAACGGCGGCATTTTCTGCCACAACAACCCCTGGATTTCCATTGCCGAAACCGTGATTGGCCGCGGCGACAAGGCGTTTGAAGTGTACCGCAAGACGTGCCCGGCATACCTGGAAGACATCAGCGAAATCCACCGTACGGAACCGTACGTGTACCCGCAGATGATCGCCGGTAAGGAATCGGCCCGTCCCGGCGAAGCCAAGAACAGCTGGCTGACCGGTACGGCCGCGTGGACGTTCTTTAACGTATCCCAGTACCTGCTGGGCGTCAAGCCCCAGTACGATGGGCTGATGATCGACCCGTGCATTCCCGGTGACCGCAAGGGCTTCACCGTGGACCGCAAATGGCGCGGCGGCACGTACCACATCCAGGTGGAAAACCCCAACGGCGTGCAAAAGGGCGTTGTTTCGGTTACCGTAGACGGCAAAAAGCTGGATGGTAACGTGATCCCCGACTGCGGCGAAGGCTGCCACGACGTACAGGTTGTGATGGGTTAATTTTTCCCTGGCTTTTTGGCCCGGCGTTTGAAAGCGCCGGGCCTTTTTCTTTTTCTGTACCCTGTGCGCCAAAAATATGCTATAATCGTTGGCAGAGTTTGAATTATCATGACGGAGGTTTTTTTGGATGACCGATTCCTCTTTTTCCTGCCGCCTGGCCGCCTTTGACCTGGACGGTACCCTGTTGCAGCAGCACGCATTTTTATCCCCCCGCACGAGAGAAGCGCTGCAAAAAGCCCACGAAAAGGGTGTCGAGCTGGTGCCTGCTACCGGGCGGATGCTGCACTTTTTGCCCGATTGCCTGACGGAACTGCCGTTTTTGCATTACGCGATCACGTCAAACGGCGCCGGGGTATACGACCTATCTACCGGCGCGTGTTTATACGCGAACACCTTTCCCCCGGCCCTGGCCGCTTCGCTCACCCGGTTTTTCCTATCCCTGGATTTGTGGGTGGAATGCTATGTAAACGGGCACGCCTGGATTCACCGGGCCACGCTGGAAAACGGCCCCGACCACTACCATCTTCCCGCGAATAAGCGGTTGTTCGTTCAAAAACCGTACCGCATCGCCGACGATTTGCCCCAACTTATCGAAACGGAGCAGCTGGCCGTAGAAAAAATCAACCTACCCTACCTGCCCCCTGCCCTACGGGCTATGCTGTGGCAAAAAATGGACGAGATGCCGGATGTAACCGCTGTTTCATCGGTGGATGACAACATGGAACTGAACGTGACCGGGTGCGATAAAGGCGACGGCTTGCGGCATCTGTGCGAAAAGCTGGGGATCCCCCTTGCCGATGTATTTGCCATGGGCGACAACGGCAACGATTTGACGATGCTGCGTACGGCCGGGGTGTCGGCCGCCATGAAAAACGGCACAGAAGAAGCCAAAAAGGCCGCCACTTTTGTGACCCGCTACCCCTGCGAGGAAGACGGCGCGGCCCGCTGCCTGGAAGAAATTCTGCACTTGTCCACTGATTATCCCGAAGGAAAGGAGCCATCCCTTTGAAACCGGTCACCGCTTATACCACCGATCAGGCCTTTTGGCGGCTGCTGATTTGGGTCATCCCGCTGGAAATCGTCACCAACATGGCCCACCCGTTTACCCCGAAGCTCTTTACCTCCCTGCACATGCCGGACTACATGTTTGGGGTATCCTTTGCCAGTATGGCGTTAGCGTCGTTCCTGTTTGCCCCGTTTTGGGGCAAAACGGCCGACCAGAAAGGAAGGGCCCGGGTGCTGAGCATTATGTCCGTGGGGTACGGCATTGGACAGCTTTTATTCAGCTGGTCCACCACCATCTGGGTGCTGGTTCCCGTGCGCTTTGCCACCGGCTTTTTCTCCTGTGCCAATACGGTGTGCAGCATGTCGTATGTCACCGACATCACCACCCCCGACAACCGCACCCGGTATATGTCGTACCTGGCGGCGGCGATCACCGTTTCCGGTGCGGTGGGGTACCTGTTTGGCGGCGTATTAGGGGATATTTCCATCCCCTTGGCGTTTGGGGTGCAAGTCGTCCTCATGCTGTTGTTGGGCGTTGGCATATGGCTGTTCCTGCCTGAAAGTTACCAAGCCGGTGCGGACCCCCACGCAGCGTACCATCCGGGCCGCATTTTGCGCACGGCCAACCCGTTCCGGTTGCTGTCCGGCGCCGGACGGTTTTTAAACGCCGCCGTGGCGGTTTTCCTGCTGGTTACCTTTTTGGCCAGCTTTGCTACCTATGCCTTTGACCAGGCGTTCAATTATTTTATCAAAGCCGAACTGGATTTTCCCACCACGTATAACGGCATCATCAAAGCTGTTGTGGGGCTGTTGGGGCTGCTGATCAATGTGACCGTGACCATCTGGCTGTCCCGCCGGGCCGATCCGCGGCTGAGCGCCGTAGGGATTCTGTTCTTGTGCGGGGTCACGGCGCTGGCCACCGCCATGATTACCCAGCTGAGCGGATTTTTGGCCTGTACCGTGCTGTTTTACAGCGTCAACGCCATGCACCTGCCGGTCTTGCAGGCGCTGGCTACCCGTTGCGGGGGAGAAGCCAACAGCAACGGCATTATGGCCGGTATGTTCCAGTCTTCCCGGAATTTGGGCATGATGGGCGGCGCGCTGTTTGCCGGATTTATTTACATGCTGGGCAGCCGGCTGCCGTTTGTGTGGACCGGCATCGCGTTTTTCCTCAGCGCCGGGCTGATGCTCATAAACTTCTTCCAGTTCCGCCGCCGGGAGCGGGCCGGTTTATAAGAGGAACCAGTACCACAAACAGGCCCCGACTAACACCATGACATCCCCTACTAGGGCCGCCGGCCACACGCCGGCATCCACTTTGCCATGGATCGCGCCGTAGTACACCGAAATGGCGTAAAAGGTCGTTTCGCTGGACCCCATCATCACGCTGGCAATCAGTCCGGCCGGAGAATCCGGGCCGCTGCTGCGCAATACCGAATCGACTAAGGCCGTGCTGCCGCCGCCGGAAAACGGCCGCAGGAAAAATAGCGGCATCACCTCCGACGGGATATTGAGACGGCTGGTCACCGGCATTAGCAGCGAAGCCAGCAGGTCAAATACCCCGGATACCCGGCACAATTCCACTGCGGTCAGCAGCCCAATCAGGGAAGGCAGCACCCTCACACAGGCTTTCAGCCCGCCCAGGGCCCCTTGCAAAAAGGCGTCAAATACCGGGGTGCGCTTCCACAGAGCTATTAGCAAAATAAGCCCCACCGCACCGGGTAACATGTAGGCGTTCACCGTTTCCTCCTCATAGCTGCCTGCTGCATACACAGGACGGCACAGGCGGTAAGCAGGGAAAGCAGCGAGGTCACCCACACTCCCGGCAGTATGCAGCTGGGATCCTCAGAGCCAGCCCGCTGCCGCAACAGCAGCACCGTCGAGGGGATAAGTTGCAGCGAAGCCGTATTGAGTACCACAAACCGTGCCCGCGCCCGGCGAATGGCCGCGCGATCGGGGGCGGTTTTTTCTTCTTGCTGTAGTTCTTCCATGGCTTTTAATCCAAAAGGAGTCGCCGCATTGCCCAACCCAAATAAATTGGCCATCATATTCATGGACATGGCCTGCTGCCCCTTTTCCCCAACGCCGGGGAAAAACCGGCGCAAAAGTGGCCGCAGCCGCCGGGCCACCCAATCAGTCAGCCCACTTTGGCTGGCTACCTCCAATAGGCCACTCCACAGTGCCATGCCGCCCAGTAAATTTAAACTGAGGGTCACGGCTTCCTGGGCCCCGGAAAAAATGGCGTCATTCAAAAGCGCAATGCGTCCGGTCAGCCCGGCACAAAACAATGCCAGCAAGATCATCAACGGCCATAGGCGGTTCATCATGGAACTTTCCTTCCTTCTAATGAAAATATATTCATAAATATGTATTTTCATACATATGCTTTCTCGATTTACTAAGAAAAATAAAGAAAAAAGGCGTATCACGTATTTTTTCTCCATTTATTTTTGGCCCCTTTTTCTATTAAATGCTTATTGTTTTCATTTAAACAAAAAACTGTGTAAATTTTATCTTGCAAACTTTTTAATTTTGTGTAATAATAAAGTTACCTTCTAAGCACTTATGTATTTTCATTCATACTCTTTCGCACAAATATGCAGGAAAGGAGGTATCTTGATGTCTGCGCCCAAAGGTATTGTAACCAACATGAAAAAGGCCACCATGGAGCTGCTTGTTTTGTCGCTGCTTCGCATTCGCCCGATGCATGCATACGAAGTCCTTCCGCTGATCCATGAAAAAGGCGGGGATATTTGTATGATCCAGCAGCCTTATAATATTTTTAACCGGCTGCAGGAAAGCGGATACCTTGCGGTTACGGCCCGTCGCGGTGATGTGGATACCCGCCGCCGGCAGTACTACAGTATTACTGACGAAGGTTGCCGGTATTACGAGCAAATCCGAAAGGAATATGAACAGTTCCTGTCTGGGGCCAAGGCCATTTTGGATTTTTCGGATGAAGAACACGACCATCCGTCAGACAGATAACGGGACGGCTTTCCTTTTGTTTTGATGTGCACACCCCTGCTCAGTTTCAGCGGGGGTGCATTTTTTCCCGTTTCAGATCATTGATTTTTATGTACATGTATGCTATAATTCCTATTGTTATGCATCACATGCCGGTGTGGCGGAATTGGCAGACGCAAGGGACTTAAAATCCCTCGGTGGCAACATCGTACCGGTTCGAGCCCGGTCACCGGCACCAAAAAAGACTGAACGCAACTTGCGTTCAGTCTTTTTTGTTCCACAAATATAGGAGATAGGCACTTGTAATAGCTAAAGAAACCCATGGGAAAACAGGTTCTCCATGGGGGAAACCATAGAAACCCGTTTATTTGGTGCCAAAAATACGGTCGCCCGCATCGCCCACCCCGGGCACGATATAGCCGTCTTCATTGACATCCTCATCGATCGCCGCACAGTAAAGTGCCACGTCCGGATGGTCTTTGGAAAGGCGCTCCACCGCCTCACGGGAGGCAACCAGGGTTAAAAAGGAGATGTGCCGGCAACTGTAGTTTTTGATCATGCTGATCGCGGCCGAGGCCGTTTCACCCCGGGCCAACAAGGGTTCCAGAATGAGGACTTCCCGCGACGCAATATCCGTGGGCATTTTGCAGTAATATTCCACCAGCTGATGCGTTTTGGTTTCCCGGTACAAACCGATATGCCCGATTTTAACAGAGGGAAGAACGGACAACACCCCGCCAAGCATACCGACCCCCGCCCGCAGTATTGCGACTACGGCCAGGGCTTTGTCGTCAATTTCCCGGGCGGTAATGGGTCCAAACGGGGTTTGAATATTTTTCTCTTTCAGCGGCAGATGACGGGTAGCCTCATAACACAACAGGCTGGACACCTCTTCGACACACTCCCGAAAGTCCTTGACCCCGGTGTTCTGGTCCCGTAATTGGCATAGTTTATGCTGCAATAATGGATGATCAATCAAATGAATTTGCTCTTCCACCCTACATCCCCCTTTTTACTTGCAAATATCCATGACTACTTCATATAGAATCTGGATACTATTGCGCAGATTTTTCTCTTTCACATCTTCCTGCAGGCTGTGGCTGACACCACCTACACAGGGGATAAAAATCATGGCACACCGGGTGCACTCGGCCACGTTCATCGCATCATGGCCGGCACCGCTGGGCATCCACGTATAACTCAGCCCGGTTTTTTCGCAATTGCGCGCGATCACTTCTCCCAGATCGTGATTCATGGCCACCGGGTATTCATCGGACAGCACGGTTTCTTTAATTTGTACCTTGCGTTCCTGCATCACCTGCTGGCAAAACGATTGCAGGCCATGGTAGATGCGCTCCATACTGTCCCGGCAGATGCCGCGGATATCGACATACAGGGTGCACTGTCCCGGTACCACGTTCAGGGCCTGATGGGGTACTTCGATTTTCCCCACGGTAGCGACCGATTTATGGGCTGATTCCTCACGGCCCAGCCGTTCCACTTCCAAAATAACGGACGAGGCGGCTGCCAACGCATCGTGCCGGAGTTCCATGGGGCACGCCCCGGAATGGTCGCTGTGCCCGATGATATCCAGCCGCAGCCGGATGGGCGCGGCGATGGATTCCACAATGCCTACGTCCAGCCCTTTGGCTTCCAGCACCGGCCCCTGTTCAATGTGAAGCTCAATGTATCCATACGTATGTTTTAAATGTTCACAGCGCTCCGTCAGGGAATCGGCCGAGTACGACAGGCGGTCCATAAAGTCAAGGGGGCTTTTTCCTGTGCTATCCTTGTACTTTTTGAGTTTTTCCGGCTGGATTAAGCCACAGGCCAGTTTGCTCCCGATGGTGGACAGATTAAACCGGCTGGATTCTTCACAGCTGAAGGCCACCAGCTCAATGCTGCGGCGGTGTTTCACTTTATTTTCCACCAGGTACCGCATGACCTGAAAGCCGCTCATAACCCCCAGGACCCCGTCATAACGGCCTCCGTTGGGTACCGAGTCCAAATGGGAACCAATGACCAGAGGGGGTAAATCCGGGTCTGTGCCCTGTTTATAGAACCACAGGTTTTCGGCGGCATCCAGATAGCACTGCAAGCGCAGCCCATAGGCCCGGTTCAGCAACTCCGTACGGGCCGTGGTATCATATCCGGTAAAAGCCAACCGGTCGATGCCACCCTCCTCATTTTGGCCTACCGTTGAAATCACCCGGTAGTCACTCATCCATTTGTTAAAATCGTAATCCATATCAGTTATCCCCCTGCAGGATCTCGTGAAGGGCCTGAATCAAGGCATGGTTGGCCTCTTTGTCTCCTACGGTCATGCGCGGAACGCCCAGATTGCCACGGATCAGGATTCCCTTCTGGCGGAGCTGTTCCGTAAGTTTTAGGGGATCCACATGCATATCACAGGCCACAAAGTTGGTCTGGCTGGGGTACGGTTCATACCCCATGGCGCGCAGTTCATCCATAATATAGGTGCGCCCTTTGATCATTTCCCTTCGTGTGCGGGTACGGAATTCATCGTCATCCAAAAAGGCCTCTGCCCCCGCCAAGGCCGTCCCGCTGGCGCAGAAGAAATTGACCATATTATTGTAGTACCAGATCATCTCTTTGCAGGCAACGGCATACCCAATGCGAGCCCCGGCCATACCGGCAATTTTGGAGAAGGTACGCACTACCACCACGTTTTCATGGTCATGGATCAGCTGTACGGCAGAGGGATAGGTTTCATCCTCGACAAAATCGATATACGCTTCGTCTACCAGTACAATAATATCGTCCGGTACCCGGCGAATGAAATCAAATATCACACACAACGCCCGTGGGGTTATTGGGATTGCAAATAATCACCATGCGGGTCTTATCGGTAATGGCCTCCAGCATTTTTTCAAAATCCGGCTGCCCGTTTTCGTGAACCGGCACCTTGACGGCCACCGCCTGACGGGTGTCGATCATCCGGCGCTGATACCCACTGTAAATGGGCCAGTGCTCCAGCACTTCATCCCCCGGGTTCAAAAACATCTCCGCTAGTAAGGTCAACGTGACACTGGCCCCTTCGGTAATAACAATGTTGTCAGGTTCCACATGCAGCCGTTTGGCCAATTTTTCCCGCAGCGAGACCCCCGTCGGGTCCGGGTAATAATTAACTTCGCAGGCTGCCTTTTTCATCGCCTCTACAGCTAGCGGCAAAACCCCCAAGGGATTCTCATTGGAATTGAGCTTATAGACTTTACTCAGGCCCAATTCCTTAGTCGCCGATTGGGACGTTTCGCCCAACTGATACGTACCTTTTATACAGGCTGCGGGGTTTACCAGATCTTTTAACATTTGAAAGTCTCCTTTGTTCTGATATTATCGAAGCGGGAAGGAAAAAGGACTAATCTGGTCGGCAGTCCGGCCTTTGTAATCCCGGTTGGGGACATTTTTCCACATGCGTTCACCGGCCTTTTGCATATCGTGATACATTTTTTCCTGATCTCCGCGAAGCACCTTGCCGTCTTGCACCAAGGTCTGGCCATCTACGATGACACGCCCAATATCATGGCTGGAAGCGGAATAAACCAGCACTTTAATGGGGTCACGCAGCGGCATACAGTCAAAATTATCCGTACGCACGATGACAATATCGGCTTTGGCGCCCGGCTGCAACCGGCCCAAATCGTCACGACCCAGCGCTTTGGCACCGGCAATCGTAGCCGCATTGAAGACCTCGGCCGCTGTACCGGTGAACGGATCCCCGTTTTCGGCAATTTTGCAGCACACAGCCGCACACTTCATTTCAAAGATCATATCCTGGGTGAACGTATCGGTACCCAACGCCACATTGATCCCCAGATCCAGGTACTTCTGCAGCGATTCCATGATCATCCCCCGCCGTGCATAACTCCACGGGCAATGGATGACATTGGTACCCGTCTTAGCCAGCAGTTCCAGCTCCCCTTTTAATTTAAGCCGGTTCAGGCTATGGCCACACGGCATGATGTAGTGGCCCAGCTGTACCTGCGGGCCGATAATGCCATGTTCGGCCAGGAAATGCGCCGGGGTCATCCCGTACAGCTGCACAATGCGGTTGTACTCGTTGATCGTCTGGGCGGCATGGATGGCCAGCGGCATTTTGGGGTTATCCCGCATCACGCGGGCGACTTCATCCAAATAATCGGGCGTACAGGTATCCACCTGGCCCGGATACAAACCAATATGGATGCGCCCGTCAAAGGACCCGTCATACTGATCCCGGCGCCGCAAGGTCTCCTCCAGCCGTTTAAACGCATTGGGTTCATCCCATTCGTAATAGGGCTTAAACCCGTCTTTGGTCATAAACACACCGGCACGGGCCATCAGGCCGATATAGGCGCGGATGCCGGTCTGTCCGATGGCTTCCACCATTTCGGGGCTTCCCAACCCCAATTCAAAAATCGTGGTGGACCCACGCACCATGATATCGCCTAACGAAAACTGTAGGACGTTCATTTGATCTTCTGGCGCCAGATGAGTGACCCGCAGATACTCATAGAGCCCCGTCATGTACATGGTGGGGCTGCCTAAATCCTCCAAAAAGCCCTTTTCCACCGGGCTGGCCGCTACATGGCAGTGCAAATTGATCAGCCCTGGGATGACGATCCCACCCTTGGCGTCGATGATTTCATCGATTTCGCCGGGTTTGGCGGGATAGTCACGTCCCACAAAGACAATTTCATTCCCCCGGAAGGCGACTTGGCCATTCTTCAGCAAATAATGATGGTCATTTTCACAGCCTACCACATAGGACGTATTGGTAATCAATGTCAGCTTTTTCATGATTTCCCCCCATTTAAACCGTACGTTTTTCGGCCAGGTTTTGTATAGGTTCGCCATGCAGCCACCGCTTAAAATTGGCCGCCTCTGTATAGACGCCCCGGATTCTCGATTCCGGAGGGGTCCATGCCATATGAGGTGTCAGTTTTGTATGGGGGCAGCTCATCAGCACACTGGGTTTTTGCAGAGGTTCGCCGGTGAGCACATCCAAGCCGGCCGCATAGATTTTCCCTGTTTCCAGGGCCTTAGCAAGAGCCTGCTCATCGATGATTTCACCCCGGGCCGTGTTGAGCAGAATCGCGCCGTCTTTCATTTGGCTGAAAGCGGTGCTGTCGAAAAGCCCTCGGGTGGCTTCCGTCAGCGGGCAGTGGATGGAAACGACATCACTTAGCGCCAGCACATCCTGAAAGCTTTTCTGCTCAATGCCATCATATTCGGGGCCGGTTTTGACGGACCGGGAATAGGCGATGACTTTCATGCCAAACGCCTTGGCGGTTTGTGCCACGCAAAGCCCAATATGCCCTAACCCGATAATCCCCATGGTTTTCCCGTATAATTCCATTTGCCGTGTCAAGACAAAAGAGGCACGTTTGTGTTCTTTTTCCTGCCAGTAAGCGCCTTTATAATAATCGCTGTGCAGGGTGACATCATGGCAAATGGACAGAAGCAGCGGCCGGCTGTTATCGCCTTTAAGGGTTCTTTCCATGGGCGCACGCTTTTGTGTACATCGCTGACGGCTTCCAATTCCGCCTACCGGAAACATTACGAAGGACTGGCGCCTTCCATCTATTTTGCCGAATATCCCAAACTGTTTGGAACGCCGTACAAAATGGAAAATGGGCAGTGCCCGAAGGAATACTTTACCCAGTTCGACAACCTGTTTAAATGCTTGATCGACCCCTACTCGGTCGCGGCCATTCTCATGGAACCGGTGCAGGGCGAAGGCGGTTATATCGTCCCTCCGGTTGAATGGGTACGCTATGTACGGGAAGTTTGCGATAAATACGGCATTATGCTCATTTTTGATGAAGTGCAGACCGGCTTTGGCCGTACGGGCCATATGTTTGCCTGGCAGACGCTGGGCGTACAGCCCGACATCCTGGCCTGTGCCAAGGGTATTGCCAACGGGTTCCCCCTGTCCGCCGTCATTGGACGCACAGAGATCATGGATAAATGGACAGCCGGAGCTCATGGAGGAACATTCGGAGGAAATCCCGTTTCGTGCGCAGCGGCCCTGGCCACCATGGATATTCTGGAAAATGGAGCCGTGGAAAACGGCCGGAAAATGGGCGCTTACTTTATGGAGAAGCTGAACGTGCTGGCCGAAAAATATGACGTCATTGGGGAAGTCCGTGGACTCGGTTTGATGATCGGCATGGAAATCGCTCACGCGGACGGCAGCCCGGACCATGAAACGACGGCAAAAATTTTGCAGTGGGCTCTGGAGAAAAATGTGTTCCTGCTCTCCTGCGGAAGCGACAAAAACATCATCCGGTTCATTGCCCCTCTGACGGTCCCCAAAGAGGAAATCGACACGGCCGTCAGCGTGCTGGACGGTGCTCTGGAAGCCGTTACCGCCAAGGAATAAAAGGTTTCTTATTTGGGATCCTGGTTTTTCAGGGTGTGGACCGGATCATCTCCGCTATCGTCCTCGCCTACAAGCAATAAAATCCCCGGCGTGTAAAAACGCCGGGGATTTTGCTTTTTTAAGAAGGATCCTTTTTAGAATGGCACGCTCCGCCCATGGGGCAGTGTCCGCAGTGGCCGCCGCAAGGGGAGCGGCCCTTTTGTTTATCCCGCCGCAGGCTATATAAAATCAAAACCACCACGGCGATCACAATAAGCAAAACGAAAATCGTACCACTTTGTTCCCATAGCCAGGACATGGCCTTTCCTTCCTCCTTTATTAACTAAGAACCGCTTTTCTGTTTTCCTTTGGTTCGGGACGCACCAGCAAATAAATTGCCAGCACAATCAAAAGCAGCGCCACCACCGTGCCGAGGATGTCCATATGCCCGGTAAACAGCAGCCCCAGCTGGTTGACAACCAGCGCCGCCGCATACGCGAAGCCGCACTGATAGCCCACCGCAAACCAGAACCAGCGGCGGTTGTTCATTTCGCGCTTGATGGCCCCCATAGCGGCAAAGCAGGGTGCGCACAGCAAATTGAACACCAGGAACGAATACCCGCTCACCGCCGTAAAGGAGGCCGCCATATTGGCATATACCGTACCTTCACCGGCACTGTACAAGATACCCAGGGTACCCACAATGTTTTCTTTGGCCACCAGCCCGGTCACCGAAGCCACCGCTGCCTGCCAATCGCCCCATCCCAGCGGGATGAACAGCCAGGCAATGCCATCGCCAATATACCGCAGCAGGCTGTGGTCAATCTGGTCGTCGCTGAGCATGGTAAAGCCGCCATCGACAAAACCAAAATACGTGACGAACCACACCACAATGGTGGAAAGCAGAATGATGGTACCGGCTTTTTTGATGAAGGACCAGCCGCGTTCCCACATGGAGCGCAGCACGTTCCCCACGGTAGGCCAGTGATAAGCGGGCAGTTCCATGACAAACGGCGCCGGTTCACCGGCAAAGCGTTTTGTCTTTTTCAGCATAATCCCCGACAGGATGATAGCGGCCATACCCACAAAGTACGCCGAAGGCGCTACCCAGGGAGCCCCACCAAACAGAGCCCCGGCCACCATGGCAATAAACGGCAGTTTGGCCCCACAGGGGATAAAGGTGGTGGTCATAATGGTCATGCGGCGATCCCGTTCGTTTTCAATGGTACGGGAGGCCATAATGCCGGGCACACCGCACCCGGTGCCAATGAGAATCGGGATAAACGATTTCCCCGACAGACCGAATTTACGGAAAATACGGTCCATAACAAACGCAATTCGGGCCATATACCCGCAGGATTCCAAAAACGCCAGGAAGATAAAGAGTACCAACATCTGCGGTACAAACCCCAGTACGGCCCCAACACCGGCGATAATGCCATCCATAATCAGGCCATACAGCCACGGAGCACAGTTAGCGCTTTGTAGAGCCTGCTCCACCAAAACCGGGATACCCGGTACCCACACCCCATAGGAAGCGGGGTCCGGCGCTTCATACCCGTAGGAATCCAGTACCGTTAGCGCTTCCTTGAGTTCAGCACCCGTAGAGGTGACTTCTTCGGTCGCAAGGGTTTCTTCGTCGGTCACTTCATACACCGCTTCATCCGTATCGGCAATACCGGATGCAAACTCCTGCAGGGCTGCTTTAGCTGCCGCCGGGTCATAGGTATCGGATTCCCGGTCGATCAGGGCGGGAAGATCCCCGAGTTCGGCTCCCTGTGCTTCTTCATACGAAACAAAACCGTCTACGACACTGGCAGCACCGTCAAACTCTTCGGCTACCGCCGCGTATTGTTCATTGCCCACCAGGTGCCAACCGTCGCCAAACACCCCGTCGTTGGCCCAGTCTGTGGCCCAGGTCCCCACGGTGGTTACGGAGATATAATAGACAATGAACATCACTAGGGCAAAAATCGGCAGCGCCGCAAAGCGGTTTGTCACTACCTTGTCAATTTTATCCGAAGGAGACAGGCGGTCTTTCCGCTTTTTCTTATAGCAACCCTTCATCATGGACGCGATGTACACATACCGCTCGTTAGTAATCAGGCTTTCCGCATCGTCGTCGCATTCTTCTTCCGCGGCGCGGATATCTTTTTCGATATGCTGGAGCACTGTTTCGGAAAGTTTTAGCTGGGAGAGTACCTTTTCATCCCGCTCAAAGATTTTAATGGCATACCAGCGCTGCTGTTCTTCGGGAATGCCGGACAGAGCTGCTTCTTCAATATGCGCCAGGGCATGTTCCACCACGCCGGAAAACGTATGCATGGGCACGGTTTTGGCTCCCAGGGCGGCATCTACCGCCGCCTGGGCGGCTTCACGAATGCCGGTGCCTTTTAAGGCCGACACCGCCAGTACCGGGCATCCCAGTTCCCGGGATAATTCCGAAAGCCGAATTTCATCGCCGCGTTTTTTCACCACGTCTATCATATTGACTGCCACAACTACCGGAATCCCCAGTTCGGTGAGCTGGGTAGTAAGATACAGGTTCCGTTCCAGGTTCGTGCCGTCGACCACGTTTAAAATCGCGTCGGGCCGCTCGCCAATGAGGTAATTTCGTGCCACCACTTCTTCCAACGTATAGGGAGAAAGCGAATAAATGCCGGGCAAATCCGTGATGGTGACGCCGTCATGCTTTTTTAGCTTGCCTTCCTTTTTTTCCACCGTAACACCGGGCCAGTTCCCCACAAACTGATTGGAACCGGTCAACGCGTTGAACAGCGTAGTTTTGCCGCTATTCGGGTTGCCTGCGAGAGCAATTCTCAGATCCATCATCCATTTTCCTTTCTGTGCCGGATTGTTGTCTGCTTTGTGCCAAACCGGTTTACTCGACTTCAATCATGGCTGCGTCATCTTTTCGCAGCGACAGTTCATACCCGCGTACGGTGACTTCCACCGGGTCCCCCAGCGGCGCCACTTTTCGCACCAGGACTTCGGTCCCCTTGGTAAGGCCCATGTCCATAATCCGCCGTTTGACGGCCCCTTCTCCATGCAATCGCAGCACGGTCACCCGATCGCCGACTTTCACTTCTTTGAGTGTTTTCACTGTGTGTTCCCTCCTATTCCGATCATACCGCGTTTGTCAGATCATGATTTTCTGCGCCATTTCCCGGCTGATGGCCACGCGGCTTTCCTTAATGCTGACAATCACGTTTCCCCCCAGGGACGTGATCACCATCACCGGGCTACCGGCCACAAACCCCAGGTTTTCCAGATGTTTGCGCACATCCGGTTTGCCGCCAATTCGCCGGATCACCTGTTCTTCGCCTTCCGGTGCCAAGGTTAAAGGCATCATGCGGATCCCCCTTTCGCAAAGTTAGTTCTAACTAACGATTGAAACTAGAAAAAGTTAGTTTTGGCTAATCTCTCTCCATAAAGAAAAGTTAGCTTTCACTAACCGTTTATTATCATACGCATATTCCTTCCATTTGTCAATAGGAAGGCGCCCTTATTTTGGAAAAAAATTTCCACTCCCTGTTTTTTCTTGCATCCCACCTGTCCCAGAGGTATAATAGGGCCATAATCGCGAAAGGAGCGTTTTCTATGCAAATTGATGTTGTCAAAAATATGGCCGGCGGCGACGGGGAAGTGACCATTTGCCGACTGCTGGGCGAAAAAGAACTCAACGGGAAATGTGGGTTGTATGCGCAGGTAACCATCCAGCCCGGTTCTTCGCTGGGGTACCATGTGCACCACAACGAAAGCGAAACCTACTACATTCTGTCCGGTGAGGCGGAATACAACGATAACGGCACCACCCGTCTGGTAAAACCCGGCGATGTCACGTACACCCCCGACGGCTGCGGCCACGGTCTGCGCCCGGTAGGCGATCAGCCGGTGGTATTTATGGCTCTGATTATTTACGATTGATTTTTACGACAAGAAAAGCCCGGCCATTCACTGAACCGCCCCAGATTGTGCAGACAGCACAAAAAGAGCCCCCTGTGCGGGAAT
>CAKNOA010000019.1 GCA_930990065.1 uncultured Clostridia bacterium | reverse complement strand
GCCTTGCTACAGACGACGAAGCGGATAATGAAGACAAAATCAATGCCATGATGGTGGGACGTAAGCTCGTCTCTTCTGCCAGCTACTTTGCGTTCACAGCCACACCGAAGAATAAGACCGAGGAGATGTTCGGTGTTCCCTATGAGGAGGACGGAGAAATCAAGCATCGCCCGTTCCATGTCTACACGATGAAACAGGCCATTCAGGAAGGTTTTATTCTGGATGTTCTGCGGAATTATACGACCATTGACAGCTGGTACAAAATCATGAAAACGGTTGAGGATGATCCGATGTTCGACAAGAAGCGCGCACAGAAGAAGCTGCGCGCCTTTGTCGAGGGCAATCCGGATGTCATCGCAAAGAAAGCCGCCATGATGGTGGAGCATTTCCATGAGCAGGTAATTGCCAAGAAAAAGATCGGTGGTAAAGCTCGCGCTATGGTGGTCACGGCCAGCATTCCGAGATGTATTGAATACTACTATGCTATCAATAAGTGTCTCGCAGACAGACATAGCCCATATAAGACCATCGTCGCTTTTTCTGGTGAGCACAAGTATAATGGGCAGGAACCGGCGCTGACATCGGCTGCTATGAATGGATTCCCAGATGCAAAAATTCCAAAGGAGTTCAAGAAAGATCCATATCGAATTTTGATTGTTGCGGATATGTTCCAGACAGGCTTCGATGAGCCTCTTCTGCAAACGATGTATGTAGATAAGCCGCTCTATGACATCGCAGCGGTACAGACTCTTTCCCGCTTGAACAGAGCCTATCCTGGTAAGGATGAGGTGTATGTGCTAGATTTTGCCAACAAAACATCTGTGATTGAGAAGGCGTTTTCGAAGTTCTACAGAACAACCATTCTTTCTGGAGAAACGGACCCGAATAAGCTCTATGACCTGATCACGCTGATGGAAAGCTATCAGGTTTACGATGACAGTGATATTGAAAAGCTGGTTGATCTATTCCTAAGCGGTGCAGAGCGGGATCGGCTCGATCCGATTCTGGATGCCTGTGCAGCTGTTTACAATCAGTTGGAGCTAGATGACCAAATTAAGTTTAAGAGCGCCGCTAAATCTTTTGTTCGTACATATGGCTTCCTCGGAGCAATCCTACCTTACGGAAATGTTGACTGGGAGAAGCTATCAATCTTCTTAAACTTGCTGATTCCGAAGTTGCCCTCGCCGCGTGATGATGACTTTTCAGAAGGCATCCTTCAGACTATTGACCTGAGTAGCTATCGTAATGAGGCACAGGAGGCTATTGCAATTAAGCTGGAGGATGCAGATGCGGAGATTGCACCAGTACCTGCAGGCAAAGTTGGCCACATTGTTGAGCCGGAGATGGATTTGCTTTCTAAGATTATCATGGATTTCAACGACATGTTTGGAAACATCAACTGGAATGATACGGATAATGTGCAGCGTCAAATTCTGGCTATTCCGGAGATGGTCTCCAAGGACAAGAAGTATCAGAACGCCATGAAGAATTCTGATGAACAAGAAGCACGTACAGAAAGTGAACGCGCCCTGCAGCAGGTCATTTTCTCTATCATGGCTGACAATATGGAGCTGTTTAAGCAGTTCCAAGATAATCCATCCTTTAAGAAATGGCTTTCCGATTTGGTGTTTAACCTTACATATAACCCGGAAGGCAAAGAGTATGTGATGCCGGAGCCGAGTGATAAATCAGGCACTTACGATGTCCAGACGCAGGAAACCTAATAGGTCCTGCTTTATACGGCGAGAAAAAGGATGGTAAATAGACTGTAACAAGGTGGAGAATGCAATGATTGATTCTTTTGACAAAACTATAAGTGGAGGAAAGTTTGATGAGGTTTTTACCGAAGTGCTTCATGCAGAGACACTCGGTCTTAAAAACCCGGAACAACTGCGCCTTTTTCACCTCAATGTCAATAACAATGCATTCTCCTCTGATAGGCTGGAAGTTTTTCTCCGGAAGAATATCGGCCAGTATGTGTTTTCGCGCGCTCAGATTGAGAACTATCGTGTTGAGGACGATGTGTACAGCGTTGGGTTGGATGCCATCGATATCATGAAACGTAACGGAGCTCCGGGACAGAAAGGTACCGGCAACGATCTCGGTGAAATCATGCTGTATGTATTTTTAGAGCAGGTTCTTGGGGCTCCCAAAATCATGAGCAAGGTTGAGCTTCAAACTGGAGCTAAACAGTATGAAAGCAAATGTGATGGAATTCATCTTCTCTCATTGGAGCAAACTTTTGGAATTCCGTATTACCATATGGTGTTTGGTACCTCCAGCATTATGGGCGATATGAAAAAAGCGGTGGACTCCACTTTCGATGCCATTGTGGAGATCGACAAGCAAAGCACGCAGGAGCGTATCCTCGCAGAAAACACAGTTTTAGCAAGTCCTTTGATAGAGAAACTATTCAGAAAATCAAAGATCTGCTTATACCGAGCAAGGGCAAGGTTGTTCCGTATGATACAGCTTATGGAGTTTTCCTTGCATATAATTTGGGCCTAAATCCTGCCAATTACAGTGCGATAGACTTCCGACTTGCGCTGACTCAGAAAATGAACACAGATATTCATAATCATGCGGCATACATTGCTGGTAAGATTAATTCTTTGGGTCTCGGAAATCACTCGTTTTATTTCTACATTCTGCCGCTCAACAATGCGGATACAGAAAAAACACAAATTATGGATCGTGTGATGAATGGGGGTGGCAGACCATGAGCAGTCAAACACTGCAGTACCTTGGCGATGCCATTTTCTCGGACATTGACAATAATCCCTTCCTGAATGAACTTTACGATAACATTCTCTATAACTATGCCATCACCAAATTCAATCTCTCTGACAAGCGGCAGATGAGGGAAATTGATGTAATGTCCGCTTTGCGATTTGCCGATTTGCTGTCCAAGTCGACACATGCAGTAAATCGAGACAAGCACAAAATGTGGGCACAGGAGATAATTATCCTGCTACACGCTCTCTACCCGGACAATCCCGATGTTAAGTTCTATGCTGGATCAGTGTTTGCGAACACTGGAAATTATCAGGCAAGAAAGATTATCGAGAGTGACTTTAACGGAACGACCGTATTAGAACGTTTTTTCGCTGAATACCAGAATGATTATTTGACAATCCCTGCTGCACCAGAGCTTCGGTTCTTTGGCGCACAGAAAAATGCCTACGACCATCTTTCGAATAATTACTTCAGCTATTCGGGCCCAACATCTATGGGTAAGTCATTCCTCATGCGAATGTACATCAAAGATCAGATACAGCATGGGGTGCAAATGAATTTTGCTCTGATTGTTCCAACAAAGGCACTGATCAATGAAATCTACAAGCAAATCATTGATGAAGATCTTAAAAGCCTTCTGTCAGAGCACAATTATAAGGTTGTCACCGCCGCCGGGGATATTGCATTGGAAGGTCTCCACAACTTCATTCTTGTGCTGACTCCGGAACGTTTGCTGTATCTACTTATCAGCAAGCCAGATTTGCAGATAGACTATCTATTCATCGACGAAGCTCACAAGCTATCCGGGAAAAATAGCCGTGGGCCATTCTACTATAAAACCGTGGATATGCTTCTTAAAAGGAAAAAAAGGCCGCATTTTATTTTTGCATCACCCAACATTCCAAATCCAGAAGTGTATTTGAAGTTGCTGACAGACGTTGAAAATGACGCTAACGATAGCCATCTTCGTTCCACTTTTTCACCAGTGGCGCAAATAAAGTTTAGCATTGACTTAAACAACTTCACCGTCAGCGTATATAACGACCATACCGGCGAGTTGGATTATCTTGCAGAAATTAAAGATAGAAACGCTTCTCTGGTTTCGTTCCTTCTGATGTTTGAAAGAATAAACCGTTATCTTCCTATTGAGCGAAAGCAGCAGACCATCGTTTACTGCAACGGTCGAAGTAAGGCGATTGAGAACGCACTTGCCTTCGCTGATCAGCTTTCTGACATTCAGGACAATGATCTAAATGCACTGGCGAGAGACATAACGAATGAAGTACACGGTGATTACTATTTAGCCCAGATTATAAAAAAGGGCATTGCTTATCACATTGGATACCTGCCAGCCGCCATTAGAATGCGTATTGAGGACATGTTCCGTCGTGGTAAAATCACAACTATGTTCTGTACCAGCACTTTGCTTGAGGGGGTAAATCTCCCAGCGGATAATCTGTTCATTACGGATAACAAAATTTTCCGAAAAGTGATGACTCCGGTTGATTTCCGAAATCTGATAGGACGTGTAGGCCGCATCCGTTTCAACCTTTACGGAAATGTATTCTTTGTTTCACAGGGCGAAAAGTTGAAGCAAGAAGACTATGTGGATCTCCTAAAAAAAGAGGTCCCAAAGCAGACGCTTTCTATCGAGGCGGGCCCGAAGAACCTTACGAACGCTGAAAAGAAATACGTCATCGAGGCGCTGCTGCAGGGCAACATTGAGCTTGTAAAACGTAATGATGCACAGTCAGAGGAAGCCTATGTAATGATGCGTAAATTCGCTCTTATCCTTTTGCGGGATATTATGCAGGATAACGATAGCCTTGTAAGGCGCGAGTTTTCTAATCTGCTGACACCCAAGGACGAAGCGAAAATACGAGAAGCCTTTATTGATCCGTTCACAGAACCAGATGATGATATCAACACCTCGGTAGACCAGACAAAAAATCTACGCGCTGCTATCGCAATGGGACTGAAATATCCTGACCGTGTTGACGGTAGGTTCGACTATGATGATGTTTTGGCTTTCCTTGAGAAGCTGAGTAGGATCTTCAAGTGGGGAAAGTATGAGGCATCTACGCTTGGAAAGCCCACTCTCCTGCGCTGGTATACGGTTGTCCTGATTCAATGGATGGAAGGAACCGGTCTCAGTAATATCATGAAAAAGGCTCTGGAATACCGGCGGCAGCATCGTGATAACTTCTGGGTAAACCGAGGGCAAAAAGAATACTACAACGACGGCCTCCGACACCGCAATATCGTGTTTGCCGACACCCTGGAAGTTATAGATAATATCGTTCTGTTCAGTATTTCGAACTACTTTCTCCGCTTTTCGAATGAGTATAAGACTGTACATCAGCTGAATGAGTTTGATAACAACTGGTATGAATTTGTAGAATATGGAACGACGAATCCGATAACTATCCTTCTACAGAGAAATGGTTTCTCCCGTGAAGTATCTACTTATATTCGTAATAACAAAGATACATTTATCATTGAAGGTTTAGATGGAAAATGGCATTTGAGCACTGCTTTGCTTAAGTGCTCAAACACTAATGCTCGAACAGAGGCATTAAGTGTACGCTATAATATGCCGGAGTTATTTGTTGCTGGGTAATTGGGAGGTAACCAACATGGATAATAAAAACGATAATAAAAACGGAGTAATCTATATCCTAACAAATCCGTCTTTCCCGGATTATGTGAAAATCGGGTATGCGGATGATATAGATAAGCGTCTGAAACAGCTGAACCGGAGTGAATGTATCCCATATGCCTTTCGAATCTATGCTACATACGAGGTTTCCTCCAGGCTATCAGATTTGAAAATTCACTCGATTATAGATAGGCTGAATCCTAATTTACGCGCCGTTGAGAGTTTTAACGGCAAGCAGAGGGTGCGTGAATTCTATGCCATGTCCCCGGAGGACGCTTACTTAATTCTGGAGGCCATTGCCGAAATCCACGGCTGTGTGGACAAATTAAAACGAGTGGCGCCTTCCGAGGAGGAGCAGGTTGCCGAACGTGAGGCACAGGAGATCGATTCCGAAAGCACAGAACGCGCCACAAACTTTTCTTTTAGTGCCTGTCAAATCCCCCTGGGAGCAAAAATCGAATTCGGAGAGAATCCCAATATCACCGCCACTGTTGTTGGGGATAGGAGCGTGGAATACAACGGAGAAACCATGTCTTTAACCGCTCTGGCAAAGCTCTTGACCGGCAAGCAGTATTCCATAGCTGGACCAAAGTTTTTCAAATACAAGGGAGAGTGGCTTAACGACATCCGCCATAGGATTGGAGTCTAAAAGTAAACGATAGCCCACAAGTTAAACGATACCCATAAATCAAACGATAGCCTGCTGCTCCCCAGCGCCTTTGCGTACTGGGCTGGCGGCAGGCTTTCGCTTTGTCTGGCGACGGCTGGGCCGATAAAAGCCAGAAAACCCTTGAAATCAGGGCTTTCTGGCAAAAAGAAAGAACCGCAACCTTGATACGCATTGTATCAAAATTGCGGTTCTTATTTGGTGGACCAACCTAATTTAAAAACAAATTTTTTTTATTTTGTCGGCGGATTTGCTGTGACATGGTGGTTGTAAATTTGATACGATATCGGCCTATTTTTGATTGGGCCGATATTTTTATTTTAATGAACAAAAAACATCGGTTTTATCCAATTCACCAATGGGAAACTTTTTCATTATATCGGTCTCGCTAATTTCATCAACTAACTGTTCAAATGTTCTAATCACACTATACCGTGCTTGTTCCTGCTCAAATTCAGTTGTTCGCGCATCATATAAACACGCCAAATATGCGGGCAAGCACCTATTAAGTCTGCGCCAAAAATCCACATTTTCTAAAATAAAGTTTATTACCTCTGATGAAATTTCCCCTCGTAAATTAATCTTTCTCGATTTTACTGCACTTAACACTTCCATTGCTTTATCCGAAAGCCCAAATTCTTCTCTTATCTTCTCCGCAGATTGCTCTTTCCTTTTGGTTCCAATCAACCCCAAAAAATACTCTGGTGAAACATCTGTATAAATACAAATATCATAAAATCTTCGCAAATCTATAGATTGTAGCTTGTCTGAACTTTCTTTTTTGGAAAATGTAGTATAAGAGTAATAGGTATCTTTGGAAATAGGAAATGGAAGTATATGAGTACTTACAGCGTCAAAAAAACCTTTTTTACTATACTTTTCTTTCCCTCCCTGCACAGGTTTTCTTATTTTATCCATTTTTAGATTTAGTTCAGTTACAATTCTTTTTATTACTTCATGTATGTTAAAAGTTTCCATAGTACCGCGCTCCTATAATTCGATTATAATACAAATTTTTATCATAAATTCTAAAATAATCCGAATGAATTCATAGTGTATTACGGATTTATTGTATTATAATGGGAACATAATGTCAAGCAAAGTTTTCAATAGGGTGGTACTGGCGATATGGAATACTCCAATTTTAATATCGGTCGCAAACAGGCCCAGCAGTTGGCCTTTGCCATCATTGCCGATATTGAAGAATACGTTGACCAACACCGCTCGGAGTTTGAGACATTCTTGGCATCTGAAGAAAAAGGAGGTGATAAACATGAAAAAAAATAATCTATCTCAGATTGATATTGATGACACAGCTGAATTTATAAAATGTCTTTGCGCAGCTTGTGAGCAGTACTTTGAGTATTGCCAACAAGAACATTCCCCAAAGATTAAAAACGGAATCCGCCGGAATGAGGAGCACCGGAACAACACTAATCAAACCCAACAAAAGAAAAACACGGATTAACCATCTGGCAAGATAAATTTACTGGTTGGCGCGTGCATGATTTATGGAAACCCATATCTACCGACCGTAAAGGAACTTGTTCAGTAGTTAATAAATTTTTTGCTGGAAGGGGTGGTTATATGTAAAAGAGAATTTTATTCATAGGTACAGGGCAAGCCGCGCTTGCAGAACTTTTGAAAGGAGACGCGCAAAATGAACGTGAAAACGTATGCCGCTTCTGACGCTGTTACCTGCTGGGAAGATATTGACTTCCATTTGGCAGAAACACATGTTAAAAAGCTGCAAGCGCAGATTGCCAAAGCCCATAAGGCCGGAGAATCAAAAAAGGTGCTGTCGTTACAGCATAAACTGATTCACTCTTTCTATGCAAAGGCCCTGTCAGTCAAAATGGTAACTACTAATAAAGGCAAGCGTACTCCCGGAATAGATGGTATCCTCTGGATTACACCGGAAGACAAATGGCAGGCGGTTCTGTCTTTAAACCGCAGAGGATATCACCCAAAGCCGCTGAAACGGAGCTATATTCAGAAGCCCAACGGTCAACGGAGATTGTTGGGGATTCCAACCATGAGAGACCGGGCCATGCAGACCCTTTATAGACTGGCCTTAGAACCAGTGGCCGAAATCACCGGGGATTACCATTCGTATGGTTATAGGCACGGGCGGTCTGCAAGGGAAGCCATTATTCGATGCGCCGACGTATTATCCAAGCCACCATTCCCTAGGTGGATTTTAAAAGCCGATATTCAATCCTGCTTTAACAACATCAATCATAAGTGGGTCATGGAACATATTCCTATGGATAAGGTGATGCTGCAAAAATTCCTTCAAAGCGGGTATATTGATAAATCCCAGCGATACCATGCGTTGCGGGGAATCCCACAAGGCAGCAGCATTTCCCCTGTCATTTGTAATATGGTACTGGACGGGCTGGAGCAGGAACTCCAAACCCGATTCTTTCCGGAAACCCAATTTGTTCGATACGCTGATGATTTCCTTGTCATTGGAGAAAACAAGGATACTTTGGAACAGTCTGTTATCCCATTGATAAAAGATTTTCTGAAAAAGCGGGAATTGGAACTGGCACCAGAGAAAACATTTATCACGCATATAGCTGATGGATTTGACTTTCTGGGGTGGCATGTCTACCAGCGAGGAAAACAACTGACGATAATACCGTCGCGCCGAAACGCGGCTTCCCTACTATGCAAGATACACGATGTACTGATACACGATACTCAGAGGTTACCTGATGAAATATGCAAAAGAGTAAAACCGACGATACTCGGATGGTTGAATTACCATAGAGGAATTGTATTGAAGTACTCTCTCTATGAAATGGAATTCGATGTCGTTTCCATGATGTATGATCTTACCGGGGACAGACACCTTTCGGAATTGATATCCCTCTTTTTTTCGTCTGCGCAAGTAGGCCGGCGCTGTACATGCACATAGATGCTGGCTGCTTCCAGCGAAAACAAATTAAGACTATTTCAAATTCACAACAATAGAAAGGAAATTTACATTATGATGTCTACAACATATATTCCAGTCGAAAGCGACGACTACCAAGATAAGTTTTTAGCCTACGAGAAATATTGCTCTGAACCATTCAGTCCAGAGGAAATTTTAGATTTTGCTAAAGCAAATATTGTCGATGTTATTGTTTATATGAACGCGGATTCCCCGTACAATGCATTGGAATATTTAAAACATGCTTATCGTACTCTGGAGCGGGTTCAGGAAATTTTGGAGCGGCTCCCTTAAAAATATGGAGGTATGACTATGAATTATGAATCAGTATTACCCAATGAAGATGAACTGATTGATTTTTATCTTTATCCCCCAACAGCGATTGAATTAGTGGGATATATTAAAAATCATATCATTGATGTGCTACAGTTGGAAAAAGGGCTTCCAATACAATATGAGGATAAATTATACTTGTGTTTATCCTATCTAGACGATATAGAAGATTTTCTATATCAAAATTAATTGAATCAACCACATAGCAACCCGTGATACTTTCGATATCACGGGCTATTTTTTATTTTTACAGGATAACCCTGTCAGCAACAATCCGAAGCTCCGGAAACTCAATGGCCTCTTTTAATGAGAGGGGATTTCCGGACGCGGCGGCTCACTTTCCAAGTAATGGGAATCCGGTACGTTACAGACCGGGAACTGGACTTGACTGGCCGGACTACTCGATGGGTCATGTTTCATCTACCTTTCTCACAGGCGCAAATCCTTTCTAAGGCTGGATTTACTCACCCTTGGTTTTGATATTGGAAAGCCGCTTCCCCTTTATCTAGGTTAGATATCTTCGGAGCAACAAAGCCGATTGACGGTTTCAAGCAACATTTGCTGATTGAAGTACCGGGTACTTTTTGGCCTTTCAATCATATTTAAGGTTTTGACTGTGTTTTTCCCCCGGTCTTAAACGATCTCGGCTGAGATTCTTAATTGAATTTTGGATAGGCTTTTATATTAAGACCCGCTCGGCCCATGTTTCTCTTAAATGCTCGCGGTGAGATTACGGTTCTTCTAACCCAAGTAAAATATTGACTGCTTGTTGTAATTCTGGCTTTGTACGGTATGCCTGAATAACTTTTTTCTCTTGGTCAGTTAATTCATCTGTGGATAATCGGACATTCAGTAGTTCACTGGGAGATACTTCTAAAGCAACGCATAAATCAGCAAGAATATCTGCGTCAGGACGATTGATTCCTTTTTCCCAATTTGAAATTCTGCTGTTGCTGACACCGATTTTATCGGCTAATGCTTTTTGGCTTAAATTTCTATCTTCACGGTATTTACGGATTCTTTTCCCAATTTCATATCGCAAGAACATCACCTCTATTTTATTATACCGACAAAATCTGAAATAGCAACATAAAAATCCAGAATATCTGTATGGAACATCTTGACTTTCGTGTTTTTCTTGATATAATGAAATAAAATCCAGAAATTCTTGATTGTAAAGGTGCGTGTGTATGAAAGTATATGAAAAAGTTCGGGCTTATTTAAATGATAACGGTCTAAAGCAAAAAGCAGTGGCACAGAAAGCCGGGATTCCCAATACTACGTTTAATGCAATACTAAATGGGAAACGGACTTTGTATGCTGATGACCTCCGGGCAATCTGCTTAGCCCTAAATGTTAGTCCAGAAGTATTTATTGAAGTCAAGCGGGCTTGTTAAATGAGACAACAAGCATCAGAAAAATTATTTGGGAGGTTACTATTATGAATGGGGTAACTGTGCAGACGAGTCCACAAAATCCAAAAGCACACAAGAAAAAGAAGATTATGACAAAGGTGCTGTGTGTTATTATTGCAGTCCTGTTGATGATTGGAATTGCAACGGTGGTAGCACTGATAATACATAGAAATGGTGGGGGCAGTGTGCCCGCTTCTACTACGGTAACGGACGGGCTGTCGGCATACGAATTGGCAGTACAACAAGGCTATGACGGGACGGTGCAGGAATGGCTGGATTCCCTTTCCGGCAAGTCTGCCTATGATATTGCAGTAGAAAACGGGTACTCAGGAACAGAAAAAGAATGGGCCGACGCTTTGGCGGCCCTTGTGAATCAAGAGGGTACCACTATCAAAACCGCTTCTTTTTCTTCCGGCGGGGAACTCCTGATTACTTTATCAGATAATACGGTGTTAAACCTTGGGAAAGCGGTTGGAGCCGACGGAAAAGACGGACAAAATGGTATTGATGGCAAAGATGGTGTTGACGGAACCGATGGACAAAACGGGCAGGACGGTGCTGATGGACAACCGGGGAAAGATGGCGTTGGCATTTCTTCTGCAAATGTAAATAACGAGGGACAGCTTATCCTTGGCTTCACCGATGGAAGAACGGTTAATCTTGATAAAATCGTTGGCACCAATGGCTTAGATGGCGTAAGTGTAACCGATTCAGAAATCAATGACAACGGGGAACTGATTCTAACCTATTCCAATGGGCAGGTATCAAATTTAGGCGTTGTCGTTGGGGCAAATGGTAAAGACGGGATAGACGGTACAAACGGTATCGACGGAAAAGACGGGATTAGCATTGATAATGCGGTTATCAATACAGACAACGAACTGGTACTCACCTATTCCGATGGCACTAGCAAAAATTTAGGCGTGGTAATTGGCACTGATGGGAAAGATGGAGCCGATGGAGCGGACGGTGACGATGGCGTTAGTGTTACCAATGCCGAAATCAATTCAAATGGTGAACTGGTCTTGACCTACTCGACCGGACAGCGTTCCAATCTCGGTAATGTGATTGGAGCCGACGGAAAAGATGGTGCTGATGGTGAAGATGGCAAAGACGGGTTGAACGGGCAGGACGGCGCCGATGGAATCAGTGTTGTAAAATCAGAAATCAACGCAAAAGGCGAATTGGTTTTAACCTACTCCAACAATCTAATTGATAATCTCGGTGTAGTGATCGGCGCAGACGGGAAAGATGGAACCGACGGGAAAGACGGGCAAAATGGCGCAGATGGAAAAGATGGCGTTGGCATTGATACCATAACCATCAACCAAAACGATGAACTGGAAATCACTTTATCGAGCGGCACAAAATTGAATCTTGGCGTTATTAAAGGAACTGATGGCGCCAATGGTCAAGATGGTGCCGACGGTAAAGATGGGATTGGCATTTCTGGAACTTCTGTCAATGAACAGGGCGAGCTTGTTATTTCCTATTCCAACGGAACTACAACCAATCTAGGCAAAGTGGTAGGTTCTGATGGAAAAGATGGGACAAACGGTCAAGATGGACAGGACGGTGCTGATGGTGAAGATGGAATCGGCGTAACCAATACCGAAATCAATGAAGCCGGTGAGCTTGTTATCACTTATTCAGACGGAAACTCAAAAAATCTTGGCGTTGTTGTAGGTACAGACGGAGCCGATGGCACCAATGGCGTTGACGGTCAAGATGGCGAAGATGGTCAGGACGGAATCGGCATCTCAAAATCTGAAATTAACGATAGCGGCGAGTTGGTAATTACCTATTCCAATGGCAGTGAACAGAATCTCGGCAATATCGTCGGTGCTGACGGAGCAGACGGGCAAGACGGAATCACACCACAACTACGAATCAATCAGGATTCCAACGAATGGGAAGTTTCCACCAATAACGGAGTATCATGGACTTCTACCGGAGTACAGGCCACAGGCGCAAAAGGACAAGATGGTGCAGACGGCGAAGATGGGACTGGAATTACTGCGGCGGCAATAAACGAAAGCGGCGAACTGGTTCTTACTTTCTCCGATTCTTCCAGTATCAACCTTGGGCGTATTGTCGGCAAAGATGGAACGAATGGAACTGATGGAAAAGACGGAGCAAACGGACAAGACGGTGCTGATGGGGTTGGCATTGCCAATGTTACCATTTCCCCAGAGGGTGCATTAAGTGTGGAGTTAACCAATGGCACGACATTAGAACTAGGCAATATCAAAGGAACGGACGGAATCGGGATTTCAAAATCCGAAATTAACAGTGCCGGAGAATTGGTGTTGACCTATTCCAACGGGCAGGTTTCCAATCTTGGCAAAGTGGTTGGAACAGATGGAAGCAACGGTGCTGATGGCAGAGGAATCCAAAATGTTACCTTATCGGCCTCCGGTGATTTGAGCGTTGTCCTTACAGATAATACGGTTCTCACCCTTGGCAACGTAAAAGGCGAAAAAGGTGACAAGGGAGACAAAGGCGATAAGGGTGAAAAAGGTGATAAAGGCGACCCGGGCGAAGATGGCAGAGGGATTGCCGACATGGAAATTGTTAACGGGGAGTTGATTGTTACTTATACCGACGGGACGCAGGATAATTTGGGGAATATCACAACATCAGATGATACAAGCGATATTCAATATTTGGTGTTTACCATTCTATCTGGTGATACTGTCAGCGTTAAACTGAATCCCGAGTACAAGGATAGTATAGAGAGCATTACAATTCCTGAAAAGTATAATGGGAAAACAGTTACTGAAATTGAAATGCACGGATTTGAAGATTGCAAATATCTGAAGCGAATAATTATGCCGGATTCTATTACAAAAATAAATTCGTGGGCTTTCTCGGATTGCAGTTCTCTGGAAGATGTTCAGCTTTCTAAGAATTTAAAATTTATAGGTTCGCAGGTTTTTCTTCGCTGCACATCGTTAACAACAATTAATCTTCCAGAGGGATTAGAAGAAATTTATCTGAGTTTTTCTTCGACAGCTTTGACTAGCATAACGATCCCCAAAAGTGTAGTGTACATAAATGTTTATTCTTCTAATTGGGATTCTCTCGAAAGTATATATTTTGAAGATCCCAACAATTGGAGAATTCGCTATAGTGAGAACGACGTAACGAAATATATGGCTGTACCCGCTGAGAAAATATCTGATCCAATTTCTGCGGCAACTTATATTAAAAGTCTTGAACCCAAATTTTGTAATTTTGTTAAAGATAATTAATAATAGCCAACAAGTGTTCTTGTAGTTGGTCACAGAAATCTAACTGATTTTTCTTAAATAATTTATTGTATCGAAAGGTGAGAAACGATGACTGTAAAGGAGAAAATTTTTGAGGAACTGAAAAAGGAAAACTTTACGGAAGGTTCTTTGTGGAGGGTCACACACTATCTAAATTCATTCCTGATACATTTAACCTGTGAGGAAAGAAAGGAATTTTATACGGTAATGAACGAATTATGTGACGAGGGCCTTTTTACCAATCAAGAGGGGAATTACAGATTAACCGGTAAAGGTGAGATAGCTCTGCGGCGAAATGGAAAATAAGAATAAATAAATGAATGTCCCAACCAGTTTGATGTTTTCAAGCTGGTTGGGACATTTTCATTCCCCCAATACCCCCTATAAAAACAAACATCTCTTTCTATTTATAGTTTTTACCCCCGGAAAAACACCTAAAAACTTATAAAAAAACAGGTGTTTTTATAAAAGAAACTCTTTAAATCTTTTCATTTATATATTATAATATATGTATAATATAAATAAAGTTTGGGTGGTAAAAATGATTTATGGTTATGCAAGATGTTCAACAAATGAATCTTTACAGGATATTGACCGGCAGGTTCGGGAATTAAAACAGCAAGGTGCGGAAGAGAAAACCATCTATCGGGAATACGAAAGCGGTACCAAGGTAAACCGCATAGAACTGCAAAAGCTGCTTGATATTGTGAAACCCGGCGACACCATTCTGGCAACAGAAGTCAGCCGAATTACCCGCAGTACCAAGCAGCTTTGTGATATAATAGAGTTAGCGAAAAACCGGAAAATAAAGTTGGTGTTGGGTACCTTTGTGGTGGATTGCCGGAAAGAGCTTGACCCCATGACCGAGGGAATGCTCAAAATGATGGGTGTATTTGCCGAGTTGGAACGGAACATGATAAGCCAGCGAGTAAAAAGCGGCATGGAAAACGCAAAGGCCAAGGGAAAAACAATCGGCAGGCCGGCGGTCACAGCCGACGATATTCCGGCGAACTTCTATAAGCATTATCCCAAGTACAAAAAGGGTGAAATCAACAAGAAAGAGTTTTCTAGGCTCTGTTCCCTGTCTTATCCGACCATTTACAAATATCTGAGGATTGTTGAGGGTTAAGGTGTTAGAACTCTCATAAGATGTTGTCATTTTATTTAAGTAACGTTGAAAGGAGTAAATTATGGTAGCGGTTATTTATGCGAGATACAGTCCCGGCCCACATCAAACAGAGTACAGTATTGAGGGGCAATTAAAAGAATGTCACGCTTTTGCCGAACGTAATGGATACAATGTAATTGAAGAATATATTGACCGAGCTTTAACCGGAACAAACGATAACCGTCTGCGTTTTCAACAGATGATTAACGACAGCTACAAAAAACATTTTCAATACGTATTAGTATATCAGTTTGACCGCTTTGCTAGAAATAAATATGATAGTGTTCATTATAAACGCATATTGAAAAAGAATGGTATTCGCGTCATCTCGGCCCGTGAACCTATCAGCAATGATGCCAGCGGTATTCTGATGGAAAGTGTGCTTGAGGGTATGGCTGAATATTATAGTGCCGAACTGAGCCAAAAAATAACGCGAGGAATGGATTTAAACGGTGAAAAAGGGTTCAGTACCGGCGGAAATATTGCGTTAGGTTATAAAACAGTTCGTATTGATCCGAATGATGAGAACAGTAAAAAGGCCTTTGTTGTCGATGAAGAAAAAGCCCCTTTAGTAGAACGTATTTTTACTATGTATGCAAATGGCGAAAGTGTTAAGCAGATTACCGATACATTAAACGCTGAGGGGTATAAAACTTCCAGAGGAGTACCATTTAATAAAAACTCTCTACGAACAATGCTTCAAAACAAACGGTATATCGGGATATTTACCTACAAAGGGAAAGAATACCCAGGGAAAATTCCTCGAATTATCTCAGATGAGCTCTTTGAAAGGGTGACAGAAATAATGAATAAGAACAGGAAATCTCCCGCAAGCGCAAAAGCAAAAGAAGAATATTTATTAACTACAAAGCTATTTTGCGGTCATTGTAAAGCGATGATGACCGGCATTTGCGGCACTGCTAAAGCCGGTAAGGTTTATCATTACTATATCTGTAACGGGGCCAAGAAAAAGATTTGTAATAAAAAGACAGTGAGAAAAGATTATATAGAAGACCTTGTGATAAAGGAATGCTATAAACTTTTGACAGACAAGAATATCGAAAGAATTGCAAAGGCAGTAGTTGCAGTTTGTGAAGCGGGACAGGATACCACCAATTTAAAATCCTTAAAATTGTCTCTTACGAAAAACGAGAAAAAGCATAAAAATTTAATGAACGCAATCATGGAATGCGATATTGAAAGTGTTCGGAAGTCGTTATATTTGGAAGTGGCTCCACTGGAAGAAGAACATCTGCGTCTTGAAAAGGAAATTGCCCTTGAACAAAAGAATCATCCTGTATTAACGATTCCAAAAGTGAAATTCTTTTTAACCCAGCTAAAAAACGGAAATATCAACGATATTAAATACCGCAAAACATTAATCAGCGTATTTATCAATCGAATTTATCTATACGACGATAAAATCACCATTATTTTCAATTCCGGCGATAAAACCGTGACGATAAACGACATTTTGTTGTCCGAAATAGAAAAAGAGCATAAACAAAACGAATTTTGTTTATGCTCTGGGTTGGTGGAGGCGAGGGGAGTCGAACCCCTGTCCGAAAACCACTTACCGATGCTTTCTACGAGTGTATTCTGTGCTTTAGGATTCCCCCCCACGCAGCGCTCACAGACAAGCTATGCGCTTCGGTATCCCGAAAATCCGTGACCAAAGGCAGGGCGTCCTTTGGTTCACGTTCACCGCTCATCGACGCCTGATTCCGGGCCGCGGTGCTCCCGGGTCAGACGGCCGCCTTAATTAGGCAGCAACAGCAACAGTTTTGTTGTCGTTTAATTTTAAAGGTTGCGGCTTTTATAGCGGCTCCGCACCGCTACTCGCTTACATCGGCTCACGATCCCCGTCGAAACCATTGCGCCCCCATGAGAAGAACGAAATCTTACCGATTCCGTTCTTTTAAAGCACGCTGAATGTCACGAGCGGCCGCTTTCGCAGCCAGATCGGCCCGTTTGTCGTAATTCTTTTTGCCCTTGCAAAGACCCACCTGCACTTTCACACGTGACCCTTTGAAATACAGCGACAACGGGATGAGCGAGTACCCGTCCTGTTTGACAAGGCCAAACAGGCGCATGATCTCGCGTTTGTGCAGAAGAAGGCGGCGCACCCGCATAGGGTCCCGGTTGAAGATATTCCCCTGTTCATAGGGACTGATGTGAACGCCGTTCACCCACATTTCGCCTTTATCGACGGAACACCAGGCATCTTTCAGGTTCACTCTTCCCTGCCGCAGGGATTTTACTTCCGTACCGGTCAGTTCAATGCCGGCTTCCAAACTTTCTTCCACAAAGTAATCGTGAAAGGCTTTTTTGTTTTGCGCAATGGTGCGCAGCGCTTTTTTGTCCACAAAAAGCCCTCCTTTGCCTTTGTTATCATACCACGGCCATCCGGAGTTTGTCAACGCGAAGCCTGTCGGGTGCGTTACAGTTCCCGGCGGCCTTCCATAGCGCGGCTGAGGGTGACCTCATCCGCATATTCCAAATCGCCCCCTACCGGAATCCCGTAGGCCAACCGGGTGACCAGCACGCCCATGGGTTTGAGAAGACGGGACAGGTACATAGCCGTTGCCTCCCCCTCCACGGTGGGGTTGGTGGCCATGATGACTTCCTTTACCACCCCGTCGTTCATCCGAGCCAGCAATTCTTTAATACACAGCTGTTCGGGCCCCACGCCGGAAAGCGGCGAAATAGCCCCGTGCAGCACGTGATACAGGCCGTTATATTCGTTGGTGCGTTCCAGGGCAAACACGTCTTTCGGGTCTTCCACCACACAAATCACCGAACGGTCGCGGCTTTCGCTGCGGCACACCGGGCACAATTCCTGGTCGGTGAGGTTACAGCACACCCGGCAGTAGTGAATCTGGCTGTGGGCTTCCAAAATGGCATCGGAAAACGTTTTGGCCTGTTCATCGGTCATACCCAGCACATGGTACGCCAGCCGCTGGGCGGATTTGTGACCAATACCCGGCAGCCGCTGGAACTGTTCCACCAGTTTTTCCAGGGGGGGAACATGATACGACGCCATCGCTTAAAACATCCCGGGGATATTCAGCCCGCCGGAAATTGCATTCATGCGTTCTTCCTTTTCGGTGGCTGCCGCCCGCAGCGCTTCGTTGGTGGCTGCCATGACCAGATCGGCCAGCATTTCCACATCGTCGGGATCGACGACTTCGGGCTTGAGTTCAATGGCTTTTACTTCCATTTTGCCGGTCACGGTTACTTTAACCGCTTCGCCGCCGGACGTGGCCGAAAATTCTTTTTCTTCCAGTTCACGGTTGGCTGCTTCCATTTCTTCCTGCATCTTCTGTGCCTGACGGGCCAGCTGCTGCATGTTGCTTACGCCGCCGCCACCGTACCCTTTGGGAAGTCTTGCTTTCATATTTCTTCATCCTTTCCAGTTTCGCTTGTTTTATGGACCACTTCGATCCCCGCCTGCTGGGCTTTTTGCTCCAGTGCTTTAAGCGGGTCGAGGGCGGACGCCTGTTGCTCGTCCTTATAGGGTCCCAATTTATATACACGGCCCGTCACCTGACGGATCGCGTCACGCATTTTATTGCGGTAATCCGGCCGCCGCAATAGTTCAAACGCCAGATCGTTTTTCGCCGCAATCAGCATAAAATCACCGCTGACATACGCCCCGGACCCATGGAAAGCTGCCGCTACCGTGCGGGATTCCCGGGAAATCAGCTGCAGAACTTCCGGCCATTCGGCGAACCGCACCGGTTTTTCCAGCGGCCGTTTTTCCGGCTGCTTTTTTTCAGCCGGCGGGGTCGCTACTTCGGCCTGACGCGGAGGTTCTTTTTTTAGGGCCGGTTCTTCCGGCCGCACAGGGATTTCCTCCGGCCACAGCGGTTCCGTTTTTTCCGGTTTCAAAGCGGCCGGTACCGGAGCTACTTCCGCTTTCATGGGCACACCCTGGGATACTTTCCTTTCCAGTGCGTCCAACCGGCGCAGAATCGCCGCCTGGCTGTGGTCCAGTTCGGGAGAACACAGCCGGATCAGGGTCATTTCCAGTTCGACCCGGCGGTTACTCACCCGGTTCATACGCTCTAAGGCCGCTTGCAGCGCATCGATCCCGTGCAAAATTACGGTAATCGGCAGGCGCAACGCCTGCTGCTCCATGCGGTCAATCTCATTTTGTGTATACGTCAGCAGCGAACCGGCTTTTTTCATGGTCTTTAAAAGCATCAGTCCGCGGAAATATTCAATCAGTTCTTCGCACAGGCGCACCATGTCTTTGGACCCACGGTACAGGATGTCCACTTGTTCCAGTACCGGCGGCACCTCTCCCGAAAAGATGTGCTCCGCAATGGCAAACAAGTGGTCACGCCCGGCAATCCCGGCGGTCTGTTCCACCAGTTCCCGGTCCACCTGACGGCTGTGGCCAAAACACTGATCCAGCAGCGACAGCGCGTCGCGCATGCCCCCATCCGCCAGCCGGGCAATAAGCAGAGCCGCTTCTTCCTCCAGTTGGGCGCCTTCCTGTTCGGCCACATACTGCAGCCGGGCCGCGATATCTTCCACGGCAATACGGTGGAAATCAAACCGCTGGCAGCGGGATAAAATCGTGGCCGGCAACTTGTGGACTTCGGTGGTAGCCAAAATAAAAATTACGTGGGCCGGCGGCTCTTCCAGGGTTTTCAGCAGCGCATTGAACGCACCGGGCGACAGCATGTGCACTTCATCGATGATGTACACCCGGTACCGGGCCTGGGCCGGGGTAAAGTTGGCCTCTTCCCGCAAAGAGCGGATGTTATCCACCCCGTTATTACTGGCGGCATCGATTTCCACCACATCGAGAATAGAGCCTTCTTCCAGCCCGCGGCAGATTTCGCAGGCCCCACAGGGGTCGCCGTCGTGCAGATCGAGGCAGTTGACGGCTTTGGACAGGATTTTTGCACAGGTCGTCTTCCCCGTGCCCCGGGAACCGGTGAACAGATAGGCGTGGGCAATATGCCCGGAACGCAGCTCATTTTTCAGGGTTTCGGTCACCTGCGGCTGCCCCACCACATCGGCAAACACCTTGGGCCGCCATTTGCGGTACAATACCTGGTACATCCTTCCACCCCTTTTCAACCTATTTTATGATAAAAGAAAAACAAGACAGGCGCCGCCCAGACGCTTCGTGCAGCGGGATATACGGACGGACGGGCTGCCTGCATCGCACGGGGCACACCGCTTAATGCTGCTCGGTTCCCCGCCTGACATGGTTCACGGGGCCCCGCCGTGCAGACCCATCCGCCCGCATATCCTACGGCACGCATTACTGTCTTGTTTCATGCGGCTATTGTGCGCCGCGTTATTTATTATATACGATTTTGAGAAAGTCTGCAACTATTTTTAGAAAAAAGACAAAAAACGGGCGCACCCCATCGGAGTCGCCCGTTTTTACCGTTTTCGATGCTATTTACAGGATGATTTCGCCGTCTACCGTGCCGGGCAGCGCTGCCGCGTTGCTTTCGTCGGTATCCACATGCATGGCCAGCGCATAGTTGGGGCTTACGCGGCACACCACGTCGCCGAAGATCAGCGAACGGCCGTTGTAATCGACTTTCACCGACACGATCTGCTTGTCCTGCACACCGGCCTGCTTGGCTTCATCGGGGTTAAAGTGAATGTGACGCTTCGCAGCGATCACACCTTTTGCGATTTCCACTTCGCCGCAGGGGCCGACCAGTTTGCACCCGGGCGTGCCTTCCAGATCGCCGGATTCACGGATGGGGCAGGGCGCAATGCCCAGTTTTCTGGCATCGGTCAGCGAAATTTCCACCTGGGTTTCCTTGCGGCACGGGCCCAGAATGGACATCTTCATTTCACCCTTGGGGCCTACCACCGTCACTTTTTCCGCACAGGCAAACTGCCCGGGCTGGGACAGGTCTTTTTTATTCGTCAGCGTAGCGCCGGCCCCGAACAACGTTTCCAGGTCAGCCGGGGAGACATGTACATGATGAGCGGACGTTTCTACCATTACTTTCATTGCTGATGCAACTCCTATTATAAAATAGTTTTTGGTTGGGTTTCCTGCTTTATTGTACACCTGCCCACTGTAAATTTCAACTGTCCACCAAAGGTTTTCGGGCCTTCTCATTCTTTTTCCGGTGTGGTATACTAAAAGAAAAAGAAGAGAAAGGAAGCACAGCGGCACCGATGAAAACGTGGGAAGAACTGACAAAAGAATGTATGGCCTGCCGGAAATGCGGGCTGTGTGAAGGCCGGCACCACGTGGTTTTTGGCGTAGGCAATCCAAAAGCCAAAATCCTGTTTGTGGGGGAAGGCCCCGGCGAAAATGAAGATTTGCAGGGCGAGCCCTTTGTGGGACGGGCCGGGCAATTGCTGGATAAATATCTGGCAGCCATTGACCTATCCCGTGAAAGCAATATTTACATTGCCAACATCGTCAAGTGCCGCCCGCCCCATAACCGCGACCCCAAACCGGAGGAACAGGATGCGTGCATCGGGTATCTGCGCGACCAGCTGCGGCTGCTCGCCCCCAGTATTCTGGTCTGTCTGGGGCGCATCGCCGCCATGCGCATTATGGACCCCAACATCCGCATCACCCGCCAGCACGGGCAGTTTGTGAAAAAGGGGAATTTGTGGATGATGGCCACCCTGCATCCCGCGGCGCTCCTACGGAATCCAAGGCAAAAAGGTGACGCTTTTGAAGATTTTCTCGCTTTGCGGGAAAAAATAGACGAACTCCACTGCGATATTGCAAAAGAAAACACAACCGGTGCTTAAAAACCGGTTGTGTTTTTTCGTTTACAGGAATTTTTGCAATACCCGGAAGAATTCTTTTAAATCGACCGGCTTCGCCAAATGGGCGTTCATCCCACAAGCCAGGCATTTTTGAATATCTTCCGAAAAGGCGTCGGCCGTCATGGCGATAATCGGCACGGTTTTGGCATCGGGACGGTCCATGGCGCGAATCGCTTCAGTGGTTTCATACCCATTCATGACGGGCATACGCAGGTCCATCAAAATCACATCGTAATACCCCGGAACCGATTGGGCAAATTTTTCCGCGCACAGTTTCCCGTTTTGCTCCCAATCCACCGTAAAGCCCACGCTCATGAGCAGCTCGGTGGCAATTTCGCCGTTTAAGTCGTTGTCTTCGGCCAGCAGGACCCGGCGCCCATCATAACGGCCGGTCGTTTCACCCTGGGCCTCTTCCTGTTTCTGGGGGAAGGCCAAATGGCTGAGCCCGGAATACAGTGTCGATTGGAACAACGGTTTCGACAAAAATCCGCTGATACCGGCCTGACGGGCTTCCTCCTCAATTTCGCTCCAGTCATAGGCCGAAATGAGCAGGATGGGCACCTGGTCCCCAATGTGGCGGCGCAGCTCGCGGGCGGTTTCAATGCCGTCCATACCGGGCATCTGCCAATCTAGCAGTACCACATGGTAGTCGCGGTTCTGCCGGTGGCGCTCTTCGGCTTTTTTCACCGCTTCTTCCCCGCTGGTGGCCCATTCCGCTTTGACCCCGATTTCTTGCAGCGACTCTACCGCCGACTGACAAAGCAGCCGGTCATCGTCCACCACCAGCATCTCCCAGGGCGGCAGGCGTCTCTCTTCTTCCGGTACATCCACCCGTTCCAGGTCGACAGTCACATGGAATTCGCTGCCATGGTCGAGCCGGCTTTTTACCTGGATGGTTCCCTGCATTTCGTCGACGATATATTTGGTAATGGCCATCCCCAGGCCGGTGCCCTCGGTTTTGTGCACGCGGCTGGTATCTTCCCGCTCGAAAGAGTCAAAAATCTTCTTTTGGAAGGCTTCCGACATACCGATTCCCGTATCTTTGACGATGAAATGGGTACGTACATAGGTTTCGCCCTGAGGGGAGGCTTCCTGCGCCACCGTCATGGTGATACGGCCGCCTTCCGGGGTAAATTTCATAGCGTTGGAAAGCAAGTTTAAGAGCACCTGGTTGAGCCGCACACTGTCGGTATAGACCTGTTCCGACTGGATGTGCCGGATATGGATATCAAACTGCTGGTTGCGGGCTTTGATTTGGGGCTGCACAATGCTGACCAGCCCTTCCATCACATCCCGCAAAGAAACAATATCCACGTTCAGCGACAATTTGCCGCTTTCGATTTTGGACATATCCAGCACGTCGTTGATCAGCCCCAATAAGTGGCGGCTGGACAGTGCAATCTTTTTCAGGCAGTCTTTGACTTGTTCGGTGTTTTCTACATGAGCCGACGCAATCGCCGTCATGCCCACAATGGCATTCATGGGAGTGCGGATGTCGTGGCTCATATTGGACAGAAACTCGCTTTTTGCTAGATTCGCCGCTTCGGCCTCCTGCCGCGCTTTCTGCAATTCGGCCATTTGCCGCCGGGACATTCGGTAATACCCGGCAAAAATAATGAGCAGTGTAATTAAAATAATACTACAGGCTCCCAAAGTGATCCACAACCTCTGAGTCCCCAGACCAGCTACGGTTTCATCCATTACGCCGTAGGGCATCACGGAAATCAAGTACCATTCGGAATCGTGAAGCGGCACCCCGTAGAGCCGCCGCCGTTCCCCATTGGCGGTAAAAGCGAGTGAATAGTTTTCGCCTTTTGCCATGGATTCTTCCATATGCTGGATGGCGTCTTCCGTGGTTTCCCCATCGAACGCCGCATACTTGCGCAGCAAGTCGTAGTAGTTATTTTCCTGATTATCGGCATTTTTTAAGACGAACGTGCCATCTTTGCGGATAATATGGGAGAAAATCAGGGATTCATCCACGTCCAGCGACATGGAATAATCGATGTATTCAATGGGCATCCCAGCTACCAGCGCTATGCACTCTTTGCCATCTTCCATGGGATAGACGGTTGAAATCCCCAGCAGCAGCATTTCTTCCCCCGAGTCGGTTTCCCCGACCACCAGTTTGGAAATATCGCCTTCACCATTGAGGGAATCAAGAAACGGCTTTTCATCCACAATGGTGACCGGATCGCCATAGATGACATCTAAGCTGCCGTCCCGGGTGTATAGGGCCAAGTAGCTGAACCCCCGTACCTGTCCGCTGAGGGTGAGGTCTTCTTTGAGTTCCGGCCCATATTCGTCCACCGTTTCCGGCGGGGTACGCCAAATAATCCCTTTTACCATCGTCAGGCGCAAATCAATGATGGAAGCAAAGTGCCGCTGCAATTGCCGGCTCATTTCCGACATATAGATTTCGCCCACTTCGTTCATGGCATCTTCATTCTGTTTTGCCATATAGTGGGTCATGCCAACAAACACGCCCACGCATACCACCAGGATCGAGAGGAGGCTGCTCCAGAGAAAACGGATTGTTTTTTTCTTCATACTTTTTTCGTCTTCCTTTCGCGGTTCCGCCAAAGGCCGTTATGCATCCGGTCTTTTTTCCATCAGTCTTCCCAATGTTTTGCACAAAATGGAAAAATCAATGGGTTTTGAAACATGGGCGTTCATACCGGCTGCTGTGGTAGCCGCAATATCTTCTGCAAATGCGTTGGCCGTTACGGCAATAATGGGCACTTTTCGGGCATCGGGCCGATGCAGAGCGCGAATCTTTCGGGCCGCCTCGCAACCATCCATTTCCGGCATTTGCATATCCATCAAAATGGCGTCAAAGGTAAAAGGCTCCGATTCCGAAAACCGTTCGACTGCCTCCACACCATTCCACGCCTGCACCACTTGCACATCATTCATGGCAAGCAATTCGGTCGTAATTTCCATGTTCACTTCGTTATCTTCTGCCAGCAAAACACGCCGTCCGGTAAGGATTTGCAAATCCGGTTTATCCGTCTTTTCTGTTGTCTTGTTCTGTACGTTTGCTTTTTCATTTTCTGCCAGGGCAAAGGGCAGTACAACGGTAAACACACTTCCCTTTCCAGGTTCACTTTCCACCTGGATTTCGCCGTTCATCTGTACCACCAAGTTATGGGTAATCGGCATACCAAGCCCTGTTCCCGCCGCCTGTTTGGCACTAAAACGCAATTCCCGCATGTAGGGTTCAAACAAATGAGGCAAAAACTCTTTGGAAATGCCAATACCGGTATCAGCTACCACAAACTTAAATTTCGCGTATTCCCCGCGGTCCATTTGTTGAAGCGTAAAAGTTACGGTGTCGCCCTCTGACGTGAATTTGAGAGCATTGGAAAGCAGGTTATTCAGAATTTGCGTAATCCGGAAACTATCGCCATATATACAAGGGTCTTGTATATCGATGGATATTTTCAGAACCTTCTTTTCCCGTTCTGCCTGGAAGCGGAATGCATCCAAACAATCTTCCACACAGTCCTTTACATTGATCTGACGGTTATTCAGCACCACTTTCCCCTGTTCCATCCGGGACATATCGAGAATATCATTGATTAAGTTTAAAAGCTGGTGACTGGAAGTATTGATTTTTTTCAGGTATTCGGCCATACGCTGCGGCTCATTGACATGTTCTTCCGCCAAATCCGACAATCCGATAATCGCATTCAGTGGTGTGCGCATATCATGGGACATATTACTGAAAAAAGTCTGTTTGGCTTTTTCGTTCTGCCGCGCTACCGCCAGCGCATCCTCCAACAGTTTGTGTTCCTGCAATTGTTTCTGCTTTTCCTGTTCCACTTCCCGGAAACTGAGCACCACTTCGTTGGGAGCTAAGGATTCATCAAACAATACCCGCACACTTACCCAACGGTACACCCCATTAAACCGGCGCAGAAAGTCTCCTCCAAAATCGCGAATGCGCTGACTCACCAGTTTTTGAATATTTTCCCGGGAAAAGCTGCGAATAAAATCTTCGAACGCTTCGGGCTCGATCACTTCGCCAATTACTTTTTGCAGCTGGGGATACGGACCCTTTTCCGGAATGCGGCTGCGCACATAATCGGACCCTTTGATCATTTCATATGTGTTCTTCCGGTAATCAATACGATATAGCGCATAATAGGAATTTCCCAATACCCGCACGGTTTCATTGGTGCGGTCAATACGGGCCCGATTTTTCACTTCACGCCATGCCACACCGACCAGTGCCACCAAATACACAATAACAATCAGGATACACAACAGGGTAAACCAGTCAAAATCCTCCAGAATGTTCTCATATGGGACGGTCACAATGGAAATCCACCCATTATCCATCACGGAATAATACACGGCCCGCTGTTGGCCATTGGTATCCACAATATAATCACTGTACGAATCCAGTTCTCCGTTTTTGATCTTTTGGATCACCTGTTCGAGATATTCCCCGGCTTCCTCTTGAGAAGTAAAATAATCCGACTGCATGTAAATCAGCGCTCCGGTACTGTCACACAGGAAAAAGGAATCCCCGACTTCCCCTTTTAAGGAATCAAACTGAAAGGAAAAGTTTTCGGGGAAAATATCAAAAGCCATTATGGCATCGGAGTTCCGGCATTTCTGCGCCACGGTAATCACTTGCTTCTGGGAAATGACATCTGTATATAAGCTGGTAAATATAACATTCCCGTCCGCTTCCATAGCCATCTGATACCACGACGTAGAAGCAGCGTTGTACTCATCATCCCCTTCCCAGGGATTAGCCGCCACAATCTCACCGTTTACCACAAGATAGGGGCCCACAACTCCTTTTCCCAAAACGGTTTCCATGCGGTCGGAAAATAACCGCATCCAGTCAGTAAGTTCCTCTTTACTGGCGTTTTCTTCCTGCATGCGATCCGCAGAAGCCGTACCAAAGGATAAAAGCGTTTCATACATCGTTAAACTACTCTGCTCTTCCGCTGCGTAGTTATGCGCCAGAGTCGATCCTGTTTCCCATGCATTGCGGATCAAGGCAGTACGAATGACTAAAATCCCTATAAGAAGTAAAAAGAGCAACAGAAAAAAGGCGGCAATGTTCAGCCACAAATCGTGTAATACATGGCGCCACCTGGTCTTTTTTTGTATTTTCATACCATCACATCCGGTTTTATAATACAGCTAACACCTTTTCATAGGCCTGTGTGATCAAAGGCATTAAATCAGCGGCAGCTTTCCAGTCATCATCGCGGAACGCCTGTACCTGCCGGGTGAGCAAATCAAAAAGGTCGGTCATAGACAAATTGCCCGTCACACCTTTTAGCGTGTGGGATGCCGTCAGTGCCTCTTCTTTTTTTCCTGCTGCCACGGCATCGCATAGTTTCCGGTAGTTTTCATCCGCAGCAAACTTCCTCAAAAAACGGTCCAATAACATTTCATTGCCCATAAAACGTTCCAGGGCGCTATTTACATCAATACCGGCTGCCGTGAGTTTTTCATATTTGGCTGTTTCCATTGCGGTACTCCTCTCTTTTACTGGCAATCCTTATTCGTTCTTCTGATACATTTTAGAAAGTTCTTCTTCTATGGAGAAGAAACACTCCAGCAATTTGGGATTAAACACCCCACATTGACCGTTACGGATCATATCCAACACAGTTTCACGGGAGAAGGCTTCTTTATACACACGCTTACAGCTAAGTGCGTCGTACACATCCGCCAGCGACACAATTTGTGCCCACAGAGAAATCTCGTCCCCTTTGAGTTTTTCAGGATACCCGTTTCCGTCCCATCGTTCATGATGATGCAGCGCAATATCATACGCATAACGATAGGCTTTATTTTCACGCAATTGCGGAATTTTCTGCAGAAGCAAAGCTCCTTGGGTGGTATGCGTTTTCATAACTTCGAATTCTTCGGGAGTCAGACGGCCGGGTTTATTCAGAATGGCATCGGGAATGGCAATTTTCCCCACATCATGCATAACAGCCGCCAAGGCAATGGTATCAATATCATCCTTAGTCAGTCCTTTGCCCAATTCGGTGTGGGTCAGCATAAATTTCGTCATATCGTGAATACGACGAACGTGGGTACCCGATTCCCCGTTGCGGAATTCAATGGCTGCCGACAGCGCTTCGATCATGCCTTGATTCAGTTCAATGATCTGCTGGGCCTTCTTCAAAATTTCTGACTGCTGCTGTTCAACTTGCAGTGCCAGCCGTTTTCGGGCACGGAACAGTTCCACTACCGAATTTACCCGGCGCAAAACCATATAGGGAACCACCGGTTTGCTAATGACATCCATCACGCCCAGCTGGTAGGCTTCCTTCATGGTACTGTCGCTGGCTTCTGCCGTGATCAGAAACACCGGGATCACCTGCAATAGACCGGCTTCGTCCAAATGGTGCAAAACCGTCAAACCGGTCATCTCGGGCATGACCACATCCAGAAGCACCGCTCCGTATTTTTCGGGGTGATCCAGGATTTTTTGAAGCCCGATTTTCCCGTTTTCCGCCTCTTCCACGTCGTAATACGAGGCAAAAATTTGATCCAGAATCCCCCGGTTGATTTCATCGTCATCAACAATTAAAAGGGTATGGGCTTCCTGGTAACCCGGTTTTCCCGTTTCTCTCTGCGGCATGTGTTTTCCCTCCTGGCGACTGGGTCGCCTTCTCCCTATGTCTCAAAAGGCCTTCCTTACAGACAGGCCTCTTTTCTCCTGTTTTAAAATAAGTATACCGAAAATGGTCCGTCTCCGCAAGCCATTTTTCATATCCCATCCTCCAGACAGCACAAAGCCCACGGGCATGGCGGCGCTTTTATCGCATGGCCCATGGGCGGGATTTATTGGTTTTTTTCGGAAAAATGACCCGGCTGGCGGGGAGCAAACCTCTCTAAAACCGTTAGGTACCGGGCCGCCAAGTGCTCTTCATGATGGTGAAGCCTCATATACCGGCGCCCCCTTTCCCCCATGCGCTTCCGTTCTTCTTCGCTCATATGGCGCAGCCGCTCGATGGCCGACGCCGTCTTTTTGGGGTCCTCCGGGGGGACCACCAGGCCGCACCCGCAGTCCGCCACCGGGTTTTTCGGGCAATCCACCGAAAAAATTACGGGCCTAGCCGCCGCCATATAATCCATGAGCTTATTAGGGCTGATGCCGTAACGGAACAGCGGCTTTTTTTGCAGCCCGATAAACAGCGCATCAAAAAGCGGCAGCAAATGAGTGATTTCTTCATGGGGCACCGGCGGCCACACCTGGACTATTTCCACTAGGTTTTTTTGCCGGATTAACCGCTGCAGCGCCGGTTTTTCGCCGCCCCGGCCGATGAGCACCACCTTTACGGCCTGTCCTTTCAGCCGGGCCGCCGCTTCCACCAAAACCCACACCGCATTGGCCAGCCCCAACGCTCCGGTATACCCGATCAGGAAATGGCCTTCACGCTTCCACTGCCTGAGCTTGTCCGCCAGAGGGGAAGAAACCGGCGCTTCCCGGGGGATTTCGGCGGTGTTGGGAATATAAAAAAAGCGGTCCGGTTCCAGCCCGTGTTCGACCAAATGGGGCAAAGCGCCCGGCAGCATGCTCACAACGGCTTCGCAGCTCGCTATCGTGCGGTCTTCGGCCTTTTGCAACAAACGAATTATGGGATGCCCTTTCCCGTATCCGCCGAGCTGTTCCACGCTCATGGGCCACAAATCGTGCAGTTCATACAGCAGCCGGGCCCCATACCGCCGGGCGATGGAAAGCGCCGGGTACACATCCAAAAGGTACGTGGAACCGAGCAGGATCACATCCGGCGAAAAACCGCCGGTCATTTGGTCATACCGGTTCCACACGCCCCACAAAAACGCCGCGATATTCCGGCAGCGGGCGGCGCCGTTTCCCTCATACGCCGGGGTTTTCACAAAAAGAAACGTGACCCCGTCGATCTCCCGGCGCAGGAAGGGCCCGGCAAACACCGGATTTTTCACCCGCAGGTGGGTATACGAGGCGGCGAGGATCACCACCTTATGCCCCATGGCCGCCCATCGCCGGGCAAAGCGGAAGGGCCGGTGTTCCATGCCCCAGTCGTCCGGCGACGCGTAATGCTCCAGATAGAGGATGTTCATACGATGAGCGCCTCCTGTAGGGCGCTCACCATGCGTGCCCCGACATCGCCGCCCCCCAGGAAGGCGGTTCTTTCCCTCTCTTTGGGTCTTGCCGCCAAAACCATCTGCGCCAACCCGTGAAACGGCGGCGGACACAATTGGTTCCAGCCACCCGCCATAGTCTGGGGCCATTCGGTCTCGCTACGCAGGGTGATACAGGGCGTTTGCACCAGCCAGCTTTCCTTTTGCAGCGTGCCGGAATCGGTGACGCAGCACTGGGCGTGCAGAAGCAGCGACAGCAACGTGTGGTACGGCACCGGCGGCAAAAAACGGATCCCCCGGCAATCAAACCGGCTTTCCAGCTCTTTGCAATAAGGCTGCATGCGGGGATGCACCGGGAACAGTACCGGTACCGGCACCTGGCACAATTCTTCGACGGCCTGGAACAGGGAAAGCGCATGGTTTTCTTCGCTTTCCGCCCGGTGCATAGTAAATAACAGGTATTTTTTGGGGAACACCCCATACCGGTTTAATACCATTTGATCGTTTCCCGTTTCCTGAAGGGTTTTTACCATTTGTTCCACACAGCAAACGGTCAAATCCCCGGTTACCACGGCTTTTTCGCCCAGCCCTTCCCGCTGGGCCTGTTCCTTTGCTTCCCGGGTAGGGCAAAACAGCTGTTGGGCTAAATGATCCGCCACCACCCGGTTCTGCTCTTCCCGCATGGCCGGCACCCCGCAGCGCAGGCCCGCTTCTACATGCACCAGAAAAAAGCCACCCCGTGCGGCGCATAAGGCACCGGCCAGTGTGGAATCCGTATCACCGATGACCAGCACACAGTCGGGCTTTTCTTTTTGCAGCACGGGCATCAGCTGCCCGATCATGCCGCCCAGGCGCTCTTCCGGGGTGTGCCCCTGGGGCGTTAAAGTCCAGTCGGGCCGGGGCAGTTGCAATTCCGCAAAAAAATCGTCCGACAGCTGGCGGCCGGTGTGTTGACCGGTGTGAATCAGTACCGGCTGGCACACCGGCTGCAGGGCCCGGTACAGGGCCGCCGCCTTGATAAATTGGGGTCTGGCCCCTGCAAGTATCGCTGCCTTTTTCAAAACAGGTTCCTCTTTTCTTCATACTTTCACCGCCCCCCGTCCGTTGGTTTTGTGCGGTGCATCTCGCCGGTGGAGAACCGGAAGGACCGCAGCGAAACCTTTTCGCCCCGCTTGTGAGACGCATAAATCGCCAAAACCGTCTGCATACTTCGAAAACCGGCGGCTCCGTCCACAAGAGGACGCCCTTTTTCCCGCAGGGCCCGCACAAAATCGCGGTACAGCGGGGTATGGCCATTCCCATAAATATCGGCGGCCGGTTTTTGTACATCCGGCTGGGATAGGACCGGTGGGTCTTTTTGGCTGTGCCAGGTTTGTACCCGGTCAACGGCTGTACCGCCAATGACGGCGCAGCCGTTGCTGCCAAACAAAGCCAGTGTTTCCGAAAGATTTTGCGGATATACCAGCGCCGTACCGGAAAAAACTGCCATTTTTCCGTCGGCAAAACGCAAGAGCGCTGCGCCGAAATCTTCGGCTTCGATGGGCCGGGCGTACCGGTGCACCATGCCCTGTACCTCCACAAGCTCACTACCGGCAAACCAGCACAGTAAATCAGCCATGTGAATCCCCTGATTCATCAGAACTCCGCCGTCCATGCGGTACGTGCCCCGCCAAGGGGCCTGTTTATAATAAGCCGGGTCCCGGTTCCACCATACCTGCCCTTCCAAGTGGTAAATGTCGCCGAAATCCCCCTGCTGCATGGCCTTATAGGCCGCCATCACCGCGGGATTCAGGCGGTTTTGGTGGCACACCCCCAAAGTGAGGCCCCGCTTTTCGGCTTCTTCGATCATCAAAAGCGCCCCCCGGCTGCTCAGCGCCATGGGTTTTTCCACCAGTACCGAATAACCGGCCCGCAAAACGCTTTGGGCCATGCTGGCATGCAGCCCGCTGGGGGTGGCAATCACGCAAAAATCGCTCTGGGTCGCCCGCAGCATAGCCGGGTCAAACGCGCCAAACAGCCTGGGCGGCGGCAATCCCAAGGCCCGGCATTCATCCTGTATCCCTTTGGCGCGCACAATCTGCAAATCCGACACGCCCACCAATTCCACTTCGCCGCGGTTTTCCGCTATGGCCTTGATATGCCGGCGGCTGATCCGCCCGCACCCTACTAAAAAACACCGGTAGGCCCGCATATGTTTCCCCCTCCTCTTCCTCTCACAGGCAGACTTTCTGCTGACTCTTTACCCCGGCAAACCCGTTGCGTGTATCAAATACCAGCGGACAGTACCGGCAAATCATGGCTCCATCAAAACAGCGATGAGCTGTACACAATACCGCTGCATCCAGTGCCGCCAGGTCTTGCGGCGTACACGCTTTCAGCCCGGTTACGGTTTCCCCTCCGATTACTACCGATGGTACGTAGGGATCGTAGTAGCAAAGCTCCGCCCCCGCCTGTTTAAGTAATTGCCATACTTTTAAGGACGGGCTTTCCCGCGTGTCGCCAATATCGGCTTTATAACTCATCCCCAATAATAGGATGCGGCAACCTTTCACCGGTTTGCCCCGTTTATTCAGTTCCCGGCAGAGCCGTTCCACCACATAGCCTGGCATACCGGCGTTGATTTCGCCGGATGTTTCAATGAGCCGGGTATGGAACCCGTATTCCCGCGCTTTCCAGGAAAGGTAGAAGGGATCTAACGGGATACAGTGTCCCCCCAGCCCCGGCCCCGGATAGAACGCCTGAAAGCCATAGGGCTTGGTCGAAGCCGCACGGATGACCTCCCAAATATCGATGCCCATCCGGTCGCACAGCATGCTCATTTCGTTAATCAACGCGATATTCACATGGCGGTAGGTGTTTTCCAGCAATTTTTCCATTTCGGCCGTCATGGGGGAGGATACCGACACCACGCCCCCTTTCAGGATTTGCCGGTAAAAAAGCGACGTGAGCCTACCCGATTCCTTTCCCATGCCGCCCACCACTTTGGGCGTATTGTCGGTATGGTACACGCTGTTCCCCGGATCGACCCGTTCCGGCGAAAACGCCAAAAAGAAATCGTCTCCTTCCCGCAGCCCGGATTTCTCCAAAATGGGGCACACCAGTTCCTGGGTGGTGCCGGGATACGTGGTGGATTCCAAAATCACCAGCATATCCCGGTGCAGGCGCAGCGCAATATCTTCGGCGCTGCCTTTTACATAGGAAAGGTCGGGCTGGTGGTGGGTGTCCAGCGGGGTGGGCACACAAATGACCGCAATATCCATACGGCGCAAGTCGTCAAAACAGCTGGTGGCCGTGAGTTTTTTGTCGCTGACCACCTGTTTTAAGTCGTTTTGATCCACATCGGCAATGTAACTTTCCCCCCGGTTCACTTTGGCGGCCTTTTCGGGCTGTACATCGAACCCCGTCACGGAAAAACCGGCTTTGGCGGCGGCGCAGGCCAGCGGCAGCCCCACATACCCCAGCCCGATCACCCCCACTTTGGCCGTGCGGTTCCAGATTTTCTGGGACAAAACGTGATTTTTCTTCATGCTTTGCCTCCTTTGGCCACGGCTTTTCGTATCACGTCGCACACTTCGTCGGCCTGGCAATCGGTCACATGGGGCCCCATGGGCAAACTGAGTACCAAACGGCTGAGTTTTTCACTCACCGGTAAGGACTCCTCCCGGTGCCAGCAGGGCTGTTTGTGCAGCGGTACCGGGTAGTAAACGGCACATCCAATATCCTTTTCGGTAAGAGCCTGCCGCACCCGCTCCCGTTCTGCCTCATCCCGCAGCCGGATGGTATATTGGGCCCACGCAGATAGGCAGCCGCTTTGCACTTTGGGCACTTCTACATAGGGCCCCAGTGCCAGGGAGTACCGCACCGCCAGCCGTTCCCGCATCCGTAAATCATCCCGGAAGTGCCGCAGTTTGACGCGCAGGGCAGCCGCCTGGACGGCGTCGAGCCGGGCGTTTCGCCCCAGCCGCTCGGTGTGGTAGCGGTCTTTCCCCTTTCCGTGTTCCCGAAGGGACAAAACGGTTTCGTAACACGCCCGGTCCTCTAACAGCACCGCCCCGCCATCCCCCAACCCTCCCAGGGGTTTGGTGGGGAAAAAGCTCAGGCACCGGGGCAGCGCACCGGCCCCCCATTCCGGTGGGCATTCACACCCAAAGCTCTGGGCCCCATCGCGCACAAGCAGCAGCTGATGGTCCCGGCAAAACGGAAGCAGCGCCCCGTAATCCGCCGGGTGCCCGAAAAGGTCCACGGCGATCACGGCTTTGGGGATACCGGTACCCTGTCGTTCGCACCGGGCCACCGCTTGTTCCAAAGAACGGGGGCACAGTGTGGCCGTCTCTTCCGTGACATCTACAAACTCGATGGCAGCCCCCAATAGGGCAAAGGCTTCGGCGGTGGCCGAAAACGTAAACGCCGGGACAAACACCACGTCCCCCGGGCCGATGCCCAGGGCAGCCCCCACCAGCCACAGCGCGTCGGTCCCGTTCGACACCCCGGCACAGTATGGCATACCGGCCGCGGCGGCCAGTTCCAGTTCCAGCGCTTCGACCTGGGGGCCGCCGATGTACGTACCGCTGCGCAGCACCTGTAAAACCGCCTGTTCCAGTTCGCTGCGGTATCCCGGCGGCAACGGCACCGGATTACAAAGTGGAATTCGTTTTTGTCCCATCTATCAAGCCCCCTCTGTTCTGTCGCACGCCGGTTCTGCATTTTTCCCGGCCGTCAGCCGGTACTTTTTTCCACAGGCCGGGCACACCATATCGTCGCCCAGTTTTTCCCCACAAGCGCATACATACCCTTTTAATTTGGCCGGTGACCCGACCATCAGGGCATGATCGGGCACACTGCGGGTGATAATACTGCCGGCGGCCGTCATCGCCCCCCGCCCGACGCGGATACCGCTGAGCAAAACGGTCCCGGCCCCCAGGGTGGCACCGCTTTCCACCACCGTGCGGCGGTATTGCCCGCCCGCCGGATAGGCCACCCGGGGCCGCAATACGTTGGTAAAAATCACCCCCGGGCCGCAAAATACATTTTCTTTTAGTTCCACCCCCTCATAAATGGCTACATTATTTTGAATCCGGGTGCCGTCGCCGACTTTGGCGCCCCCGGCCACAAAGACGTTTTGCCCCAGGGAACAGTTTTTGCCGATATGGGCCGTGCCGCCCACATGGCAAAAATGCCAGATTTTGGTGTTTTCTCCGATTTCGGCCCCCGGATCGATGCACGCGGTGGGATGGATCTGTGGTTGACTCATGTAAAACGACCTCTTTTCTTTCTTGTAAACCAGATTCTTAGGAAGTTGACAATCCATCTTCATGGTATTACAATGAAAAAAAGTTTATGCCCGGCTTTTGTCGGCACCATCCGGGAGATGGGCCCGAAACTTGTCGTCTCCCGTTTTACGAAAGGAAGAGTGAGCGCGATGTGTGCATTCCAGATCCGCGATACGTTTATTCCCTATAACCTGCCCGATATTACCGACCAGGAGGTCGAAGCGGTGGCCGAGACTGTGCGCAGCAAATGGCTGGCCAAAGGGCCGCGCACCATGCAATTTGAAAAAGAATTTGCCGAATACGTGGGGGCCCGCTATGCGGTAGCCATGAACTCCTGTTCGGCAGCCCTGCATGTGGCCCTACTGGCCCAAAACCTGCAGCCCGGCGACGAAGTGATCACCACCCCCATGACGTTTGCCAGCACGGCCAATACCATTGTGCACGCCGGGGCCACCCCGGTTTTTGCCGATATTGACTATACCACCGGGTGCATCGATCCCGACGAAGTCGCCAAGAAGATCACCCCCCGTACCCGCGGCATTGTGCCGGTACACTACAGCGGCCAGGTGTGCGACCTGGATAAGCTGTATGCGTTGGCGGACCAGTACGGGCTGTTCGTTTCGGAAGACGCGGCCCATGCGCTGTGCAGCCGGTATAAAGGCCGGCTGATCGGTCACAAATTGCACGATACGGCCAGTTACAGCTTTTACGCCACCAAGAACCTGACCACCGGCGACGGCGGCATGCTGGTCACCGACAACGAAGAAATCGCCAATCGCGCCCGGGTGCTGTCCGGCCAGGGCATGAGCCAGAACGCCTGGAACCGGTACGCCAAGGGCGGCAAGTGGCGGTACGATATCTGCGAATTCGGGTTTAAGTACAATATGTTCGACATCCAGGCCGCTTTGGGGCTGACGCAGCTGCACCGGCTGGAAGACATGCAGCAGGCCCGGCTGCGCATTGCCAAGCTGTACCAGGAAGAATTCGCGAAGATTGACGCCTGCGACCCACCGGTGGTCCCCGACTACGCCGAACACTGCTGGCACCTATATGTACTGCGTATCCGGCCTGAATTGCTGACCATCGACCGCGACCGCTTTATTGAAGAACTCAACGCCCGCAATGTAGGCACCAGTGTGCACTTTATCCCGGTGCACCTGATGAGCATTTACCGCAATACTTTCGGGTTAAAGGAAGGGGATTTCCCCAAAGCGGAAAAGCACTTTGAACGGCTGATTTCCTTGCCCCTTTATCCCTCGCTTTCTATGGAAGACGCCCAGTATGTAGTGGATGCGGTACGCGACATCGTCACAAAATACCATCGCTAAAAAAAGGCAGCCGCACTTTTTGGCGGTTGCCTTTTCCTTTTTTGAAAGGAGACAACTATGCAACAGACAGAATCCGTCTTATTTTCTTACCTGCAAGACCACCGGGAAGACATGATCGACGACTTGATGGCCCTCGTGAAAGCCCAGTCCCCTTCCACAGATAAACAGAGCTGTGACGCGTGCGCCGATGTGATTATGTCGCTGTTTCAAAAGCGGTTGCCCGTTTCGGTACGTCGTTTTCATGAAAACAGCGTCGGCGACCAGCTGCTTTTGCAGGTAGGGCCTGAATCCACCGAAATAAAACCTATTTTGGTTTTATGCCATTACGACACCGTGTGGAACCTGGACGAACTGCCCCTGCGCCGGGAAGAAGACCGGCTGTATGGGCCGGGGGTTTTTGATATGAAAAGCGGCCTGGTGCTCACGTTGTGGGCCCTGCGTGCTCTGCTGGAAACCGGGCATTCCCTCCCTGGGCCCGTGTGGGTCTTCTGCAACAGCGACGAAGAAACCGGCAGCGCCGCTTCTAAAGACCGGATTTTGCAGCTAGGCAAAAAAGCCCGGGCCGTGCTGGTCGCTGAACCGGCTGAAGCCGTGACCGGATGCCTAAAAGCCACCCGGAAAGGCAACGGCCATTACCACGTGCATATCAAGGGCAAAGCCGCCCACGCGGGCAATGACCCGCTGGGTGGGATCAGTGCCGTGGAAGAAATGGCCCACCAAATTTTGCACCTACACGCCCTAGCCGACCTGCCAAGCGGCACCAGCGTGAATGTCGGCGTGGCCCGGGGCGGCACCCGGGCGAACATTATTGCCGATGAAGCCGATATGGATGTAGACGTGCGCTTTTTGACGGAAAAAGAGGCCGTCCGTATCGAGCAGGCCTTCCAGTCCCTTACCCCGGTACACCCGGGCATTACCCTCACGGTCACCGGCGGGCGTTCCATGCCGCCCATGGAAGATACCAGTGAAAACCGCTCCCTGCTCGAAGTAGCTAAACAGGCAGCTGAGGCCCTGGATTATCCGCTGCAAACCTGCAGCGCCGGGGGCTGCAGCGATGGGAATCTGACCAGCGCCGCCGGCATTCCCACCCTGGATGGGCTGGGGGCCACCGGCGAAGGGCTGCACGCCCGGCACGAGCAATTATATGTGGAGGAATACCCGCTGCGCACGGCGCTGATGGCTTCGCTGCTCATGCGGTTGCACGATTTTGGCTGCTAAAAAGGAGGAACCAAAACCATGATACGCATTGGCTGTCACTTGTCTTCGTCCAAAGGCTTTTTGGCCATGGGCAAACAGATCACTGAACTGGGCGGCAACACGTTCCAGTACTTTACCCGCAATCCCCGGGGCAGCCGGGCTAAAGAGCTGGATCCCGACGATATAGCCGCGTTTTTGGCGTACGGTGCGGCTCACGATATTACAACCGTGGTGGCCCACGCCCCCTATACTCTGAATCCCTGCTCCGCTCAGGAGAAAACCCGGGAATTTGCCATGATGGCGATGGAAGACGACTTAAAGCGCATGGAAATGACGCCCCATCAGCTGTATAACTTCCACCCCGGCAGCCATGTGGGCCAGGGGATTGAAACGGGGATCCGCCTGATCAGCGACCAGCTCAACGCTCTTTTACAGCCCGGTCAAACGACCACCGTACTGCTGGAAACCATGGCCGGGAAAGGCAGTGAAGTGGGGGGCCGTTTTGAAGAACTGCGGGAAATCCTCGACCGGGTCACGCTGTCCGATCACATGGGGGTGTGCCTGGACACTTGCCATGTATTTGACGCCGGATATGATATTGTCAACGACCTCGATGGGGTCCTAACCCAATTTGATAAAGTCATCGGCCTGTCAAAACTGAGGGCGCTGCATCTAAACGATAGCATGAACCCCCTAGGCAACCACAAAGACCGGCACCAGAAGATCGGCCAGGGGTATATCGGGCAGGAGGCGTTTGCCCGGATCGTGCGCCACCCGGCCCTACGGGGGCTGCCCATGATACTGGAAACGCCCAACGAACTACCCGGATATGCCGCAGAAATCCACCTGTTGCAGGAACTGGCCGGAGAATAAAAAAAAAGTCCCGCCGCCTTGTGTGAACAGGTCCAGTAAAAACGGACAATAGACAAAGTACCCCCTGATGTAGGAA
>CAKNOA010000018.1 GCA_930990065.1 uncultured Clostridia bacterium | reverse complement strand
ACCCCACTTGTTATTCAGTATATCATACTGTCTAACAAATGGGGTGCTGTTCATAGCCGGTTTCCTCTTTTTTTTATTCGACTTCGATTTTTAAACCCACCGGGTCTTCTTTTTCTCCCTGCGGCCCGTAGATAATCAGTGCGTCTTCGCCGTCTTCAAACTTCAGCGTTTCGCCTGTCGCCAAGAGCGTGACGTTGCGCACAAACCCGCGGAATTTTGCTTCCATCCCACCGCTGTGCAACGCGTGGATCCTGACAACCCCGTCTTCCGGCCAGCGCAGTACAAACGCATACACGGCCCCGTTTTTGCTGGTAAAACGAATATCCTGGGGGGTAAATTCGCCCCGCAACGTATCGGTAAAGTGCCCTTCTTTGACCTCTGTGGGGCCTTCTCCGTACACTTTCCAGTGGGTGGTGTCGTAAATACCCTCGCCGTTTTCGCGCAGCCAGCGGCCAATATGCCGCAAAATATGGGCATCCTCTTCGGGGATGGTCCCGTCGGCTTTCGGCCCAATATTCAAAAGCAGCGAACCGTTTTTGCTGCATACATCGCACAGGTCACACAAAATATCCCGGGGTGTTTTGTACTCGTTCCCTTCCGTATAGCACCAGGAATTCTTTGCCACACTGGTATCGCACTGCCAGTAATCCGGCGAAATCGCTGCCAATTGCCCCCGTTCAATGTCCGGCACGGCGGTATGGTACCCGAACGCATCGAATTTATAATTGATCACCGCCGGGCGGCCCCATTCCTTGGCCCGGTTATAATAGTACGCCGCCAATTTTTTCAGGTACGGCTTCATGGGCTCTACCTGAATCCACCAGTCAAAATACAAAAGCTGCGGGCGGTACCGGTCCACCAGTTCGCAGCAGCGAACCAGCCAGTCCTGCATGAACGCTTCTTCCACTTGTATCCCGCGGGTCTGCTGCATATCGCCGTTTTGGAAGGGGTCCGGCCGGGTGGGCCAATACAAATCCCCGTAAGGGGGATTCGGGTGAATGTCACTGTCAAACTGCAACCCGCCGCTGAGGAACCAATAGTGTTCCATGCGGTGGCTGGAAGCCCCCAGCACCATACCGCGTTTTTCCACTTCTTCTTTTAAAAGGCCCAAAATATCCTTTTTCGGGCCCATTTCCGCCGCATTCCAGTGGGAAAAATCCGTGCGGTACATGGCAAACCCGTCGTGGTGCTCCGCCACCGGCACCACAAACCGCGCCCCGGCTTGCTGAAACAGATCCGCCCAAGCGGCCGCGTCAAATTTTTCCGCTTTGAACAGCGGGATTATATCCCGGTAACCAAATTGGTCTTGCGGCCCGTATACCTTGCGGTGATGCTCAAATTCCGGTGTCCCCTGCTGATACATGTTGCGGGGATACCACTCATTCCCAAAGGCCGGCACCGCATAGGCGCCCCAGTGGATAAAAATCCCGAATTTGGCCTTTTGGTACCATGCCGGCACCGTAAAGTCACTCAGGGATGCCCAATCATCGTGAAATGGCCCCCCGGCAATCACCTTTTCTATGCTGGCTAACCGTTCTTTTACTTTTTCGAACTCCTCCACAGTGGGATCACTCCTTTCGGCCTCATTATAAACAACGGATACGGCTTTGACAAGTGGGATTTTTCGTCCTCCTGGGCAAAGCCATTGCGCACTCTTCCCAAACGCGCTACAATAAAAGCACAATCCGCAAAGAAAGGAGTCTTCGTTATGGATTACAGCCAATTGGCCCTGGAAAAACACCGGGCCTGGAAAGGAAAAATCCGCGTGGAAGCCGCCTGCCCCATTACCAACACAGAGGAGCTTTCCACAGCTTATACCCCGGGGGTGGCCGCCCCGTGTCTGGCCATTCGGGATAACCCGGATCTGAGCTATACGTATACCCGCCGGGGCGATCTGGTGGCCGTGGTTACCGACGGTACCGCCGTACTGGGATTGGGGGATATCGGCCCGGAAGCCGGTATGCCCGTCATGGAAGGAAAATGCGCACTATTTAAAAAATTCGGCAATGTCGACGCTTTTCCCCTGTGCATTCGCAGTAAAGATCCCGATGAGATTGTGCGCACCATCGAACTGCTGGCCGGTTCCTTTGGCGGCATCAACTTGGAGGATATTGCGGCCCCCCGTTGTTTTGAAATCGAAGAAAAATTAAAGCAGCGGTTAGATATCCCGGTCTTCCACGATGACCAACACGGCACCGCTGTGGTTACCGCCGCCGCCTTGCTCAACGCCCTGCGGGTGGTGAGTAAAGCCCCTTCGGACGTACGGGTTGTGGTCAACGGGGCCGGGGCTGCCGGTACCGCCTGCACCAAGCTGCTATTGGATTTGGGCATCAAACAGGTCATCGTCTGTGACCGGCAGGGGGCCTTAGTTCCCGGCCTTGCCGGTATGACCCCCGCCCAGGAAGCGCTGGCCGCTATTACCAATCCGCAAAAGAAAAGCGGTACCCTGGCGGATGTCCTGTGTGGCGCCGACGTGCTGATGGGATTTTCGGCCCCGCACTGTGTCACCGGCGACATGGTCCGCTCCATGGCTCCCGATGCCATTGTGTTTGCCTGCGCCAACCCCACCCCCGAAATCACCCCCGAAGAAGCCCTTAGCGCCGGGGCCCGTATTGTAGGGACGGGCCGCAGCGATACCCCCAACCAAATCAACAACCTGCTGGCTTTCCCGGGGATTTTCCGGGGCGCGCTGGATGTCCGCGCCCGGGAAATTAACGAAGCTATGAAGGTGGCCGCTGCGTACGCCCTGGCCGATTTGATCGAACCATCACAACGCAGTGAAACGAACATTATCCCGTCGGTGTTTGATCCTCGGGTGGCCCCCGCCGTAGCCAAAGCGGTGGCACAAGCAGCCCGTACTTCCGGCGTGGCCCGTGTGTAATTTCTCTATACAAAAAAATACCGTCCGGAGAAATCCGGACGGTATTTTTCATTTTGCTCTAAAACCTATCGGTTCTTGCTACCCAATCAGGCAGCTTTTTCCGCCTTGGGTTTTCTTTTGCCAAACAGGAAGCCAAAGCCTTCCACCAGGGTGGCAATGGCCAGTACCAGGATCAGGAAGTCGATGACAACCAGCAGGCCGTTGGTGCCCCAGGTGCTGAAATCAGCAAACAGAGCTCTGCCATAGCTGATCAGGCTCATGACCAGCTGCGATACGGAAGCCAGCGCCATGAAGACCATAGGTACATAGAACATCTTGTGGCCTTTACCCTGTTGCTTCAGCCAGGTAGCAGCAGTCATCAGTACGGGCACAGCAATCAGCTGGTTGCAAGCGCCGAACAGCGGCCAAATGGTGGAATAGCCCGCCACGCACAGAGCCGCAGCGCACAAGATGTTGACAACCGTGGACACATACTTGTTCTGGATGGCCTTGCGGATGCCGGTGGGAGCCGAACCATCCTTCGGAGCCATGAGTTCCTGCAGCGTGAAGCGGCCCAGACGGCAGCAGGTATCCAGCGACGTCAGGCAGAAAGCGGATACCGCCAGGCAGATCACGGTATAGGTGATGTTGGTGGCCTGTTCGCCAAAACCGATCGCCGCAAAGAAACCGGATACGCCGTTAGCAAACGCCGTCGAGGGAGAACCCGTATAGCTGCCATCGGCACTCATAGAGCCAATGGTGATCAATACCACCACAGCCAGCAAACATTCAATCAGCATGCCGCCGTAACCGATCATCTTGGCATCCTTTTCGTTGGACAGCTGCTTGGACGACGTACCGGAGGAAATCAGCGCGTGGAAGCCGGATACGGCGCCGCAAGCCACCGTGATGAACAGGGTGGGGAACAGGAAGCTGCCGTTTACGCTGAAGCCAGCAAAAGCCGTCAGCTGAACGGAGGGGTTCGCCGCAATAATACCGATGACGGCCGCGATGATCATGAAATACAGCAGGAAGCTGTTCAAATAGTCACGGGGCTGCAACAGAATCCACACGGGGGTAACCGACGCCACCGCGCAGTATACGAACACAAAGACACGCCAGAACGGGATGGTGCTCCAATCGCCGGTCAGCGGGAACAGAATGCCCACAGCGACGCAGGCTACCAGCACAACCACACCGGCGATGGTAGACACCGCCAGGTTGGTATGACGGCGATAAACGGCAAAACCAAAGATAATGGCCAGCGGGATAAACAGGATGGACGCCAAAGCCACAGAACCATTGTACGTACCTTCCAGCGCCACGCCATCCGCGCCAATCTGGTTGAACGTGTTAGCTACGATATCCGCAAAAGCGGCGTCAACCAGCAGCATGACCAGCCAAGTGAAGATGCTGAACATCAGCTTGGCTTTGTGGGTCATGCACTTTTCCATAACGGAACCAATGGAAAGGCCCTTGTTGCGCACCGATACAAACAGGGACGAAAAGTCCTGCACGGCGCCAATGAAAATACCGCCGATCAGGATCCACAGCAAAACCGGGACCCAACCAAAGAAAGCGGCCTGGATGGGCCCATTGATGGGGCCAGCACCAGCGATAGATGAGAAATGATGACCCAGCAGAACAGGAGCTTTAGCGGGGCAATAGTCCACACCGTCTTCCAATTCATAAGCCGGGGTCTTGCGGGTGGGGTCAACTCCCCACTTCTTGGCCAGCCAGCCGCCATAGAACACATAGCCGCAAACCAAGATCGCGAGGGAAATGACCAGAATGACAATACCACTCATGATTTGTTTCTTCCTCCTACTTTATTTTTCAAATAAGAGTCCTTCTCACATAAGGAAGACGTGCTTATTTGGTACCAAAAGAATTAGTTCGGGGATTTTTCCCCTGTTTCAATCGGGGAACCGGTTTTTTGTTCCTGTTCCCTTTGGGCCTTTTCCCGTTTGGCCAGGTTCCGGTCCACCAGTTTAAATAACCGTTTTATTTCCCGCCCATCGGGATTTGTCCAGCAGCGGCCATTTTCCGCACAGCGCAGATATATGTGACCTTCGCTGTACCCGCTCATCCCATGCTCATAGTATTTTTTAAACCGGGTTTTTTTAACGGCACGAATGACGTTTTCCTCTGGCATGGTATCACAATAAAGCGCCATGGTCAGGTACGTATACATATGATTTTCATCGTGTAGCTTTTCCTTGCCGCCTCGCACAAACAGCGGTTCCATATGCTCCCGAATAGACGCTTGCAGCGCGCTGATATCTTCCAGGGTAGGCGCGCCTCCCTCAAACAGGGAAAACAGCACGAATTCATCGGTGTTCTCACTCCACAGCCGAAACTGCCGCACCAGAATGTACTTTTCGGTGCTGGCATGAAATTCAGCCAGTGCCTCGTAATCCCGGCCCCCCAAGGAGTAGGGAAGGCTTACATCGAAAGAACTGCGGTAATACCGCAAAACTTCCGTCAGATACTCTCTGCTGTTCATGTCTGCCTGCCTTTCTTTCGGGACCATAAATAAAAAACACTTCGCCTCTTCCAAAGAGACGAAGTGTTTGTAAACTCCGCGTTACCACTCTACTTGCTGCATAAACATGCAACCACTCATCACCGGTCTTATAACCGGTTTCCCTATAACGGTGGGAACCCGGCAACGCTTACTTGAATACGGATGATTCCGGTTCAGCCTTGCTGCTCGCAGGGAGATCGGCCACCCATCTTTCACGCCATCTTCCACCATCCGATGGCTCTCTGTAGGGAAAAAATGAGGGCACATTCCTGTTCAAACGCATTTTTCTCAATTTTTTAGTGTGCCCTTATTGTACTGCGAACCGGCGCTGCGCGTCAATATACAAATATGCCAAAAGCCCTTTGTGGTTTTTAGCCATTTATTCATATTTCATTCACATCTTTTGCAAAACGGCTATTTTCTCTCTTTTTTCGTATTTCCTTACACGCAAAACGAATAAATAGAAAGGGCGAAAACGGGGGTTCCCCCGCTTCCGCCCGGTTACTAATTACAGTTTGACCCAAACGCCTTTTTCAGCCGAATCCACTACCGCATCGACCGCGTGCATATTGACATCGCCATCCAGCACCGTAGCGGCCAGTCCGTCCCCTTTGCCGTTCACAATATCGGCAAAAGACTGCATCTGATCCGTCTTGTACTTGTCGGGAATGGGCAGCTTGGCAAACACATGACTGTCCGCATGGGGTTTACTGATGCAGATGTAAATCTCATCTTCCCCGGTGGGGTTGTTTTCAAAGTGATCCAACCGGTATTCCAGAGCCCCTTCGCTGCCATACACTTCCATGGTCTGGTAGTTGCCGCGGCCCGTACCAAAACGGGTAATCCGGAACGTGGCGGCGCCGCCGTCGGATAATTCGGCCATGTAGTTGGAAAAATCGTCTACATCCGACACGCCCATGCCAGAGCCATCGAGTTTTTCACGCTGGCTGATAAAGTTGCCCGTGTGGCCTACCAGCTTGGTGTATTCCTGGCCAGTAACAAAACGCACCAAATCCAGCGCATGGCTACCCAAATCGCCCAAAGCACCCGTACCCGTGCGGGCTTTAACAAACCGCCACACCTGAGGCGTATGGCACCACGGCAGACCCCATGCCTGATAATATTGCATATCCACATGATAAATTTTGCCCAACGCACCCTGCTGCACCAGATCCCGTGCATAGCGGGCCGCTGCTTTAAACCGGTACGAGAAGCAAACCATATTGGGAATATTCTTTTCCGCCACGGCTTTTTGCAAAATATCGGCTTCCCTAGCGTTCATGGTCATGGGTTTTTCCACCGCAAAGGGCTTACCGGCTTCTACCGCCGCCATGGCCATGGGGAAATGCACGTCGTTGGGGGTGGAAATATCGATTGCATCCACATCGGGGCAATTGATCAGATCGTGATAATCGGTAAAGCAGTGTGCTTCGTCAATCCCATATGTTTCCTGTGCATATTTCAGGGCGTCCGGGTTGATATCACAAACGGCCACCAGCTGCAAATCCGGGCTTTTGGCGATACCGGGCAAATGAACCCCGCGGGAAATGCTGCCAATACCAATGCTGCCTACGCGAATGACTTTTTTCTCCATGTAAACTCCTCCGTTCTCCACAGGGCTCCTATCCCCGTTTCTTCCCCTTTAGCATAACACTCCCGTTTCCATAGATAAATGGAAACGGGAGTGTATTTTTGTCTTTTAGCGACTTTATCAATTTGTTTTTTTACAGCACAACCCCGGCCAGCGTATGGGTTTCGTGGTCGGGCAGGATATCGACTTTGGCAAAAAAGCCGTTTTCGGCAAAACGGAAGTTGAATGTTTCACAAAGGGTCGTGCGCACAAAACTCAGTTTTATATCCAGCGTGTCGCCGTTTATGGCGTAGCACGCCCCCACCTGTGCATCAAAATAATCCCCGGATGTACACTGCCAATCCGGAATCGCCAAATGGTTTTGGAACCATCCCTGATACCCGGCTTTGATAGAAAATACTTGGGCACCTCTTGCCAGTGTAAGCACAACACCGTTTTCTTCCATAGCAAAAGAAAGACGGTCAATGCCCAGCGCATTTTCGCCTACCGCATAGGTATTTCCCTGCCACCGTTGTGCGGCCGGCCCGGTTTTTTCCCCTTGTGCCAGCGGGATTTGCAGTGTCTGTAACTTGTGCAGCACCGCCTGCTCCGCTTCTTCTTCGCACAAGGCTTCATCTTGTACGCCCGGCAGCAGGCAATCCCATATGGCTTCCAGATTGAGATTCATATCCGACAGCCCGGCCGTCATGGCCACCACCATATCCTGTTTGGGCATCACCACACAGTACTGGCCTTTGGCCCCATCCCCACGGAAAACGCCCTCCTCACTGCACATCCAGAACTGATACCCATATCCTTGGTACCAATCGAGCCACCCGGTATTCAGGCTGTTATCAATTTGGGGGGAGCCGGCTTTTTGAATCCAATCGGAATACAGCAGCTGTTTACCTTCCCATTCCCCTTTTTGCAGCAGGAACTGGCCCATTTTGGCAATATCTTCCGTGCGCAGGAACAGCCCCCAACCACCGCAATCGATGCCTTCCGGGCTCTGCTCCCAGTGAAGGTCGGGGGCATCAATGCCCAGAGGATCAAACAGCCGGGGCCTGAGGTAATCCAAAACCCGCTGGCCCGTCACTTTTTGTACCACAGCGCTGAGCATATAGGTGGCCATGCTGTTATAATGGAATAGCGAACCCGGTTCGTGGGGAATGTAGGACGCCAGAAAATTTTTCCGCCACTCCTTGGTTTGACGAATGTCCGGCTCTTCTTCCTGCCCGGTACCCATGCACAGCAAATGGCGCACCGTTAATTTTTCCATATTGGCACAGGGCGGCGACGGCAACAAATCGGGGAAGAAATCCAGCACACGGTCTTCTTCATGCAGATAGCCTTCCTGCACGGCAAACCCTACGGCCGTACTGACAAAACTTTTGCTCAAAGAATACAGCACATGGCATTCTTCGGGGGAGTGGGGCTGCCACCACCCTTCCGCCGCCACTTTTCCATGGCGCACAATCATAACCGAATGGCAGCCATTTTCACTCAGCCGGTCTAAAAAACGCGAGAGCGCTTGGGGTGCAATTCCGGCCTGGCAGGGGGTTGTACGGGGCAGATGGTTCATAAAGGTCTTCCTTTCATATACAGAGTACGGTCCAGCGCCCTATCGACTATTTTACGAAGGCGAGTCCGTCTTTTCCAAACTTTCGCGCATGGCCACCGGGGTCATGCCAAAGGTTTTGCGAAATACCGCAATAAAATTGCTGGTAGAGTTATACCCGGTACTCAGGGCAATTTCTGTCACTTTTTTGTTCGTATCCCGCACCATGGATAACGCGTGGTTCATCCGCACTTCCGTCAAATACTGCAAGAAGCCTTTCCCGGTTTCACTTTTAAACAAACGCCCAATATAATCTTCGTTCATATACAGTGACGTCGCCAAATCGTGCAGCCGTACTTCCTGATCCCAGTTTTCCTCAATATACTGCTTGAGGAAATTGACCACCCGGCTGGACGAACCTTTTGTCTGTTCCGATTTACTGAAAAGCGCACGGAATTCCGCCACGGTTTTTTCCTTTAAATCCTGTAAATCCGCAAAATAATCCAGCGGACACACTTCAAACATACTGCCCATTTCCATGGTTTCCAGCCCGATCACATGGGCCAAATTTAAATATAGCTCCCGCAATTGTTCATAGAAAAGGGTTAACAGATAGAGCCCTGGCCGTTTCTCCTGAAACTGCTGAAAAATTGTGTCGAAAATCGGCCCGATTTCCTCCTCACTGGACAAAGACAACCGGCACAACGCATTGAGCGCTTCGGTTTTATCAAACGGCTCTACTTCGCGGGTAGCCGCTACCTTTTCTATGACAGTCCCCTCCATGCGGTGCTGTCCATTTCCCAGCAAAAAACGCTGGCGCAGTAAAAAACGAGCCTGCCGCTGTAACATCCCCAATATGGCATACGTATCCTTTTTTTCGACACGAACCATCCAGACCGTCTTCTTTTTTACCGCCATATCCTTTTGCAGCGTTTCCATAAAAAACAGGGCCGCATCGCTTCCTGTGTCTTTGGTGGAAAAAATCACCGCATACTCCTGCTCATAGCCGGTTGGAAAACATTCCGGTTTTTGCGCGCGGAAACTTTCTACACTCTGCACATCCTGCAAGGCACTTTGCAAATCCTGATACCCTTCGTCACCGGTCTTCCCGGCAAAACGGACCAACACCAAACTATACTTGCGCACTTCCTGGGTAAAAAAGCGGCTCTCCTTCCGCTGACCCATACAGATTTCCCGCAGCTCCCGCACGCGCTGCTCTTCCCACAGCTTTTCTTCCAAATGCTGTACCTTTTCCCGGTTTTTCTTGCGTTTATCCAGCGACTGAAAAACCAGATCCATCGCTTTGAACAGCTCCACTTTGCTGACCGGTTTCAGCAGAAAAGCCCGCACATTCATTTCGATCGCCCTCATGGCGTATTCGAAATCGTCATACGCACTGACAATAATCGTTTCAATATCGGGCTGCGCTTCCTGTGCCTTTTCCAAAAAGGAAAACCCATCCATAAAGGGCATAAAAATATCTGTCACCAACAAATCAATTTGCTTGTTTGCCAAAATGTCCAGCGCCTCCACACCATTGGAGGCCTCTTCCACCTGGACGGGCCGGTAATAATCCCGCAGCAAATCCCTCAAAAATTGCCGCACATGGGGTACATCTTCAATAATCAATGCGGTGCACACGAATCGCGATCCTCCTTCGCTATACCTTGGGGAATCATCGCATTTACCGTCGTTCCATTCCCCCGGCTGCTGGCTAAATGCAACGTACACTTATTGCCAAAATAATATTTCAATCGGAAATTTACGCTCAATACCCCCAGTGAACGGTGCTCTTTTTCCACAAAATCCTGTAAGGACTGGCGGCAGGCCCGGTTTAGTTCCCGGCATTCCGTTTCTTCCATACCACAACCGTTGTCGCTGACAATCAGTTTGGTAGCCCCTTCTATGGGAACCACAGAAATGGTCAGGCAAGCATCATCACGGCTGACTAGTTCTCCGTGATTCATGGCATTTTCCACCAGGGGCTGCAAAATCACCTTGGGTACTTTCCAGTTCCAATATTCGGGGGGAACCTGCCAATTAGCCACAAACCTTTTATCATACATAAGCGATAAAATACGCAGGTATTTTTCTACCATTTTCTTTTCATCCCGCAGCGGTACCATGTCGGCCGCTTTGATGGCATACCGCATGGTATACGCCAAATCGGTGCAAATTTGCGAAATAATGGGGTCCCCCCCGGTTTCCGCCCGGGCGCTGATCAGGCTGAGCACATTGTAAAAATAATGGGGATTGACTTGCATAGATAGCGTGGTTTTTTCCAGTTGGTTGATATTTCCTTGGTACCGAATGGCCTTTTCATGCCACGCTACAATTTGCTTTACCATCTCGTTATAAGTCTTATAGAGAACGCCAATTTCAGTAGGCTGCCGTTCAATGTGTTCCGGCTCTTTTGCATAGGAGGGGAATTCTTTTTTCATATCGGCACACAGCTGTGTGACAGGATGCAGCAAGCGGTGCGTAACGCCCCACCACAAAAGCAGAATACCGCCTTCCAAAATTATGGCAACCAGAAAAACCAAAAGCAAATAGATGTATATATCACTGTGTAACTCGTCGGCGTAAATATATGTGAGAGTCGAAATGTCATCATAATCGTTTTGCCGGTATTCATATAAGATTTCTTTCCCGTTTATCGTACTCTTTCCACTTTGCTGTAATTGTTGATTTTTCTGCAAGTCCTGTACCAATGCCAGCAAGTCCTTTTCGCCGGTCGTATTTTCATTCGAATGAAAAAAGATTGTGTTTTCGTTGCTGATTAAAACCCGGGCTATTTTATCGGATTGGATATTTTTTTGAATTAGTTGGCGCAAAGAATCATCTAAGCTTGCTTGCTTAAAACTAATAACCCCATACCCTACAGTGTCAGATGCATTATCTGCATGTAGTAACCGTACCAGGGAAATTGTATGACTTTCCATACCCGATTGGAAAAAACTGTAACGAGCCGATAAAATCCGGAATCCATACCAATCCCCTTTTTGATATAATTCTTGGGCGGCTTCGCCAATTTGGCCGCCATATACATATCGATCATATGCCGAATAATGTTCGCCATTATCCAACACATACTCAATGTTATAAATATCTTCGTTTACTTTGCAAAGTGTTTCTAAAAACTGGTTAGCTTGGTTCATACGCTCGGCTTTTTCTACTAAGGAAAAATCTTCGTCCTGTGTAACAAGCAGATTTTGCATGGTCGTATCGGCTGCATATGAAACCAAAATCCGATCCATAAAGCGAATGGTATTTTCGAGGGAAGCAGACACTTGGCCTGCCACGACTTCCATATTTTGCGTGGATTCTTTTTCTTCTGAAGCCGCAACATTAAAATACGTTAAAACACAAAAAAACAGCATTAAACATGTTAGAATCAAACTGGTATACCGAAAAAAACGTCCACTAATCGTTATTTCCTGTTGCCGCTGCTGTTTTTTTCTTTTTCTCAACACGTATTTTTCCCTCCTTTTCTCGTTCATTTAAAACTACCCATAAGGGAAAAGGTACTAAAAAAGTTTTCTTCCCTGAAAAAAGAAAAAAGAACCGGCCGCAAAACACGGCCGGTTCCTTCATCATTTCTCCATGTTTGCCGCTTTTATGTAGAAAGCGAACAAAATTAGCCTTTAACAGCGCCGGCAGCCAAACCTTTGATGATATACTTCTGGCAGAACAGATACACCACCATGGGCGGGATCATCGACAGGGTATAGGCCGCAAAAGCCAAGTTAAAGTTGGTAATGTACTTGGTACGGTAGTTGTAAATGAACAGCGGCAGCGTCTTTTCGCCTCTCTGCAGGATAACCAGGGGCAGCGTAAAGTCGTTCCACACGCCCAGTACCGTCAATACCAGCGCCGTTGCAATGATGGGAGACATCATCGGGGCAATGATCTGATAGAAGGTACGAATGGGACCACAGCCATCGATCATAGCTGCTTCGTCCACGTCACGCGGTACGCCTTTTACAAAGCCTGTCATCAGGAAGACGTTTGTCGGGAACGAAAGCGCAATGTGCATGCAGATCAGGCCAGGGATATTCAGCATGCCAAAGGTTTTGCCCATAACCACCAACGGGATCATAACCACCTGGAAGGGGATAAAGATACCGATGATGAACCAGTAGTACGAGAAGTTGAAGAACTTCTTATGCTGGTTACGACCCAGGAAGTAAGACAGGATCGTGTTGAGCAGCAGCGTACCGATGGTGGCAAATATCGTAACAATCGTAGAGTTTTGCAGAGCCGGCCAGTAACCGCCGCGCTTCAAAACTTGCTGGAAGTTGCTGAGATTCCATTTTTCCGGCAGAGCCAGAATAAAGTTCCGGGCGTCGGCCGGCTGTTTAAAGGCCGTCAGAACCGTCATATAGAACGGGAACAGAACGATAACCGACGTCAAAAGGAGGACGAAGTAAATACCAAATTTGCTCAGGAATCTTTTTCCTGCACTTTGTGCCATTGCCATTACAGTTCAACCTCCTTCGAACGCATGTAAATGATTTGAAGGGTGGCGATCACACCAAAGATAATGGCCATGATCATGGCGATGGCGCAAGCATAAGCTACTTCCTGCTTGCTGTACTTGATGTACATGTACATAGCAAACGAATACGTAGCGCCGCCGGGGCCGCCCGCCGTGGTACCCATAACGATATCGAAAGCGGTAATACCGGTTTTCGTGTTGTTGACCAGGTTGATCATAATGGAAGGAATGATCATGGGGATCTTGATCTTCCAGAAGATCTGCATATTGTTGGCGCCGTCAATTCTGGCCGATTCCAGAATGTCTTCCGGTACGCCCTGCAGGCCGGCCAGGAAGATAACCATCGTTACCGGGAACGACTGCCATACCTGGGTCAAAGCCACCATGTACGGAGCCCATGTGGCCGATGCGAACAGGCCCGCTTTGAGCACATCATTGCCAATCGTTTCGCCCAGCAAAGTGATCAGACGGTAGTCGATCTGGTTGAAGATGTAGGCAATGGTCAGCGTAGACATAACAGCGGGGAAGAAGAAAATGGCGCGGAATACATTTACGCCTTTAATCGCCTTATCCAGCAGTACGGCCAGGAACAGACCGAGAACATTGGTCAGTACCAGTACGATCACAGCAAAGATAATCGTAAACCGAATTGTCATGCGCAGGTATTCGGAGTTAAAAGCATCAACATAGTTGCCAAATCCAATGTAATTGTAGGTGGACGAAACACCGTTCCAATCAGTAAAACTATAAACGGCACCCTCTACGGCTGCAATGTAGAAAAACACCAGATAGATCAGCACACAGGGGATGACAACGCAGTAAGGGACTACTTTCCAAGAATTAATCTTTTTCTTGGCAGCTTGTTCCATCTGAATTCCTCCTTTTTGTGTAAATGGGGTTCAGGCATACAGAAATGAATTTCTTTTCTCGTTTAACCTGTAATGTTTCGAGAAAAATAGTACTTTTTCGTAAAAATATTCAGCGGATTTACGAGCTTCCGGACCTGCCCCCCGCTTTTCACAACGCAAGGCGGCCAGTTTATAAACTGAAAAAGCAAACCTAAATCACATTCTGCTGAAACGAGAGAAGCAGGAGGGAAAACCCTCCCCCCTGCCTCATTCGCAAGTCAAGTCATTTGGAAATTATTTGATGGAACCATCCATGATGCCATCCATCTGCTTGATGTAGTTTTCCTTGGCCTTTTCGTTGCCGAGGTCAACCATATCCATGTACAGCTGGGTGGAAGCCTGGTTAGCGAGCTGTTCCGCACCGCCGGCCGGGAAGAAGTGGTTCGGCCAGTTGAAGGATTCGCCAGCGGCGATCTTGTCGGCCATGTTCTTCGCACGGGTATCGGTGATGGTTACGTCTTTGATAGCGGAGATAGCAGCTTCGTCGTTGCAGTATTTTTCAGCCTGGGGCTGGCTGGCCAGGAAGTTCACGAACGCCTTGCAGGCATCCGGATACTGAGTTTTCGCACCAATGGTGTACCCTACGTCAACACCGGAGCACACATAACCGTTGCCGGTGGGGATGGGATACATGGCCAGTTCGATGTCGGGGTTGATACCGGTGATGGAGTTGAAGGTCCAGTTACCGGAAATGAACATAGCGGATTCTTCGTTAGCGAAGTCCGTCAGACCGGTGTTGTAGTCAGAGGAGATAGCCTTGTCTTCCGCATAGGAGTAAATCGTGATGGTGTCGTCCACGGCCTTTTCGAAGCCTTCGCAATCGGACAGTTTCTTTTCGCCAGCGGCTACGGACTTGATTTCATCGCCGGTTACATAGGTGCCGAGGATGATGTTACGAGCGCAGTCAGCACCGTCTTTCAGCGTCAGACCAATGGGGGTGATGCCCTTTGCCTTAAAGGCATCGCAAGCAGCGATGAACGTATCCCAATCGGTGGGCAGGTCGATATCGTTTTCTTCGAACATGCCAACGTTGCAGATGATGCCGGCGCTGTTCATAGCTACGGGCACACCGTAGAATTTGCCGTCACGTTCAAACAGAGCTTCAACGGATTCGGAAGCATATTTCACAAAGGGTTCATCGGAAACATCCATCAGCCATCCGGACTCATAGAAGGATTCCCACACCATGTCGGTCGGCCAGTACAGCCACACATCGGTAAATTCACCGGCAGCTACACGAGCCTGCAGGGTAGAAGAAGCATCCTGCTGTACGTTCTGGTTTACCGTAATATTCGGATACAGAGCGTTGAAATCATCGATCACTTCATACATGTAGTCTTCGATTTCGGGTTTCTGCTGATAGAATTCGATATCACCGGAGATATCCTTAGCATAGTCCCCGTAATAGTCGAAATCCGTGTCGGTAGCAGCATTATCGTCCGTGCCGCCATTGCCTTCGTTGGTGTCGCCGCTGTCATCGCAGGCCGTGAAAGAGAACACGAAACATGCGCTCAGCAGGACAGCCAACACTTTTTTCAGGTTTTTCATTGGTTGATCCTCCCAACAAGATTTTGAGCTTCCCGCCGCAATCCTCTTCGACTTGCTAAAGAGGGGCCCTTTGCAACCGGGCAACTCGTGTTGTTTGGGTCCTTTTGAGCATTGTGCATAAACACAACTATCATATGGACCTTTTTATGTTATTATAATAAAGGTTTGTCTCGCTTAATAATACAAAAAAACCGAGTTGCCCTATGCAAAAAATCCTTTCAAACTCTTTTCACATAATTTTCACATTTCTATTTTTTTGTGCATTTCGTTCAATTCAAGGCCCAAACCTAGGGTATTCAACCGTTTTTCCACAAAAAAAATTGCCCGGAAGTTGGGCTTTCTTTTCTGATTTTTCTGTTTTCCTCGGATTTTTTATTTGATCCGCCTGGTAGGATTTCGGAAAAAGGTGTCGGATTTTTTTTATTAAGTAGTTCGTACTTCTTTCTTTTTCCAGGAACTCTTCCCCTCACTTTTTGACTGCTTACTGAAAGAAAAACCGGAAAAAAGAGAATCTATCCTTCCCCTTTTTCCGGTCTTTTCGTTTATCCGTCTGTTTTTTCTTTCGGTAAATGGTTATAAAGCTGCAATTTTACCAGTGTACCCCGTCCGGGACGGCTTTGTATATCAATGCTGTGCCCCATAAGAGTCAACGCCTTTTGCGTCATATAAAGCCCAATCCCTGCCGAAGTTTTTTCCCGGGGGGCTTTGCTCCCTGTATACCCCTTTTCAAATACCCTGGGTAGGTCTTCCGGTTCAATGCCTACCCCCGAATCAGCAATCAGCAGGGTATAGGGTTCTTCTTTCGCCAAGACGACCCGTCCCCCTTCCGGGGTAAAGGCCAGTGCATTGGAGAGAATTTGCCCAATGGCAAAGCCCAACCACTTTTCGTCGGTGACAACGGTACCCTCCAGCGGTCCCATTTGCAACTGAATGTCTTTTTGTACGAACAGCCGGGCATATTTGCGCACGGTTCCTTTGACAATCGTCTGCAAGGAATATTTTTTCAGCACCAACTCCTGGTCATCGCTAAACAGCCGCTGGTACGAAAGCGCCATATCGGCATACTGCTCGATCCGGAACAATTCTGCATACATTTCTTCCCGTTGCTGGATGGGTACCCCTTGCAGCAGCAACCGCATAGCCGAAAGCGGCGTTTTAATCTGATGCGCCCACAACGCATAATATTCAGCTTGTTCACTTTTTTCCTGCCGAAACGCTTCACGCAAGGACTGCTTTTCGTTTTCCATTTGCAGCAAAAGAGACCGGTAGGATGCTTCCACTGAGTCCGCTGGTTTGGGTGCGCTGGTTTCCGACAAAAAGTCACAGCTGTTTGCACCACGGATCCATCGGTACCGGTGGGCAAAGTCCATCCCTTCTACCATCCAAAAACCAAGCAAGCATAAAAAGCACAGCCCGATTAGGCAAACCACCGGTACCATCGGAAGCTGCCACACGGCCGCCACTATAGCTGTCAAACCCAGACAGCATACACCACTGACGATCCGCCACCGGCGGGCTTTCAGAAAGGCCCATAGGATTTCTGTTTTTTTCATCCGGTGAAATTCCTCCTTTCTGGGCGGCTTTTCTGCCTGTAAAAGAAAATTTTCCACCGTTTCCGGGAAAACGGTGGAAAATTTATCGTTTCATCGCTCAGCAGTCAAAAACGACCGGTCCGCCTTCGACGATCAATTCGCCATTTTCCACCGTCACGGCACTGCCGTCGACGCGGTTCTGATAAACACCATCGGCCGCCGGAACCGGTACCCGCGCTTCATTTGCCATCAGGCTGAATACCCCCACGCAGGTGCGCCCTTCCTTGCGGTACAGAATGGTCGCTACATCGTGCACATCGTCGGCCTTCATGTCCAGCTGGCCGTCCGCCAAAATGGGATCGTGCTTAATGGCATACAGGCTCTGCATCAGCAGCGTCAGGTCTTCAGTCCCTTCGCCGTTCCAGTCCACCGGGTCCACATTGAACAAATCGGGCCGGTGGGCTACCGCTTTTTCTTGCCCACCGAACAGCAACATGCTGCCCCGCAGGAAATACATAAACGCCGTCCAGTTTTTCAACCGGGCCATGTCGGGGATCAGGTCCCGGGCACGGGGATTATCGTGATTTTCCAAGTGCCGCATTTTTACATAGTTCTGCGGGTAGATCATCTCCTGGCGCAGCAGCATTTCCACATACCGGCTCAGCGGGATTTTCCGGTTCAGATAATCCATGAAATATTCTTTCATATCATAGTCGTATTCCATGTCGAAAGCGCGGAATGTTTCACAATCGCTGGCGGCGTAAACCCCATGGTCACGGTTTTCTTTGACAAACGACGGTTCCACCGATTCTGCGAGCCAAATACAATCGGGGTTAATTTGGGCCACTTCCTCTCGGGCGCGTTCCCAGAATTCCACCGGTACCAGCGGTGCCACGTCGCAACGGAACCCGTCCACAATGGAAGCCCACATTTTTAAGGTATCAATTTGGTAATCCCACAAGTCGGGGTTGTGGATGTAATCCAGGTCGATAATATCGCCCCAGTCTGCCACCTGGTTGCCAAAACTGCCGTCGGCTTTGTGGAAAAACCACTCGGGGTGGTGATTTCGCAGCCAGGAATCGGGGGACGTGTGGTTATACACCACGTCAATGATGCACTTCATGCCCCGGGCATGAATCGCATCCACTAACCGGCAGAAATCGGCCCGCGTGCCATAGGCGGGGTTGATATCCCGGTAATCCCGAATGGCATATGGGCTGCCGGCCTGACCCTTGCGGGCTTCTTCCCCAATGGGATGAATCGGCATCAACCATACAATGTCGGTCCCTAAAGCATGAATGCGGTCAATGTCCTTTTCCACCGCGGCAAAGGTGCCTTCGGCCGTGTGGTTGCGCACGTAAACAGAATAAATTACCTGATTGCGCAGCGCGATCGCTGTTTTTTTTGCCATACTAGCGTCATCCTTTCTTCCATACAATCTCTCGAACGGGCCCTCCCGTTTTGCCCCATTATAGCAAAGCCGTTTGCCACCATATTTCTATAAAGGAAATATTCTCCTCTTTCTTCTGCGAAAGAAAAAACAGAACCGCCCTTTTTCTTTGGGCGGTTCTGTTTTTTAGATTCAGCGATACAGAATATCGGGATAATTGGTGATCAGGTGTTCACACTCGAACGCCAGCATGGCATCCCGGGAGGTGGGATCGTTGATGGTCCACGGGTGAATTTCAATGCCGTTTTCGCGGCAGTCTTCCACACCCTGCCGGTCCAGGTTGTCCCAGCACGGATGAATGTACTCGGCCCCTACCGCTTTGGCGTAGCGGCCCGGATGAATCAGGTTGCCCACATACAAAAGCCCACAGGGGATGGTATCATCCAGTTCTTTGGCATCGAGCAGGCTGCGGTGTTCAAAGGAAGAAAAAATGACCCGGTCTTTGATGCCGCTTTGCTGCACCAGGGAAACCGTGCGGCGGGTCAGTTCTTTGTCATACCAGGCCGAGCAGGTCTTGATTTCGATGTTCAGCCGCAAGGAATTCCCCTGTAAAAAGGTGAGCACTTCTTCCAAGGTGGGCACTTTTTCACCCACATACAGCCGGCTGTACCAGCCGCCGGCGTCCAGCTCTTTGATCTCTTTTAGGGTCTTTTCCCTCACCAGCCCCTGGCTGTTGGTGGTGCGCGAAACATCTTCGTCGTGCATAACGACAATCGCGCCATCTTTGGTCATCTGCACGTCCAGCTCAATGCCATCGGCATACCGGCGGGCCGCCTCGTGAAAAGCGGACATGGTGTTTTCCGGCGCATAGGCGCTGGCCCCACGATGGGCATAGATCAGTGGATTCATACGTTACTGTCTCCTTTCTTGTATCAGATCAATCGTTTTGGCGCCGAGAAGGGCACACAGTTTATCTGGCGGCACCTCCACCTGCGCCCCGATTTTTCCGGCGCTGAGATAAATGGTATCAAACAAGAGGCAGCTTTCATCGATGACGGTGGGGTACGGCTTTTTCATGCCCAGGGGCGAACAGCCGCCCCGTACATAGCCCGTGACCGCCAGAATTTCTTTCACGGCGATCATTTCCACGTTCTTTTCGCCCACCGCCCGGGCCGCCTTTTTCAAATCAAGTTCTTCCGCTACGGGGATTACGAAAACAAAAAATCCGCCGCTGCTGCCCCGGGTGACCAGGGTTTTAAACGCCTGCTCCACATTCTGGCCCAAAGCTTTGGCGATGTGTACGCCAACGCCCACTTCCTGCTCCCCTTCGTGTTTATAGAAATGCGGGGTATAGGGAATGCCAGCCTGGTCCAATAGGCGCATGACATTGGTTTTATGTTCCGTTTCTTTTTTCTTTGCCATATTATTCCTTCTCAATATGCCATTTTACACCCTGGGGGGTGTCTTCCAAGACCACATGGCGGGCGCGCAGTTCATCGCGAATCGCGTCGGCCGTGGCCCAATCCCGGTTTTTCCGCGCCTGGGCCCGTTTTTCGATCAGGGCTTCAATTTCACTATCCAGGTCCGTTTCTTCTTCCCGATAGAGCAGCCCCAGCACATTGGCCAGTTCCATCAGCCGGTCCAAAGACCCCTGCAGCAGCCGGCGGCTGGGCGTTTCGGTCACGCTGCCGTTGATATCCCGCACCAGATCAAACAGGGCCGAAACCGCATCGGCGGTATTCAGGTCGTCTTCCATGGCGCTGATAAAATGGTCACGGTGGGTATCAAAGGAAGAAAGCACGGCTTCGTCGTTTTCTTTTTCTTTGACCTGTGCGTTTTTCAGCAGGAAACGCAGATTATTGCGGCAGTTGTACAGCCGGTTCAGCGCCCCCTGGCACTGGGCCAGAATGTCGGTGCTGTAATTGATGGGCATACGGTAATGGGACGATACCATCAGGTACCGAATGGGTTCATACCCGTATTTTTCCGCCACTTCCCGCACGGTAAAGAAGTTGTGCAGGGATTTACTCATCTTCTGGTTATCCACATTGATATATCCGTTGTGCATCCAGTACCGGGCAAACGGGGCGTCATTGCAGCATTCGCTCTGGGCAATTTCGTTTTCGTGGTGGGGGAAGATCAAATCCTGCCCGCCGCAGTGAATGTCGATGGTTTTGCCCAAGTAGCGGCGCACCATGGCGCTGCATTCAATATGCCAGCCGGGACGGCCTTTGCCCCAGGGCGATTCCCAATAGGGTTCGCCGGGCTTGCTGCCCTTCCACACGGCAAAATCCATGGCGTCTTCTTTGATTTCGCCCACGCTGATCCGGGCGCCCGCCTGCAAATCTTCCAGCGGCTGGTGGGACAGTTTGCCGTATTCTTTAAACTTGCGGGTGCGGAAGTACACGTCACCGTTTTCCGCCGGGTATGCATACCCCTTTTCTACCAAAGTACGGATAATGGCGATAATTTCATCAATATTTTCGGTGGCCAGCGGGTGCACCGTCGCCGGGCGCACATTCAGCCCCGCAGCGTCTTTTTTGTATTCTTCCATATACCGGCGGGATACCGTCAAATAATCGGTCCCCTCTTCGTTGGCTTTGCGGATGATCTTGTCGTCAATATCGGTAAAATTCTGTACGAAAGTGACCTTCATCCCCCGGTATTCCAGGTAACGGCGCAATACGTCAAACACGCAAATGGGCCGCGCATTACCGATGTGGATAAAATTATACACCGTCGGACCGCAGGCGTAGATTTTGGCTTCGCCCGGCACCATGGGCACGAATTCTTCTTTTTGACGGGTCATGGTATTGTAGATTTTCATGAAATGGACTCCCCTTCTTTTTTATTCGTCTTTCGGCGGCTCTTTCTGTTCCTTGTGGCAAAACTGCTGTTCCAAACCGCCCATTTCGCAGCGCAGTTCCTGCAGCGCCTGTTCCACCGGGTCGCTGACATGCACCTGGTCCAGCGCCATGCTGGTGCATTCGGCCGGTTTTTCTCCGTTAATGCGTACCACCCGGGCCGGTACCCCCACAGCGGTGGCGTTGTCGGGCACTTCACTGAGCACCACGGCGCCGGCCGCCACCCGGGCGTTGTCACCGACACGGAAGGGCCCTAATACCTTGGCGCCGCTGCCCACCAGCACATTGTTCCCCAAGGTAGGGTGCCGTTTACCCTTGTCCTTCCCGGTGCCCCCCAGGGTCACGTTCTGGTACAGGGTGCAATCGTCGCCAATTTCGGTGGTTTCGCCGATGACAACCCCCATGCCGTGGTCAATAAACAGCCCTTTTCCGATTTTGGCACCGGGGTGAATTTCAATCCCCGTTTTGTGCCGGGCCCGCTGACTGATCCACCGGGCCAAAAAGTAATGGCCATGTTCATAGAGCCAGTGGCTTTTTCGGTACGCCCGCACCGCTTTAAACCCGGAATACAGAAAATATACTTCCCACCGGCTGCGGGCCGCCGGGTCCCGGGCCATAATCGAGTCAAGTTCCCGTTTCAGTTCATCAAACATAAAAGGCGTTCTCTCCCTTTCTCTCTAGTTCTGCCAGCAAAGGCGGAGAACAACACAGCGAAAAAACAAAAAACCTCCGCACGCCGCAAAGCGGCATACGGAGGCGGTGTTTCCGCGGTTCCACTCCGAGCTTATCACTCTGAAGGCGTATAACGGCGCCACCCGTGCCCGGATACTGCGCCGTATCATACGGCGGTTCCCCCGGCCAGCCTGAGGAAATCCCTCAGCGTCGGTGCATTTCTCCCCGAAAACCTGAAAGCCAGGGCGCTTCCAGCCATGAACCCCTCATGGCGCCCCTTCTCTGGCGGCCGGTTTTTGGCGGGGATACTTCTCCCACGCACAGCCTTTCTTTCCTTTTTATACAGTATATACCTTTTTTGTTCCTTGTAAAGGCTTTTTCAGGCGCCTTCCCGTAAAATATCCCAGTTGCGCCGCAAATACACAAGGCCGGACAGCACGGTGAAGAAAGCGGCAATCGCCAATAAAATGTCGCCGATCATCCCCATGATCAGCCCACTTTCGGCCGGCAGCGGTAAAACTCCCATGCCGCCCAGTTCCAACAGGTACTGCATCAGCAGCACCGCCAAAATGGCAATAATTTGCGACACGGTTTTCGCTTTGCCCCAAATATTGGCGGCAATCACCCTCCCCCGGTCGGCGGCCACCAGGCGAATCGATGTAACCATAAATTCCCGCGCCAACATCAGCACCACGATCCAGACATCCGCCAGATCCAGGCTGACCAAACACACCATGGCCGAAAGCACCATGACTTTGTCAGCCAGCGGATCCATAAACTTGCCGAAATTCGTAATCAAATTCCGTTTGCGGGCGATTTTTCCATCGAGATGATCGGTATACGACGCCACGGCAAACAGCACAAACGCCGCCAAAAAGTGATGCGGGAACGGGTAAAGCAGTGCGGCTACAAAAAACGGCACCAAAATCATGCGCATTACCGTCAGCCGGTTCGGTAGATTCATGTCAGAGCCTCCTTTTCCCACCATCAGCGGGCCAGTTCACCGTACAGGTCGCCGTCGATGCACTCCGTAATTTTCACCCGGACAAACTGCCCGTAATGAGGCTTCTTCTTTTGGGCCACAAAGAACACCTTCCCGTCTACGTCGGGGGCATCGGCTGCGGTGCGGCCAAAATAGCATTCGGCATACCGGTCAAACCCTTCGGTGAGCACTTCTACGGTCTTGCCCACCATGGCCTGCCCTTTTTCCATCATAATGGCCATCTGGTCTTCCATGATCAGCTCTTCCCGGTGTTCTTTTACTTCCTGGGGCAGCTGGCCGGGCAACCGGGCAGCCGGCGTCCCTTCTTCCTGGGAATAGGCAAAACAGCCCAGCCGGTCAAATTTTGTTTCATGGACAAATTCGGCCAGTTCGGCAAAATCTTCTTCCGTTTCTCCGGGGAACCCGGTAATCAGGGTGGTGCGCAGGGTGATCCCCGGCACCTGTTCCCGAATGTGGGCAATCAGCTTGGTAATGGATGCGCGGTCGCCCTGACGGTTCATGGCTTTCAGCACCCGGCCGGACACATGCTGCAGCGGCAGATCGATGTACGGCAGTACTTTTTTGTTTTCCCGCATGACTTTGAGCAGTTCGTCGGTGATGGTATCCGGATAGCAGTATAAGAGCCGGATCCACCGCAGGGAATCAATATGACACAGCTCGGTCAGCAGCTGCGGCAGGCGCAGTTCGCCGTACAGATCCAGCCCATACCGGCTGGTATCCTGGGCGATAATGACCAGTTCCCGGCATCCGTTTTCCGCTAGCCCCTTGGCTTCGGCGATGATGCTTTCCATGGGACGGGAGCGGTATCCCCCCCGGATCATAGGAATGGCGCAATAGCTGCACCCGTTGCTGCACCCTTCCGCAATTTTTAAATACGCATAATAACTTGGGGTGGTCAGCGTACGGGATCCGCACAGCGGCATTTCCGTTTTGGGCGGGAAGCATTCCACCGGGGTATCCTCTTCCCACAGTTTTTTCAGGTATTCGGCAATCTGACCGTTGGCCCCAATCCCCAGCACGGCGTCGGCTTCCGGGATTTCCTTGCGGATTTCTTCCTGATAGCGTTGGGCCAGGCACCCGGTCACCACGATTTTTTTAATACGTCCTTCTTCTTTCAGCTTGCACAGCTCCAGAATTTCTTCAATGGACTCTTTTTTTGCGCTTTCAATAAACCCGCAGGTATTGACAATGGCGATATCGCAAATGCCCACGTCGTCGCTCAGTTCAAACCCGTTTTCTTCCAGCGAAGCCATCAGCATTTCGCCGTCCACCTGGTTTTTGGCACAACCCAGGCTGATCATGCCCACTTTTACTTTTTTCTTATTCTGCTCGGCGGCCATCCTTCAACTCTCCTTTGTTTATTCTTCCTCCACCGGCCCGAATTCCCGCAGGAGAGGCCGTATTTCATCGTACCGGTATCCCAACCGCAGCAGTGCATTTACCGCCCGGCGCCGGTCCTTTTCATTTTGCAAACAGTGGCTGTACCGGCGCTGGATCAGGGTGCGCAAAATGTCGTCCCAATCCGCGTGCAGTTCATCCAATGCATATTCTGCCGTTTCCCGATCAATGCCTTTCCGCTGCAGTTCAAACCGGGCCCGGCTGTACGAAAAGCCTTTGCGGAACACCAGTTCCCGGGCGCAGTCGGCGGCATACGTTTCGTCGTCGATCAGCCCCAGTTCTTCCATGCGGTCGGCGGCTTCCTGAGCGGCTTCCCGGGTGGTGACCCGGCTGATTTTATCGGCCAGTTCTTTTTTGGAATGGCTGCGGTATTCAAGTAGATACAGCGCCTTTTCCCGCGCCCTATGCTGCTGCGACAACGTAGACAGTTCCTCTAGCCTTTCGTCCGGCAGTTCCTGCCCAGCGCGCACTCCGTTTTCCTGTAAAACGGTGGTATCCAGCAGCGCCGTTTCGCCGTCTTCGCGTACAATGAGGCTCAGTTTTTTGCGGCGGGGCCGGATTTCCACAATCCGGTTCATTCGTCATCCACCGTAATATCAATACTGCTGCGGGCCGCTGCACGGGTTTGGGCCGGTTTTTCCTCCGCCACCGGGCGGGCCGCGGCGGCCGGCACCGTTTCCACCGGTTTCACCCCGCCGGTTTTGCCCGGTTTGCCGTACAGTTTATCCATATTCTGGTACACCAGATCTTCGATTTCCTGGGAAAGTTCCGGCGCATTTTTCAAAAATTCCTTGGCGTTGTCGCGGCCCTGACCGAGACGGTTCCCCTTGTAACTAAACCAGGCCCCGCTCTTTTCTACAATATCCAGCTTCACGGCCAGATCCAGCAGTTCCGCATCCCGGGAAATGCCCTTGCCGTACATCACGTCGAATTCCGCTTCGCGGAACGGCGGCGCCACCTTGTTTTTGACCACTTTGGCCCTTGTATGGCTGCCGACCACTTCGCCACCATTTTTCAGGGTTTCAATCTTGCGGATATCAATACGCACCGAAGCGTAAAACTTCAGTGCCCGGCCGCCGGGCGTTACTTCCGGGTTGCCGTACATGACGCCCACTTTTTCACGCAGCTGGTTGATGAAAATCGCCACGCAATTCGATTTCGAAATGGCACCGGCCAGTTTCCGCAACGCCTGGGACATCAGCCGGGCCTGCAGGCCCACATGGCTGTCGCCCATTTCGCCTTCGATTTCGGCCCGGGGCACCAAAGCCGCCACCGAGTCCACCACGATCACGTCGATCGCGCCGGACCGCACCAATTCTTCGGTGATTTCCAGCGCCTGTTCGCCGGTATCCGGCTGGGATACAAGCAGCGAATCCACGTCCACGCCCAGAGCCGCCGCATAAACCGGATCGAGTGCGTGTTCCACGTCGATAAACGCCGCGCAGCCGCCCTTTTTCTGCCCCTCGGCAATGCAGTGCAGGGCCAACGTCGTTTTGCCCGACGATTCCGGCCCGTAGATTTCCACAATGCGTCCCCGGGGCAAACCGCCGATGCCCAGCGCCAAATCGAGCCCCAGCGAGCCGGTGGAAATGGCATCCACGTGCATCGTTTCATTTTGGCCCAGACGCATCACAGCGCCTTTGCCAAACCGTTTTTCAATCTGTGATAAGGCGGTTTCCAGCGCCTTTTTCTTTTCTTCTTCCCCAATGCCGCCGGTCTTCATACTGACCCGGTCTTTTTTATCGTTTGCCATGCAAGTACTCCTCCGATACTTTTGGGCTTTGTAGCCTGTTTGCTATAAGTATACTGAAAACCGGGGGGAAAAGCAATGGATTTTCCCCTAAATCCAGCATTTTTTCGAACTCATGTTCGCTTTTTGGCCGTAATCACCCGGTCGAGCTCCTGAAAATCCCGGTACACTTCCACCTGGCAAAGCCCCGCCTGTTCAAAAAGGGCCCCGACCGGTTCCGCCTGTTCTTCGCCGATTTCCACGGCCAGCACGCCGCCGGGCTTTAAAAGCGGCACCCACTTTTCGGCAATCACCCGGTAAAACAGCAGCCCGTCCTCGCCGCCTAATAGCGCCGTGGCCGGTTCTTTTTTGACTTCTTCCTGCAATCCTTCGTACGCTTTGGGCGTCACATAGGGGGGATTGGACAGCAAAAAGTCCACCGGGTGGGGCCATACCCCTTCGATGGGCCCTTGCAGCACATCGGCTTTAACGGCTTTAACATGATCGGGCGCCCACTTCTGGATATTCCGGCACAAAAACGAAAAAGCCTGCTCGTATTTTTCCACGGCCCATACGGTTTTCTGCGGGCACAACCGCTGCAGCCCCAGCGCTACGGCGCCGGTCCCGGCGCACAGGTCCAGCCCCACGCCGCCCGGTTGTAGGAGCGCGGCTGCCTGCCGGCACAAAAGCTCCGTTTCTTCCCTGGGAACCAGTACCCCAGGCCCGACCTGCAGGGTCATATCCAAAAACTCCCAATCGCCTAACAGGTACTGCAGCGGTTCCCGGGCGGCCCGTTTTGCAATTTGCGCCCGGTACTTTGTTTCGGCTTCAGGTAAAGCTAAATCTTCCCCATGCACCAAAATTTGCTGCCGGTCTTTCTGTAGGCACCGGCACAAAAGGGTCATGGCGTCAAACGAGGCGGTATCAATCCCGTGATCTGCTAGCACCCGGCGTCCCCAGCGGTACAAATCCCCCTGGTTCATGACGCCACCAAATCTTCCCCGTTTTCGGGAATGACGGCTTCAATCGCACGGATCGCCGCTTCCATCATGCCGTCTTCCGGCTCTTTGGTGGACAACCGCTGAATCCACATGCCCGGCGCCGCAATGATGCGGGTCGCCAAATTTTCGCACCGGCCGCACAGCCGGATCAGTTCATACCCAATCCCTACCACCAAAGGCAGCAGCAAGATTTTCACAAGCATGCGCAAGAAGGGGTTGGTAATGGGGATAAAAAAGCCGGCAATCACCCCGATGAGCAGCATCAACACCATAAAACTGGTCCCGCAACGGGGGTGGAAACGGGAATGATGCCGCACATTTTCCACTGTCAGGGCTTCGCCGCTTTCGTAACAGGCAATGGTCTTATGTTCCGCCCCGTGGTACTGGAACACCCTGCGCACGTCTTTCTGACAGCCGCACAGGGCCAAATATCCCACAAACAGCGCCAGCCGGAACACCCCTTCGATCAGGGAGCGCCACGGTTCAATGCCGTCCCCCGTCGCTAGTTTCATCCAGTTGACCAGCTGCGTCGGCAGCAGGAAAAACAGCACCAGCGCTAAGACAACCCCCAAAATGCCGCCGATCGCCATGACGACGCCATAAAGCTTATCTCCCAGGTGTTCTTCCAGCCAGCGGTCAAATCCGGAGGATGCTTCCTCCTCTTCGCCGCCGCTTTTTTCCACGCTCTCTTCCATGGCGCGAAAGCCCACTGACAGGGAATCGTACATGGCGGCAATCCCCCGCAGCAGCGGCCATTTAAACAGCGGAACCCGGTCTTTTAAAAAGCGGGTGGGCTGTGTACTCACATCCAGCCCGCCGTCGGGCAGGCGCACGGCGATCGATGTCACTTTGGGCCCCCGCATCAGGATGCCTTCCATCAGGGCTTGTCCCCCAATACTGGTAATGCGTTTACTTCTTTTCTCCATGGGTGTCGTTATTTCCTCCTTGTAACGGGGTTTCCGGCAATTCCTGGTGCAAAGCCGGCAGCCGGATGGTCACCACCGTGCCCACCCCTTCCTGGCTTTCAATGGTCAGCTGGCCGGCATGCAGCGCAACAATCTCATCGGCCAGCGCCAGCCCAATACCCGAACCTCGCACCGTCTGGTTGGCCTTATAAAATTTCTGTTTCACTTTGGGCAGGTGTTCCGCCGGAATGCCGCAGCCGTTATCGGTGATCATCACCACAATGTCCGGCCCCTGTTCCTTGGCCTGTACCTGCACCATGCCCCCTTCGTCCGTATACTTAAGGGCGTTATCAATAATATTCACAAACACCTGGCGCAAACGGTTAATATCCCCCAGCACCGGCGGGAGCATCTCGGGCTCTTCGTAAATCAGTTCTTTGTGTTCGGCGGCGGCCCGCTCCGTGAACATATACACGGCTTCGCCCAGTTCCGCCAGAATATCCAGTTTGTCCATCATCAGCGTCATACGCCCGCTCTGCATCCGCGAGAAATCCAACAGCTCTTCCACCAGACCGGAAAGCCGCTCGCTCTCCCTGATAATCACGCTCATCCCCCGGGCGTTCATTTCTTCGGTGACGCCGCCGCTTTGCAGCGTTTCGGCCCATCCCTTAATGGCGGTCAGCGGCGTACGCAATTCGTGGGACACACTGGAAATAAAATCATTTTTCATTTTTTCAGCCGCGCCCAATTCCGACGCCATTTCATTGATCGCATCGCACAGGTACCCCACTTCGTCGTTGCTCTGTTTTTCAATGCGCACATTGAAATCCCCCTGAGCAATGCGCCGGGCCGAAGCCCCCACCTGACGGATGGGTTTGACGATCGAGCGCAGGAAAAATGTGCTGGAAAGCACCACAAATCCGATCACCAATAATCCGCCAACAACCAAAGCCAGAATCAGGGTGGTAATTTGCCGGTCCGCTTTGTCCATCGATACCACATAGCGAATCGCCCCAATGTCGGCCCCACTGCTGTCGTGGAGCACCCGGGTGACTGCCATGACTTTTTCCCCGGACGAAAGCGTGCCCGTCCAGGTGCCAAAGCCTTCTTCACTGCGGCGGGCCTGTTCATAATCCGGTTTTTCCTGGGTGTTGTCGGGGGCAAAACCGGTGGAGGTCATCACCGACAGTCCATAGGAATTGATCACCGACACTTCCATCGACGCCTTATCGGGGAAGTTTTCCACATATGTACGGGCATTGAGGAAAAAATCGGCCGAAGAAGTATCGGTATAATCAGAAAACATAATGGTCAGCTCATCGCTGCGCCCTTTTAACACTTGCAAAATACCGTTATACACATAGGCATAAATGACATTGGAAAGAACCACGATCAGCGCCACCAATACGGCTACGATCACACTCAGGTTATTTACGAGCCAGCGCCGCATAATGCTCTTTTTCACACAGGTTCCCTCCTTTTTGCTTATTTTCCTTCCTCATCCTTCCCAGCGGTAGCCAAATCCCCAAACCGTCACAATATGTTTCGGCGCCGAAGGCTGGTCTTCCACCTTCATACGCAGCCGCCGGATGTTGACATCCACAATTTTTTCTTCCCCTACGTATGCGCCGCCCCATACATGGTGCAAAATATCCGTCCGGCTCAAAGCCGTGCCCGGATGGGTAAAGAAATATTCGATAATCTGGAATTCCACCTGGGTCAGTTCGATTTGTACCCCCCGGCGCGTTAAATACCGGTTGCGCAAATTCAATATAAAATCGCCCGAATGAATTTCTTCGCTGTTTTCGCCACCGGCGCCTTTGCCGGCCAAGGCCACCCGCCGGTACACGGCGTCCACCCGCGCGACCAGTTCGCTGGGACTGAACGGCTTGGTTACATAGTCATCGGCGCCCATCATCAGCCCGCTGACTTTATCCATTTCCTGGGCCCTGGCCGACAGCATAATAATCCCGATGCTGCCGCTGCGCCGGCGCAGTTCTTTGCACACATCCAGCCCGCTGTGCTCGCCCGGCATCATGATATCCAGCACGGCCACATCAAAGCGTCCCGCATCGCGGTTATACAGCTCCAGCGCTTCATCGCCGCTGCCCGCTTCGACGGTTTCATACCCGGCCCGCTGCAGGTTGATCACCACAAATTCCCGTATCGCCTGCTCGTCCTCAGCGATCAGAATTCTTTTGCTCATTTTTCCCATAACCTCCTTTATTGCGCATCCAGCAACATAAACGCCTGCCGGATATCCTCGTTATTCATTTGCAACTCGCCCTGATAGTCCCCTTTTTTAACCGCGTATACCACACTGTTCTGTTCCGCCAGTTCTTCATACCCTTTGCTGGCGGTGGTGTTCCACCGGCTGGCTGCAAACATGTTAATCCGCATCACTTCGGTTTCACCATCCACTAGTAAAAACACCATGCTGTCGCCATCTTTTTTGCAAGTCACTTTATTTTCCCACATATCCGGATACGAAAAGGCATACCCGGCGTCGGAATTGACCACCGTATTGACCACCACAGACAGCGTCGATTCTTCTTTATCCAGCCGGTTCCACGAAACCAGGTACGAAACACACGACAGGGCTTCTTCATTCACCCCCGGCAACAGGGACGCCGTCGGGATTTCGATCAGGCCGTCCTGGTTGATATCCCGGGCATTGCATTGCAATTGTGCCCCCCGGCTGGTAGCCGCGACCTGGGTATCACTGAGCAGTGCTTTTAAAATACTGTCCTTTTTATTCCAGCCGATGACCTGGGTAATGCTGTTGCCGTCGGCGCAAGTGCCGTCTACGATCACGGCCCGGGTATCCTCGTTGATACGGCCCACCTGAATCGAATCATACCGTACCACACTCTGGTTAATTTCCATGCTGGCTTCTTTAACCAGGCTGGATTCGCTGCGCAATTCATAAAGCGATGCCACGGCTTTGCTGCCGTCGGTGCCGGCTAACGTCACCAAAAACAGCTCGCTTTTTCCATCATCATTCATATCCACCAGCACCATTTCTCCCGCATTGACATCGGGCTGGTGTTCGGTAATTTTGCCGTTGCGGTATTCAAACACACTGACGGAACCCGTCTGATTCTGCAAACTGCCCCATCCGACAACGGTTTCGTTGACCCCGTCCCCGTTCAAATCGCCAAAACATACCCGATCTACCTGCGATGCCACATTGACAAAGGTACTGGTAATTTTCCAGCTGCCGCTGCGCTTTGTCAAAAATGCAATGGTTGTTCCGGTTCCTTCCGATGTCTGGTACAGCGCCACGGCATCTTCCTGGCTGTCCCCGGTAAAATCCTTAAAAATAACGGCCGACCGGTAATCCCCCGAACGGGGATATCGCATAATCGCCCCATTGGTACCGCTGTCTTTCTGGATCAGTTCCATAATTTGGGACTGGTCCTCCGTTACCAGCGGCGGGCTCATCAGGCTTTCCGGGTTCAGATTGACGGAGGAACAGCCGGTACATAAGAAAAAGGCCAGCCATAAAATGGCCAAAAAACCGGCCCGGCCTTTTTTACGCTTCTCTCTGGCTTTCATGGCAGCCGTCTCCTTTCTCAATTGACCTTTTGTCCCCGGGACGGGACATACAAAAGTATTATACCATTTCTCCGGGGGAAAGAACAGCATACCGGGGCATTTCCCGCTGGAAAATTTAGAAAAGCCGGCTTCCTTTGTGTGTAAAAAGGAAACCGGCTTTTTTCAGGTTTTCTGATAAAATTCTTGGCCGCACCCACGGCAGCGAACCTGGATTTTTCCCTTTCCGCGGGGCGCCCGCTGCCAGGCCCGGCAGTTGGGGCAACGGAAATACTTATAGAACTTCCGGTCTTTCCAAATGGTGCGGCGCATGGAAAACCAACTGGCAACCGGCCGCCATATGGATAAAAACCAGGCGTTTTCCCGTTCCCGTTTTACCCAGTTGCGCGACAGCATGCGGAAAAACGTATATGCATAGAAAGCATATCCCAACAAAAGGAGGAAGAGCCCTACCCAACCCCAACAGATTTGTCCAATCAGGCACAGCACTAGGCCCGCGATCATCGTCGCCAAAGCCAGGGCATCCGTGCCCCTCCGGCCCGCCATAAAGCGCTGCATTCCTATTAAAAATCGTTGAAAAAAAGTCATACAAAATGCCTTCCTGTCTGTGTTTTTCTTCCATTATAAACCCAGAAACCCACACTGCAAGGCTTTGCGAAGGAATTTTAAAGTAAGTTTACACTTCCGCCATAAACGGCTGCTGATTGATACATCCCGTCCCGATCCCGCAAAAAACGGTACAGCCGGGCATTCGTTGCCTGCACGTATGGCAGAACCAGCGACACGGTCAAAGCGGACAGCAATCCGATGGCCAGATTTCCTCCCATGGAAGCGCCCCAATAAAAACCGGTCCGGGCAAACAGCAGCACATTGATTAGGCTCATGGGCAGTTGCGCCGCCAAATTGGCCAACAAAAACCACCCCAGAAACGACAAATACAGAACAAAAATGGCCCCTTTTTCCCCTCGGGTCATCCGTCGGCTGATGGCTCTCGCCTCTTGCCCCGTCATGGTGGGATTTTCGGCCAGCAGCCAGGGCACCATGCTGTATTCCAAGGCTTTGATAATCCCGGGCACAACAAATAGCAATCCCCACAGCATGATGGTGAGCACAGTTGTCGCCATAGCGCTTATCCGCCGCCCGTAACCCGATGCAAGGCCCGCAAAGCCATCCCGGCAGCGGCCTTGCCCCTGCTGCAGCTGCAGATAAAAAGTAGTTTGCCCGATTCGGAATATGTTCTTCACAAAAAATAGATTAACAATTGCCAGTATACCGAAAAACCAGTAAAGGGCCCAACAGTTTTCCTCCCCGGTAAACAGGCTGTGCACCCCGTTGGGGATAAATTCTTCCCACGTATTTGGAAATTCCAGATACACATAATACCGGTTGGCATATTGGATTTGAAACGCATACTGAAAAAGGAAGGGAATCAGTCCCCCGATCACCCCCGTCAGCCAGGTGACCAGCAACGCCGTCCCATACCGGATACCCGCTAGGTCCTGTTTGGCCCAGGCTTTTATGATTTTCCGATCCCACATGGGCCTGTCGCCTCCTTTTGGGTAAAATAAAAGGGAAACCCCGGCCCGCTCAGAAAAGCAGAGCCAAGGTTCCCCTTTATCATACTATAATTTCCCTGAAAATACCAGAAATATTATTCCTGATATTTATCTTCGTCGCTCCAGCTGTACATCTTGCGCAGTTCGGCGCCCACAGCTTCGAGCTGGTGTTCCGCATGGATGCGGCGGCAAGCACTAAAGTGTGCACGGCCGTTCTTGTTTTCGGCAATCCACTTGGAGGCAAAGGTGCCATCCTGGATTTCCGACAGGATCTTCTTCATTTCTTTCTTGGTTTCGTCGGTGACCAGGCGCTTGCCCGTTTCGTAATCGCCAAATTCAGCCGTATCAGAAATGGAGTAACGCATCAGCGAGAAGCCACCCTTATAGATCAGGTCCACAATCAGCTTCATTTCGTGGATGCATTCGAAGTATGCATTTTCCGGCGCATAGCCCGCTTCTACCAGGGTTTCAAAGCCAGCCTGCATTAGGGCGGTTACGCCGCCGCACAGCACAGCCTGTTCGCCGAACAGGTCGGTTTCGGTTTCGATCTTGAAGGTCGTTTCCATGATGGCCGCACGGGCGCCGCCAATACCGGCACCATAAGCCAGGGCGATATCCAGGCAATGGCCCGTGTAATCCTGTTCCACAGCTACCAGGCAGGGCACGCCTTTGCCTTCCAAGAATTCACTGCGCACCGTGTGGCCGGGGCCCTTCGGCGCGATCATGAATACATCCACATTCTTCGGCGGTTTGATCTGGCCAAAATGGATATTGAAACCGTGAGCAAACGCAATGGCTTTGCCTTCGGTGAGGTAGGGCTCAATGTCTTTCTTGTACATATCCGCCTGACGTTCATCGGGGATCAGGATCATAATGATATCAGCCGCCTTGGTGGCATCGGCTACGTTCATGACCGTCAAACCGTGGCTTCTGGCCTTGTCGGCGCTCTTGCTGCCTTCATACAGGCCCACAATCACGTTGACCCCGCTGTCGTGCAGGTTCAGCGCATGGGCATGTCCCTGGCTGCCGTAACCGATTACCGCAACGGTCTTGCCCTTCAGGACATTAATGTCGCAATCGGCTTCATAATAGATCTTCAGGTTGGATCTTACCTTCTTGTCTTCGCTAACCATGGTATCGTTCCTCCTATGAACAATAATGAATATCACAGCCGGGAGCCCCGGTTGTTCACTAGGTAAAGGTGGCCGTCTTTTAGCGGCCGCGCGTTACGGTATCGCCTTTTTCCATGGCGATGGTGCCCGTACGCACAATTTCACGCACGCCGTAAGGCTGCAGCAGGGTAAAGAGCGTTTCGGCCTTTTCAACCGTCCCTGCAAAGCGCAGTGTCAGCGTTTTCAGTCCCACATCGATAATCTCCGACCCCATCATGGTGGCGATTTCGATGACTTCCGGGCGCTGGGCTGCTTCACAGCTCACTTTGATCAGGCAAAGCTCACAGCTGACATACCGCCCGGCGGTGGAAAGGTTTTTCACTTTGATAACCGGGATGATCTTGTTGAGCTGTTTTTCTACCTGCTCCACAATCCGTTCATCCCCATCCACAACAATGGTAATCCGTGACGTTTCCGGGTTTTCCGTTTCGCCTACCGCCAGGGAATCGATATTGAAGGCTCGCCGGCTGAACAGTCCCACCACTTTGGAAAGAACGCCCGGCTGGTTTTCCACCAAAATCGACAGGGTATATTTCATCATACCGAACCCCCTTTTCTTAAATGGTAGGCGTATCGGGATCGACCCGGCACACCAACACGTAGGCTTCTTTGCTTGCCAGCATCTCTTTGGCATACGCTTCTGCCTGGCGGTTATTTTCCGCCCGCACAGCCCGTATCCCATAGGCCTGGCACAGCGCCACAAAATCGGGGTTTCCATCCAGCAGCGTGGCTTCATACCGGCTGCCGTACAATTTATCTTGCAGCTCCTTCACCATGCCCAAACGGGAATTGTCCATCAAAATCAGCTTCACAGGTATCTTCTGCTGGCAGGCGGTAGCCAGTTCCATCATACTCATCTGGAACGCCCCGTCCCCGCAGATCGCCACCACCTGGCGGTGGGGTTTGGCAATTTTGGCCCCAATCGCAGCCGGCAACGCATAGCCCATGGTGCCCAGGCCGCCGCTGGTGAGGAAGCGGCCTTCTTTCACGTTAAAATTCCGTGCCGACCAAATCTGGTTCTGGCCCACATCGGCCACCAAAATAGCCCTTTCGTCCATCATCCGGGATAAGGCCCGAATAAACGACCGCGGTTCGACGCAATCGTCCCGGTCTTCGCCGGTAGGCACATACGCCGTTTTGTACCCGATTACGGTTTCCCGCCAATCGGCAATATCCAGCGGTTCCGCCTTTTCGGCAAACCGGGCCAGCACCTGCCGGATGTCGCCCACAATGGGGATATCCACCCGGATGTTCTTCCCAATTTCCGCCGGGTCAATATCAATATGGATAATGCGGGTGTTCTGGGCCACCTGTTCCGGTGCCGACACGGCCCGGTCACCGACCCGCGCCCCGCACAAAATAATCAAATCACTTTCCCGCATGGCGCGGTTGGCATAGACGCGCCCGTGGCTGCCAATCATCCCCAAATACTGGGGGGTATCCATGGGAATGACGCCAATCCCCATCATCGTGGCCACAATGGGAATCCCGGTTTTGCGGGCAAAGGCTTTCATTTCTTCCCGGGCACCGGCCAGCACCACACCGCCACCGCAGCAAATCAACGGACGTTTGGCTTCTTTTAATTCGGCCATGGCCCGTTTAATCTGCAATCCGTTTCCTTCGGTCCGGGGTTTGTATCCGACAATATCGGCCACGGCCGGGTACGAAAAGTCCCCGTCCACCATACTTTGCTGCACGTCTACCGGTACATCAATGAGCACCGGGCCGGGACGGCCGGTCGAAGCAATGGTAAAGGCTTCTTTAAAAATACGGGGCAGATCCGCGGCGTTTTTCACCAGATAGCTGTGTTTGGTAAACGATTCACAGGCACCGGTCACATCGGCTTCCTGAAATACATCGCGGCCCAACAGTTCGCTGTTAACCTGGCCGGAAATAGCCACCAGCGGAATCGAATCCATATAAGCCGTGGCAAGGCCTGTAATCAAATTGGTCGCACCGGGGCCGGACGTCACAATGCACACGCCCACTTTCCCGCTGCTGCGCGCATACCCGCTGGCTTCATGAGCCGCGTGCTGTTCCTGCCGTACCAGTACATGGCGAATGTTGGTGCGGTATAGTTCATCGTAGAACGGACAAATCACCGCTCCGGGGTAACCGAAGGCGACTTCCACCTTCTCCTCTTGCAAGCATTTCACCATGATCTGTGCACCGCTGATCATCCGCTCTCACTTCCCTTTTTCATAGAGTGAAACGGCTAAAGTGCCGGTTTTCATTTCATTATAAACAGTTGCGTTTGCCCCGTCAAGGCTTTCTGGCCTTTTTTGCACTTTTTTCAAACAAATCCTTCGTTCTGCTTCTATCTCCATGGGATTTTCCCGGCAGCCGCTCATAAAATTAGCAGCTTTTCTGAATAAAACTTGCAGAAAAGTCCTTTTTATCTGTCTAAAATCTTCCGGGCGAGCTCGTCCACGGCGCAGGCAAACTCCCTGGCACCTTCTTTTTCCATCTCTTCACGGGTCCCATAGCCATATAAGACCCCAATAAACCCGGTGCCCGCCTGCCGGGCCCCCGCGGCGTCAAAACGGGTATCCCCCACCATCACGGTTTCGTCGGGGGAAAAACCGGTTTCTGCCATGGCTTTTTCGATCAGTTCTTTTTTCGTCATGGGGTGAAGGTCTTCCTGGGCACAACTTACGGTGTCAAATAGCTCCCACAGCCCAAAATGGCGCAGGATTTTTTCCGTAAACCGGGCCGGTTTGGAAGTCGCCACCCCTACAGTGTTTCCCTGGGCCCGCAGGTCACGGAGCAACTCGGGTATACCTTCATACGGTTGGTTTTTTAGCGCGCCTTCCGCTTCATAGTGCAGCCGGTACCGCCGGACGGCCTCTTTGCACTCTTCTTCCGAAAGCCCCACAAAACTGGTAAAACTTTCCGAAAGGGGCGGCCCGATAGATTTCCGCAGAGTTTCCGGTGCGGGCAGGGGTTTTCCCATTTCCGTCAAAGCGTATTTTACACACAATAGGATGCCAGGGTGCGAACAGGTCAGTGTTCCGTCCAAATCAAAAAGCCACAACCGTTTTGCTTTTTCCTTTTCCATAGGTTTCTTCTTCCTTTCCGTATTCTGCACGTTGAAATAATTAAGCTATTCATGCTATAATAACGTAAATTTACACATTTCGACAGGCTTTTCTTGTCCGTCCTTTTCGGGCAGGAAAGCTTGCCTGCATTGTACCACATTTTCCGGCGCACAGCAAAGGCTTTTCCTTTTTCCGGCCTTTCTTTTGGGCTTCTTTGCCATGGCTGGATTTTGGACTTGAGGTGATTCTCTCATGAACACGCTGTCACGCCCTAGCGCCCAACATCCGGCGCCGTCCAAAGAACGGCTTGTCTTGCTGGACGAATTGCGGGGCTTTGCCGTTTGTTGTATGGTTTTTTACCATGGATTTTACTCCATGGCCGCCCTGTTTGGGCTGCCTCTTGGGGAAACGCTGCTGCGTTTTTTCCGGCCGGCTGAGCCCTGGTTTGCGGGGCTGTTTATCCTGATTTCCGGTATTTGCTGCAATTTCTCCCATTCCAATGCCCAGCGGGGCGGCAAACTGCTGCTGGTGGCGCTGGCCATTACGGGGGTGACCATGTGGGTGGTACCGGAAGAGCAAATTATATTCGGCATTTTGCATTTCCTGTCGGTATCCATGCTGCTGTACGCTGCCCTTGCCCCTATCTGCCGCCGCATACCGGTCGCCGTAGGGCTTTTGGTGCAGGTGTTTCTCTATCTGGGATTCCGTACGGTTTCCGGCGGCACCATCTTTTTCGGGATTAAGCTGCCGGACAGCCTGTATGCCACCGACTGGCTCAGCCCCCTGGGGCTCCACAGCACCGCATTCCATTCGTCGGACTATTTTCCGCTTTTGCCGTGGGTATTCGTGTTCTTTTTTGGGGCGTTTCTCGGACGTTTAGCCGCAAACGGGCAATTCCCCCGGTTTTTCTATCCGTCCCGGATCCCGTTTTTTGCCCTGGTGGGGCGGCACGCTCTGCTGATTTATGTGGTACATCAGCCGGTGATTCTGGGTGTGTGTTGGCTGATTTTGTGGCTGATGAGGGGAGGCCTTCCGTCATGACCAATACGACGCTCTGTTATGTGGAAAAAGACGGCCGGTACCTGATGCTATACCGCAACAAAAAGCCCCATGATCCCAATGCCGGCAAATGGGTGGGGATTGGCGGCCATATGGAAGAGGGCGAAAGCCCGGAAGACTGCCTTAAGCGGGAAGCTTATGAAGAAACCGGCCTCGTGCTGGAACAGATGGAACCCCGGGGGCTTGTTACCTTTGTATCGGACCGGTATGAAACGGAATATATGCATCTGTTTACGTGCCATGCGTTTTCCGGTACGCTGCACCCCTGCCAGGAAGGCACTTTGCAGTGGATTCCCATCACCGACGTGCCCCAGTTGCCCCTGTGGGAAGGGGACAAGCTTTTTCTTTCCTTTTTGGCCCTAAAACACCCCTACTTTTCCCTCAAACTCTGCTATCAGGGCGACTCCCTGCAACAGGCGTTTTTAAATGGCCAGCCCCTGCCCCTATAAGGCCTCCCACTTTATGACTTCGATTGGAGGAGAGTTTTTATGAGCATTTATCTCATTGACTATGAAAATACCGGTATCAGCGGACTGACCGGTATTGAAACGTTAAAGAAAAATGACCGCGTGTATTTGTTTTACGGCATTTATACCGGTTCCATCACGTTCGATACCCACATTGCGCTGAACAATACCAAAGCCAAGATCAAATACATTAAAATCGATAAATCCGCGAAAAATTATTTGGATTTCCAGCTGGCAACCATGAGTGGGTACCTGATTGCCAAAAATAAAGACACCAATTTTATCATTGTCAGCCGGGACAACGGCTTTAACAGTGTGGTGGATTTCTGGAGCAGCTATCATTCGGAGAAAAAGCCCATCACCATCACCCGGCAAATCGCCATTGCCCCCACCGACGAAATGCTGGCACAGGAAGAGCAGCGGCACACTTCTCCCGCCCGGGCCCCGCGCCGGGGCCGCAGCGGTAGTTTCCGCTCCCGCCGCAGCCCGCGGACAACGGAAACCGCCGTAAAAGAAACCTCCGCCAAGGACATAAAAGAAAAGGAGGAAACTGCCCCGGCTCCCGTCACAACCCCCACCCATTCGAACGCGGTTCCTCATGAACCGGTGGTATCTACTCCGGTTCAAAAATCCGCTGCACCGGAACAGGCCCCCGTTATCGAAAAACCGGCCACAAAAGAAAGCGTGTCCAAAACGACCGTACCGGCCGAAACCGAAAAAAAGAGCAGCGAACCCCGTTCCCTGGGCCCGCGGGCCGAAACCCGCCTGCAGCCGGTTGCGGCCGCACCTACCCGGGAAAAAGAAGTGCCGGCGGCTTATACCCGCATTGGGCCGGTAACCCCGGCCCCTTCGCACACGGAACCGGCTGCTACTAAACCGGTGGAACCCAAAGCCCACGACAGCGCCGTCGCGTATGCCCGGCTGACACCGGTAGCCGCTGAAAAGAAAGAACCCGAACAAAAAGCGGCCGAACCCACTCCGGCTGTTCCCGAAGCCCCGGTTCAAACCCCGGCGTCTGCCCCAAAAGCGGCCGAAAAACCGGCCCCTGTGGTCTCGGCTCCGGCTGTTCTACCCGTAAAAGAAGAAAACGGGGAAACCCCCGTATCTTCTTCAAAAGAACAAGTTGCAGAACCGGATAAACCCGAAACAGCCAGTCACCCGGAACCGGAAGAAACCACGAAACCGGCCGCCCGCCGGCCGGCATCCCGGAAAGCCCCGGCTAAAAAGGAACCGGCCGTTTCCCCCGCTGCGCCTAAAGAAGAACCCAAAAAGGAAGCCGGTCATCCCAGTAAAAAACCAGCCGCTGCGCAGAAAACGAATGCCAAAAAACCGGCCGCAGCCGCAAAACCGGCTGACAAGGCTTCCGAAAAAAAAGAATCCGCCCCCAAAACGGCGGACACAACGGCGGCCCAGCCTACCGTAAATGAAAAAGCACCGGCTAAAAAAACACCCGGCCGTACCCGGTCCCGCCAAGCGGTGAAAAAAGAAGCAGCCGAACCGAAAAAAGCGGCCGTAGAAACGGAACCCACTTCTCCTTCCAAATCGAAACCGGCGGCTACCTCCGCGGAAAAAATCCTGTCCGCCCCCAAAAAGGAAATCCCCAAACTGACAGAACACTACAAAAAGCGTATTCGCGACCGTATTCGAGTGGAAGGCCTTCGGTCAGGTGCTTATAACGAAATTTACCGGCTGATTTTAAAGAGCACCGATTTGACGGGCACCCGCAGCGGGCTGATCCGTCTATTTGGTGAAGAAAAAGGCAATTCCCTGTTTAGCCGCATGGAAGATATTTGTGAAGAATATCTTCGGGAAAAGCGGGAAGATCTGGACTAAGAATTTTTAAAACAAAAAACGGCAGAACGATTTTACATCGTTCTGCCGTTTTTTATTCGTTGTCTGTTTCTCCGGGACCCTGTTGGCCGGCTACACAACTTTCACAGAATGTCACCAACCGGTCGGCGGCATCCCCAGGCAGATAATCTTTTTGCCTTTCCTTCATTTCTTCGGCGACGGGGGGATGCTCCAACAGATATAACCCGGCTTCACACTGTTCCCGGGCACGGGGAGCGCTGACCGACATGCCATGGGCGGCAAAGAAGGCGGCGTTGGCCGTTTCACAACCGGGAATGGGCGCTGTATGCACCAGCGGTGTGCGGGACACCGCCGCTTCGGTAGTCGTCAACCCACCGGGCTTGGTAAAGACCACGTCCGCCGCATGCAAAAGCCGCGGCACCTGATCGGTATACCCTAAAATATACACACCCTTTTGTCGGCCAAACAGCAGCTGCAACCGCTTTTGCTGTTTACGGTTATTCCCGCACACAACGCACAAGGTAATATCCTTCTCCCGGCGCAACAGTTTTTCCACCAGCAAGCCACTGTTGCCAAACCCCATACTCCCCGACATAATGAGCAAAAATGGTTTTTGGCAGTCAAATCCGGGCAATAGCTCTTCACGCAACCGGGCGCGGGCCTGCTGTTTTGTTTCTTGCTGCCGGACATCCGGCGAAACCGGAATGCCAAAGGGCTGCAGTTTTTCTTTTTTCATACCATGGCTTGTGAATTCTTCCACCAAATCTTCCTGCGGAATTACATAGAAATCGAGATCGGTCTCTTCCCAAAACGGGATACACGTGTAATCGGTGGCTACCCCCACGGTGGGAACCGTCAGCTGTCCCCGCTTTTTCAGGCAGGTCAGCTGCTCGGCCGCAAACAGGTGCGTGGTTACAATGATATCACAGGGGTGTTCCTGTAGATACCGGTAAAGGTGTCCCGCATGCAGCGTATTGGCCGCATAAACCGGCGACTGCCGGCCGGGACGGCTGACTTTCTTCCCCGCCCAATAAGCCAAATGGAATAGGAAGGGCAGACGGGTGCTGAATAGGTATGCCCGGCTCACTCGCCCGGATAATTTTTTACTGGCAATGGAAAACAGATCGACAAACTCCGCTTCATGGCCCGCCTGGATAAAAGCATCCCGGGCAGCTAAGGCGGCGCTGTTATGGCCGCCGCCGGTGTTGCAAGATAGAATGAGCACTTTCATAGGAAATTCTCCTTTTAACGATGGCCTTCCGAATGGCTATCCCATGTTAACGACCGGTGAAGGAAAGACAAGCTCCCCTGACTGGTCCTGGCTTCCCGAAAATGTTTCAGGCACACAATGGCTGCGATCCCCCAGCAACCGGCTAAAAAGGGACGGCATACCGGCCACAAAAAGACCGTACCGGCAAAAAAGACATACGTGACACAAGTCCGAACGCTATTGGGGCAAATCCGCACCACGAGAGAAAAAAACAAATACCAGGCGGCTAGTATCCACACCCCCGGAAAAACACGTCCTGCCCCCAGCAGAACTCCGAACGAAACGGTAATGGCCTTGCCGCCGCGAAACCTTCGAAACGGGGAAAACGCGTGCCCGGCCACCGGTGACAAAAGGACCAAGGAAAAAAGCGGTATCCGAGGCGGCATGTGTTTTAAAGCCAGTACGATGGGGATGATCCCTTTTGCCAGATCGCATAACAGGCACAGCACGCCAATGGGAATACCTGCCTGTGTCATGGCATTGGAAACCCCAGGGTTTTTGTCTTTTGCTTTTTGACAAACATCGACCCCACAGAACCATTTGGGCAGCCAAGCGCTGAACATCAGGCTGCCGCTAAAAAAACCAACTAACACCCATAACCAAACCGGCATAGTTTTTCCTCCTTTCTCCTGCTTTGCTTGCAGTATACGATTTTGTTTCTTTTTTGTCAAACCTGCGGGTTCTATTTTTTTGTTTTTAAATAAATGTTTCTTTCTTGTGTTTACAAACGATAGGGGAACCTGCTACAATAAACGGGCATGCACAGTCTGGCTTTTTGTGGCATAGAGGGGTGCCGCCAAGAGCTACACGGGCAGAGACTGCCATTTCTTTGCAGGCTCTTTTTTTCTGCCCCATAGCCCCGCTACAGCCGACCGTGAAACGGAAAGAGGAGGAAAGAAAACGTTATGAAGATCCCCAACAAATGGATCGGAGACCGCGCTTTTTATCTTGGCATGCTGCACCTGGCCATTCCATTGATCATCCAACAGGCCGTCAGTAGTTTTGTCAGCTTGCTGGATAACGTCATGGTGGGGGCTTTGGGCACCGAGGCCATTTCCGGCGTGGCGATTGTCAATCAATTGGTGTTTGTTTATAACCTGACAGTCTTCGGTATTCTCAGCGGTGCGTCGATTTTTGGCGCCCAGTTTTTCGGGGTGGGCGACCATAAAGGTTTGCGGGATACCCTGCGGTTCCGCATGTTGGCCGGGATGGTGCTGACCATCGCCGCCATTTTGGTTTTTTCCCTATCGGGGGATTCTCTTATCTCCCTTTTCCTAACGGATGATGGGACCAGCGATGTAGGGCTGACCGCGTCGCTTGCGAAAGATTATCTGGGGATTACGCTGTGCGGTCTGTTCCCTTATATGATTGCCCAAGTATACAGTTCCGTCGTGCGCGAAACCGGCGACGCCGTCCAGCCCATGATTTCCAGTGTGCTGTCGATCCTTGTCAACCTGTGTTTTAACTATCTGCTTATTTTCGGCCATTTGGGATTTCCCGCCATGGGGGTAGCCGGGGCCGCTTTGGCCACGGTGATGTCCCGCTTTGTGGAAGGCGGGTATCTATTATTGGCCACCCACCGGCATCCGGAAAAATACCGGTTCATTCAAGGCGCGTGGCGCAGCCTGCGCATTCCGCTGACGCTGTGCCGCCGGATTTTGGTGACAGGCCTGCCGCTGATGCTCAATGAAAGCCTGTGGTCGCTGGGCACCACCATGATTAACCAGAGCTACAGTACCCGGGGGCTGACCGTCGTAGCGGCCATTAACATTGAAAACACCGTATGGAATCTGTTTACTATTATAATGTTTGCCATGGGCAGTGTGGTTTCGATCATGGTCGGGCAGCGCTTAGGCGCCGGGGATTTTGAAGGGGCCAAAGAAACCGATACCCGGCTGATTACCTTTACGGTACTCTTACACATTGTCATTGGGTCTATTTTGATCCTGACAGCGCCGCTAATTCCTTATATTTATAATACAAGTAACGATGTACGCTCTCTGACCACTACGTTACTGTATATTGCCGGGGCTATTTTCCCTGTTTCGGCGTTTATGCATACCTGCTATTTTACGGTGCGCAGCGGCGGACGCACGGTGATCACTTTCTTCTTTGACTGTGGGTTTACTTGGTGTGTAGTTCTACCTATTGTATATTGCCTGTGCCGGTTTACTTCCTTACCTATGCCGCTAGTCTTCCTTTCTGCACAGCTTTCCGAAATGATTAAAGCGGTCATCGGTTTCTTAATGCTGAAGAGCGGCATTTGGGCCAAAAATCTAATTCACGACATGGAACTATCCATCCAAACCAAAAACTAAATCCCTACCCGTTTTCTTCCCCGCGTGAACTGCCCCAGATTGTGCGGACAGTACAAAAAGAGCCCCTGGTGCAGGAATATTCGGTTTTAGCAGGAGTGGC
>CAKNOA010000017.1 GCA_930990065.1 uncultured Clostridia bacterium | reverse complement strand
GCCTTCGGCCAGCTCTTTGACGCGGCCGTGGAAGATATAACCGCCGCGGTCGAACACAACCTCGGAGATTCCTTTATCGGCAGCGCGTTTGGCCAGCAGTTCGCCGACCTTATGCGCAGCTTCTTTGTTACCGCCGTTTCCTTCGAATTCTGCATCCAAAGTGGAGGCAGCGCACAGCGTCACTCCTGCAACATCGTCGATAATCTGGGCGTAGATGTTCTTGTTGGAGCGGAACACATTCAGGCGGGGACGGGCAGCGGTGCCCGAAATTTTACCGCGCACTCTCTTGTGGCGGTGCAGTCTGGCTTTATTGCTGGAAGCCTTGTTCACCATTTGTCATTCACTCCTTACTTCTTCGAGCCCTTACCGGCTTTGCCTTCCTTGCGGCGGACCACTTCATAATCATACTTAATGCCCTTGCCCTTATAAGGCTCCGGCGGGCGCTTTTCGCGCACTTCAGCGGCAAACTGACCTACCTGCTGCTTGTCGGGACCAGAGATCACGACGGTGTTTGCATTGGGTACTTCGATCGTAATGCCGGGCACTTCGCTGACGATCACCTGATGGGAGAACCCGAGGTTCATCACCAGGTTGCTGCCCTGCTTCTGAGCACGGTAGCCAACGCCGTTGACTTCCAGCGTCTTCTTGTACCCTTCCGTCACGCCGATTACCATGTTGTGGATCAGCGTACGGGTCAGGCCATGCAGCGAACGGTTTTCCTTTTCGTCATTGGGGCGGGTCACGAGAATCTCGTTGCCCTCCACCGTCACCGTCATGTTGGGGTGGACTTTCTGGGTCAGGGTGCCTTTGGGGCCCTTCACCGTGACAACGCTGTCGTCGACTTTGACTTCGACGCCGGCGGGAATATTTATGGGTTTTCTTCCAATTCGAGACATGTGTACACCTCCCTTATCTTACCAAACAAATGCCAGCACTTCGCCGCCAATGTTTTCTTTGCGGGCCTGACGGTCGGTCATGATGCCCTTCGAAGTGGAAACAATGGCTACGCCCAGGCCGTTCATAACCTTGGGCATTTCGGCGGCGCCGGAATAAATGCGCAGGCCGGGTTTGCTGACGCGGCGCAGGCCTTTGATGACCGGCGTTTTGCCTTCCGCATATTTCAGCACAATTTTGATCATGCCCTGTTTGCCGTCTTCAGTCACGGAAAAGCTCTTTACGTAGCCTTCGTCCACCAGGATCTGGCAGATCGCCTTTTTGGCGTTGGAAGCGGGCACTTCCACGGTATCATGTTTCGCGCTGCTCGCGTTGCGAATACGGGTGAGCAGGTCCGCGATGGTATCTGTAATCTGCATGCTGTTACCTCCTGTCCTTCGTTACCAGCTTGCCTTTTTCACGCCCGGAATCTCGCCTTTGTAGGCCAGTTCACGGAAGCAAATACGGCAAATACCGAACTTGCGAAGATAGGCATGCGGCCGGCCGCAGATTTTGCATCTGTTATAACGACGCGAAGAGAACTTGGGTTCTCTCTGCTGTTTAAGCTTCATAGCAGTTTTAGCCACAATAATCCCTCCTTATTTCGCAAACGGTGCGCCCATCAGAGTCAGCAGCTCGCGGGCTTCTTCGTCGGTAGTGGCGGTGGTGACAAAGCAGATATCCATGCCGCGCACTTTATCCACTTTATCGAAATCGATTTCGGGGAAAATCAGCTGTTCGCGCACGCCCAGGTTGTAGTTCCCACGGCCGTCGAACGAGTTGGGGTTGATCCCGCGGAAGTCACGTACGCGGGGCAGCGCCACGTTGAACAGACGGTCGATGAATTCATACATCCGGTCGCCGCGCAGCGTTACCTTCAGGCCAATGTTCATACCGGCACGCAGTTTGAAGTTGGCCACGGATTTTTTCGCTTTGCAAACCATGGGCTTCTGGCCGGTGATGGCGGCGAGATCCGCGCTGATGGTGTCGATCACCTTAGCGTTGTCTTTCGCTTCGCCGGCGCCCACGTTGACTACGATCTTGTCAAGCTTCGGGATCTGCATAACGCTCTTGTAGTTGAATTTCTTCATGAGCGCGGGAGCAGCCTCCTGCTTGTAAAACTCTTTCAGTCTTGCCATTTGTCTCTATCCTCCCTTACAGCGACTCGCCGCATTTCTTGCAAATGCGTTCCTTGCTGCCGTCCTCAAGGATTTTGTGGGCGACACGGGTGGGCTTGCCGCAGTGCGGGCAAACGATCTGCACTTTGCAGGAATACATGGCGCCTTCCGCCTTCACGATGCCGCCGGTCTCGCCCATACGGCGGGGTTTGACGTGCTTCGTAACCATGTTGCATTTTTCCACAATGACCTTACCCTCTTTGGGGCTCACGGCCATAACTTTCCCCTGCTTGCCTCTGTCCTTGCCGCTGAGGATCTGGACGGTGTCACCAGTCTTCACATGAACGTTATTCATAAATACGGGCACCTCCTTACAGCACTTCCGGAGCCAGGCTCAGGATCTTCATATAATCTCTTTCACGCAGTTCTCTGGCGACCGGCCCAAAGATACGAGTGCCTCTGGGGCTCTTGTCGTCACGAATGATCACTGCTGCGTTTTCGTCAAAACGGATATACGTTCCGTCATCACGGCGCACACCGGTAGCCGAGCGGACCACAACCGCCTTCACCACGTCGCCTTTCTTTACCACGCCGCCGGGTGCTGCTTTTTTAACCGAAGCAACCACAACGTCGCCAATATTTGCATACCTCCGGCCAGTACCGCCCAGCACGCGGATGCACATAAGCTCCTTCGCGCCGGTGTTGTCGGCCACTTTGAGGTAAGTCTGCTGTTGAATCACAGTGCGTTCCTCCTTCTATGTTAAAGTCAGGGGACTGACTTTTGCCAAGCGGCCGTAACTTATTTGGCCTTTTCTACGATTTCAACGACTCTCCATCTCTTATCTTTCGAAAGAGGGCGGGTCTCCATCACGCGAACGCGATCGCCTACGCGGCACTCGTTGTTTTCATCGTGCGCCTTCAGTTTCACGGTGCGCTTGATAACTTTTTTATAAAGCGGATGCTTCACGCTGTCCTCGATGGCCACTACAATGGTTTTGTCCATTTTGTCGCTGACTACGCGGCCAACGTTGGTTTTTCTCATGTTTCTGTCGCTCACAGCCTAAACCTCCCTTTCTTATGCGTTCACGCCGGATTCGTTCTCGCGGAGAACCGTCTTCACACGGGCGATGTCCTTCTTCACGGCGGTAATGCGCATCGGGTTATCAAGCTGGTTGATGGCAAGCTGGAAACGCAGGTTGAAGAGCTCGGCCGTCAGGTCTTTCAGCTTTGCGGAAAGCTCTTCCGTCGTCATTTGTCTGATTTCAGCGGCTTTCATTACTGCTCACACCCCGTTTCTTTCTTCACGAATTTGCATCTGATCGGCAGCTTGTTGGCAGCCAGGCGCAGAGCCTCGCGAGCGGTTTCTTCCGCTACACCGCCGATTTCGAACATCACACGACCGGGTTTCACCACGGCCACCCAGTATTCGGGAGAACCTTTACCGGAACCCATGCGGGTTTCAGCGGGCTTTTCGGTGATGGGCTTGTCGGGGAAGATTTTGATCCAAACCTTACCAAAACGTTTGCAGTAACGGGTCATGGCAACACGGGCCGCTTCGATCTGGTTGGAAGTGATCCAGGCGGGATCGAGGGCCTGCAGGCCGAAATCACCGTAAGTGACAGTATTGCCGCGCAGCGCTTTACCGGTCAGACGACCGCGGTGCACCCGGCGGTATTTCACTCTCTTAGGCAGCAACATTATTTATTGCCTCCTTCCTTGCGGGGCTTACGGCTGTCATGCAGCACTTCGCCTCTGTACAGCCAAACTTTCACACCGATGCGGCCATACGTGGTGGCAGCTTCGGCAAAACCGTAATCAATGTCAGCGCGCAGCGTCTGCAGCGGGATAGTGCCGTCATGATACTGCTCGGTTCTGGCGATTTCCGCACCGCCCAGACGACCGGACACCTGAGTTTTGATACCCTTGGCGCCCAGCTTCATGCTGCGGCCGATGCAGAGTTTCATAGCACGGCGGAAGGAAACACGCTTTTCCAGCTGCTGTGCAATGTTTTCCGCCACCAGCTGAGCGTTCAGATCGGGCTGACGAACTTCCACAATGTTGATGTTCACCGGTTTGCCCAGGCGCTTTTCCAGCTGTACGCGGAGTTTTTCGATTTCGCTGCCGCCCTTGCCGATCACGATGCCCGGCTTCGCGCAGTGAATGTGAATGCGAACGCGGCTAGCGTCACGTTCGATTTCGATCTTCGGAACACCGGCAGCGGCCAGCTGCTTCTTCAGATCTTTACGCAGGTTATAGTCTTCCACCAGGGTGTCGCCAAACACGTTTTTCTTGGCGAACCAGCGGGAATCCCAATTTTTGATAACGCCCACACGGAGTCCGTGGGGATTTACTTTCTGGCCCATAGTGTACCTCCTCTTCGCTTAATCTTGCTCTTTAAGCACGATGGTGACATGCGACGTTCTCTTCAGAATGCGGAACGCACGGCCCTGTGCTCTGGGACGGATACGCTTGAGGATGGGGCCCGGCGCTGCGTAGCAGGAAGCTACATACAGCTTCGTCGTATCCATGTTGTGGTTATTTTCAGCGTTCGCCATAGCGGACTTCAGCAGCTTTTCCAGATCTTCGCACGCAGCCTTCGGGGTGTGCTTCAGAATGGCCAGTGCCATGTCAGCCGGCTTATTGCGGATCAGATCCAACACGATCTGCATTTTACGCGGCGAAATGCGGGCGTATTTCAGGGTTGCCCTTGCTTCCATATTGATTTACACTCCTTTCGGCTTATTTACCGGTGGTCTTGCCGCCGGCATGACCACGGAAGGTGCGGGTGGGGGCGAATTCGCCCAGCTTGTGGCCAACCATATCTTCCGTTACATAGACCGGAACGTGCTTGCGGCCGTCATGAACCGCAATCGTGTGTCCTACAAAATCAGGGAAAATAATCGAAGCCCGGCTCCAGGTCTTCACAATCTTCTTTTCCCCGGCAGCATTCATTTCCTGAATCCTTTTCAGCAGCACAGGCTGTACATAAGGACCCTTTTTAACGCTTCTGCTCATTCCTTACATAGCTCCTTTCGTACAGCTTATTTGCCGTTTCTTCTTCTCACAATGAACTTATCGCTCTGGTTGTGAGTCTTGCGGGTCTTATAACCCAGCGCAGGCTTGCCCCAAGGGGTAACCGGGCCGGGATGGCCAATCGGCGATTTGCCTTCGCCGCCGCCGTGCGGGTGGTCGTTGGGGTTCATAACAGAACCACGCACCGTCGGGCGCCAGCCCATATGACGTTTCCGGCCGGCTTTACCGATCTTCACGTTTTCATGGTCGATGTTGCTTACCTGGCCAATGGTAGCCATGCAGTTTTCAGAAACATTGCGCAGTTCGCCGGAGGGCAGACGCAGCAGCGCCATACCATTTTCCTTAGCCATCAACTGTGCCATGATCCCAGCGGAACGAGCCAGCTGAGCGCCTTTCCCGGCGTACAGTTCCACGTTGTGGATGAAGGTACCGACGGGGATGTTCTTCAGCGGCAGAGCGTTGCCGGGTTTGATGTCCGCGTTGGCGCCGGAGTATACCACGTCGCCGGCCTTCAGGCCATGGGGAGCAATGATATATCTCTTTTCGCCGTCTTCATACTGCACCAGGGCGATGAAAGCGGAACGGTTGGGATCATATTCGATGCTCAGCACCGTAGCAGCCATGTCGTGCTTCTGGCGCTTGAAGTCGATAATACGATATTTGGTGCGGTTGCCGCCGCCACGATGGCGAACGGTGATGCGGCCATAGCTGTTACGGCCGGATCTGTGCTTCATAGGAGCCAGCAGGCTCTTTTCAGGACCCTTCTTGGAGAGCGAGGAATAATCCGTAACGGACATGTTTCTTCTCGCTGCCGAAGTGGGTTTATAGGTAATAATCGGCATTCGGTTTCACACTCCTCATGAATATGGCTTTGCGGGAAGCTTGCCGTGCCTTCCCATATTTGCCTCTTCGAAAAACGTTCCCGGCAATTAAACCATGGATTCGAAGAATTCGATGGTCTTACTCTCTTCGGTCAGGGTTACCACAGCTTTTTTCCAGCTCTTGGTGTACCCTTCAAACCGACCCTGACGGCGCAGACGGCCGCGTACATGCAGAGTGTTGACCTTCTTTACCTTCACACCGAAGAGCTCTTCCACAGCGTGGGCAATTTCAATCTTGCCGGCGGTGGGGGCCACTTCGAAGGTATATTTCTTTTCGCCGATACCGGCCATGGATTTCTCCGTGATCACGGGGCGAACGATGATTTCCTGTGCGGTCATTATGCGAATACCTCCTCAATCTGTGCCACGGCACCTTTCGCGACGATGAACATATCGGCGCCCAGGATGTCGTACACGTTCAGAGTATTGACCTGGGTGGTTTTCACACCAGGGATATTGGCAGCGGATGCGATGACCTTCTTGTCGATCTCAGGCAGCACGATGAGAGCTTTTTTGTCAGCGCCCACGGCCTTGAGCATGTTGACGATGTTCTTCGTCTTATATTCTTCGGTCACGATGCTGTCAATGACGACCATCTGGCCGTCGGCCACTTTGCTGGAAAGAGCGCTCTTCATAGCCAGGCGCTTAACTTTCTTGTTCAGCGTATAGCTGTAGCAGCGGGGCTTGGGAGCGAAGGCAACGCCGCCGTGGGTCCACTGGGGAGCCCGCGTGCTGCCCTGACGGGCATGGCCGGTGCCTTTCTGTCTCCAGGGCTTCTTGCCGCCGCCGGAAACTTCAGAACGGGTCAGAGCAGACTGCGTACCTTGACGGCGGTTAGCGAGAATGTTCTTCACCACGTCGTTCATCACGGCTACGTTGGGCTCTACACCGAAAACAGATTCGGCCAGTTCGATCTTTTCGATCTCTTTGCCGGTCATATCAAAAACAGAAACTGTAGGCATGCTATTTCCTCCTTCCCTTACGCTTTCACGCTGTCGCGGATGACAACGATACCGCCGTTGGGGCCGGGCACGGCGCCTTTGACGGCAATCAGGTTGTTTTCAGCGTCGATCTTGGCAACGGTCAGGTTCTGCACCGTTACTCTTTCGGCGCCCAGATGGCCGGCCATCTTCATACCCGGGAACACACGCGAGGGAGAGGAGCAGGCGCCGTTGGAACCACCATGGCGGGCCACAGGGCCGGAACCGTGGGTTTCCTTCAGCCGCTGGAAGTTCCAGCGCTTGATTACGCCCGCGTAACCTTTACCTTTGCTGGTGCCGGTCACGTCAACCTTGTCACCTGCAGCGAAAACGTCGGCTTTAATGAGGTCGCCCACATTGTAAGCGTCGATGTTGTCAAGACGGAATTCGCGCAGAGTTTTCTTCGGGGCTACGTCCCCTTTGGCGAAATGGCCCTTCATGGGCTTGTTCACCTTGTTCGCTTTCAGATCGCCGAAGCCTACCTGAATCGCGTTGTAGCCATCGGATTCAACGGTTTTCTTCTGAGAGACCACGCAGGGGCCTGCTTCCACAACCGTTACGGGGATGACTTTGCCGTTTGCGTCGAAGATCTGCGTCATGCCGATCTTCTTGCCGATGATTGCCTTTTGCATTCCTTGTTTACCTCCTGTTAGGTTATTGGTTGGCTTTGTGCCAACATGACCCCGACCGACAGGTTGGTTGAAATCTTGCTACGATCAGAGTTTGATCTCGATGTCAACGCCAGCGGGGAGTTCCAGACCCATCAAAGCCTCAACGGTCTTGTTGGTGGGACGGAGAATATCGATCAGTCTCTTGTGGGTTCTCATCTCGAACTGTTCACGGCTGTCCTTATACTTATGAACAGCGCGCAGGATCGTGACGATCTGCTTTTCGGTCGGCAGCGGAACGGGCCCAGAGATGCGGGCGCCGGTGCGCTTCGCGGTTGCAACGATCTTTTCGGCGGACTGGTCCACCAGCTGATGATCGTACCCCTTGATTCTGATTCTGATCTTTTCTTTGACTGCCACTTTGCATCGCCTCCTGAAGTTTTTCATTGGCGGGCGGCGCTTAGCTTTCGTTTACACTCTTCCGGGTGTTTCTCCACCCTTCATAAAAAAACCGGATTCACTTTTGTGAAATCCGGGACAAGCTCAGCGTCAAGACTACAGAAATCCGCGCGTACTTACGGCTTTTTCAAGCCGCAGTATACCCGTTGTTCGTTTTTCTGCACTCTCACTCTTTTCGCCCGGTTTAAAATCGGACATACTCTGCGGAAAAACCGGCCATACTGGCCGCAACCTCCCGCTTCATCGCATATCTGTCGCAGTCGTGCTTGATTATAATACCATACCTTTCCGGGAATTGCAAGCCTGAAATTCTCTTTTTTGCAAGAAGTTTTTCTTGAAATTTTGTTACTTTTGCTATATGTCAACTTTCCCGTTTATCCTGTCCTTTTCCTCTTCTTTTTATGTAAATTGTGGTAACTAAAGGGCTTTTGTGCTCTTTCTTCTTTTGTATCCTTTGTTTTCCGACGGCAAACTATAAAAAAGGGACCCTTTCACTGGGTCCCTTTTCTTTTTCCTTATAATATATAGGTTATCCCATGGCCTGCTGCGCCGATAGAGTAATGGTAAACGACAAGCCGTCTTCTTGCATACCCAGCTCGGCCTGGGTGGCGTCATCGGCCATCCACTGCGCTCTGGCAGGCTGTTCCTCTGAATAACCTTCCGGTGTGGCATCGGCAGCACCCCAACTCTCGACCATCATGTCCCGCACTTGTAAGTACGCTTCCAGGCATTCATCCTGGGTATCAAATGAAAACGAGAGCGTGCACCCATCTACCTGGTCCGTTTCGTTGAGCGTGGCGCCCAGCGACCCTACATAGGGGATATCCGCAAACGTGAGCACTCCGGCAAGAGAAAAACTGTTTTCTTCTTCTGTCTCCTGGGCTTTCGCTACATCGGGGAACCACTGGGCAACCGTCCCCAAAAAATCGTCTTTGGTCACGTACCATGCGCTACCCGCAAACAGAAATCCGCTGCGGCTGCCCAACATCCCACATAAGGACGATTGTCCGGTCCCTTGTAAGGATTCATCCGTCTGGCCGGAAGAAACCGGAGCCTGTGCTCCGCTATCCGTATTGTCTTCCGTGTCGTCCGAAGCGCACCCTACGAAGCTCATCATACAGACAGCCAGAAAAGCGGCCGCCAGCTGTTTTGCTTTTTTGTTTCTCACTGTTGTGTTTCCCCCGTATCTGCCAAAAGCTCAACCTCTACATCCAGGTATTGTCCTTCCCCACCCTGAGGCGAAGGCCGGTACAGGGTAATAGTCACCGTATCACCGGGGTCAAATTCAAAGATAATGGCCTGTACTTCTTCCAGCGACGTAACGGTTTCCCCATTCACCGCTGTGATAATATCATTTTTCTTCGTTCCTACTTTGGCAAACCCGCTGTCTTCCCCTACGGATTCAATCTGGAACCCTGCCGGGTTATAGCCATTCTGTTCCACCGTACGGCCGGTGATTCCCAGCCGCGGGCGCCCTTGCACATAACCACATGCAATCAGATCATGCAAAATCGTCTGGGCCGAACGGGTGGGAATAGCAAAGCCCATGCCTTCATAGCCGGTGGCCATGATCTTGCTGGAGTTGATGCCAATCACCTGGCCATACTGGTTTAGTAGCGGACCGCCACTGTTACCGGGGTTAATCGCGGCGTTCGTCTGAATATACGTGCCACTGCGGCCGGACACTTCCCGATCCAGCGCCGACACAATCCCATTGGTCAGAGTATTCTGGAAATCCAGTCCTCCGGGGCTGCCCAGCGCCAAGACCGGGTCGCCTACTTCCAGCTCGTCGCTGTCGCCAAACTCCGCCGGCGTCAGCCCTGTCGCGTCAATTTTCAGCGCCGCCAGGTCAGTCATACGGTCGTATCCGATCACGACAGCACCATAGGTGGTCCCGTCGGCCAGGTACACCACCACTTCGGCGGTGCGGGTTTCGCCTATCACATGAGCGTTGGTGATAATATACCCGTCTTCGCTGGCAATAATGCCGCTGCCCTGGCTCACGGTATACACGCCGCTGGCCACCTCATACCGGGCCGCAATACCCACCACCGAATTGGTCAGCTTTTTGTACACTTCGTTATTGGTCAGTTCTTTTTTGCCGTCCCGGCTTTCCAGATCGATAGCCTGGTCACGGTAAGAAACCGACGGGGCCATGTGCTGGGGCTGTTCCAACTGGGTATCGTCGGGCTGGCTCTGTTCCGGTTCCCCGTCGTCCCAATCGAACTCAAACCCGCCGTCACTGCTTTCCCCATCATCGACGATGACGGCAGACCCTTCCGCCGATAGCCCCGTGTCGCCGCCCTGGATCAGTACCGCCGCCGTATAGCCGATATAGAGCGCAATCAAAAGCCCCGCTAGGATTCCCGTGCCCCATAAAAAGCGCCGCTGACCCCGGCCCGACTGCTTTTTCGGCGCGTCGGGATTTTCACTGGCCGGAGGCGGTGGAACCGGCGGCTGGCTTACAGCCTGCCAAGGTGCCTGTACCGGTTCCGATTGGGGCTCGCCTTCCGTTTCGGCCGGTTTTTCAGACGGTACCCCCTCATCCCACACGGGCATGGGGGCTTCTTCATCATGAGGGGTCACGGGCGCCGCCTTGCCGGTTTCTTCCGGCTGCATGCCCAGGCTCTTCTTCTCCTCCATCATATCCTATTTCCTTTCCGCTCGTTTTTTCTGGCTGCTTCGGTTTTCCTTTGGGGATTCCTTGCGGTTTTTGGCGCCCGATGCCGCACGGGGCGCCTTTCCTTTGGAAGCCGGGTCGCTGCGCCCGCTTCGGATGGGTTTCTTCAAACGGGGCGCCACTTCGTTTTTCTTTTCCTCCTGTTTATCCGGCAGGAAGAACGAAAACTCGGTGTAATCACCGGGGATACTGCTGGCGGTAATTTCGCCGCCGTGTTGCCGGATAATGGTCCGCACAATGTAAAGCCCCAGCCCCATACCGGTTTTGTCTTTGTTGCGGGAACGGTCCGTCTTATAAAAACGGTCAAATACCATCTCCACTTCGTCCGGCGCAATACCGGGCCCGCTGTTGCGGATGGACATATACGTTTTGCCCGGCTGCTTTTCCATTTTCAGCGCAATATATCCGCCGTCGGGGGTAAACTTCACCGCATTTTCAATCAGGTTATATAGCACCTGGTGAATCATATCCGGATCGCCATCTACATACAGGCTCTCGGCGTTTTCCAGCCCCAGAATTTGCAAATTCTTTTCTTCAATGCGCTGTTCAAACGAAAGAAGCGCATTTAACATGGTATTGGTCAAATCGAACCGGCGCATACGCAGGTGCAATTCGCCGTTGTCGATCCGCGACAAGTCCAGCATGGTGCGCACCAGCCGCGAAAGCCGTTTCGTTTCGCTGGACACAATGCGCAGGTATTTCTTTTCCTGGTCCGGCGGAATCGTCCCGTCTAAAATCCCGTCAATAAACCCGGAAATGGTGGTCATGGGGGTTTTCAGTTCGTGACTCACATTGGCAATAAAACTGCGGTTGGCGCATTCGCTGTCGGCCAGGGACGTCGCCATGGCATTAAACGCCACGGCCAGTTCACCGATCTCATCCTGTCCGCTTTCTTCCACCCGCACGGAAAAGTCTCCTTCCCCAAAGCTGCGGGCCGCGGCCGCCATTTTGCGCAAAGGCTGCACCATACGGAACGAAAAGCCCCACGCCGCAAAGAACGCAATGGCAAACGCCGCAATGGCCGCCCACAGGAACATACGCAGGATTTCCACCCGGTAACTGTTCAGTGCCGCCAGGGAAGCCGTGGCAAACACGGCGCCGGTCACTTGCCCGTCCCGTTCCACGGCGCAGCCAATGATCATGTAGTTTTCTTTATATACGCCCGACAACGTCCCGTTGCCCCGGTATTCCCCGTTTTTCAGCACGCTGTTCATGATCCACGGGTCCACCGTAAAGCGCTCGGTCAGGCCACTGCTTTCATACGCCCCCGCCAGGCACGTACCGCTGACATCCGTCACAAAAATATCGGCCTCAATATTGGCGGCAAATGTTTCGGTGAGCATCTGCAGCCCAATCTTTTCGTTGCCCGAACCCAAAATATCGTCCTGGTTTTCCATCAATTCCGCAATATTTTGCGCGTTGGTCTGTAAAAGCACGCTTTTTTCGTTTTGCCAAAAAGACGAAACGAACACCAGCATCACGGTACCAAGCAAAAAAAAGCTGGCCAGCACAATGGCCAGCGAAATGGACAGGTATTTGCGGAACAAGGTCTCCTGCCGGCGAAGGGGCCGCCGGATTCTCCATTTACCTTTCATTCCTGTTTCACTTCGAATTTATACCCAACGCCCCACACGGTTTTCAGCGCCCACTGGTCGGACACCCCTTCCAGCTTTTCGCGCAGGCGTTTGACGTGTACGTCCACTGTACGGCTGTCGCCGTAATAATCGAACCCCCACACTTCGTCCAGCAGCTGATCCCGGGTAAAGACCCGGTTGGGGTTGCTGGCCAAGTGATAGATCAGTTCCATTTCTTTCGGGGGCGTATCCACCTGGCGCCCATTGACGCGCAGTTCGTAGTTTGTAAGGTTGATCGACAGCTTGTCGTATTCCACTTTTTTCACTTCGCTGTCGTTGTGGTTGCCAGTACGGCGCAGCACCGCCTTAATCCGGGCAATCACTTCCTTGGTTTCAAAGGGTTTGACCACATAGTCATCGGCCCCCAGTTCCAGCCCCAGCACTTTATCGAATACTTCGCCTTTGGCCGTGAGCATGATAATCGGGCACTTGGAATGTTTGCGGATTTCCCGGCATACCTGCCAGCCGTCCAGTTCCGGCAGCATGATATCCAGCAGCACCAGATCCGGCGCAAAACTTTCGAACAGTTCCAGCGCATGGCGTCCGTCATAGGCAAGTTCTACCGTGAAATCTTCTTTTTCAATATAAAGCCGCAGAAGTTCGCAAATGTTCTTGTCGTCATCTACGACCAGGATTTTTCCGGCCGACATAGGCAAAGCCTCCTCTTTTCTCCCCGCTTGGGGCCTATTCTGTCCTTTATTATACGGCAAAGCCCTGGGAAAGTCATGAATTTTTTATGACCCACCCCTGTTTTTTCTGTGAAGCCGCCGGAAAACGGAAACAGGGCTTTCCATCCAAACGGACGGAAAGCCCTGCGATTATGACGGATAACCGATTTACTTTTTCAGCTCTTCGCGCAGTTTGGCAAAATACGCATCGATTTCCGGCATGGTCTGAAGCGGCGAAATCTGCTGCGGACATGCCTTTTCGCACCGGCGGCACTTTTTGCACGCGTCGGCTTTCACGCTCATCGCTTCGTACGCCGCCAGGGAATCCTCCCGGGAACGGTTTACCGTCTGGTTATAGACTTCATACAACCCGGGGATATCCAGCCCGAACGGACACGGCATGCAATACGCGCACCCGGTGCAGGGCACCAGCGCGCGGGTCTGATATTCGGCGCGGGCCTGCATGAGCATGTCGATGTCTTTCTCCGACAGCATGCCCACATGGGAACGGCTTGCATACGTCATATTGTCTTTGACCATCTGTTCGCTGCCCATACCGCTGAGGATCACCGACACTTCCGGGCGGTTCCACAAGAAGTCCAGGGCCCATTCCACCGGCGTTTTGGCGGGATCCAGCTTTTCTTTGACCTGGGGCGAAAGGTTCGCCAGTTTGCCGCCCAGCAGCGGTTCCATAATCACCACGCCCAGCCCCTTTTGAGCTGCATATTCCAGCCCTTTGAGGGTCGCCTGGTTTTCAATATCGATGTAGTTCATCTGGATCTGGCAGAATTCCCAGCCGTCAAAACTGTCGATAATCATTTTAAAGGTATCAAAATCATCGTGGAACGAAAAGCCCAAATGACGCACACGGCCATCTTCTTTGGCTTTTTTCATCTTGTCGAGCACATGGAAGGGCACCACTTTTTCGTCCCAGGTGCGGCGGTTGAGGGCATGCAGCAGATAAAAATCGATGTGGTCGGTCTGCAGCCTCTCCAGCTGGGTATTCAGGAAGTTATCGAAATCTTCTTCCTTTTCAATGTTATATTCCGGCTGCTTGGTGGCCAGGTACACTTTTTCGCGGTACCCGTCCTGCAGCGCCTTGCCCACCAGCACTTCGCTCTGCTGGTCGTGGTAATAATACGCCGTATCCACATAGTTCAGGCCGTTATCGATAGCCTCCCGAATAATCCGAATGGCTTCTTTTTCGTCAATGGCCCCATTTTCCAGGGTGGGCAGCCGCATGCAGCCAAACCCCAGCGCCGACAGTTCGACCCCCGTGTTTCCCATTTTCCGCATGTTCATACGAAAGGTTCCTCCTTTTATTTCGATCTCCGTTCCCGGCAAACCGCCCCCGGTCTTCCGGTTCTACGCTGCCGCCTTCCTGGCGCAAGCAAGGTTTGCCAACTATGTGTTTTTATTATACGGCATCCCACCGGTGGTGTCAATCGCGCTCCCCTTCTTTTTGCTGCACCTGCTTGCGGTACACCGTGGGCGTCACCCCCACATAATCGCGGAACACCCCGGTAAAGTAGCTGACGGAATTAAACCCCGTGTCCAGCGCAATATCCAGCACCTTCCGGTCGGTGGTGCGCAACAGCTGGGCCGCCGCATCCAAACGCACGGTATTGATATACTGCACCGGGGTCTTTAACGTGTACTGGCGGAATACCCGGCAAAAATGCCCCTGGCACAGCCCGCACCGCCGGGACAGCTCCTCCAGGGTCAGCGCTTCTTTATAATGGTCCCCTATATAGGAAAGCACCTGTTTCATGCGGTCGGCGGTTTCGCTTTTGCGGGCCTGCTTTTGGGGTACGCTTCGTTCCATTAAGCAGGCAAACAGCTTTAAAATGCCGGCTTTAATCAGCAGCGGATACGTTTTCCCTTCCTTTTTTTCCAGCAGTGTGTACAGTTCGTCAAAGGCTTTTTGAATGGGGGTATCCTCCGGGGCAAACCGGCGGGGTACGGCCAGTTCCCCCTGTAAAAGCGGCCGCACAAACTCCATGCGCACACTGTCGCCCCCGGCGCTGCACATCATTTCCGGGTCAAAGACAATGGCCCGGTAGTCGCAGTCCTTTCCCGGCAAAGGAGCCGCCGCGTGCAATTCTTCGCTGCCAAAAAAAAGCAGGGTCCCCGGTTCCGCCCGAAAAAAGCTGTTGCCGGCCTGCACCTGGATTTCCCCGCGCATGACCCGGAAAAATTCCATTTCCCGGTGCCAGTGGCAATCCAGGGCGTGGTACCCGTCCTGCCTTTTCATTTCGTAGTGCTCAATGGGCAAAAACGCGTCGCCATGGCGGCGGTTTTCCCGCAATTCGGTTTTTTGCATGAAATCCCCTTCTTTTTCGCAAAAAATCAAAATTGTGATACTTTATCTAAAATTTGCGGTAGATTTTCCGCCGAAAAGTCATTATTATGGGATTATCATAGAACATTTGCGGTGGGAACACAAGAGGAAACCGTCCTTTTGATTTGGATTCCTTCCGCCAGAAAATAAAAGGAGTTGATCGTTTTGAAATTCACCAATGGCTTCTGGCTCAAACGACCCGGCGTGGAAATCTTTAACGCAACGGACATTCGGGAAATGCAGGTGGAAAATGACAAGGTAACGCTCTTTGTCTCCCCCTGGGAAGTCACCAACCGCGGCCGCTCCATGGACGGCCCGCTGCTGACTTTGGAATTTACTTCTCCCCAGCCCGACATCATCGCCGTGCACGTGTGGCATTTCATGGGCTCGGCCCGTAAAGAACCGGCCTTTGACATCGCCGATCAGAAGTGCGCACTGACGGCTACCGATGAAAACGGCGAAATCACGATCTCCAACGGGAACATGACGGTGAAAATGACCAAGTTCCCGTTCGACATGCGCTTTTATTACAAGGGCCGCCTGCTCACCAGCCTGGGCGACCGTCACCTGGGTTGGGCCAAAACTCCCGAAGGCGCCTTTATCCGCGTACAGATGGATATGGGCGTGGGCGAAAAAGTCTATGGCCTGGGCGAACGCTTCTCGCCGTTCGTGAAAAACGGCCAGACGGTGGACATCTGGAACGAAGACGGCGGCACCGCTTCGGAAATCAGCTACAAGAATATCCCCTTCTACATCACCAATAAGGGATATGGCGTGTTCGTCAACTCCACCGACAAGGTGTCCTATGAAGTGTGCAGCGAAGCCATTTCCCGCACCCAGTTCAGCGTCCCCGGCGAACATGCCCAGTTCATGGTCATCGGCGGCGACGAACCCAAAGACGTGCTGGTGCACTACACCGACCTGACCGGTAAACCCGCCCTGCCCCCGGCCTGGACGTTTGGCCTGTGGCTGACCACGTCGTTTACCACCAATTACGACGAAGAAACCGTCAACAGCTTTGTGGACGGCATGCGGGAACGCAACATCCCCCTGCACGTGTTCCACTTCGACTGCTACTGGATGAAGGCCTATGAATGGTGCAACTTCACGTGGGACAACGAAATGTTCGGCGATGTGGAAGGCATGATGAAGCGCCTGAAAAACGACAAGCACCTGCACCTGTGTGCTTGGATCAACCCCTACATCGGCCAGAAGTCCCCGCTGTTTAAAGAAGGTATGGAACACGGCTATCTGCTGCGCCGTCCCAATGGCGACGTATGGCAGTGGGACCTGTGGCAGCCCGGCCTGGCGGTTGTGGACTTCACAAATCCCGATGCTTGCAAGTGGTACCAGAGCTACCTGAAAAAACTGCTGGATGTGGGCATTGACTGCTTCAAGACCGACTTTGGCGAGCGCATTCCCACCGACGTCGTGTACTATGACGGCAGCGACCCGGTACTCATGCACAACTATTACACCTATCTGTATAATAAAGTGGTCTTTGACCTGCTCGAAGAAGTAAAGGGTCACAACGAAGCCGTAGTCTTCGCCCGTTCCGCTACGGTGGGCGGTCAGAAGTTCCCCGTACACTGGGGCGGCGACTGCAGCTCTACCTTCCCCTCCATGGCGGAATCCCTGCGCGGCGGCTTGAGCCTGACGCTGTCCGGCTTTGGGTTCTGGAGCCACGACATGTCCGGCTTTGAACTGACGGCTACCCCCGAAGTGTATAAGCGCTGGACGGCGTTCGGTCTGCTGTCCACCCATTCCCGCCTGCACGGCAACAGCTCCTACCGTGTGCCGTGGCTGTTCGATCCGGAAGGCAGCACCGAATGCGTGGATGTGTGCCGCTTCTTTAGCGAATACAAGTGCCGCCTGATGCCGTATCTGTACTCCAACGCGGTTCTGACTAACAAGACCGGTATCCCCTCCATGCGCGCCATGCTGCTGGAATTCCCCCACGACCTGGGCTGCCAGGATCTGGACCGCCAGTACATGCTGGGCGACAGCCTGCTGGTCGCGCCGGTGTTCCGCGAAGATAACGTCGCCGACTACTACCTGCCCGCCGGCCGCTGGACCCACATGTTCTCGAACAAAGAAGTGGAAGGCGGTTCCTGGCGCAGCGAAACGTTCGACTTCTTCTCGCTGCCGTTCTATGCCCGCGAAAACAGCATCATCCCCTTGGGCGGCAACAACCAGGAACCCGTGTATGACTACGGCAAAGACCTGGAACTGCATGTGTTTGCCCTGAAAGACGAAGCGTCCTTCACCGTGTATGACAGCAGTGCTACTAAGATGCTCACGGTCAAAGCCGTGCGCTGCGGCGACAAGGTAACGGTCTCCTTCGACGGCCGTGCCGAAAACCTGAAGCTCGTGCTGCACAACGTGAAAAACGTGCAGAATGTGGAAGGCGCTGTGGCCCACGAAAGCGAACTGGGCACTGTGCTGGATGTAAACGCCGGCCTTGCCGATGTGTGCTACACCGAAATCTGATTCTCACCTATTGATAAAATAACCACCGTTTTCCCTCAAAACAAACGGCGTCCGGGGATCAACTCCCCCCGGGCGCCGTTTGTTCGTTTGGCCGCCGGTAGCGGGCCGCCTGTTTTAACTTAGCCCGCCGCTTTGGCCAGTCGGGTATCACCCGCCCCACTTCCTGCCAAAAGCGTTTGGAATGGTCCATATGCCGCAAATGGCACAGCTCGTGGACGATCACATAATCGATCAGGCTGTCTTCCTGTTCCCCCAATAGGCACGAAAAGCACACGTGCCCCCGGGCACTGCAGCTGCCCCACCTGGTAAGGGCCCCGGTCACGGTGACCTTTTGAGGATTGACGCCCAACCGGTCCGCCCAGGGGGCTACCCGGGGCAGCACCCGCTCCCGCGTCAGGGCGCGCAGCGCCTGTTCTTTTTCTTTGGTCAGCACTTTTGGGGCCGGACGGCTGCGCACCCGCTCCCTGGCCTTTTCAATCCACGGCTGTTTTTGCTGCACAAAATCTTCAATCACGCGCTGGCTCATCCGCAATGGGGCCCGCACCAGTAGGTCCCCGTTTTCTTTGATTTCCAATGACAGTGTGCGCCGCCGGGAACGCAGCAGCACAAAGGGTTCTTTTTTTTCGCCGGGCATTGCTCCGCCTCCCTTTTCGGGCTTATAATATGGGTATCACCTTACCACATTTTTTAAAAATTGCAAGCCCCTTTCCCGGGGCCTATGGAGAAAGGAAGTACACGGTATGATTACTTTGCACGAAAGCCGCGCCGCCCGGGTGCGGGAAGAAATGCGCCGCCAGGGTCTGTCCCAAATTCTGGTCACATACACGTCGTCGGTGTATTACCTCACGGGCGTATGGATCACCCCCATGGAACGCCAGCTGGCCCTGTACCTGGATCTGGACGGCCGCGCCGTCCTGTTCGGCAATGACCTGTTCGGCCTCCCCGCCGGGGAGCCGCCCCTTATCTGCCGCACACACAACGACACCGACGATCCGGTGGCCGATATTGCCGCCACGGTGCGTCCGGGCCGTCTGGGCATTGACAAATGGTGGCCCAGCCGCCACCTGCTCGCCCTGATGGAAAAGCGGCCCGACGTAATCCCGGTGCCCGGTTCGGCCCCGGTGGACCTGTGCCGCATGCGCAAGGATAAAGAAGAAATCGAAGCCCTGCGCCAGGCTTCGAAACTCAATGACCAGGTCATGGAGCAGGCCGTCGGCTTTTTGCATGAAGGCGTCACGGAAGAAGAAACGGCTGCCTTTGTCGAATCCTGTTACAAGGAACGGGGCGCCAGCCGGGGTGAAGGGCTCATCTGTTCCTTTGGGCCCGACTGTGCCGACCCGCACCATGAACCGGACCGCACTGTGCTGCGCCCGGGGGACAGCGTGGTGCTGGACCTGTTCATGCCCATACCCCGCTATTGGTGCGATATGACCCGCACCGTGTTTTGGCAAACGGTCGCGCCCGAACAGCAAAAGGTGTATGATACCGTGCGGGCCGCCAATGAAAAGGCCGAAAGCCTGATCCGTCCGGGTATGAAAATGAAAGAAATCGACCGGGCCGCCCGGTCGCTCATTGAAGACGCCGGTTATGGCCCGCAGTTTACCCACCGGTTGGGGCACGGGCTGGGGCTCGACTGCCATGAACCGCCGGATAACAGCCAAGTCAGCGAAACCGTCACCGAACCCGGCATGGTCTTTTCGGTGGAACCCGGCATTTACCTGCCCGGTTCCTTTGGCGTACGGGTGGAAGATTTGGTACTGGTCACGGAAACGGGCTGCGAAGTGCTCAATTCCTACCGCAAAGACCTGCAGGTACTCAAATAACCGCTCTTATATAAAGAAAGGAAGCGACACGATTTGGAAAAAACCGGAATCGTAGTGGAAGGCGGCGGCATGCGGGGGGTGTTCGCCGCCGGTGTACTGGATGCCCTGTTGGAACGGGGTGTAAAAGCCGGCTATATCGTGGGGGTATCGGCCGGTGCCTGCCATGCCTCCAGTTATGTATCGGGGCAGAAAGGGCGCTCGTTTCGCACCAACATCGATTATATCGACGACATACGGTATCTGAGCCTGCACAATTTTGTCACGACCGGCTCGTTTTTCGGTATGGATTTCGTGTTCCACGAAATTCCCGACCAATTGGACCCGTATGATTACGGCGCCATGATGGCGTCGCCGGTGGAATTTGAAATCGGTGTGACCGATCTTATCACCGGCCGCCCGGCCTATTTTGGCAAAGAAGACCTGTACCCCGGTTCGTCCCTGTTGGCGGCCAGCTGTGCCCTGCCCGTTTTCTCCAAACCCGTCGCATGGAAAAACCGGCTGTACCTCGATGGCGGTTCGTCCGATCCTATCCCGATCCGCCGGGCTTTGGAAAAAGGATGCACCCGGCTGCTCATTGTGCTCACCCGGGAACGCTCCTACCACAAAAAACCCGAAAGCCCCCGGGCCGCGTATCAGGCGGCCTACCGGGCATACCCGGAAACCGTGCGCACCCTATCCCTGCGCCATATCGTCTACCGCCGGGCCCAGGCTCTGGCTGCCCGGCTGGAAAGCGAAGGGAAAGCGCTCGTTTTAGCCCCTGACACCCCGGTCGCTGTCAGCCGCTTTACGAAAGACCGCCGGGAACTTTTGGCCCTCTACCAGGCCGGTTATACCAAAGGCCTTTCCGCTACGCTGCCTTCATGGGTGAAGCAGGAAGAAGAAAAAAGCCATTGACATTTTGAACGAAAGGGGCTAGAATAAAAAAAGAATATTGGGAATTTTTCCTAAGATGAAAGGGTGACTGTATAGATGAAAAAATGTCGTGTCATTACAATTGCCAGAAAATACGCCAGTGGCGGCCGGGCTATCGGTCAACTTCTGGCCGACCGTCTCAATGTCCCGGTTTATGATAAAGAACTGATTGCCATGGCTGCCAAAAAAAGCGGCATGAGCGAAGAGGTCTTCCATAACGCCGACGAGCGGGCCACCTCCAGTTTGCTTTACTCCCTTGTGATGGGTACGTTTTCTTTCGGCACGGTTCCCGCCGCCGGTGATATGCCCATTAACGACAAACTGTTCCTGATCCAATCGGATATTATCAAAAAAGCGGCGGAAGACAGCCCCTGCATCATCGTAGGCCGCTGTGCCGACTACATCTTGCGTGACCGGGACGACGTGTTGCATGTATTTGTGAACGCCAACCGCGAAGCCCGCAAGAAGCGTGCCATTGAATTTTACGGGATCGACCCTGCGAAAGTGGAAGACACCCTCAACCGCAAAGATAAACAGCGTGGTAACTACTACAGCTTCTACACCAATAAACGGTGGGATGATGTATCGAACTATAACCTCACGCTGGACAGCTCGTTCTTCGGGCTGGAAAAATCGGCCGACCTGATTCTGGCCGCCGCCGAAGCTATGGAATAATCGTTTTCTGCCATAATGAAACGGAAAAACCGGCTGGTCTAAAAAGACCGGCCGGTTTTTCCGTTTTGTTTATTCCAGCAATATCTTCATGTGCACATCCCCGTCTGGCTGCACCTGGTTCACTTCCCGGAAGCCCAAACTTTCACAACATCGCCGGGCCCGCAGGTTTTGTCCATCCATCCGGGTGCATACGGCGCGCACATTCCACACCTGTTTGCCCTGTGCAAGCATACGGCTAATCGCTTCGCCCGCGATCCCCTGCCCCATGTATATGGCACTAATCAGACAAATGCCCAGTTCGGCACACGAAGCATTGGGATCTTTTTCAAGCCATATGCTGCCCACCGGTTCTCCCTGGTAAAAAATCCAATCCCACAAAAAGGGGGCCTGCGTATTTTCCGGGCCCCGGGGCCCGGGCAGTTCCGCTTTTTGGATAAAGGTTTCATACACCGGGCGGTCCTTTTCTTCCAAGGGACGTAAGCTGACAAAGTACCCCAATTTCCAGGCCCGGCGTGACAGGGAACGCTCCCGCCAAGCCAGCAGCATCATCAACACGAAACTGCATACCAAAAAAACTTGCTGGACAAAGAACCCCCTCCTGGGCGCAATGCCATGCCCCGCCATCGCTGTCAATGTCGCCCACAAAAAGATCAGGGCAAGGGGGGCCGACAAAATAAATAAGCGCATCATGGGGTATCGATCCCCATACAGCCAAAACAGCCAAGCCCCCACAGGGACTACAATTATAAGCAGCACGGTGAGATACCCGGGCCAAAACCCGGAAAGATTTACCGCTTCCCAAAAAGAGAGAGAAACCGGATACAGCACGTGCCCATCGTCTTGTGCCTGCATCCAGCGGAAGCTTCCCGAAAAAAAGAACCCCCGCATGGACAACACTTGAAAAAGCGTGATGAGAGTGCAGAAAAACTGGCTCAACCCCGTGCCCGACCGCCAAATCCGGTGAAAAAATCGGTTTTTTTGTTTTTCTTCCTGCATCATCCGGCTCGCCCCTTCTGGTACCGTCCGACAGCCGTCCCCTCGGACTTCCTACCCGGTTTTCTTACGCCCAAAGGCCGCTCTGCTGTAAATACGCGATGGCTTCCTGCTTTTTGGGCACACTGGTAATGCCGCCACTGCGGGTCGTGGAAAGGCCGGCCATGGCGTTGGCAAACTGGCAAATTTTCTGCAGGTCATCTTCCGTCAGCGTTTCCGGGGCTTTGCCGCTGGCCAATACGCCATAAACCGCGCTGCCGCCGAAAATATCCCCGGCGCCGGTGGTGTCCACCGTCTTCAGTTCCAGAAAAGCCGGGCTCGTAGTGCTGGCCTGCCGGTTTTTCGCATACACGCCGTTTTTACCCAACGTGACAAATGCCAGTTTTACCCCGTTTTCCAGCAGCGTTTCGGCGCCCTGTTCCACGTTCTGCTGGAACACCAGTTCCAGCTCTTCTTTGCTGATCTTCAGCACGTCACAGTGCCGGATCCCCCACAAGATCTGCTCTTTGGCTTCTTCTTCACTGTTCCACAGCGGCGCGCGGTAGTTGGGGTCAAAGGTAATCATGGCCCCATTTTGCCGGGCTTTTTCCACGGCCTGCTTCGTAGCGCTGCGGGCCGGTTCATTGGTCATAGATAGCGTACCAAAATGGAATACCCGCGTGTTTGCCAGCTGCTCGTCCCGCACTTCGTCGGGACGCAGCATGGTATCGGCCCCCGGTTTCCGGGCAAACGAGAACGTGCGGTCGCCGGTTTCGTCCAGGGTGACAAACGCCAGGGTAGTAAACACGCTGGGGTCAATCACCAACCCGGTGGTATCAATTCCATGGGTATCTAAGGTTTTCTTCAGCATGTGGCCAAACGCATCGTCGCCCACTTTGCCGATAAACGCCGTCTTTTCCCCGCAGGAAGCCAGCGCACACAGGAAATTGCACGGCGCCCCGCCGGGATTCCCGTGCATGATCGGAGACCCGAATTCATTATTTCCTTTATGAACAAAATCGATCAGAAGTTCGCCCAAAGCCGTTACATCCATCATACGTTCCAAGCACCTCTTCTCTTCCATCGAAAGTGGAAGTGTATTTTCTTTCAGTATACCATATCCCCACCGGGGATGCCAGTGAAAAACGTCCCAATGGTGCTTTTTTCCGTCCCATGTTTTATGGTATACTACTTTCATCCGGCAAAGAAAGAAGGAAACGATCATGACTGTGGAACGCCTGCGCCGCCTCACATTTGTTTCGCTTGATATACTGATTTTGATTGTAGCTATTTTGGTCACCCAATGGTTTTCGCTCGGCGGTACCGGCAGCGGGTATGATGCCACCACCGTGTGCATGGATACGTACATGCAGCAACTGCTCTATGGCGAAGACGAGGAAGAAACCGCCGCTCTCGCTTCCGAGGCCGCCGAAAATACCGAAAGCCTGCTCGATTGGCAGCAGCCCGATTCCGACATCGAAACGCTCAACAGTGCGGCGGGTACGGTATGGAGTGAACTCGATCCTGAAACGATCGAGGTACTGTCAAAAACACGGGAGGTAGCCGAAAAAAGCGGCGGGGCGTATGACCCCACCTTATTGCCGCTGACATCGCTTTGGAATTTTGCGGGGGCAACCCCGACGGTGCCCGACAGCGACAGCCTGTCACAGGCGTTATCCCTGTGTGGATATGAGAACCTGCGTCTGAATACCGAAGACAACACCGCTTCCCTCTATGGCCACGGCAACGGGGTCGACCTCTCCAACATCACGCGGGGAGCTGGGTGCGACGCGGTGCTGGAGGTTTACAGGGAAGCCGGGCTCACCGGGGGGATTGTGTCACTGGGCAACTGCGTGGGGGTGTACGGCACCAAACCCGACGGCAGCGCCCTCTCCGTGTCGGTCCACGACCCCGCCGGGGATGACGCCGCTCAGCTTGGCACCTGGCAGCTGCCCGATGGCGGTGTACTGGCCACCGCCGGATGGCTGGAGCCGTCCTTTACCACAGACGGCACCACCTATTCCTCCCTTTTGGACCCTCAAACGGGCTATCCGGCCGATAGTGATTGTGTAGCGGTAACCGTGTGGCAGGAAAACGGCACCACCAGCGCGGCGTTAAGCCAAGCCTGTATGGTGCTGGGGGTAGAAGACAGCCTGCCCCTATTAAAGCAGTACGGTGCAGCCGCCGTATTCGTCACCGATAAAAACGAAGTGCTGCTCTATGGCAGCACCGATGGTTTTACCCTGACCGCCAGTGGTTATACCACGCGCTCCCTTTCCTAAAAAAAGGCCGCTTCGAAATTCACACATTTCCCCTTTTAAACAGGCGGAAAAATGGGCAAGTATCCAAAGTGGCAAAAACCGGGGCTTTTCCCGTAAATTGTTAACAAGTAGAATGTTGACTTTTTGGTTCTTTTCGTTGTAAGATTACACGTGAAAAAAGCGCAAAACAGCCCATTTTTCCGTATGTTTCCGGCGCGTTTTGATGCCGATGGGGGCTGTCTGAGCAGGGTTTTTTCACGGCTATCCCGACTTTTGCGCGGCAAGGCCGTTTTTTTATAGGGTTATATGATGGGCGGTGCCTGTCCGGCAGGGCTCCGCTTTGCGATGTCTGCCGGGGAAACGGTGGGTTATTTGAATGATGCGAATCGGACTGGACGTTGGTTCCACAACCATTAAGTGCGTCGTACTCGACGAAAACAATCACATTGTTTATGAAGCGTACGAACGGCATTTTTCCCGTATTACGGAAAAAATGAGCGAAATGCTCACAACTTTGAAAGAGAAATATGGCGACCGGGCCCTGTTGTCGGTTTCCGGCAGCGCCGGCATGGGCATTGCCGAAACCTGTCACTTGCCCTTCATCCAGGAAGTGTACGCCACGCGGATTTCGGTTTCCCGCATTCTGCCGGGCACCGATGCCATTATCGAATTGGGCGGCGAAGACGCCAAGATCCTGTTTTTGACCGGCGGCATGGAAGTGCGTATGAACGGCAGCTGTGCCGGCGGCACCGGCGCCTTTATTGACCAGATGGCCACGCTGCTCAATTTGACGCCCGATGAAATGAACGAGCTCTCCAAAGAGCACGACAAAATTTATACCATCGCCTCCCGCTGCGGCGTGTTCGCCAAATCGGACATTCAGCCCCTCTTAAACCAGGGCGCCCGCAAGCAGGATGTGTCCATGAGTATTTTCGCGGCGGTTGCCAGCCAGACCATTGCGGGCCTGGCCCAGGGCCGCCCGATCAAAGGGAATATTGTGTACCTGGGCGGGCCGCTGACGTTTTTGTCGCAGCTGCGGGTGGCGTTTGACACCGCGCTGCACACCAAAGGCCTGTGCCCGGAACACTCCCTGTATTTCGTCGCCCTGGGCGCCGCTATGAGCAGCCAGGACGAAATCGACATGAACCGCGCCATCGAGGAAGTCAACGATTACAGCCACCACGCGGCGTTCCGGTACATCGAGCCGCTGTTCCAAAACGAAGAGGAATATAACGAATTTGTGCGCCGCCATTCGTCGCGCAAAGCCCCCCGGGCCGATTTGGCCGGTTATGAGGGCGACTGCTACCTGGGGATCGACTCCGGTTCCACCACCGTCAAAGCGGTGCTGCTGGATGACCAGGGCCGCCTGCTCAGCAGCATGTATAAGAGCAACTCCGGCAATCCGGTTCCGATTATCCGGGACTACCTACTGGATCTGTTCCGCCAGTATCCCCATCTGCGCATCAAAAGCGGCGCGGTTACCGGGTACGGCGAAGAACTGATGAAAAACGCGTTTGCCATGGATTACGGCATTGTAGAAACGGTGGCCCACTTCACCGCGGCCAAAACCTTTATGCCCGACGTGGATTTCGTCATCGACATCGGCGGCCAGGATATGAAGTGCTTTAAAATCCGCAACGGCGCCATCGACAATATCTTCCTCAACGAAGCTTGTTCGTCGGGCTGCGGTTCCTTTTTGCAGACCTTTGCCAGCACCCTGGGCTACAGCATCGAAGAATTTGCCAAATTGGGGCTTTACGCCAAACACCCGGTGGACCTGGGTTCCCGTTGCACGGTATTTATGAACTCCAGCGTCAAGCAGGCCCAAAAAGACGGCGCTACCACCGCCGATATTTCGGCCGGCCTGTCGGTTTCTGTCGTAAAGAATGCCATTTACAAAGTCATCCGGGCCCCCAGCGCCGAAGACCTGGGCCGCCGGATCGTGGTGCAGGGCGGCACGTTCCTCAACGACGCCGTGCTGCGGGTGTTCGAAAAGGAACTGGGGGTTGAAGTCATCCGTCCCGATATCTCGGGGCTGATGGGCGCGTACGGCGCCGCTGTCTATGCCCACCAGAAGGGCGGTACCGGCACTTGTAAGCTCACGAAGGAACTGCTGGAAAACTTCACCCACGAAGTTAAAGTGGTCAACTGCGGGCTGTGCAGCAACCACTGCCGCCTGACCGTAAACCTGTTCGGCGACGGCCGCCGGTATATCGGCGGGAACCGGTGCGAAAAACCGGTGACCCACCGCAAGACGGACGAGAAAGAAGAGCTGAATATTTTCGATTACAAACTGAACACCCTGCGTGCCATGGGCCCGGTCCCCCAGGAAAATTCCCGCGGGAAGATCGGCATCCCCATGGGGCTGAATATGTACGAAATGCTGCCGTTCTGGCACACGCTATTTACCCAGCTGCGGTTTGAAGTGGTGCTGTCCCCTGTTTCCAGCCGGGAACTGTACACCCTGGGCCAGCATACCATTCCCAGCGATACGGTATGCTTCCCTGCCAAACTGATGCATGGGCATGTCATCTCCCTGTTAAAGCAGGGCGTGGACGCCATTTTCTATCCGTGCATGTCCTATAATTTCGACGAAAAGCTGGGCGATAACCACTATAACTGCCCGGTTGTCGCCTATTATCCCGAAGTGATCGCCGCCAACACCCCCGAACTGGAAGGCGTGCCGTTTATTAAGGAATACCTGGGCATTCACCGCCGCAAGGATTTCCCGCTGCATTTGCTGTATGCACTGGCGGATTATTTCCCCGGCATCACGTTGGAAGAAGTCCGCACGGCCAGCACGGCGGCTTATAAGGCATACGATGAATACCGGAATAGCGTACGGGAAAAAGGCCAGGCTATTATTGAAGAAGCCCGCCGCCTGCACAAACCCATCATTGTCCTCAGCGGCCGTCCGTACCACCTGGACCCGGAAATTAACCACGGCATTGATAAGCTCATCACCAGCATGGGTGCCGCCGTGATCAGCGAAGACTGCATCAGCGGCCTGATGAAAAAGGAACCGCGCCACGTGCTCAACCAGTGGACGTATCATGCGCGGCTGTATTCGGCTGCCCAGTACGTCTGCACCCAGCCCGACATGAACCTGGTACAGCTGGTGTCCTTCGGCTGCGGGGTTGATGCCATTACCACCGACGAAGTGCGGGAAATTTTGGAAAAGAACCATCGGATTTACACCCAGATTAAAATTGACGAAATCACCAACCTGGGTGCCGTGAAAATCCGTCTGCGCAGCCTGTTCGCTGCGCTGGAACAGTAAGGAGGTTTTGGATACTATGGCGGAACTCAAACGCGACAAAACCGGGCGCATCCTGTTTACCAAGGAAATGAAGAAGGAGTACACCATCCTGTGCCCCATGATGCTGCCCATTCATTTTGCCTTTTTTGTCAGCATTTTCCGGCATGAAGGCTATAAGGCGGAACTGTTGACCACCAGCGGCCAGAACATTGTGCAGGAAGGCCTGAAATATGTACACAACGATACCTGCTACCCGGCGCTGCTGGTCATTGGCCAGTTTATCGATGCGCTAAAAAGCGGGAAATACGACCTGGACAAAACCGCGCTGATTATCACCCAGACCGGCGGCGGCTGCCGGGCCAGCAACTATATCCACCTGCTGCGCAAAGCCTTAAAAAAAGCCGGCATGTCCCAGATCCCGGTTATCAGCCTGAACCTGTCGGGCATGGAACATAACCCGGGCTTCCACCTGTCCCTTTCCATGATCCACCGTATGGTCGCCGGCATTGTGTACGGCGACGCGCTGATGCTCATGGCCAACCAGCTGCGCCCCTACGAAGTGAACGCCGGGGAGACCGACCGGTTGGTGCAGAAGTGGACGGACAAGCTGTGCCGCAAGATTAACGCCGGCAAGGCTTGCTCCACCAAAGAAGTGCCCGGGGAATTAAAGGCCATGGCCGCCGAATTTGCCAAAATCCCGGTCAACCGTGTGCCCCGGGTGAAAGTGGGCATTGTGGGCGAAATTTACGTGAAGTACGCACCCTTTGCCAACAACCATTTGGAGGAATTCCTCGCGTCCCAGGGGTGCGAAGTCAACGTGCCCGGGCTGATGAACTTTGTGCTGTTTAAAATCGACAACCGTATCGAAGACATTAAGCTCTACGGCGGCAGCCGCGTGAAATCCCGGGTGGCCCAAATGCTGTACGATTATGTATCCAAATTGCAGCAGATTTTGCACGATGCCATCGCCACCCAGCCGTGCTTTGAAAACCCGGCCCTGTATCCGGAAGTCAAAGAAATGGTCAAGGGCGTTATCGGGTACGGCGACAAAATGGGCGAAGGTTGGCTGCTCACCGCCGAAATGATCGAACTGACCCGGGCCGGGTACGAAAATATTGTGTGCGCCCAGCCCTTTGGCTGTCTGCCCAACCACGTGTGCGGCAAAGGAATGATCCGCAAGATCCGCGAGATGTACCCACAGTCGAACATTGTGGCCATTGATTACGATCCCAGCGCCACCCGCGTGAACCAGGAAAACCGCGTAAAGCTGATGTTGGCTGTGGCACGGGAAAACTTGGCGAACAAAAATCAGGCCCCTGCAGCCGAATAACCAAACAAAAAAAGCGTTCCTGTCGATTTCCGTTGACAGGAACGCTTTTTTGTGTCTATAATAAAAACGCAGTTTGCAAGGGGAGCGGCTTTTGGCCGCTGAGAAAAGGAAAGCTTGACCCTCATTACCTGATCCGGATCATGCCGGCGTAGGAAGGCTTCTGCGATTCCCTCAATCGGAATACCCTTTGGGGTTTTGCCGGTCTCCCCTCCTTTCTGCTAAAAACAAAAGGAGGTCTTTTTTATGTTCGAATGGTTTTTCACCCAAACCACCAACAGCTGGGACGAAACGGTGTATGTCCCCACTACCCCGGGGTACATCCTCTTAGGGGCCGTACTGGTACTCTTGGTGATTCTGTACCTGTGCTTCCTGAAAAAGGAAGAAAAGCGGCTCTCTACGCTGCAGATCACGTTTTGTGCCCTATCCATGGCTCTTGCCATGGTCCTGTCGTTCGTCAAGTTCTTCTCCCTGCCCTTTGGCGGCAGCATCACGCTGCTCAGCATGCTGTTTATCTGCCTGCCGGGGTACTGGTACGGCGTACGGGTGGGCATCACCGCCGGGGTGGCCTATGGCCTGCTGCAGTTTGTGATTGAACCTGTCTTCTATTCCCTGCCGCAAATGCTCATCGATTACCCGCTGGCCTTTGGGGCGCTGGGGCTGTGCGGCGTGTGCCACCGTTTGCGTCACGGGCTGCCCATTGGCTACCTCGTTGGCATTTTCGGCCGCTTCGTGTTCGCTGTGCTCAGCGGTGTGGTCTTCTTCGGCTCGTATGCGCCCGAAGGCATGCCGGTGCTGCTATATTCCATCGTGTACAATGGCAGCTATATCGGGCTGGAAGGGGCCATTACCCTGATTCTGCTGCTGTTGCCGCCGGTGCAAAAAGGCATGGAAGCTGTAAAGAAAATGGCACACCGGACAGTCTGACCGTTTGTATAAAAAAATCCTGTTGTCTTTTTTAGACAACAGGATTTTTTTATGAACGTTTTACAGCGCGGCCAATACCTCTTCCGACAAAGAGTGCAGCACTTCCAACGCCAACTGCACCCCGTTTTCCAGGTCACGTACAGACGCCACCGAGCACGGCGCGTGGATATACCGCACCGGCTGCCCGATCACCACACTGGGCGCGCCGCCCTGCTGCACATGGTACACGCCGCCGTTGGTACCGCCGCCGGTGCGCACGGCCTCCTGGACGGGAAGCCCCGCTTTCCGGCCGGTATCAATCACGTGGCGGATCATCCGGGGATGGGTAATCATGCAGCGGTCCATATGGCGCAGCATGGGCCCTTTGCCCAGCACAGTCTGCCGGGCATAATCGGGCGTAAACGTATCGTCGGCCGGCGCCCCTTCGAACACCAGCACGGCCTGGGGATGGACCGCGTACGCGGCCGCCATGGCCCCCCGTTCGCCCACTTCTTCCTGGGAGGAAAGCACCCCTACTACATCCACCGCCAGGGTTTCGCCCTGCAAACGGCGCAAGGTTTCCAGCACCGCCGCGCAGCCCACCCGGCAGTCAAAGGCCTTGCCAAAGCACAGGCCCCGCGCTTCGTCGTACGAAAAAGCGGTATCCGGCACCACCGGGGCGCCGACGCCGATGCCCAGCGCTTCTACATCCTGGATGGAAGAAGCGCCCACGTCGATGCGGCAATCTGCAGCGTCGCCCGGCTTGGCGGATGTGGCAAAATGCGGCGGCACCGAAGCGATCACGCCCCGCACAAAGCCGCCATCCCGGCGGCGTACCCGTACGGTCTGCCCAGGCAATACCCCCGGGGCCCAACCGCCCAGGGGCACGATCTGCAAGAGGCCGTTGGGGTGCACATACTGCACCATCAGCCCCACTTCGTCACTGTGGGCGTCCAGTACCACCACCGGCCGGTTCCCTGTATTTTCCCGGCGGTATAAATACATATTGCGCAGGGTGTCTTCCCGTACGTCACCCCACTTGGCGCCTTCCCGGCGGGCAATCGCCGCCACTTCATCTTCAAAGCCGCTGGGACCGAACGCTTCGCTCAGTTCCCGCAGCAACCGGATCGATTCTGTTTCCATGATGCCACCTCACCCGCGGGCCGGGCCGGTTACCGGTTCGTCGTACGTTTCGCCAAAGGTTTCCGCCGTGACTTTCTGCATGACCTGGTCTTCATACGGGCGGTCGCTCCAATCTCTTGCCGCCGATACAATGGCGTCGGCCGCTTCCATACCTTCGATCACTTTGCCGAACGCCGCATACTGGCCGTCCAGATGGGGGGCATCCGCCACCATGATAAAGAACTGGGAACCGGCGCTGTTGGGCCGCTGGGACCGGGCCATGGACAGCACGCCGCGGGTGTGGGCCAGGTTATTCGCAAACCCGTTGGCCGCAAATTCCCCGTGGATACCGTACCCGGGGCCACCCATACCGGTGCCTTCCGGGTCGCCGCCCTGGATCATGAAGCCCGGGATTACCCGGTGGAAAATCAAACCGTCATAAAACCCTTTGTTCACCAAGGACAAAAAGTTGTTGACCGTATTGGGGGCTACTTCGGGATACAGCTCGGCTTTCATCACGCCGGCCGACGTTTCAAATGTGACAATGGGATTCTGTGCCATACAAAACAATCCTTTCTTGTGTTTCATTCTCTTCGCGGGCTTTTACACCCGCGGCAAAATCATTATACCGCAAATTTCCCTTTCCTGCACCCTGCTGGGAAAATTTTTGCCCGGCCCCGGTTTTTATGGTATACTAAAGGGCAGAAACTCACTCATAAAGGAGCGAACAAAAACCATGCGCCTGTACAGTTGGAATGTGAACGGCCTGCGGGCCTGTATGGAAAAGGGGTTCCCGGATTTTCTTACCAAAGAAGCCCCCGATATGCTGTGCCTACAGGAAACCAAGATGATGCCAGACCAGTGGGAAGGAAAGGCCGACGGCTACGAAATCTACTGGAATTCCGCCGAAAAGAAAGGGTATGCCGGTACGGCTGTGTTTACCCGCCACACCCCCCTACAGGTGCAATACGATATGAACGGGCAGGATACCTGCCGGGAAGGGCGCTGCCTTGCGCTGGAATACCCTTCCTTTTGGCTGGTAACGGTATACAGCCCCAATTCCCAGTCGGACCTTGTCCGCATCCAGTTCCGCATGCAGTGGGAAGACAAGCTGCGGGCCTACCTGATGGAACTGGACAAGACAAAACCCGTCATTTTGTGCGGGGACCTGAATGTGGCCCACCGGCCCATCGACCTGAAAAACCCTAAAACCAACCGGGGCAACGCCGGGTACAGCGACGAGGAACGGGGCAAATTTTCCGAATTGCTGTATAGCGGGTTTGTGGACAGTTTCCGCACCCTGCACCCCGATGTGACCGACGCCTACTCCTGGTGGTCGTACCGCGGCCAGGCCCGGGCGAAAAATGTGGGGTGGCGGATCGACTATTTCCTATTATCGGAACGGCTGCAGCCTAATTTGCAGGAAAGCCTGATTCATGCTAGCATTACCGGCAGCGACCACTGCCCCGTGAGCATTACGATATCCGTATAACAAAAAATACCCGGCCGTTAAAAGCAGCCGGGTATTTTTTTCGGATAAAAAGAACAAGAAGCTATTTGCTTTAGCAAATAGCTTCCCGCTCTATATGAAAGGAGACACGGAGTACTCAAAATTATAAGTGGGAATCGAACCTTTTGTTCGACCCGATCACTGTATATAGAATACCATATTTCCTTCCCTTTTTATTTCTATATTCGAATATTAAAACAGACTTTCGAAAAACATTTCCAAATGTCAACCATGTTTTTTGGACACTTTCACTTATCCCTGGTGAATTTCCCTTGATTTGCGAACAAATCCTACCGCTTTTTCGGCATTTTGACAAAGGCCTGGGATTGGGTTTTGTGGATTTTTCAGCCCTCCGCCAGCGCCAAGGCCGTTTCCACCATAAGCCGCAGAGAGGTTTCCCTCTCTTCATGGGAAAGGGCCTCCCCCGTACACAGTTGATCCGAAATCGTCAGCAGGGACAAGGCTCTTCCGTGACAAGACTGGGCCGTGAGGTACAGGGCCAAGGTCTCCATTTCCACACACAGCGCCCCTTGATTGGCAAACAATAGGGGCGCCGTTCCCTGTTCCGTGGGATAGAAAAAATCCGATGTGACCACCGGCCCACAGGCAAACGGGATATGCCGCTCTTGGCACAGCGTTTGCGCCCGCTGACATAAAGATCCGTCGGGCACCGGTTTGCGGTCAGGAGCAAACCCGGCGGCAAACCCACAGTCGCACAACGCTTTTGTGGCGATCACCAAATGGCGCACCGGCAAATCCGGCTGTAAAGCCCCGGCAGTCCCTATGCGGATGACCGTGTCCACACCGTATTCCTGGAACAGCTCGTAGGCATATATGCCCATACTGGGGCACCCCATGCCGCTGCCCATCACGCTGACCCGTTTGCCGTGATACAGCCCGGTATACCCCAGCATGCCCCGCACGGAATTAAAGCAGACGGGGTTTTGCAAATACGTTTCGCTGATCCACCGGGCCCGCAATGGGTCGCCGGGCATGAGTACAAACGGGGCAATATCGCCTTTTTTCGCCGCATTATGGGGCGTTGCCATGGGGGATTCCTCCTTTTCTCTCCGCTTTTGGGTGGGCGGTCATTCTTTCTTTGGTAGAAAGCCCGTTTTTCTGGTATAATACGGGGGCGGGCTTTATTCGACCCAGGTAACCGGGTATCCGGTCACCGCCGGTTTTTTCGGCGCGATATCGGCGATCCCCATCACCATCCCGCCGCACACTTTTTCTTCCAGCGGGATGTGGCACATCTCTTGCAGCTGCGCCATTAAAACCGGGTTATCACTGAGCCACCGGAACTGATTGACCCAACAGGACCCCAGCCCTACCGAGCATGCCGCCAACATCATGTTTTCCAGCGCACAGGCGCAGTCCGAATAGTTGTTGGCGTAAGTCCGCAAATTGGACACCAATACCAAAACCGGCGCACCAAACAACATGGGGTAGTGCCCCGTACGGCTGTTGCGGATGGCGTTGCGGAGCGAACCGTACGTATGCTCGTCATACTCCATTTTGGCAAACTCTTCAATGGCCAGCGCCTGCAGCTTTTCGAGCACCATTTGATTGGTGATCACCGTAAAACGGGTGGTCTGCGTATTGCCGCCGCTGGGGGCGCACCGGCCCGCTTCGATGACGGCTTCGATCTTGTCCCGGTCGGGCATATCCGGCCGGTAGCGGCGGATGCTGCGCCGCTCCTGAATGGTCTGCAGGGTGGGATTCTGGATCATGGGAACCTTCCTTTCTACTTTTTTGATTTTATTTTCTCAATAAAGGAGTTGCAAAGAATGAAAAAGAAAAAAATTCTTCTGCTGTGTGCCGGCGGCACCATCGCCTGCCGCCCCACCGAAAACGGGCTGGTCCCCAGCCTGAACGGGTATGAAATGCTAGAACACATGAACAGCATGACAGCCACCTATGATATCGTTAGCAAAGACCTGTTTTCTCTGGATTCGTCGAATATCCAACCGGAACACTGGCAGCAGGCCGCCCGCCGCATTTTTGAAGAACTGTCCACCGGGGAGTGGGACGGCCTTGTGATGACCCATGGCACCGATACCATGGCTTACACCGCCGCCATGCTTTCCTACATGCTGGAAAATCCGCCGGTGCCGGTGGTGCTCACCGGTTCACAGCTGCCCCTGGAACACGCGCTCACCGACGGGTACGAAAACCTGCGGTGTGCCCTGGCCATGGCGTCCAGCGGGGTACCCGGGGTGTTTGTGGCGTTCAGCCACAGCGTGATTCTGGGCACCCGGGCCGTTAAGACCCATTCGTCCCAACTGCACGCCTTTGAGAGCATCAACGCCCCCCAAGTGGGCACCGTAACGGCCGCCGGGCTGCATCTTGACCGGGAAGCGCTGTCCCTATTGCCCAAACGCGACCCCCATGCCCCTTTTACCCTGCGGGATGAGCTGTGCGACAAAGTGATCCTCATCAAGCTCACCCCCGGCATCCGGCCCCAGGTGTTCAGCCTGTTGGCCGACGCCGGGTTCCGGGGCATTGTGATCGAAGCCTTCGGGTCCGGCGGTATGGCCTTTTTGCGGCGCAACCTGGTGGATACCGTAGGGCAGCTCACCCGGCGGGGCGTGATGGTGGCCGCTGTGTCCCAGTGCCTGTACGACGGCAGCGACCTGTCGGTGTATGAAAGCGGGCGGCTGGCCCTTTCCAACGGGATTTTGCAGGCTCGAGACATGACCGCCGAAGCGGCTGTGACCAAAATGATGTGGGCCTTAGCGCAGGACGGGGATCCGAAAGACCTATTTTTGCGCAATGTGGCCGGGGAAATCGCCCCCGAAACTACGCCGTAACCTTTTTCTCACCCGGGCCGAACATGGCCCGGGTTTTTCTTTCCCCGTATTTTATTCCATGCGCAAAATCGTCAGCAGCACCTGCACCATGCGGTCCATATGCCCCACCGGTACAAATTCAAACCGGCCGTGGGCGTTCATATCGCAGCTGGACAAATTGGGGCAGGGCAGCCCTTTGAACGTAAGCTGGCTGCCGTCGGTACCGCCGCGCACCGGGATGGTCACCGGCTGGATGCCATTGGCTTCGAACGCCCGGCGGGCCCGTTCCACGATATCCATGCGGTCTTTGAGAATATCGCCCATGTTGTAGTACTGGTCTTCCATGTGCAAGTCGAACGTCCCTGCGCCGTACTGGTCGTTGAGGTAGTCGATAATTTTCTGCATGCGTTCCTTTTTGCTTTCGAACAGGCTGCGGTCATGGTCGCGGATGATATAGCGCATCTCGGTGCATTCTTCGTCGCCCTCGATGGCCCCCAGGTGGTAGAACCCTTCACGGCCTTCGGTATACATGGGGTTTTCGAATACGGGCAGCATGCGGTGCATCTCCATAGCCATCAAAATGGCGTTTCTCATCTTGTTTTTCGCCGCACCAGGGTGGATGCTGCGCCCGTGTACCGTCACAATGGCCTGGGCCGCATTGAACGTTTCGTATTCCACTTCGCCCAGTTCCCCGCCATCCACCGTGTAGGCAAAATCGGCGCCAAAACCGGCCACATCAAAGCGGGAAGCCCCTTTTCCGACCTCTTCGTCCGGCGTAAAGGCCACACACACCCGGCCATGGGGCTGGTCGCTGGCCATCAATTCTTCCACGGCGGTGAGGATTTCGGCAATGCCGGCCTTATTGTCGCCGCCCAGCAGCGTGGTGCCGTCGGTGACAATCAGGTCTTCCCCTTTAAAACGGGGCATCACGGGGAAATCGCTGACTTTCAGCGTAATCCCTTTTTCTTCATTGAGCACAATATCGCCGCCGTCGTAGTTTTCGACGATGCGCGGGTGGATGTCGTGGCCGCTGGCTGCGCTGCTGGTGTCCATGTGGGCAATCAGCCCAATGGCCGGTTTTTCCTCCCAACCGGGCGTAGCGGGGATTTCCCCATATACATACCCGTTTTCATCCAGTACCACACGGGGGATGCCCATTTCTTTCATCTCTTTTTCCAGTGCGGCTGCCAGCACCTTCTGCCCCGGGGTGGAGGGGAATGTGGTGCTCTTTTCGTCGGATGTGGTATCATAGGCCACATAAGAAAGAAAACGTTCGTAAGCTCGTTTCATTATATTTTGGCTCCTTTATGCAATCTTGTGCCTTCCTTTGGCATCTTCTGTTTTTTAATTTTATCGCTTTTCTGTGCTAAATGCAACGTGCCCCGGGTCTAAAAAAGCAGGCCTTTTTTGCCGCTTTATCAAATCCGGTTATCCCTACATCCTTTTTTTGCAAAAAGCCCCCGCCTTTTGCCGGTTTCCCGGTACAAGGCAGGGCTTTTTCTTACCGTTTTTATTTCGAGGCGGGTTTAAACATGGGCCAATCCCCTTCGGCATGGGCCCCATCTTCAAAATAGATGTTGTACCACACCAGGAACACAAACACCGTCCAGATCCGGCGGCTGTAATCCCGCAGGCCGTTAAAGTGGTCGTCCAGGTACTGCACCAGTTCTTCGGTGTGGAAGAACTTTTCGGCCGTTTCGCTCTGGAACGCCGCTTTGACGATTTCGTAGTACTTCGGGTCTTTCAGCCACACCCGGGTCGGCACCGGGAAACCGAGCTTCTTTTTGCGGGCCCAGGCTTCCGGCAGACGGCGGTTGGCCGCTTTGCGCATGGCGTACTTGGTGTTATGCCGGTTCACGCGCAGCCGGGTAGGCAGCGACGCCGCCACTTTGAACACTTCTTTATCCAGGAACGGCACGCGCAGTTCCAGGGAGTTGGCCATGCTCATACGGTCGGCTTTGAGCAGGATGTCGCCGACCATCCACATGTTGATATCCAGGTACTGCATGCGCGTCACGTCGTCCAGGTCCTTCACGCGGTCGTAATACGGGCGGGTGCGCTCCTGGGGCCGGGTGGCGTACTGCGGTTCCTTCATCAGGCGCTGTTTATCTTCATAGCTGAACATTTTGGCGTTGCCGATAAACGATTCGTTGGTGGGATATTCGCCGCGGGTGATAAAGCTCTGGCCGCGGAAATGGCGCGGTACCTTCTGAACCAGCCGGCGCAGCCCGGTGCGCACGCACTGGGGCAGCAGGGCCCGGTACAGCCGGAAAACCCGGGGTTCATTATAAATCGTATACCCGCCAAACAGTTCGTCGGCGCCTTCGCCGCTGAGCACCACTTTTACGTGTTCGCTGGCGAGCTTGGATACAAAGTACAGCGCAATGCACGACGGGTCCGCCAGGGGCTGGTCCATGTGGTACTGCACTTTTTTAATATTGCCCCAAAATTCTTCGCTGGGAATCACTTTCGCATGGTGCTTCACGCCGATCTGCTCACTGAGTTCTTTGGCCCAGCTGATTTCGTTGTACTTTTCGCCAAAGTCAAACCCTACGGTAAAGGTATTCTGCCCCGGGAAGAAGGTGGACACATAGCTGCTGTCTACGCCGCTGCTCAGGAAGCAACCCACTTCCACGTCGCTGATCTTGTGGACCGCCACGCTGTCTGCAAACACCTTTTCAATGCGGTCCACGGCCTCTTCTTCCGTCAGGGAATTGTCGGGTTCAAACCGCGGTTCCCAGTACCGGGTGGTGGTAATCTTGCCGTCCCGGTACCACAGATAGTGGGCCGGCATCAGGCAGAACACCCCTTCAAAGAAGGTCTGGGGCGGCACGGCATACTGGAAGGACAGATACTGGTTCAGCGTGTCCATATTCAGTTTCTTTTCAAAGCCCGGGAACTGCAAAATGCTCTTGATTTCGCTGCCGTACACAAAGTGGTCGCCCACCATGGTGTAATGCAGGGGCTTAATGCCGAAGAAATCCCGCGCCATAAACAGGCTGTGGTCTTTGCGGTTGTAAATGGCAAACCCAAACATGCCGCGCAGCCGGTTGAGCAGTTCTTCTTTCCATTCTTCGAACCCGTGCAGCAACACTTCGCTGTCGGTCTTGGTTGTAAACACATGGCCTTTTTCGATGAGTTCCTTACGCAGTTCCTGGTAGTTGTAAATTTCCCCGTTAAACGTGAGCACCAGGGTTTTATCTTCGTTATAAATGGGCTGGTCGCCGCTTTCGCTGATATCAATAATGCTCAGCCGGCGGAATCCCATGGAAACATAGTCATCCGAAAACACACCGCTGCTGTCCGGCCCGCGATGGGTAATGACATCAGTCATGGATTTGATCACCTTGTCGCGGTCGATCACTTCGCCGGTAAAGCCCGTAATCCCACACATAGTTTTTTTACCTTCTTTCTTCTATCCGAACGGCTGCAAAAAAGCCGTTTTTATTCGTCTTCCTGTTCCAAATGGCGGAACTGTTCAAATAGTTCGGCCGCCAGGGCCATGTCCACCGCCACAAATCCTTTGCCATCGTGATAATGCAGCAATTTTAAAATTTCCCGCGCCTGGCGGTAGGCTTTCATGCGGGTGCGCTGCAGCACCGGCCGCGTCTGGCCCGGCCGGAAAAACGCAAACTCAATCTCTTTTTCATCCGCCTTAGTAAAATAGGCGGTGGCCGACGGGATGTGCCATTTTTCCACCACCAACTGGGTCAGGGAGTATTTTACCAGCTCCATGGCCACATCGTCATACCCGCTTTCAAACAGCAGGACTTTTTCTTTCATCTGGGCCGGGGTGGTCACCAACCGCAACCGCAGTTTTTCCGGCAGCGGCGGCAGCCGCTCCGGTACATCGCCCGTGCCTTCCGGCAGCAGACACAATAAAAAGCCCAAATCCCTATCGTGGTACACGCACGGGTATTCCATCAGGGCCCGGTACCCGCAATGAGGGCATACCCAGTAAAACAGGGATTCCTCCAGCACTTTTTTGCGCAGCAGGGGCTTTTCCCGGCGGTCCATGCCGGGCCACAAGTCCACACGGTTCACAGCGCCGCATTCCGGGCAGCTGATCTCCTTGGTAATACAGGTCGACAACGAAGCAAACCTCCTTTTTCTCCCGCCGTCCGGCTGGGTTTATGCCTGCCCGCCGTCCGGACACAAAATGAGCCCGCCGCCCAGCACTTTGCCGGTGGCATCATACAGCACCGCCGACTGGCCCGGTGTGACGGAACGCTGGGGCGCGGAAAACAGCAGCCGGGCCTTTTCCCCGGGCAACACCTGGCAGGCCGCCTGGGAAAGCGGGGCGCTGTACCGCAATTTGACCCACACTGTAAACGGTTCCTGCGGCGGTGTTTCGTGGTAATTCATGCTTTCCAAAATACACCCGCTGCTATATTGGCAGCCCTCCGGCCCCAATACTACGCGGTTCTGAGCGGGATCGATGGATTTTACATACATCGGCTGCCCCAAACTGATCCCCAGCCCTTTGCGCTGGCCGATGGTGTAATGCCAAATCCCCTGGTGCCGCCCCAGCACATGGCCCTGCTCGTCCACAAAATCGCCGGGGATTTCGGCTTGTCCCGTGCGGCGGCGGATAAACGCGGCATAATCGTGGTCGGGCACAAAACAGATATCCTCACTGTCGGGCTTCTGGCTCAAATGTAACCCCGCTTCACTGGCTAGCCGCCGGGTGTCGTCTTTTTCCCGGTCGCCCAGCGGGAACAACACTTTTCCCAGCTGCTCCTTTTTCAGCCCCCATAGCACATAGCTCTGGTCTTTTTTCGAAGCCGACCGGTAGAGCCGTTTTTCCCCCTTCTCGTCGGGGCGGATCACCGCATAGTGGCCCGTGGCGATATACGCAAAGCCGTGCTCCTGGGCCCATTCCAGTGCGGCGCCGAATTTCAAAAAACGGTTGCAGCACACGCACGGGTTCGGGGTACGGCCCCGCTGGTATTCCGCGATAAAATCGCCGATCACGGTTTCTTCAAAGCGGCCGGTAAAATCCAGGGTGATATGGTCGATGCCCAACTGGCGGCACACCTTGGCGGCGTCTTCCCGGTCGTCCGGCGTGCCGCACCGGCGGTCATTTTTTTCGGCCCGGTGCAGCTGCATGGTCATGCCTGTTACATCATACCCCATTTGCAGCAACACCACCGCCGAAGCGGCGGAATCCACCCCGCCGCTCATTCCCAACAGAACTTTTTCTTTCACGGTTTCTCCTTCCGGCTTATAAAAACGGGATCTGCAGCACGTCGTCCACGTCGGCCACTTCCCGGTCTTTTTCCTGTCCGGCCGTGCGGTCAATGACCCGCGCCTGCGGGGTTTCCCGGGCGGGTTGGGGCACTTCCGGCTGCGGGATGGACCCACAAGAAGAGTCTTTCGGTTTTTCGGGTGTGACCGGCCATTCAATCGCCGGTTCTTCCGGCTCTTCGGTGGCTTCTTCCGGCTGGGACGCTTCCGGTTCGGATTCTGATTCGGGTTCCGGTTCTTGGTCCGGCTTCTCCGAGACCGGCGCTGTGTCTTCCCCCTCTTCTTTTTCCTCACCGGCACCTTCGCCGTCATACCAGGCACAGGTGGCGCAGGACATCTGCCGGCAGCCCGTACAGGGTTCCTGCTCCTGTTCGCCCTTTTCCTCCCTGGCGTTTTCTTCCAGTTTATCTACGGCACGGTCTACCCGTTCCATGGCCTTGTCAATCCGGCGGCACAGCTTTTGCTGTTCTTCTCCGCCTTGATCCCGCAGATGACGGTAGAAATACCGCCCCAGCGCTAAATACGCTTCGTTCGCTGCTCTCTCTTCACTGCGGATCACACTTTGCAGCCGGCTGACTTTTGCCGCCCGGCGGCTTTTTTCCGCCAAAACTTCCATCGCGCGACCAATCGTATCGGTCAGCGAAACCAACATGCCCATCCTAGCCATGACCTCCTTTATCGCGGCTTTCTCTCTATAACAGCCGCTGCCAAAAACGTTGATAGTATTATACCGCATTACGCCCAAAAATCCTAGTGTGAATTGCCGTTTTCCTCCGCCGCTCCTAGGGTGGAACGGAAAAAATTTATTTGTCAACGTCTTTTTACGTTGTATCGGGCTCTTTTCTTCGCTATGCTAAGAGAAAATAGAACATTTGTTCGTATCGTGAAAAAGGGGGAGTGCTCATGGATTACCATACTTGGGGCAACGAATATTTACAGGAAGCCGAAAAGCTGCGCCGCTGCATCCTGCGCCGCCGCCAACAGCTGCAAACCGCCCGGCGGGAAGAGATTTATAAAGCCGGGCGGGAACTGCGCATGCTCATGGACATGTACACCGAATGCATCCAGACCGGCTGTTATTTACAGCATAAGGAAGAGCCGTCCGATCGGGACGCAGAGATTGCAAACGCCCTACGGATGATATATAATGAAAGCGATCAAACCCACGGGTAAAACCGGCGGTTTTTCCTGTTTGTGAAGGAGGTAACGGAGTTGTATGATCTGACTATTCTGGGTGCCGGTGTCAGCGGCGCAGCCATTGCGTGGCAGGCAGCGCGGTACCAGCTTTCGGTCTGTGTGCTGGAAAAGGAAAATGATATTGCCTGCGGCACCACCAAAGCAAATTCCGCCATTATCCACGCGGGCTATGACCCGCTGCCCGGCACGCTCATGGCCAAACTGAACGTGCGCGGTAATGCCATGGTGGAAGATATGAGCCAAAAATTGGACTTCCCCTTTAAACGGGTGGGGTCGCTCATTCTGGCTTTTAATGACGACAACCTGCGCATGGTCCACACCTTGTATGAACGCGGGGTGCAAAACGGCGTGCCGGGCCTTCAGATCCTGTCCCCTCAGGAAGTATGGGAACGGGAACCGGCTGTGACACGGGACTGTGTGGGGGCCCTGTACGCCCCGTCCGCGGGCATTGTCATGCCGTGGCGTATGGCCCAAAGCATGGCCGACTGTGCCGCGCTCAATGGGGTGGAATTCCGCCTGAACGCCGAAGTCACCGGCGTCAGCCGCGGGGAAGAGGGCATCACCTTGACCCTGCAAAACGGCGAAACGGTACAGTCCCGCTATGTGGTCAATGCCACCGGTGTGGACGCGTGGCACGTCCGCTCCATGATTGCCCCGCCGCCCTATACCATGAAGCCAAGCCGCGGGGAATATTTCCTGCTGGATAAAGCCGTGGGCGATACGGTCCACAGCGTGATTTTCCAGTGCCCCACCGAAGTGGGCAAAGGCGTATTGGTCAGCCCCACCGCCGACGGCAACTTGATTGTCGGCCCCAATGCGGAGCCGGTCTCTTCGTCCCAGGAAACCGGTACCACGGCAGAGGGTCTTGCCTTTGTGCAGCGTATGGCCCGGCTTTCGGTGCCGTCCGTGAGTTTCCGCGACAACATCCGCAATTTTGCGGGGGTGCGCGCCAACACCAATATCGACGATTTTATTATTGAAGAAGTACCCGAGCTGTCCGGCTTTATCGACTGCGCGGGCATCAAGTCCCCCGGGCTGTCCAGCGCCCCGGCCATTGGCGAATATGTGATGGAGCTGCTGGAAAAAGCGGGCCTGACGTTGACAGAAAAAGAAACGTTTATCGATTCCCTGCCCCACCGCGTGCGGGTGCGGGAACTGTCCCCCGCCCAGCGGGCCGAAGTCATTGCGAAGAATCCGCTGTATGGCCGGGTGATTTGCCGGTGCGAAACGATTACCGAAGGCGAAATCGTCGACGCGCTGCACTCTCCTATTCCTCCTTGCTCCATTGACGGCGTCAAGCGCCGCTGCGGCGCTGGGATGGGCCGGTGCCAGGGCGGTTTCTGCGGGCCGCGGGTCCACGAGATTATCGCCCGGGAGCTGGGGATCCCCATGCAGCAGATCCCCCAGGACCGCAAAGGGATGTACATCATCACCGGCGAAACGAAAACGGAGGGCTGAAACCATGAAAGTTGAAGTAGTCGTAATCGGCGGCGGCCCGGCCGGCCTGGCAGCAGCGTGCAAAGCCTGGGAACAGGGCGCTAAAAGTGTGCTCATCCTGGAACGGGATAAAGAACTGGGCGGCATTTTGAACCAGTGCATCCACAATGGATTCGGGCTGCACTATTTTAAAGAAGAACTCACCGGGCCGGAATACGCCGGCCGCTTTATCGACCTGCTGGGGCAAACCGGCGTACAGGTCAAACTGGATACCATGGTGCTGGCCATTGAAGAAGGCCGCAAAGTCCACTGTGTCAACCCGAAAGACGGCTATATGATCATCGAAGCCGGTGCCATTGTGCTGGCCATGGGCTGCCGGGAACGCACCCGGGGCGCCATTTCCATTCCCGGTGAACGGCCGGCCGGTATTTTTACCGCCGGTACCGCCCAGCGGTATGTGAATATGGAAGGGTACATGGTCGGCAAACGGGTGGTCATTCTCGGCTCCGGGGATATCGGGCTGATTATGGCCCGCCGCATGACACTGGAAGGCGCAAAAGTGCTGGCCTGTGTGGAACTCATGCCCTATTCCGGGGGCCTGAACCGCAACATCGTACAGTGTTTGCAGGATTATAACATCCCGCTGTATCTGTCCCATACGGTTACCGATATTAAAGGCCACGACCGTGTGGAACAGGTGGTGGTCAGCAAGGTGGACGAAAACCGCCGCCCCATCCCCGGCACGGAAATGACCTTTGATTGCGATACCCTGCTGCTCTCGGTAGGGCTGCTGCCGGAAAACGAACTCACCCGGGCCGCCGGTATCACCCTGGACCCCCGCACCCGTGGCGCCGTGGTGTATGAAAACATGGAAACTTCCATGCCCGGCGTGTTTGCCTGCGGCAATGTCGTCCATGTACACGACTTAGTCGACTATGTCACCGGTGAAAGCCAAAAGGCCGGTACCGCCGCGGCCCACTTCGTGCAGCACGGAGAAACCCCCGACGGCCGGGTGCTGGAACTGAAAAACGGCGACCGGGTCACCTACACCGTTCCGCAAAAGTTGCGGCTGGCTGGTATGGACCGTTCGGTGGGCATTTTCTTCCGTGTGTCGAATATTTATGAGAACGTGGAAATCCAGGTCACCGACGGCAAAACGGTGCTGTGCCGCTTTAACCGGGAGCACGTAGCCCCCGGTGAGATGGAAACCATCACCCTGCCCCGGGTACTGGCCGAAAAAGCGGAGGGCGACACCCTGACGGTTCAAATCGTGGACAAGGCATAAGGGGAAAGGACGGAATACCTATGAAAGAACTCATTTGTATCAAATGCCCCAAGGGCTGCCATCTGCGGGTGGACGAGGAAAACGGCTATACCGTCACCGGCAACTCCTGTGAACGGGGCGAAGAATACGGCAAAAAGGAACTGACGAACCCCACCCGGGTGCTCACTTCCACTGTGAAGGTCACGGGGAGCTTACACCGGCGTGTATCGGTCAAATCGGCCGGGGAACTGCCCCACGGTTTGATGGAACAGGCGGTGCGCCTGCTGGATGATGTCCAGCTGCAGGCACCGGTGGCTATCGGCGATGTGGTACTGGAAAACGTGCTTGGCACCGGCATTGACATTGTGGCTACCGCCAATCGTCCTGCTGTCTCTTAAAAAAGAAGAAAGCCCCGACAGCCAAATGAACAGGTCCAGTAAAAACGGACAATAGACAAAGTACCCCCTGATGTAGGAAA
>CAKNOA010000016.1 GCA_930990065.1 uncultured Clostridia bacterium | reverse complement strand
ATTCCTGCACCAGGGGCTCTTTTTGTACTGTCTGCACAATCTGGGTCAGTTCAACCGTGGGCGTAAAAAAAGGGGAAAAAAGAACCCCCGGCCCGTAAGGAGCCGGGAAAGGCTCCGGGGCTGGGGGAGGGGAAAAGCTTGTTACCGGGCCGCCAGTAAGATGGGCGGCAATTCCCCGGGGGTGCGCAGGGTGCACACCGGGTGGTAGGGCTGGGTATCGGCTTCCGTTTGGAAGCCCCACCCGTACAGCACCGCGGCAAAGTCCATGGAGACGCTGTTGGCGCCCTGGCCGTCATAGGCGCTGTCGCCGACGAGCAGGCTCTCTTTGACCGGCACATGGGTAAGAAATCCGGCCTTTTGCAGCAAGTCGCGCTTTGTTTCTACCCCGGTGTAGGCGCACACCGCGTCAAACAGGGAATCGATATCGTTTTCTTTCAGCATGGCGTGGATAAACCGTTCGTGCTTTAGCGTGGCCACCGCCAGTAAAAAGCCGTTTGCCCGCAGGGTGAGCAGCGTGCTGCGCATGCCCTTATACAGCGGCGCGGGCTGGGCCATGCCTTCGGTGGCGTACAGCGCCCGGTACCGCAGCACCCGGGTGGGGATTTCGCTTGCGGGCAGATCGGGCCACAGGGTGGCAAAGCCCTTTTCCAGCGGGCCGCCGATGACGCCCACAAAATCTTCCCGCCGGGTGTGGGGGGGAAGGCCCAGTTCCCCGGCGGCGGTATTGTAGCAGTGCATAATCCCCGGGGACGTATCCGACAGGGTGCCGTCATAATCGAAAATGATCAGTTTTTTCGCGTTCATTTTGCCTGCGCCCCGCTTTCAGCCGTGCGGGCTTTGTCTTCGGAGATATAGTCGTTCAGCCGCTTTTCGGTGGCGGCCAGCACGCCTTCCAGGACGCGGATTTTGTCCCGCTCCGCCCGGGCAATGCCCTGTAGGTCGATGGTCAGCCCCGTGTGGGGCAGTTCGATAGTTTCATTTAAGTTTTCGGCAGTTTTCATCAGGATATCCTCCTTACTGACCACGGTGATCACCTTTTGTTCGTCCCCGATTTGCAGCGGGATGGGCCGCACATAGGGGAAAATGTCCCGGTTTTCGCCGTCAAAATAGGCGTGCTGCTCCGTTTCCTGCAAAAAGATGGCGCAGCGCACCGGGTGCTGCCGCAAAAATGCGGCGGTCTGTTTGGGGGTGCGGCTTTCATTCAGGTCACTGAAAATCACCACATCCGCCCCCAAAAGGTTTTCGTCCCGGGTGATGGTGGTGCTGGCCCCTTGCAGGCGGCACACCTGGGAGAGCACCCCTTCGTCGCCGTCGGTGACAGCCCGGGGGAAGCCCGCCGCTTTTAAAAACCGGGCGGCGGCCGCGTATTGGGGCAAATACCGCCAGTTTTTTAAAATGCGGTCATCAAAACACAAAGTGTCCTGTGCCACATTCGATAGCGTGCGCACGGACGTGGAATACGCCGCCGCCGCCAGCGAAAACGTCCCCTTTACGCAGTAGGGTAGTAGTTCCGACGGCATAGCAAAGGGCAGTACCTGCACGGGGGTGTGAAACGCCGCGTGGTACGTGCCCGCAATGTCGTCGGGGTGGGGCTTGATCATCAGCGGGCCTTTGGGCAGCAAGAGATCGGCAAACAGGGTGTAAAACCGGTGCTGGTCCGGCAGTGGCATCAGCCCTAAATTCGCCAGGTGCTGCGTGAGCAGCAGCACGCTGTGGGGCGCGAGGGAAAAGGTTTCCTCCACCCCGAAAAACGCCAGCACCTTTTGCAGCGTACCGGCGGGCAGGGCCTTTAATAGCTTGGCAACGGAAAAATCCGTCAGCCGCGGGTCATTATACCCGGGCTGCTGGTGGTCCCGGTCGCCCAGTAGTTCGATGGCGCAGTCATTATCGCCAAAGCACCCCAGCCGGGTGAAGAGCTTTGCCTGGGTTTTGTTGCGCTGCATGTTCGAAAGGGCAAACGCCCGGTCCGACAGCACGCCGCAGCCCTCTTCCATGCAGTGGTAGGGGTAGCGGTGGCGGCGCACATACCACCCAAACGGGAAGTGGTCGGGGCACAGGGCCAGGTCCTGCCCGGCGAGGGACAGCCTCTCGTTTTTGAGAAGTGCGCCCATGTCCCGGCAGCATTTTTTATAGATGAAGCCGGTGGGCATTTTTTTGCGTTCCAAATATTTGGCGGTGGCCATCACGTCGCTTTCCGGCAACAGGACAATGCGGGAAAAAATCCCGCTTTCCCGGTACCGGTTGAGAAACGCCACCGAATTGCGGTGAATGTCCGACAGCACCAGCACGCTTTCTTCCTCTTTGGGCAGGAAGGAAAGCCGGTGCAGCACGCAGCACAGTACATGGTACGTGGTTAAAGCATAATAAATCACAGTGCGTTTCCTCCCTTATCGCTGGTATTCCCGGTCCATTAGGGTGGAGAGCGTTTCCATCTTGTGGGAAAACGTGCCCACGGCGCGGTTGACCGGGTAATCCGAAAAGAACCGGCGGAAGTAGCCGGGCTGGGAGATAATAAACCGGCACACGTGGTAGGCGTCTTCGCCGCTGACGCGCAGCATGTAGGGGTACTGTGTAAACGCCTTTTGATAATCGGCGATAAAGGTCAGAATCCCCTTTTGCATCTGGCGGATGCTCTCGTACCCTTCGGTTTCGGGGCAGTCAAAACGCAGCGCCACGCCGCCGTTTTCGGTTTCTTCGTACTGCAAAAACGACGGGGAGGGGGACGCGAGCATCATTTCGATAAACACGCTGTAAAGCTGCCCCACCCGGTGGCGGCGGCGCAGGGCGCGGTTATTCCGCTGGGAGAACATATAGGATTCAATATCCCCGGTGAGTAAGGGCGCTTCGATCACCTGCTGGTCGTGCAGGTAGTTGGCCCCGGACACAAAGCCATAGATCTGGCACGGCAGGCCCCACAGGTCTTCCACCAGCACTTTCAGCGCCGAAACCCCCGAAGCGGCCCAGCCCACGTCCACGGCGGCGGCGCTTTTGACGCCCCGCAGTTTGTCTTCCAGCACTTTCCGAGCGGCCCGCTGGCCGGGGGCATAGGCTTCTTCCACCTTGTCCCAGTGCGCCATAAACACCGCTACAATATCTTCGTAGTTTTCTTTTGTCAGCACCGTGTCCGGGGGAAACCCGGCGTTTGATAAAAACACCTGCATCGAAGGCAGCTCCATAGCGTCAAGCATCTGGGCCATGGTGATGCCGCGGCTGATTTTATATTTGATATACCGCAAAAAGAACTCGTTGCGGAAGTACCCGGCCGTCAGCCGGGTAGCGGCGGAACGGGACCAATAGAGGTATTCGGTTTGTTCCTCCGGGTACAAAAGGGCGTACGCTTTTTGCAGGATATCCCCGTCCCGGGACAAAAATAAGAGCTTTTCGATGCCCTTTTCTTTGACCCGTTCGTGAATCCACACGCAGTACCCCATGACGTACAGCCCCGCGTGGGCATACCCGTATTCAAAAAACGGGGTTTCGTGGTACGCGCCGCTATACAGCCGGTTATTTACAATCCCCCGGTACGCACTGCCCACCAAGGCCGTGAGATCGGCGCAGCGGTGGGGGTTCCCGGCGCGGTTGACGTTAAGATAGAGGCACGGGGTAAACCCGGCCTGCCGCGGGCGCACCCGGTCGGCGATGGGGTTGTCGCCCAGGTGCAGGTACCGCTTATCTTCGCCCATTTCCTGTTTGACAAACGGAAACAGCTTGCCGCTGCGCTTTGAAAACCCGCATACCTGGGACAAAAAGATCCGGGTAAACTGGGTGTACCCGTTTTGCTCCAGCGCCTTAACGATCACGTCTTCGGGCAAATACATGTCGGACACAGCAATCAGGGTTTTGCCCATTTCCAGGGCCATTCTGTACACCTGCTTCATATAGGGGTTGGCTTTCAGGAGCGACAGTTCCGTTTCGCACTCGATCGCCATGGCCTTTTCGATATCACAGGCCACATACCGCTGCAGCTGGGTGTAAATGTCCGAAAGGGTGACTTCATTATATCCGGTGCGCTCTTTGGCTTTTTGCCGCGCCTGCTTTTCCGCTAAGACCCGGTACCGGGTAAACGACGGCACGTGCAGCTTTTCGCCCACCAGGTAAAATACCGCGGTGGGGTCGTCAAACGGGCGAAAGAGCAGCGTGTCGAAAATATCAAAGGAAATCACGTCGTGCAGCAGGATTTGTTTGGCTAAGGATGCGTACCCCGGGCGGCGCAGGGTGTGGCTTTCGGTGTGGGCAAGGGGCGTTTTGCGGGTATAATCCAGCCGCTCCTGGGGCTGGGCCCGATGGGAGAACGCCCGGCCGGTTTTGGCGGCCGCGCACAGCAGCAAGAGCGTAATCCCCCGGCGCCACAGGGGCAGCTGCCGGTCGCACTCGCCGTAATAGGCGTCGGTGACCATGCGGCGGCTCATGGAAAGGCGGCGCACCAAGCGGTCCATCCGCCGGTGATAGCCGGCCCGGATTTTTCTACGTAGTTGTAAAAGGCGGCTCAGCACAGTCAGTCTTCCCCTTCCCGGTTTTCAATTTTGTAGAGGGTAGGGGTGAGAAAATGCAGCTTCATATCCCGGGCGCGCTTATTCAGCTGGATATTCACTTCCCGGTTTTTCTGGTGCAGCGGGATGCCGTACCGCGACACCGCATAGTCGGGGGTGTAGTAGTTTTGCAGCGCGTCGTCGGAAAACCCGTCCATCCCCGCCAGGGTGACGTCCCGCACCGAGCATTTGACTAAGAGCTTTAACAGCATCATGCCCGCGCTGTCGGACGCATAAAACGAGGTGTTGAGCAGCGACGAATAGTTGACCATCCGGGCCCCTTCGGCGCCGTCGGGCAGGGTGCGGACGTTGGATGTGAGCACCGTTTTGTCCCACTGGATGTCGTCCCGGATCGCCTCGAGCCGCCGGTCGTTGGTGAGGAACAGTAGGTCATAGCTATACTGGTGGGGCACAAAGTTTACGCTGATAATAAGCGGCTGTTCCTTTTCGATAAACGCCTGGACCATTTCCTCATGCGTTACAATGGAATGCCCCGGCGCCAGTACCAGCACCTTGCGGCCTTCCATCTGGCGGCGCAGCCCGTCGATGACCGCCTGGTCTTCGATGGCGTGGGACTGGTATGTCTGATATAGGTGTTCGATCAATGTTTTATCAAAGCGCTCCCGCTTTTCGGGGGGGATCTGGTCGAGGAGTTCCGAAACGTCCGTCACCGATACCGTCTGTTTGCCCATGAGGTACGACGCATAGTTCGGGTGGCAATCCCGCGCCGCCGACAGGAAATACGGGCAGGCATAGCCCCACTGGGCCGACAGGGAAATGGGGGTGATGGTGCGGTCCACCACTTCCAGCACCGGCAGTACGTTGTACCGGCTTTCGTATTCGGTGTTAAAGTACTGCAAAATCAGTTCCGTGCACAAATTCCCGGCGCCCCGGCCCATGCCGCTGGCCGAACAGTCCAAAATCAGCCCCCGGCCGGTTTTGTACCCCAGCAGCTGCTGGGCGTTGGCAAAGGACATCTGCAAATTGTTGTGGGAATGGTACCCCAGCCGGATGGAAGGGGCCAAATTGTGGTCGGCTAAACTCACCTGGCGCAAAAACGATTTGCCATACATGGTGCCCAGGGTATCCACCAGGTAAAACGCATAGGGCTGCAGCCGGTTGATGCGCTTAATCAGGTGGATCAGGTCTTCGTCGGAATACCCGGCGGTGCCCACGGGCTGCATAAACAGCCGGTACCCCTTTTGCTGGATCATTTCGCCGTAGCAAAACGCCTTTTCCACTTCTTCCGGGTGGAAGGTCAGCCGGATGCCGCCTAGTTTCGTATCTTTTTTGTCGGGCAGGGCGGTGGGGTTCATCTCTTTTTCGCCAATGGCGATCATGGCCACATACAGGGTGTGGTCCCCGTCGGGCAGCAGGGGGTCCAGGTCCTTGGGGGAATGGAATAAACTTTGGTCTTTAGTACTGGGCAGATCGGTCAAAAACCCGCATTCGATAATATCCAGCCCCGCAGCCGTCAGCCGCGCCAGCATATCTTTCATGGTGTCGGCGCCAAACTGCCAGTGGTTCACATACCCGCCGTCCCGCAGGGTACAGTCGAGAAATTTTACGCGGTTCACAGGGCGGCGCCCCCTTCCCGCAGCAGTTCGTTATACAGCAAATCGGCCATCATAAAATCAAAGGGTTCGTTGATGTCGGTGGCTTCCACGTCGCTGACCGGCACCAAATAGGGCTTATCGCCGGTGCGGCGGTGCTGTTCCGTTAAAAGCGCCCGGGTGTACACATAAAGGCCCGTTGTCTCGGCATACAAGTCGCCCAAATCCTGGGTGCGGGGGATAGTGCGGGTGTCATAAAGGGGCACCCCGTCTTTCCACAAAAAGTCCCGCAATTTGCGCACCGCCATGGCGCTGTCATAGCCGCCCTGTACCACGGCGTCAAGGCCCTTTTGAATGGAAGCGGCGCTCAAAAACGGCGCGGTGGCGTGGGCCAGCACGTAGGTTTCGGCGGGGACATCGTTAGCGAACGCCAGCAGCACATCTAAAATCGACGTGCTGGAAAGATCCAGCTTTTTGTCCCGGGACAGGTACGTAACGCCTTCGGGCAGGTAGTCCTGAATCGACGGGTCGCTGCAATACACATAGATGCCGTCAAGGCCCTTTACCTGCCGGAGCGTTTCCAAAATGTAAGTAATCAGCGGTTGGCCGTTGTGGAACGGTTTGGTATTTTTGCCGGGCAGCCGTTCGTTATTCAGCTTCACGGGCACCACAGCTACCGTTTTTTTCATGTCCATTTTTTTCACTCTCTCTTTCCCGGCCAAAGGGGCCGGTCGTTATATAGGGCGGTGGTCATATGGATCACCGCGTGGGAATGGGATAACACCCGTTCTTCCTCTGGTTGGGGGACGGCCGGTTCCCCGTCCGGCGCGCCCAAATACAGGGCAAACGAAAGGCCCCGCAGCAAGCTGGTTTTGTCCGGGTGCACCCGCACAGTGATTTTCGCCCGGGCCCGGGCCGGGGCCCCGCTGCTATGGCCTTTTTCCGGCAGCAGTACCCGCCAGCCCTTATGGGCGGCAAAGCGCATCGGGTCTTTGGTGAGCAGCACCGGCTTGCCGCCGGGGGCGGTGGGCACCGCTTCTTCCCGCAAAAAGTTACACAGCCCCAGGGGAAAATCCCCGTCCTCCCGAAGGGCCAGGGGCCCTATCTGTTCAGCGATCACCCGCAGCACCACCGCGGCGGCGTATCCTTCGTGCAGCGCTTCCCAGTTGGTTTCGATTTCCAGGGGGAAGGAAAACACATCCCGGGCGGTGGGGGCCATGCCGCCCACCGACGTGGAGCTGGCGGTGAGCACCCGGTCCACCGGGCGGCTGACAAGGAACGGGATCAGCTCCGCGTTGACGCTGCCGGGCAAAATCGCCGCTTCGGGGCAGATGCGCCGGTAGTTGAGCCACTGGTCTTTGGGGTGGGGCTTGATGACCACCTGGTAATTGTCGGCAAAGTAATCGAGCAGCAGCGTCGTCAGCTGTTCCTGCACGTCCAAATCCCGCACGGTCATGGATTTAATATATTGGGTCATGAACATGCATACCGGTTTGTCGGCGGGCAATTGTACGGGTTCTGCCCCGTAAAACCGTAAAATCTCCGGCACCCGGTGGGGGATTTCGTCCCGCAGCGCCCGGTAGATGGAAAAATCTTCGGCCTTTTCGTCGGTAAACCCGGGCAAAAAGTTCGACGTATCGCACAGCCGGGCAATTTCGGTGTCGCTGTGGCCCGCGCCGTGCAGGTATTCGGATATGACGTAGTTTGTCAGGCTGATTTCCTTGGTAATCGCCATGTACCGCTCCCGCTGGGACAGCATGCCGCTGGCGTCTTCGATGTACACGTGGGGGATGCGGTTATACAGGCAGTAGATGCCGAACGACCACTGGTCCGACCCGATGTAAATCCTAGAAAAGGTGGATAAATCCAGCCCCAGCCAGTTTTTGACGCACCCGCACACCCGGCGGATAACTGTTTCGATCTGTTTTTCAGTACTGTTCTCTTTTAGCGAGCGGCCCCGCTTTAATTTAAACTGTTTTTCCGGTACCAGCCGCACAAACGAAAACCAGCCGGTGTCTTTTAGCCGTTTGACAAAGTCGGCGCGTTGCCCTTCCGGGCAGATGTATTCCACCATCAGCAGCCCGGCTTCTTCGTGTTCATGGCGGGCCAGCCGGTGCACAATGCAGTAAAGCAGCTGGTACGTGGTGGATAAATGATACAAAACCATGACGGTATCGTGGCTCCTTTATACGGAAAATAGGGGCAAAGCCCCCGCATCGGTTTCGCCTTTCATGCGCTCCATGGCGGCGCGCCCGCACCGGTACAGCCGGTGGGCGTCCTCCCGGGGGATGGGCACCCCTTGGCCCCACCGCTCATAATCCCGGCAAAACGCCCTCGCCCCCAGGGCCAGGGGGCTTTGTTCCCACAGCCCCGGCAGGGTGAGCAGCGGGCCGGTTTCGCCCAGCCGCGCCAGCGCCCCTTCGGCGTCTTCCCGGGTGGGGGCGCCCCCTACGGCGGCGTACAGCACCGGCCCGGCGCACAAATAGCCCAGTTCATAGGAAAACGGCGCCCGCCACCGGCCGGTAAACAACGCTGCGCCGCACACCGCTTCGTATACCTCCCGGAACGGGGCGGATAGGGGCGGCTGTTTCGTTTCGTGCATGAGCACTGACGGCGACCGGTAGTAAATGGGCCGCCCGCCAGAGTGGGTGAGGGGCTTTACAAACCCCGCAAAATCCGCCGACACAATGCCGAATTTTAATAGCGGAAGCGCCCTTGCCGCTTCCTTTTTTTTCATCCCGCTTTCACAGGAGACCGACAGCGTATCCGGATGCAGCCCTAACTGCTTTACCCGCCTTTCGAAAAAGCAGGAAGGGTAGCTGCTGTCAAACACCAGGTGCAGCGCCACATCGTGGTAGGCCGCAATATCCAGTAGCCGCACAATATACCGGTTGGGGATGTCGTTTGCTTCGGCCAGCGGCAGTTCGTCCCGCCACGATAGCGTTGTCCCCAGCGCCCGGTTGATCCGGTCGTAAATCACCGAAAGGGGCGTCAGTGGGTCGTCGTACAGCGCCCGGGTGCTGGCAAACCCCTTCACGCCGAAGTGTTCTTCCAGCTTCGCAAAAAAAGCCCCCGGTCCATGTACCGGCAGCCACAGGCTTCCGGTGCCATCGCACACGGCGGCTGGATTTTCCAGGATTTCCGACGACAGGTCTTCCACGGGCAGCCGCAGGTATTGCTGCGTAATATAGTCGTGGCCCAAACGCCGGTGGAACGGCCAGTCCCGCAGGACGGGCAGCCGGTATAAAATATTGCAAAAAAGCAGCTGCATCCCGAAGACGATGGGGCGGTTGGCCGCCCGTTCGCGGTCGCGGTTTTGCAGGCAAATGGTGTGGAATTTAATTTCGGCATTGCCGTTGGTCAAAAAAGCGAAAAGCTTACGCACCCCGCTGACCGGGAGCTTTTCCAGCATAGATTCTGTCAGTCCTTTCCCCCAAAAGGGGTTTCTCTACTCTCTATTTTTCTAGTATAGACAACCGGGTAAATAGGGCATATGCGCTTTTTCATGTCTATGTAAAATCTTCCTGTTTTTTCGGTTTCCCCCGCCTATTTGCTAAAAAAGGGCATAAAAAAGCGGCCCTTCCCTAAAAAAGGGGAAGAGCCGCCCTATTTTTTTAAAGACAAACTATTTTACTTCCTGTTCCACCTGCCGGAACATAGGCGCGTGGAAAAAGTCCTCGATGGTAATCGAAAGGCCGTCGCACAACTTTTGCAGCGTGGAAACCGTCACGCTGCGGTTGCGCCCGCTGATAATGTTATTGACCGTCGATTGTGTGACCCCGCTGAGCGTACACAGCCGGTTGATGGTAAGATGTCGTTCCTCACATAGCTGCAAAATACGTTCCCGCACAGCCTGCCCAATATCCATACGCGTTCCCTCATTTCTATGTTTGAGGATACCCGTTTTTTCTTGAAAAGATTAACTCTTTTGAGTTAAAATAGGGGAAGGGCTAGGCGGCCCGCCGGGCGCAAAAAAGCGGCCCCTCCCTAAAAAAGGGGAAGAGCCGCCCATAGGGCCAAAAATGTCAGGGGGTGTGGGGCTTTTCCGAAGCCGTGTGTTCCGCTTCGTTTTTTTCCACGGCATGGAGATGTTGCAGCAGCACATATTCAATGTAATTTGTCATGGAGCGGTGCTCCCGGGTGGCCAGCCGGCCAATTTTTTCGAACACCTCGTCGGACAGGCGCAAGGTAAAAACACGTTTGCTGCTTGCCATTTGATAAGCCCCCCTCGATTTTTACATGTTTTCTTTTATTATACCGCACGGTTCCCAGCCTAGCCCAGCCCTTTTTATGAAAAAATTTTTTGAAAGAAGGTGCTTTTGCTCTCGATGAAAACCTGTTTTTTTATGGGCCACCGTGATGCCCCTTATCAAGTGGAAGCCTGCCTGCGGGAACGGGTGGTACAGGCTATCACCCAGGACGGCGTCACGGATTTTGTGGTGGGCCTTTACGGGAATTTTGACCGCATGGCGGCACAGGCGGTGCGGATGGCCAAAAAACAATATCCCTTTGTTACGCTGACCCTGCTGCGGCCGTATCATCCCGCCCAGCGGCCGGTTCCGCTGCCCGCAGGCTTCGATGATAGCCTGTACCCGCCGGGCCTGGAACGGGTGCCGCCCCGGCTGGCCATTGTGCGGGCCAACCGGTATAGGCTGGAGAAGGCCGACGTGCTGCTTCTATACAGTTGCCATCCGGGCAATACCGCGTCTTTTTTGGAGCTAGCGCGCCGCCGGGCACAAACCGGCGCGCTGGTGGTAGAAAATTTGGCGGAGAAAAGGGGAGGGGCATAAAAAAGCGGCCCTTCCCCCAAAAAAGGGGAAGAGCCGCTTTGCGGTCATTTATTTTTATGACGTGATCGCTTCGGTGCGGTACAGGAAGGTGACCTGCCCGTCCATGGACGAGGAAAGCCCCGTATACGTACGGTACTGCCCGGCGGCCTGTGTGAGGTCGCGGAGCGAACCGGCCAGCTCATCAAAGCCACCGGCGGCGTCCACCAGTTTTTGCACGCCCTGCTCATCAAACTTAGTGAGCCCGTCCTTCAGTTGTTCGGCGCCGTCATCCAGCGCGGCGATCCCGTCCAGCAGCGAGGGCACTTGCCCCGACAGGGTTTGCAGCCCGTCATACAGCTGCCCGGCCCCGTCCTTTAGGTCCCCAGCCCCGGCGGCCAGTTGTTCGGCGCCATCCAGCAGCGCGGCGGCCCCGTCGCTGGCATCCGATACCCCGTCGGTGTAGGCTAAAAGCCCCAGGTAAAAGCTGTTGTACGCGTCCAGCGAGGCTTTCAGCTGGATGACAGCCTGGGCCCCTTTGGAAGCGGCGGCCAGCTGCTGCTGCACCTTGTCGGAGGCCATCTGCTCGCTGATGGCTTTTTCCACCTGGCGGTCGGTGTTTTGTTCCACGGTGGCCTGGATGCTGCCGGTTTTCATCTGGGCATCGGCCTTATCCTGAATGGTTTTCTTGACGCTGTCACTTTGCATCTGGGCTTCGGTGGTGCTGGTAATGGTGGCGCGGGTTTCGTCGCTGTTCATCTGCTGTTCCACCGCCTGTTCCACGGCGGTTTGTACTCCCTTTTCCAGCGTACCGGCGGCCAGCGCCGCTTCATACCCGGCGGCATCCAGCTGCCCGCTGGTAACGGCGGGCACCACTTGTTCCAATACCTTGTGGCGTACCGATTCGGTGACCTGTTCCGTGACGGTCTGCTGCACCGCGGCGGTCACGGCGGTTTCTACCTGCTGCCGGACGGCTTCTTCCACCTGGTCGCGAATGGCGGGGCGCTGGCCGTTGACCGCCTGGGTGACGGCGGCCAGCACTTTTTCATACACGGCGTTTTCGTCCAGGGAGGCAATCAGGTCCGACAACGTCTGCGCATAATTGTCAATGCTTAGGGTACCGGCGGAGAGCCCCGCCTGGGCCAGCTGGCCGGAAGCCTGCTGCAACAGCGATTCGAACACCTGCCGGGCGCCGCCGGTCAGCGCGTCGTTTTGCCCCGCCAGGGTTTGCAAGCCCCCGGATAGGGTGGCCGCGCCGTCTTTCAACTTCCCGGCCCCGTCCTTCAGGTCCCCGGCGCCCTCTTGCAGCGCCAAGGCCCCGTCTTGTAAAGCCGCCACCGCATCGGGCAGGGCTTCGGCCTTTTGCCGCAGGGTAGAGAGCCCACCGGCCAGCGCCGTGCTGCCGTCCAGCAGCTGCTGCATGGCGGTATTCAGCTCGTTTAAGGAACCGCTCAGGCCGTCCATGGACGATAGTTCCTGGTCCTGTAGGTGGGCAAACGGTTCGCTGGTAATCAGCGTCATGGTTTCACCCATGGAAAAGTCGGTTACGTCGGCGGAAACGGTCAGCCCGTCGGGCAGCGAAAGGGCACTTTTTTGTAGCCCCAGCGCCTGCTGCAGCCCCGGGAACGACAGCCCCACCACCGCGGTGCGGTCGCCGTCGTTCATCAGCCGCCCGCCGTCCACGGTCACATGGGTAAACGTGTCGTTGGAAAGCACCAGCCCCGTCAGCGCCACAAACGGCACCGTCATTTTCTTTTCGCCGTTTTCCCCCGTCAGGGAGACGGTCTGGTTATTTTGATACGTAAAACGCATGGTCACATGGCCGCTGCGGCCCGCCAGTTCCTGGGGGGTGATGGGCTGGCCGTTTAGCGTGTAGGTAACCGTCAGCGTGACGGGCACCGGCAGCGCTTCGGGGTCTTCCACCTGGCCCTGGTAGTAAATATCGTGGCCGCCGGCTTTCCACACCAGCTGATCGCCGCTGCCGGCCGAAAAGGTTTCGTCCCCTTTGGTGTTTTCAATGTTTATAAGAGGGCTTTCGTCTTGCAGGGACGGCAGCGAGTCCGGGTTTTGCAGCCAGTCGCTGACCACAATGTGGTCAATGTCGCCCCCGGCGTGGGCCATAATGTACACCATTTCATCTTTTTTGGCCTTTTGCGCACCGGTCTGGGCCGGGGCCTGGGTTTGGGAAGCCGCTTGCCCGGCCGGGCGGAGCGACCGGTTTTGCGGGGTGGTGGGCAGCGCCATGGCCACCCCGCACGAACCCAGGCACAAAGCGGCGCACAAGCCTACCGCGACCCATTTTTTCCCTTGTTTCATCTTCCTTCAGGCTCCTTTCTCTTCTTTTTTACACAGGCGCCCATGTGCCATGTGGTGTGGCAAATCAGCGTATCGCACAGCAAAAACATGGCCGGCAATACCAGCAGCACCAGCAGCATGCTGATGATGGCGCCCCGTGCCAGCAGCTGGCACATGGAACGAATGATTTCAATGTCGGAATACAGCGCTACGCCAAAAGTAGAGGCGAACAGCCCCGCCCCCGATACCAGAATGGACGGGGCCGACACGGTCAGCGCCGTGCGCACGGCGGTGCGTTTATCCTGCCCGGCCATGCGTTCGGTTTTATAGCGGGTGGTCATCAAGATGGCGTAATCCACCGTGGCCCCCAGCTGGATGGTGCTGATGCAAATGGGGGTGATGAACGACAGGCTCTGTCCCAGATAGTGGGGCAGCCCCAGGTTGATGAAAATCCCCAATTCAATCAGCGCAATCAGCAATACCGGCAGCGACAGGCTCTTTTCCACCAGCAGAATAATCACGAAAATCGCCACGATGGAAATCGCGTTGACCACCTGGAAGTCGTGGTCGGTGGTTTCGATCAGATCTTTCATGCACGGCGCTTCGCCGATGAGCATGGCTTTGGCATCGTACTGCTTGATCAGCGTTTCCAACTGGGTGAGCTGGTGGTTCACGTCGTCGCTGGCCACCGGGTAGCGGGACTGGACCAAAATCAGCTGCCAGTTGTCGCTCATCAGCGCCTGCCGGACCGAATCGGGCAGCAGGTCCCTTGGTACGCGGGACCCCAGCACGGCGTCAAGCCCCAGTACCTGTTCGACCCCCGGCACCTGTTTCATCCGGTCGCATAATGTCCGCACGGCCTTTTGCGGGGTTTCGGCGCGCACCAACACCATGTGGGTGGAGGCGACGCCAAAATCCTGCTGCAAGATCTGGTTGGCTTTTACGTAGGGCATGCTTTCCGGCAGGGCCTTGGCCATGTCGTAGTACACTTCGTTGTTCGTTTGCTGGTACCCGTACCACGCCGGGGGCAGCAGCAGAACAAACGCCGCCAAAAACACCGGGAATACCCGGGTAACGCCCCGGGCCACCCGATGGAGCGGGGGGATCAGCGACCGGTGGCGGGTTTTCTGTAACGGTTTATCCAGCACCAGGATCAGCGACGGCAGCACCGTAACGCATCCAATCACCCCGAACACCACGCCTTTGGCCATGACCAGCCCCAGGTCCCTGCCCAGGGTGAACGACATAAAGCACAGCGCGATAAACCCGGCCACCGTGGTCACGGAACTGCCGATGACGCTGGAAAAGGTCTGGCAAATGGCGGCGGCCATGGCCTGGTGGGGATCATCGGGGTATGTTTCCCGTTGCTCGTTGTAGCTGTGCCACAGGAAAATGGAATAATCCATGGTCACCGCCAGCTGCAACACCGCCGACAGCGCTTTGGTGATGTACGAAATTTCGCCCAAAAACACATTGGTGCCCATGTTCAGCAAAATCATGGCCCCAATCGACAGTAAAAACACAAACGGTACCAGCCACCCGTCCAATAATAGCAGCATCGCTACACAGGCCAGCCCTACCGCCAGCCCCACATACAGCGGCTCTTCCCGTTCGCACAAATCCCGCAAATCCAACACCAGCGCCGTCATCCCCGACACAAAACACTGTTTGCCGCTGATCTGGCGGATCTGCTCCACAGCTTCCAGCGTTTCGTCGGCCGACGTAGAGGTATCCAGGAATACCGCCATCATGGTGGCGTTGCCGCTGTTAAAAGCGTCGTACACCTCATCGGGCAGCACGTCCATAGGCACCGACAGATCGGCAAAGGAATCATACCACAGCACCGTGTCCACGTGGGGCACCTGCTCCACCTGTTGTTTCAGGGCGGCCACGTCTTTTTCGGGCATATCTTTTAAAATTAAGAAGGTGAACGCCCCTTTGTGGAAATCCTCCTGCAAAATGTCCTGGCCCACCACGGTGTCGATGCCGTCGGGCAGGTACGTGAGCATATCGTAATTGACCCGTACCCGCGCCATGCCGATCACCGAAGCCACCATCAGTACGGCGGTCAGCACCAAAATGAGTACGCGGTGTTTTACCACCGCTTTGGCCCATCGCATGAAAAAACCTCCTCTCGGTCCCGGCTGTCCGGAACCTGGTTGCGAATAATTTTAATCGTACCGGCTGCCATGCCCACATGCAGCAGCCCTTCGGCCAGCAAAGCTGCGCCCAGCGGCTTTTGACCGCCCCATGGGGCCACCAGCAGCCACAACGCCGCCAGCAGGCCCCCTGCGGCCAACAGGCACAGCCACCGCCAGCAGCGGATGCCAAACCGCCCGGCCTGCCGGGCCGCGCGGCCTTTAAACAGGGCGTCGAGCAGGCAGAAGACGCCAAGGCTGCCGGATAAAAACGCGCTGCCTGCCTCCGGCCGCCATAATAGCCCGGCCCCGAGCAGGACAGCCCCCACACCCAGGGGCACGTCATCCTGAAAGGCCAGCCGGTACAGGTCCCTTGCCAGGTACCCCAGCAGCCGCACAGCGCCAAACAGCAATAGCCCCGTTCCGATCAGCCGGGAAAGCGCCGCCGGGTCCGGCCTGGCGGGCGCGAGCCACAGCCACCCGCCCAGTACGCACCACAGCGCCGCCAGGGTACTATAGGCTACTTTGGCCGCCCACAAAGGGGCCGTTGCCCGTGGTTTCATGGAGCATCCCTCCTCACGAAGTTTTTCGGCGTGTTCTTAGTATAAGCGCCCCGGCCTCAAAGGAAAACGGGCACATGCCCGTCACTGCCCAAAAACCAGACACCGGGCGCATAGTGCCTAAAATTTGGGCACACCCCCGTCCATGCCCAAAAAAGGCGAAAAAAACCGCCCTCCAGCATCGGGAGGGCGGAAGGAAAGGTTCCGCTATGGCAAAAAGGGGGGATCAGGTGTGCAGCTTATGCAGCTGCCGGGCCAATTCTTCGGCCTGCCCGGCTTTAAACGCAAAAATCCGGCGGCAGGCGGGCACCGTCTGCTCCGGCATGCCCTGGCTTAACCAGTCAATCACCAGCCCAAAACACGTGCAGGCGTAAAAATGGACGGCGGCTTCCCGGTCCTTGGGGTCCACCGGGTCCCCCAGGAGGGCGGCGGTGAGGTAGGTGTCCACAAAATAGCGGCACGTCTTCATCAGGTACCGTTCGAACACATCCCGGTTCACCGACCGGAAAATGTGCAAAATCGCCCGTTTGCGGTGGGTGACGAACGACACCACCGCGTCAAAACAATCCACCATGTCGTGCAGCGATGCGTGGCCGGCGATCACGGCGTCGGCTTCTTCCTGCACGATCTCCTCAATCAGCGCGGGCAGATCCCGGTAGTGGTAATAAAACGAATTGCGGTTGATGCCGCACCGCTCCACAATGTCTTTCACCGTAATTTCGCTGAGCATGCGTTCATCCAGCAATTGCAAAAAGGCCTCTCGGATCGCCTTGCGGGTAAAACTGGCCACGGGGATTGTCACTCCTTTTTCCGTATGATGGATTCTTATCATAGCACAAAACCCCCGGGACGGCAACCGCGCCGGGGGTTTTGCTCCGGATGGTTTTGTGGTACCATAAAAGAAAACGAGAGAAAAGGGAGGAACCGGTGTGGAAGAAATCGCTTTGTATCCAGGGGTGACCGTGTGGCCCGCCCTTTCGTCGCCGCTGTCGGCGGATACGTTTTTCATCCGCCAGGGGGAAACGGTGTGGGTATTCGACGTGGGGAATGATCCCCGGCGGGCCCGGGCGCTAAACGAGATACCGGGGGAAAAACGGGTGGTGCTGTCCCATTTTCACGCCGACCATATGGGGGCCCTGCCGCTGGTTGAGGCAAGCGAAGTGTATGCCGGGGCCTTTACCTGCAAAAAGCTAAAGAGGGCCACGCCGGTCACCGCCCCGCTGTCGTTTGGGGACATCCAGCTTTTCCCCCTGCCGTCGAGCCACGCCAAAGGCTGCGTGGCGCTGCAATATAAGGACTTGTTGCTGCTGGGCGACGGGGCCTATGCCGGGCAAAAGGGGGGCCGCGCCGCGTATAACACCGGGCAGCTGGGGGCCCTGTTGCAGGTGTTGCGGCGTGTATCCGCCACCACCTGCTGCCTGTCCCACCGCACGCCCCTGATGGTGGGCAAAGACCGGGTGCTGTCGTTTTTACAGGGGATCTATGACCGCCGGGATAAAAATAGCAGCTATCTTTTTGTGTAAAAAAGCGGCTTGCCAGCCCAAAGGGGTTGTGATAAAATAAAGACAAATTTTTTTATTTATCTTTATTCTTGTGGCAGAAAGGAGGCACCCGTTGCCAAAAGTTGCCTATTCCGAGGAGGAAAAAGCCCATATCCGCGCACAACTCATCACCACGGCCCTGTCGCTCATGGCGCGCCAGGGGATCCGGCACACCAAAGTGGAACAGGTGTACCACGCGGTGGGGATTTCCCGCACGTTTTTCTATTCGTTTTTCCCCACCAAAGAGGACCTGATTATCGAAACCCTGTATGCCCAGCAGCCAAAGCTGCTCGCCTTGGCCCGGCGGCTCATGGACGACCCCAAGCACTCCTGGCAGGAAGGGGTGCGGGCGTTTTTGGAAGCCTGCTGCTATGGGGAAAAGAGCGGGGTGGCGGTGATGACACTGCAGGAACAGCAGCAGCTGTTTGCCCGTCTGTCGCCGGACAGCTACCGGCAGTTCCGCCAAAAGCAGGCGGCCCTTTTCTGGGAGTTGCTGCGCTGCTTTGGGGTGGAGCCGGATGACGGCCGGGTGGCGCTGATGATCAATCTGTGCCTGACGGTGGTGATCTTGCGCCGGGCGATTCCCGACACCCTGCCGCTGTTGGTACCCGAAGCCGCCGACGCTACGGTCGATTTCCAAATCGACGCGATCATTGCGGCGCTAGCGCGTATGCGGGGGGCGTAACCCTGTACCCGCCCTTTTGGGGGCGGGCTCCTTTTTCCACAAAATAAAGACAAAATAAGAAAATTATCTTTATTTTGGCAGCCGATCCGCCATAGCGGAAGTTCCCGCCATAGAGGAAAAGTGCCAGCCCTGAAAGGAGACAACACACCATGGGATTTTTCAGCAAATTGTTTAAGGGCCCCGAAGTCGATGAAGCCAAGAGCAGCGACAACAAACGGAAAATGCGCGCCCTGTTTAACGGGGTGGTCAAAGACGGCGGCAAGTACCGCCTGCTGTTTGGCTACACCGAAGACGTCAGCCGGTTTAATTATGGGTTTGTCCACGGCAGCAAAACCAAAATCGGCAATTTGATTGTGGGGTGGAACGAAGCGGACGAAACCATCATTGCGGTGCCCACCATGCCCGACCTGTCCGGCTGCGGCGACCCCACCGTGTACCCCCGCGCCGGGATCCGCCAGGCATACCGCAACAAATACCCCACCGATGCGTTTCTGATTTACCCAGACAAGAAAAGCTACATCGGCATTCACGCCTACGACTGGCTGGCGGACGAGACGTTGTATGTCTATGTATCCCAGGAACAGGAACTGGCGGCGTTTACCGATTTCTTTATGAACCGGTACGCCAAAAAGTAAGCGTATGGAAGGAGTATTCGCTGGGTTTGGGGTTCTGTGCCTGATATTTTTGTTCGGGCGGCTGTGGTTTTCGCTGATCGAAAGCGGGCTGCAAAAAATCAAACGCCGTTTTTTCCGCCGCCCGCCGGCGCCGTGGCACCCGCTGCCGCCTTCCTGGCAGCCGCCGCCAAAAGGCCCCGGGGACGGGGAAGAGGAGGGCCCTTCCCGCAGGGCATAACCCCCGCCTTATCCGCCCCGGGTGATATCCTGCTTTTGGTACCAAGAAAGGGCCTCGGCAAAATCCCCGGGCCGGAAGTCGGGCCACAGCCGGTCCACCACAAAGAAATCGGCGTACACCGCCTGCACGGGCAAAAAGCCCGACAGCCGCCGCATACCGCCCCACCGGATGAGTAAATCCACCCGGCTCACATCCCGGGAGCGCAGCCCGTTGACAATCTGGCGGCGGCTGCATCCGGGGGCCTGCAGGTGCCCCAAATCCCATTCCCAGCCGTAATTCACCAGGAAATTCACCCGCATGCCCCCGCCGTTGATGGCGGTGCGGGTGGTAAAGGGGCGCAGCGCATCGGGGAACACAGGGGAGCCGGTATCCCCCACCACCAAAAGGGAGATGGGCTCAGCGGATAGCAGTTTCACCGCTTCGCTGCACGCGTTCGAAAACGCCGCCACCTGTTCCGGGGGCCGCCCGCAGTTGCCGGTGGTAAACCCGTAGTACGTCAGTTCCTGGACCCCGGCCTGACAGGCCAAACGCAGCAGGGTAAGCCCCGGGGTCAGCCCGTGCCGGTAGCCTTCGTGTTTGGGCAGCCCGTGGGCCTTGGCCCAGCGGCGGTTGCCATCGGGAATAATGCCAATGTGGGAGGGGATGCGCATGTTTTTCACCTTCTTCCCTTACAGTATGGAAAAAATAGGGGCCCGCTATACAGAAAAAACAGAAAAACGCCCGGCCGCTAAGGGGAGCGGCTGGGCGTCTTTCTGTTAGGCCGTAACGGCGGCAAGCAGGTGCTTTTCGTCCTCTTTATCCGGGTGAGACAGCGCCCGGTCGAAATTTTCCAGCATGGCCGTGCGCTGGGGGCTACCGGCCATGGTTTCATAGCGGGCGCGCACCGCTGGGGGCATTTTGCCCTGGCACATAAACGTGCCGCGTACGGTGACCCCGGCGGGCAACAGGGCTTTCACCCGATCGAGAATCCGGGCAAAGTACGTAGCATCGCCGCCAAACCCGGCGGTACCGAACAGGAACACCGATTGCCCGTTAAGGTTCGGCAAAAACCCGGCGGTTTCGGCGTCACAGGTGCCTTTATCGGTCCAAAACCCCACATACAGCGTGTCGGCCGAAAGCGCCTGCGGGTCCGGCGCCCCCACATACACACAGTCCTGTTCGGGCAAAAATTCCTGTAGGGCTTTGGCCAGCCGGGCCGTGTTGCCGGTGCGGCTGCTGTATACAATCGCGTAACTCATGATTTTTCCTTCCTTTCATTCGACGGGCCGTGCCCGGCTATTTTGGTTAGCAAGTGCAAAAGCTGGGTTTGTTCGTCCCCGGTGAGCGCCGCCAGGGCCTGCCGGTCCCAGTCGAAAAACACCTGGTGCCCCAATGCAAACGCCTCTTCGCCCCGGGGCAGCAGGGATAAATGGTACGCCCGGCCCTGTTTCTCCCGGCGCAAAAAGCTCTCTTCCGTGAGTTTCACGACACACCGCTGGGAATACCCCCAGTCAAGGCCCAGCGCTTTGGTCAGCTCTGCTTGGGTGCAGCCCGGGTGCTTGCCCACATAAATCACGGGGAACAGCAGCCCAAACGGCAGCCCTACTTGCCCCAGCCGCTCGGCGGTGTACGCCGTAAAGGCGCGGTGCAGTACCGTGTTGTAATAGGCCAACGTATGGAACATGCTAGGTTTCCTCCTTTTTCTTGACAAGGTCAAGTATAAGGCTGTTTCTTGACTTTGTCAAGTTATAACAGAAAAAAAGAACCCTTCCTCCCCGTAGGGGGCGAAAGGGCTTTTTCGTTATCCACACTGCAGCACCGTCCACACCCGGTCAAAGCGCCGGGCTGCCAGGTCTTCGCGGGGCAAAAAGAAGTACAGCCGCCCACCGTCACCGAATGACAGCTCTGGGTTCATGTCTTCTTTGGATTCTAACTGTAAAAGCAGCTGCCAGCGGTCTAGACCCGTTTGCGCGGCTTTTTTATATACCGTCCGGGGAATATCCATTATATCTCCGCCCATGTTAACCCCCTGGCTGACCAGTTCACATTCAGCTGCCATGCTATTTTGCAGTAAATCCGGCCACCCCAGCAGTTTGGAGCCATCGTCGGGTACCGGTGTTCCCAAAACCTGCCGGGCGGCGAAAAAGGCTTCATCATCGGAAACATCCGGGTACTGGATGAGAAAATCATCCCAATCGGGAAAAGAGAGCGCCGGGGTTACCTGGATGTTCCGCATGGGGAACCGCGCCTCCTCCGGCAAACCGGCCGGGAAAGGAGCCTTATCCAGTACCGCTGCATCGGGAAACCAAAAAACCCGGGCGCAGCCTGCATCATGAGGGTCAAAGCCCCATGGCTGCAAGCCGGTTTCGTAAAAGAAAGAGAGAAGCCCCGTGCCGGGCAACAAGTGACCGCTATCGTACGGCGCCAGCCCCGCGCAGTCAAATTGGGCCAAAAAAGAGAGGGGACGGGTTTCCGATTCCCCACTGTCGTCTGTCCCGGTGAACACGGGCCACACAAAGCCGGGCGGTACGTCCGGCTGGCCGCCAAAGCGTGTGCCGCCCCGCCGGTACGGTTCCTTTTTGGTTATGTGCAGTGTCAGACTCGGCCGCTGCATAGTTTGCAGCGCAGAAGGAATTGTCATTTTTTATGCCTCCTCATGGGGAATGGTAATAGGCTGCACGTGTATCTTTCCTGCTGTTACATCAGCCATCATCATGGTGATGGGCTGATGAAAACGCCGGGGGCCGCAGGAGCCGGGGTTCAGCCACAGTACCCCGTCTTTTTCTTCCATCGCGAGCTTGTGGGAATGGCCGTATACCACCACGTCGATGCCCGTTAGGTCTTTTGGCACGTCCACTTTCCTGTGCACGAGGAAAAAGGTCACGCCCTCCAGGGTGACCGTCAACGTAAGGGGGATTTTTTCGGCCCATTCCTTGTCGTTATTGCCCCGCACCACATAAAGCGGCGCGATGGCTTTTAGCCTATCGAGAATCTCCGGCTTATTGATGTCGCCGCCGTGCAGAATGGCCCCGGCCGATGACAGCCGGTCCATCACCTCCGGCCGCAGCAGGCCGTGGGTATCCGATAAAATCGCGATTTTCATTCCGTTTCTCCTTTCCCGCCTTTTTCCTGCAGGTGAAGATAAAAGGCGCGGGCGCTTTCCAGTTCCTTTTTATTCGGGTGGCCTTTGGCGATGCCGCCGATCAGCCGGAACGGGCCATAGGTATCAAACCCGCGGCAGGTAAACGTGCCCCACACCGGGCAGCCCTTGGCCCGGGCCATCTCGGCGATTTTCCGGGTGTACCCGGGGCGTTGTGCCCCGCAGGTGCAGACAAAGAACACCGGTTTCCCCTCGGGCAAAAATTGCCGGGCAAACCGGAGCACGCTCGGATGGAACGTGCCAAAGTAAATCCCCGACGCCAGCCCCACGGCATCAAAGGGGGCAAGGTCGGTCGTTTGGCCGCTGGCGATGTCGATGAGTTCCACATCGCCCACCTGTTTGATGGCGTCCACCACTTTTTTGGTGTTCCCGTGGTGCCTGGATACATAACAAAGAGCGGTTTTCATGGTTTTTCGCCTCCTGACGGGCCGCCGGGTTGCCTCGTAGCGCCCCCGGCTTTTTCCTTTGTGGCGGTTTGCATGGCGGCTGCCAGGGTTTCGGCCGCTACAAGAGCGCCCGCTTCGCTGGGGTGGACGCCGTCGGGATCATACAGGGCCACGGTACCGGCCTTTGCATAAAACTGCTGCCCGACGTTCGCGCATACGGCGCCGTTTTCCCGGGCCGCCCGGGTATAGGCGTCCGACAGGGCCCGGGCCATCCCGTCGTAATCCCAGCCCTTGGCCGCCAGTTTTTTGCTATTCTTCTGATACGCCCAGGTGGCAAACAGCACCGGGATCGCGCCGCTTGCCCGGATTTGCCCGCACAGCTGCTGGACGCTCTGGAAAAACCGTTCCGGGGTAGTCAGCGGTGCGTGGCTCATCTCTTGCAGCACGACGAAATCCCACTTTTCGTGCTGCAGCGCTGCCTGGGTGCGGGCCCCCAGGGCCGTTTTCGGGTTTAGCTGCTCCGAAAGCCGCGCTCCGCCCCGGGTGTGGGCCACCACCTGGCCGCCGGTCAAGGCCGCCAGCTTTTGGGGCAGCTGGTGGGAGGATGTAAAACTGTTGCCCAACAGTAAAATACGCATGGAAAAGCCCCCTTTACATGCCCCGCCATCCCAGCACCGCCTGCAGGGCGGCATCACTGGCGGGAAAGTGCGTTTGCACCTGCTGGAAAATCCGGCGTTTCGATTCATCCGGAGCTAGGGGATAGGCGGACGTTACGATATCATACCCCCACAGCGCTTCCGGCGTGGTATAGACCGCAATAGGCCACCCGTAGGATTTCCCCTGGCGGTTCTGCTTTTGCCGGAAATCCCGGATGAGCAAATACCCGCCCATTTGTAATTGGGTGAGGGTCCCTTCAAAGTTTTTTTCGCCGCCTTTTTGGAACCCGGCCTGCTCTTTGAGCGCACACGACAGCCACTCGTTTGTACCGGTAAAGAGGTCCATCACCCGCTTTTGCCGCCGGGTGGCCAGTTCTTCGTCCCAGCGGCTGTCAAAATCGTAGCCGTCCCGCCGCCAGTTGGCAAAGTGGGGAAACCAGGATCGGGCAATAAACCCGGCCTTTTGGTGGAAAAATTTGCCGTACGCCACTTTCCCGCTGCGGGCGATGAGCTGCCGCCACTCCCAGGGGTCTTCGGTGGGGTCGCCGGTCCACCACGCGCCCCCATAGGTGTGTTCTTCCACCGAAAACCCGGGAATCTTGTTTTGAAACAGCGGCAAAAACCCGATTTCGTCAATCCATGCGACCAGCTCCTGCCAATGGCGGATACGTCCAGGGTCGTCCTGCGCGACGCCCCGCATGATCCATTCGCCATGTTCCACGGCCATACCGGCTCCCCTCCTTTTTGGTGTGTTTACAAAGTGTTACGATTCAATCCCATAGGGCCAGGTGAGGATACCCCCAAATTCATAAATGTTTGTGTACCCCAGCGCCGAAAGCGCCGCCGCCGCTTTTTTGCTGCGGTTGCCGCTGCGGCAGTACACCAGCACCACATCGTCTTTTTGGGGGATGACTTGTGCCGCCGTTTGCTCGTTGATCGTCCCCACAGGCAGCAGCACCGCACCGGCAATATGGCCGCCGTCGTATTCATTTTGTTCCCGTACATCCAGGATGATCACGCCGCCCTTATCCATCATGTCTTTGGCGGTCTTCTGGTCGATTTGTTTGTAGCCGTCCGCTGTCCCGCTGCACCCGCCACATAGTAATAGGGAAAGCAGCAACGCGATGATCCGTTTCATTTTGTTCGTTAAAACAGCTTGTAGGGTTTCTTCCGGTATCATTGCTTTGGCCGTTTGGATCAAGGCCGGTGCGGAGCGTAGCATCTGTTCGATGTTGTCAAATGCCGCCTTAGCTCCTTGGTATAAAGGTCTGGCTAGGTTGGAAACATTTCGAAAAAAGGGGGTGATGTCATCCGCATAATCGGACATATCCATAACTTCCCGATCTTCGTTAGATAAAACAACTGACTCGTTCATGTGCTTTCATTCCTTTCTATTTTTACTCTATAAAAAGGTTTGCAAATTTTGCGAGGCGGTGTGTATTGTATTTTTTATACATTTGCAACCGCTCAAAAGCTACGCACATTCTTACTTTTATTATATAGGTTCCCCGAAAAAACAGCAAGCAGGGAAAGTGGCACGGGTTTTCATAGGAGAGAAAAAGCCCGGAAAACAGGGGAAACCCTGTTCCGGGCCTTTTTCATTTCTGGTTGGGGTATAAATTGGGGTATAAGCCCCGTTTTTACAAAACAATAGCCCGGAAAAATCCAGCATTCATGCGGGTTTCCGGGCTTTTTCGTGTGGTCGGAGTGACAGGATTCGAACCTGCGGCATCCTGCTCCCAAAGCAGGCGCGCTACCAACTGCGCTACACCCCGTAAAGGAATCTGGTACCATTATACGCGGCGGGGAAGGGAAAAGTCAAGTTTTTTTCATTTTCCTCTTGCCGAAACGAAAAAGCTGTGCTATAATAGTAAAGCTTCAAAAAAGAAATGCAGGCGTAGTTCATCGGTAGAATGAAAGCTTCCCAAGCTTTAGAGGTGGGTTCGACTCCCATCGCCTGCTCCACCAGACTGAGTCTGGACGCAAGTCGCGTTCTGGACTCAGTTTTTATTTTGCCTTTCTGCTCGCGTTTATAGTGGGCATCTATTTTGTCAACGCTTCTCACACAAAAGAGTCTGGACGTTTGTGCCGGACCCTTTTTTTGTTTTTGCCACATTGGCCGTAGGCAGCGATTTTGTCAATGCTTCCCCAAAAGGGGGCCTGGATAGGTTTTGTATGTGGGGCCTATACCCTTGATTAAAAAATCCGGCATGCAACATGCATACCGGATCCGTTTTTTGTTCTGCCTATCGTTATAATGAATTTTGTCGTGCGCCGGTGGGAAACCGTTTTTTAAAAAATTCCGTCATGCCGGTGGGTCCGGGGGATCAGACGGGGGATTTTGGTCATCCTTCGGGGGCTTTTTCTGGTGGTCATCCCATTTTTTACATAGTTCCATAGCCAGCACAAACAGCCCCAGCGCATACACCAGCGTGGGGAGCGGCCCTTCCAGCCCCACCAGGGGCAGCAGCCCGTGGATGATCCAAGTGATTAGCAAACAGCCCAGCCAGATCAGTATTTTCATGTCGCCGTCTCTTCTTTCCCGCGTGGTACCACGCCCGGTAAGCCCCACCGTGCTACCACCGAACTACTTGCAGTATAGCACATTTTATACGGGGGAACAAGAGCCGGGCCTATGGGACGTCCTGCCGCGCACAGGGTGTAAGAGGCCCTTTGGGGGTAGCATGAAAAAATCGAATTCGATGGCCCGGTATGGGGCTTTTTGGGGAAAGGCTATCCAGCTTGCCGCGCTGCGATGTGGTTTTTGATGTAGTATACCCCAAACAGCACCCCGGCGAGCATCAGTGCGGCCCCCAGCCCGGAGTAAAACACCGCGATAAACACGTCCGGCGCTACCCCGGACGCCCGCAGCCCGATGCCTCCGCCCATCATAAAGGCCATGATGAGGAACGATTTCCCGTCAAAAAAGCGGAAGAAATACTGCTTTTCTTCTTCGTATCCGGCAATGCGGGTGCGGTGCTTTTTAACCAGCGGGCCAAAGATAAACCGCCCAAATACGGAAAACACCAGCAGCGACAGCAGGATGTTCCACACATTGACAAACGGCGGGTAGCTCAGTAATCCCAACCGCAGGATATTGCCCCCGGCCGCCATCCAGACAAGGCACGCCAGCAGGAGAAGCGTATTGGTTTTGACTTTGAAAATAGACAAAAAAGCCACGTCCTTTCATGAAAATGAACATTGTTCATATTCCGGCGAAAAAAGAGCCTGCCGCCGGGCAGGCGTTTTCTATGTTATGAAACCGCGCCATACAAGGTGCGCTGTGTCACCGTCAGAATCGCGGAAGGGTCTTCCTGCCCTTCGATCAGCGCCGCCAGCAGCAGCGAAAACAGCAGCCGGGCAAACGCTTCGGGCGGGAACGCATCGGAAAAAGCCCCGGGGCGCACGTAGGGATCCCGGCGAATCACTTCGGTGAGTTGGCCGGCCATGTGCTGCCATACCCGGTCCCGGTGCGGGCGTACGGCTTCGCCGGAGGAAGCAAGCCGGGCGGCGTGCCTGGCGAAAAAGCCGGGATACTGCTGCCGCCCGTACGCCAGGCGCTGAAAGAGCCACACGATGCACGCCTTTGTGTCGGTAAAACAGGCGCCGCGTCCGGGGCAGAAAATTTCCTGCCACACGCTTTCCACCGTGGCGGCCGTCAGGTCGTCTTTGGAATCGAAATAGTGGTACACCGTCCCCACCGAAACGCCGCAGGCTGATGCCAGCGAACGGATTGTCAAAGCGTCCCATCCCTGCCGCCGGACCAGCTCCCTGGCGGCGGCCAGGATGGCCGGGCGGGATGTTGCTTTTGGCTGCACACAAATCACCTCCCGCAATGGTGTCCATTGTAACGGGGCGGGGCCATTTTGTCAAGAAAAAGGCCGTTTTTTCCGTTTTTCCCATTGCTTTTTTGGCGGGAAAGGCGTACACTGGATATAAAATAACACCTGTTATTTTTGGGGAGGGAGATACGCTATGCCGAAAAAGTGCCTGACAAAGGAACAGATCCTGCAAGCGGCGGTGTGCGTCGTGCAGCAGGGCGGGCCGTCGGCGCTTTCGGTGCGGCATATCGCTTCCGTGTTGGGGTGTTCCACCCAGCCGCTGTATTCCGTCTTTGGCAGTTTTTCCCAACTTCAGGAAGAGCTGCTCACGTTCATCCGGCGGCGGTACCTCACCGCCCGATGCACCAGTTACCGGGGGTTTGCCCAGGCGTTTTTGCGCTTTGCTTCCGAAGAGCCGGAACTGTTCCGGTTTTTCTATCTGCGCCGCCGGCAGGGCAACGAAGAACCGCTGGAAGACGTGAACGAAGAGCGCATTGTCCGGCTGCTATCCCAAAATCTGTGCATGCCCCCCGAACAGGCCCGCCAGATGCACCGGCGCATGCAGGTGCACTGCTACGGGCTGGGGGTGATGATTGCCACCGGATACGGCGCCATGAGCCGGGAGGAGATCGACCGGGAGCTGACGGAATTTTTGTCCGTCATGCTGCGGCATTACAAAGGGCTCACCGATGAAACAGCGCTGGCGGAATGGCTCACACGGTCCCGCCATTTAACAGACGGCAAGGAGGTTCTTCATGAAGAGTCAGGGAAAAGCGTATGACGTAGTCGTGATCGGCGCCGGCAACGGCGGCCTCACCGCGGCCATTCGCGTGCTGCAGGCAGGGCGTTCCTGCCTGGTGCTGGAAAAACACAACCTGCCCGGCGGCTTTGCCACCAGCTTCCGGCGCGGGCGCTTTGAGTTCGAAGCCAGTCTGCATGAACTCAACGACTTCGGTTCCCCGGAGGAACCGGGGGATATCCGCACCCTGTTCCGGGAACTGGGGGTGGAGGACAAGATCGGCTGGATCCGCATCCCCGATGCGTACCATCTGATCACCACCGACAAGCAGTACGACTGCGAAATGCCGTTCGGCCTGCAGGCGTTCACCGATAAAATGGAGGAACTGGTGCCCGGTTCCCGCCCGTCGGTGACGGCGTTTTTTGAATTGTGCGACGAAGTGCGTGCCGCCCAGACGTATTCCATGGAGGTCAACGGCCACACCGATTCGGAGTATATGAAAAAGCATTTTCCCAACTTCCTGCGGGCGGGCAGCTATTCGGTCAACGAAGTGCTCGATGCGCTGAAAATGCCCAAAAAGGCCCAGGATATCCTGGGGGCCTACTGGTGCTACCTGGGGGTCGATCTGGACCGCATGAGCTTTCTGCATTACGGGTCCATGGTCATCCGGTATATCACCCGGGACGCCTGGATGCCGAAAATGCGCTCCCACGAAATCAGCCTGGCCCTGGAAACCCGCATCCGCGAACTGGGGGGCGACATCTGGTACCATTCCCCGGCGGCCCACATCCTCACCGATGAAGCCGGCGCCATCACCGGAGTGTCGCTCACGGACGGCCAGGTGATCCCCACCCACCACGTCATCGCCAATATGGCGCCCCACGTGGTGTTCGGTTCCATGCTGGATAAAAAAGCGGTGACCCCTCAAATCACCCGGGCGACCAACGCCCGCACCTTTGCCGGGCGCGGTTTTTCGCTGTTTTTGGGGCTGAATAAATCCGCCGAAGAACTGGGGATCAAGAGCCACAACTATTTTATCTACGACACCGCCGATACCGTCAAGCAGTACAACAGCATGCGCCGGGTGGACACCAACCACGTACAGGCCACCGTGTGTCTGAATAATGCCTACCCGGCCTGCTCGCCTGAAGGCACCTGCATGATGTATTTTACCACGCTCATCATGTCCGATGATTGGTCCCGGGTTTCGCAAAGCGAGTACTTCAAGATGAAAGACCGGGTGGCCGATGATATGATCCGCGTGTTCGAACGGGAAACCGGCTGCCAAATCCGCGATGCCATTGAAGAAATCGCCGTGGCGTCGCCCACCACTTATGCCCGGTACTGCGGCCATCCCGAAGGTACCATTTACGGGTATGAAACCGCCGGTTGGGACAGCCTCATGCCCCGCATGATGATGATCGCCGAAGACGCCGCCCTGTGCCCGGGGCTGCGCTTTGCCGGTGGATTTGCCATGCGGTCCAGCGGGTATTCCAGTGCGTATGTGTCCGGCGATCTGTCCGGGCGGCAGACCGTGGGCGATCTGAAAAAGGAGGGGCGCTGACATGAAATTTAAAAAGCAACTGTTTGGGTTTATGGATATGCTCCGCTTTACCAAGCTGGTACCCAACCGGCGGGCCGCCCTGGCGGCCGGGGCCGACACGCCTCTGCCCGAAACGTGGGCTGTGAATGAACAGGCCCGGGCCCTGCACCCGGGCCGCATGCAGGTGGAACTGACGGAGGTGACCCCGCTGACCCCCCGCATGGCGGAACTTGTTTTCCGCCGGGTGGACGGGGACGCGTTCCCGTTTTTCCGGGCGGGGCAGTATGTGTCCTTGCAGGGAAAAGTAGGGGACAGCGTTATCAGCCGTCCGTACTCCATCGCATCCAGCCCCCGCCAGGCCCTCCAGAACCGGTTGGTGCTGGGGGTGGAAAACGCCGGCTTTTTCTCCCAGTACCTCACCCAAGAGGCAAAACCCGGAGACCGCTTTGTGATGACCGAACCGTCCGGGGAATTCCACTATGAGACCCTGCGGGACAAAAAGCACATTGTGGGGGTTGCCGGCGGCAGCGGGATTACGCCGCTGTTGTCCATGGCCCAAAGCGCCCTGGAAGGCGACGAACCGTATCAGATGACGCTGTTTTACGGCGCCCGCCGGGCGGAAGACCTGGCTTTCCGCAAAGAACTCGACGCCCTCTCTGAAAAGGGCCTGAAGGTCATTTATGTGCTCAGCGACGAGGAACGCCCGGGGTATGAACACGGGTTTGTATCCGGCGAACTCCTTTCGAAATATGTGCCCGTTCAGGACGTAACCTACTTCCTCTGCGGCCCCAAGGCCATGTATGAGTACCTGGCCGGGCAGATGGCGCCGTGGCACCTGCCGGTAAAAGCCGTGCACAAAGACGCCACGTGCTGCCCGTCGCTGTCCATGGACAACCCGCGCACCTTCACCCTGACGGTGCACATCCGCGATAAGGTGTTCACCGTACCGGCCCGGGAGGACGAAACGCTGCTCACCGCCATGGAGCGGGCGGGCATCGAAGCGCCCAACAAGTGCCGCGCCGGGGGCTGCGGCTACTGCCACAGCAAATGGCTGGGCGGTGATTTTCAGGTGGCCGAAGGCCGCGACGGCCGCCGGGAAGCCGACCGCAAATTTGGGTTTGTGCACCCCTGCGTCACCTATCCCCTGAGCGATATGGAACTGGATGTTCCCCCCGCCGAATAAAATAAGTAGCCCTTATAAAAACAGGCCGCCGGTCATTGTCCGGCGGCCTGTTTTGGCTATTTTGCGCCTTGATAACGGGCGGGTGGTATGGTAGGATGAAGGCATGGTACCTATAATGACCGGAAGTATCAAACGGTAAAAGAAGCCCCCGGGCAGCCATTTTGGCCGTTCCGGGGGCTATAAACAGTAGCCGCTATCCAAAAGGAGGCCTTCCCATGTTCCAGGAGAAAAGGCAGGAGATAACGCGGGGAATCACCCAGGAAGAGCGGGGCTTTTTTGCTTCCCAACCCGCCGCATGGCCGCTTTATGAAACACTCACCCGGTGCATGGAACAGGTGTGCCCTCCGTTTACCGTACAGGTGCACAAAACGCAAATCACATTTCGGGCGCGGTATGGGTTTGCTTCCGTATCCCTGCGGCGGATAAAAGGGTGCCCGCCGGTGTTCTTCCTTCTTAGTTTTGGCCTTCCTTATGCGATTTCCTCCCCACGGCTGAATATGGTGGTAGAACCCTACCCCCAGCGCTTTACCCATCATATGATCATCAGCCGGGAAGACCAGCTGGATGAAGAAGCCATGGGGTGGCTTTTACAAGCGTGCCACTTCGCGCTGGTCAAATAACCGGTCCGGAAAAACCGGGCAGCAGTTTTGTAAGCGGTTTCCCTTTGGCCAGGCCGTCGATGAGCTTATCCAGGCACCGTACGGCATGCCATAAGGGGTCGGCGATGGTTTCGACCCGTTCCCCACAGATCGCACCACGGATTTCCGCCCGGCGGGGATTCAGGCAGGGGGCCTGCCGGAAGAAGTCACCATAGGAAAGGCCGGATTCTTCGGCGTTTTTCAGTTCCTCGGGGGTGTAACCCGTCAGCCAGCCGGTCACGGTACCGACTTCTGCGCGGGTGCGCCCCTTTTTTATGGCTTTTTGTACCAGCAGCGCATAAAGCTTTGCAAACGGCATGGATAAGACGGCGTCTTGCCGGTTCATAGGTGCCTGACCTCCCTTGCTTTTCGGTATGTATCTATAGTTTATCACACGTTCCCGGCCCCGGCAAGGATGGCAGCAGAAAGGGGCGGGCAACAAAAAAACCGGACGGTAGGATAACCGTCCGGCCTTTTTTATGCGATTTTATCAGGGGCAAGCTTTGCCGGGACAATTACTTTTCTTCGCGGCGGCGCAGGCCCATCACACCAAAGCCGGCAGCGGAAGCCAGCAGCATGGTCAGAAGCAGCGCCAGGGAACTTTCGTCGCCCGTCTGAGGCGTGTTGCTTGTAGTATCATCGGCGCCGGCCTGAGGCACATCGTTGTCGCCCACATTTTCCGTATCGCCGGGCTTCTGGGTGTTGCCACCAGGCGTCTGGGTGCCGTCACCGGGCTTCTGGGTGCCGTCGCCAGGCTTCTGCGTGTCATCGCCGGGGTTCTGGGTGTCGCCCGGGTTTTCCGGATCGGTGGTATCCGGCAGTTTTTCCCACTGAGCGGTCAGCGTGCTGTCGCCCGCTACCGTGTATACGGTATCCGCCGTAACAATGGTGCCGTTTTCATCGGTCCAGCCGGCGAATTCATAACCATCGCGGGTGGGAACAGGCAGTTCACCCACAGCTGCGTCATACGTGACCGTTGCGGTAGCGGGATCCACGGTGCCTTCCCCGGCGTCCAGGGTCAGGGTGTAGGTGTTGGCCGTCCAAACGGCGGTATACGTGACATTTTCAGTGACCACATCAGCCACCGTCTTGTCCCATCCAACAAAGGTGTAGCCTTCGCGTTCGGGCGTACCGGAGAAAGCAGGGGTCAGGCTGCCTTCGCCCACGGTGTAGGATTCATCCGCAAAGATTTCTTCATCCGCCACACCATCGATGTAGGTCACGGTGTAGGGCGTAATCTTCATGTACACTTTGATGACATTGGCCACGGCAGCGGTCATATTGGTCGAACCGGGCACAACCCATTTGCGGGAATTCGGGTTATAGGAGAGGGTCAGGGTCTGATCCGCGCTGCAATTGTCAAAGTCATAGACCCAGTTGCCCTGCCATTCCGGATAGTTCTTCAGAACGGGATGACGGTTGAAAGCATCGCGGCCGTTTGCTTCCATCTTATCGCCATGAGCGAAGTGGAAGGTAATATCGATAAAGTAACCGTCTACGTCGTTGCCGTAGATGTCGCCGATTTCGTAGGCCACATTATCGGCGCCCACTTTGCCGGAGGTACCACCTACGGAATAGGGCTCATCGTTGGGGTTGAGCACTTCGGTGCCGGTGCCATAGAAGCGGATTTCCATCTTCGATACATCGGTAGCCGTGACGCCCTTGCGGGGCTTTTTGGACGTGCCCTTTTCCCACTGGGCCACATAGGTCACGTCACCGGTGACGGTGTCGCTCACTGCGGGGCTCCAGCCGGTGAATACCCAGTTTTCACGCGTGGGCGTACCGGAGAAAGCAGGCGTTTCGCTGCCCTTCAGGGCGGTGTAGGTCTGGTCCGCAAACACTTCTTCTCCGTCCACACCGTCGGTGTAGGTCACAGTGTAAGACAGGTTCATATAAACCTGGATCACGTTGGCCACGGCAGCGGTCATATTGGTCGAACCGGGCACAACCCATTTGCGGGATTTCGGGTTATAGGAGAGGGTCAGGGTCTGATCCGCTTCGCAGTTTTCAAAGTCATAGACCCAGTTGCCCTGCCATTCGGGATAGTTCTTCAGAACGGGATGACGGTTGAAAGCAGCCGAGCCGTTGGCTTCCATCTTATCGCCATGGGCAAAGTGGAAATCGATATCGATAAAGTAACCGTCTACGTCGTTGCCGTAGATGTCGCCGATTTCGTAGGCCACATTATCGGCGCCCACTTTGCCGGAGGTACCACCTACGGAATAGGGCTCATCGTTGGGGTTGAGCACTTCGGTGCCGGTGCCATAGAAGCGGATTTCCATCTTCGATACATCGGTAGCCGTGACGCCCTTGCGGGGCTTTTTGGACGTGCCCTTTTCCCACTGGGCCACATAGGTCACGTCACCGGTGACGGTGTCGCTCACTGCGGGGCTCCAGCCGGTGAATACCCAGTTTTCACGCGTGGGCGTACCGGAGAAAGCAGGCGTTTCGCTGCCCTTCAGGGCGGTGTAGGTCTGGTCCGCAAACACTTCTTCTCCGTCCACACCGTCGGTGTAGGTCACAGTGTAAGACAGGTTCATATAAACCTGGATCACGTTGGCCACGGCAGCGGTCATATTGGTCGAACCGGGCACAACCCATTTGCGGGATTTCGGGTTATAGGAGAGGGTCAGGGTCTGATCCGCTTCGCAGTTTTCAAAGTCATAGACCCAGTTGCCCTGCCATTCGGGATAGTTCTTCAGAACGGGATGACGGTTGAAAGCAGCCGAGCCGTTGGCTTCCATCTTATCGCCATGGGCAAAGTGGAAATCGATATCGATAAAGTAACCGTCTACGTCGTTGCCGTAGATGTCGCCGATTTCGTAGGCCACATTATCGGCGCCCACTTTGCCGGAGGTACCACCTACGGAATAGGGCTCATCGTTGGGGTTGAGCACTTCGGTGCCGGTGCCATAGAAGCGGATTTCCATCTTCGATACATCGGTAGCCGTGACGCCCTTGCGGGGCTTTTTGGACGTGCCCTTTTCCCACTGGGCCACATAGGTCACGTCACCGGTGACGGTGTCGCTCACTGCGGGGCTCCAGCCGGTGAATACCCAGTTTTCACGCGTGGGCGTACCGGAGAAAGCAGGCGTTTCGCTGCCCTTCAGGGCGGTGTAGGTCTGGTCCGCAAACACTTCTTCTCCGTCCACACCGTCGGTGTAGGTCACAGTGTAAGACAGGTTCATATAAACCTGGATCACGTTGGCCACGGCAGCGGTCATATTGGTCGAACCGGGCACAACCCATTTGCGGGATTTCGGGTTATAGGAGAGGGTCAGGGTCTGATCCGCTTCGCAGTTTTCAAAGTCATAGACCCAGTTGCCCTGCCATTCGGGATAGTTCTTCAGAACGGGATGACGGTTGAAAGCAGCCGAGCCGTTGGCTTCCATCTTATCGCCATGGGCAAAGTGGAAATCGATATCGATAAAGTAACCGTCTACGTCGTTGCCGTAGATGTCGCCGATTTCGTAGGCCACATTATCGGCGCCCACTTTGCCGGAGGTACCACCTACGGAATAGGGCTCATCGTTGGGGTTGAGCACTTCGGTGCCGGTGCCATAGAAGCGGATTTCCATCTTCGATACATCGGCGTCGGTGACCGTTCTCGTTGGCATATTTCGGGTGGACTTGTCCCCGTCACCCAGCGTAACCGCCGGCGACGTGTTTTCGGGCATTTCAGCCGCGAAAACCTGCGTGGACAGCATAGAGACCGTCATTGCTACCGACAAAAAGGCGGCAAGAATGCGCTTTCCTCTTGCGTGTTTCATGGTGTTTTCACTCCTCTTCTCTCATACCCGCCAAGCTTGGCGGGGCAGCGGCCTGTTCCGCTGTCAGATCCCGGCCAATAAAAAAGCCGTCTAACACGACGTACAAACCCAACAGCACCTTACCACAAAGGAAAGAGGAATTGCAAGATATATAGTATACAAAATTTATAGGAATTTTTTAGAACGGATATTTTTTCGAGAACTAATTTTTACTTTATATTGAAAAATTCCTTCTCGTCAACCGTTATTCCGCCATCCATTCTGCAAAAGAAGAGGCGAACAGGTTATGTTTCAAACACACGAACGAAAAAGGTCCCCACAAGGGCCCGGTATCCAGATCGAAGCGGGCCAGTGCCTGGTTTTGCAGTTCCCGTTCGGCCACCGGGGCATACACAAACGAAATCCCCAGCCCTTCCATGACCAGCGCTTTGATGGTAGAAAAGTCGCTGACCTCCGCCAGGGAGGCAAAATGCCGTACCGTGCGGTTTTGCTGCCGCAGGGCTTGTTCCAGTACGGCCCGGGTGCCGGAACCCGCTTCCCGCACGAACAGCCGCTCCTGCAACACAGCCGGCAGCGCCACTTTTTGCCCGGCAAGCGGGTGGTGGGGCGCACAGATGCCAAAAAACGATTCCTGCTTGAGCAATCGGGATTCGTACTTATCCTGGTCGAAGAACCCCTCCACCAGGGCAAAATCCAGTTTGCCTGCTTCTAATAGCCGCAATAGCGCCTGGGTGTTATCCACCGTCAGGGAAAACGAAGCCCCCGGGTGGGCGCGTAAAAACCGGCTGCACAGCGGCGCCATGCGGTATTCCCCAATGGTGCGGGTGGCCCCGATGCGCAAAAACACCGGGGAGGGGGTGGCCATGATCTCTTCGATTTTTTCGCTGTTGACCCACAGCGGGCGCACCAGATCCCGTAGTTTTACCCCCTGTTCGGTCAGGCGCAGGGTTTTGCCCTGGTAGGAAAACAGACGTACGTGGTAGTGCTGTTCCAAAAAGTGGATGTGATGGGTCACGGCGGGCTGGGTCAGGCACAGCCGCTCGGCGGCCCGGGTGTAGTTCATGGTTTCGCACAGTATGAGGAACGTGTGCAGGCGCGGGTCTAACATGGCAATCACCTATAACGGAAAATTATGGAAGTATAAAAAACCTTCATTTTATTTTATCATTCAGTTGTGGTAGAATCAAGGAGCCACAAAAAAAGGATGTCGAAACAAGAAGAAGAGGGGCGATTTTCTATGCTGTCATTTTTCCGTAAAATCGGGCCGGGGCTGCTTTTGTGCCTGGTCCTGGCCGTTCCCGCCTGGTTCCTCGGGCAGGCATTTCCCGTAATCGGCGGGCCGGTGTTCGCCATTTTGCTGGGCATTTTGGTGGGCATGGTGCTCAACCGCAAAGCAGGCCCGTGCCCTTCGCTGCAGCCGGGCATCACGTTTACGTCGAAAAAAATCCTGCAGTACGCCGTGGTGCTGCTGGGCTTTGGGCTGAACCTGTCGCAAATCGCCCAGGTGGGTGTAACCTCCCTGCCGATTATCGCTTCCACCATTGCCACGTCGCTGATCATCGCGTTTGTGCTGTACCGGCTCCTAAAAATCCCCAAAAACAGCGCCACGCTGGTGGGCGTGGGGTCGTCCATCTGCGGCGGGTCGGCCATTGCCGCCACCGCCCCGGTGATTGGGGCCGAAGAAGAGGAAATCGCCCAGTCGATTTCGGTGATTTTCCTGTTTAACGTGGTAGCGGCGCTGCTGTTCCCCACGTTGGGCGGCATGATGGGCCTGACCAATGAAGGGTTCGGGCTGTTTGCCGGTACCGCCATTAACGACACGTCGTCGGTCACCGCGGCGGCTTCCACCTGGGACAGCCTGCACGCTACCGGCGGTTCGGTGCTGGCCTATGCCACCATTGTCAAGCTCACCCGGACCCTGGCCATTATCCCCATCACCCTGTGCCTGGCGTTTTTCCGCACCTGGCAGGCCAAAAAGGGCGGGTCGGATACTACCGGCACGTTTTCGCTGCGCCGGGTGTTCCCATTCTTCATCCTGTTCTTTGTGCTCGCGTCGGTGATCACCACGGTGGGCACGGCTTCCGGGATCCCCGCCGATTGGTTCACCCCGTTTAAGGAACTGTCGAAATTCTTCATTATCCTGGCCATGGCGGCCATCGGGCTGCACACCGATGTGGTCAGGCTCGTCAAAACCGGCGGCAAACCCATTTTGCTGGGCTTCTGCTGCTGGGTGGGCATCACCGGCGTCAGCCTGTTGATGCAGCACCTGCTGGGCCTGCTGTAATAGATAGAAAAAACGCTCCTTATAAAAAGGAGCGTTTTTTATTATGCGGTTTTTTCCTCATCCGGTTGCCGGCCGGCGGGCATGCGGGCAAACTGTTTATATATCATGATGACTGACACCACAAACGCGATAAAGTCGGCACAGGGCCCCGACAGCAGCACGCCGAATACCCCCAGCCACAGCGGCAAGAGAAGCAAAAGCGGGATGAGGAAGAAGATCTGCCGCGTCATCGCGAGGAAAAGCCCTTTGGGGGCCTGGCCGATGGCGGTGAAGAAGTTGGAAGAGAGCAGCTGTACGCCGTTTAACAGCGCCATGAATAGGAACGTGCGCATGAACAAAACGGCAAATTCCATATACAGCTCGTCCCCGCTGCCAAACAGCGACAAAAGGAAAGCGGGGCAGAACTGGAACATACAAAACCCAATGGCCGATACGACCAGGTTCCATCCGATGGCCAGTTTCAGCGTCTTTTTCACCCGGGTGTACTGCCCGGCGCCATAGTTAAACCCGATAATGGGCTGCGCCCCCTGGGAAATGCCCACGATAATGGAAATCAGGATGGCGTTGGTCTTCATCACAATGCCGCAGGCCGCCAGCGGGATGTCGGACCCGTACACCGACGACGCGCCGTAATATGTCAGGGAATTATTCAGCACAATCTGTACCACCGTGATGGCCACCTGATTTAAGCTGTTGCTGGAACCGGCGAATAACGTGGGCAGACACCCTTTCAGCGCCCCGCGGAAACACCCGGGGGTCAGCCGGATGGTGCGGAACCGGGGTAAATAGGAAACTGCCATGATGCACGACAGGATCTGCCCCACAATGGTGGCCAGCGCCGCGCCAAAGATGCCCCACCCGAACGTGAAAATAAAAATCGGGTCCAAAATGGTGTTGATCACAGCCCCCGCGACCATGCACACCATGGAATAGGTGGGACGGCCGTCGGCGCGGATCAGCGCGCTGATGCCGTTGGTGACAATGAGGAACGGCATGCCCAGCAGGGTCACCCCGGCGTACGTCTGGGCATAGGGCAGCACGTCCGGCGTGCTGCCGAACAGCTGTAATAGCGGCGTGAGGAACAGTTCGCCTAACATGAGGTAGACCACCCCGAACAGTACCATCAGCACCACGCCGTTCCCGGCAATACGGGCGGCGCGCTCTTTGTCCCCTTGCCCCAGGCACAGCGAAAACCGTGAAGCGCTGCCAATGCCCAGCAAGAGGGCGATGGCCAGGCAGATGGTGGAAAACGGGTAGCTGACGTTGGTGGCGGCATTGCCCAGATACCCGATCCCCTGGCCGATAAAAATCTGGTCCACAATGTTATACAGGGACCCGACCAGGGTGGCGGTGATGCTGGGCACCGCAAATTTTAGCAGCAGTTTCGAAATGGGCTGGGTGCCCAAGGGATTTTTTTCACACATCAAATTCATCCTCCTGTTTCTGCATCCCGCACAGCGCCGCCATGTGGCGCCCCGTCAGCTGCAGCATGGGGGCAAGGGCCGCCCGGTCCTCTTCGGGCAGCGCTTTGAGCAGGGCGTCTTCCGTGTCGCGGCAGGCTTTTTCAATGGCCGGCACCGCCTTTTGCGCTTTTTCGGTGGGGTACAGCCGGTAGGTACGCCGGTCGTGGTCACAGGGCTGGCGGGTCAAAAAACCGCTGCGTTCCAATAAGGTGATGGTGCGGGTCACGTTGCTGGGGTGTATATATAGGCGGTCGAGCAGCGCTTCCTGGGTTAACCCCGGCGTGCGGCAGATCTTCAGCACATACATGTGGTGGCTGCTGGTCAGCCCCAGAGGGGCGAGCTTTTCATCCAGATACGCTTTGGCGTACCGGTCCGACACAGACAGCCATTTGATCAGTTTCATGGTCGATGGTCCTTTCCCTCATGGTTTATTGCGTGCGCACGCAAATAAGTGGCCAGAAAAGAACCCCTCCGGGATTACCGGCGGGGGTCCGCTTCTTTCGTGGGTTGTTGGTTTTCACAGGAGCCGTGGTGCGGGCAGCCGGAGCAGCATCCGCTGCAGGTCCCGCTGCACCCGCCGCAGCTTTTGCGGTGCCGGATGGCCCACCCGGCCCACAAAATGAGCAAAAGTACCAGCAAAATATCGATAGGGCCCATACGGCACCTCCTTTTTTACACCAATAGATTTACACAAACAAATGGCCGATCTGGTAGACCAAGAGGGCACACACCCAGGCTACCGTACATTGCATGACCACCACGCCGAACGCCCGGGTGCGGGAATGCAGTTCGTTCCGGATGGTGGCAATGGCCGCCACACACGGCGTATACAGCAGGGTGAAAACGAGGAAGCTCACAGCGGCCAGCGGGGTAAACATCCCGGTCAGTACCCCGCCCAGTTCGGCGGTACCGGCCCCGGTGAGCACGCTCAGGGTGCTGATCACCGCTTCTTTGGCGGTAAAGCCGCTGATCAGCGCGGTGCTCACCCGCCAGTCGGAGAAGCCCAGGGGTACGAAAATGGGGGCAATCCACCGGCCAATCATGGCCAGCAGGCTGTCGGCGCTGTCGCTGACCACATTCAGCCGGGTGTCGAAAGTCTGCAAAAACCAGATGATCACCGTCGCCAGGAAAATCACGGTAAACGCCCGCTGCAAAAAGTCCCGTGCCTTTTCCCACATGAGCAACAGCACGCTGCGGGGGCTGGGCAGGCGGTAGTTCGGCAGTTCCATCACAAACGGCATGGGTTTGCCGCGGAACGCCGTTTTCTTCATGAGCAGCGCCATCAGAATGCCCACCACAATACCGGCCACATACAGCCCGATCATCACCAGCGGGGCCTGGGCGGGGAAGAACGCCGCCGAAAACACCGCGTAAATCGGGATTTTGGCCGAACAGCTGATAAACGGCGTGAGCATAATGGTCATGCGCCGGTCGCGTTCGCTCGAAAGCGTGCGGCTGGCCATGACGGCGGGCACCGTGCAGCCAAAGCCGATGAGCATGGGCACAAAGCTGCGCCCCGAGAGCCCAATTTTGCGCAGCAGCTTATCCATCACAAACGCGACCCGGGCCATGTACCCGGAATCTTCCAAAATGGACAGGAAGAAGAACAGCACTACGATAATCGGCAAAAAGCTCAGCACGCTGCCGACCCCGGCAAACACGCCGTCGATAATCAGGCTGTGCACCACGGGGTTGATGCCGTACTCCGTCAGCCACCCGTCGCACACATTGGTCAGCACATCGATGCCATAGCTGAGCCAGTCGCTCAAAAACGCGCCGATGACTTCAAACGTCAAATAGAACACGGCCATCAAAATCAGTAAAAACAGCGGGATGGCCAGCACCCGGTGGGTCAGCACGCTGTCGATTTTCACGCTGCGCCGGTGTTCCCGGCTTTCGTGACATTTGACCACCGCGTGGCGCACCACGTTTTCAATATAGGTATAGCGCATATCCGCCAAAGCGGCGTTGCGGTCCATGCCGCAGTCGTGTTCCATTTCCAAGATGCTGTGTTCCATCAGTTCCCGTTCGTTCTGGCTCAGGGACAGCGCATCCGTCAGCTTTTCGTCGCCTTCGATAATCTTCATGGCGGCGAACCGGGGGGAGATCTTCTGGGCCATGGCGTGGTCTTCCACCTGGTGGGAGATGGCGTGCACGCACCGGTGCACAGGCCCTTTATAACAGAAGTCGGTCACTTTCGGCAGGGTGTGGGTTTTGGCGGTACGCACCGCCACTTCGATCAAATCGTCCACGCCTTCGCCTTTGGCGGCGGAAATGGGGATCACCGGGATGCCCAACAGTTCGCTCATGACTTTCGTGTTGATGGAACCGCCGTTATTGCGCACTTCGTCCATCATGTTCAGCGCCAGCACCATGGGGATATCCATATCCAGCAGCTGCAAGGTTAAGTACAGGTTCCGTTCAATATTGGTGGCGTCCACAATGTTGATCACGCCGTCCGGGTGGGTGTTGAGTAAAAAGTCCCGGGTGACGATCTCTTCATTGGTATAGGGGCGTAAGGAGTAAATCCCCGGCAGGTCGGCCACCCGGCAGTTGTCCGCATGGCGGATTTCGCCCACTTTCTGGTCCACCGTCACCCCGGGGAAGTTCCCCACGTGCTGGTTCGAACCGGTCAGCTGGTTAAACAGCGTGGTTTTCCCGCAGTTCTGGTTGCCCACAAGCGCAAAGATCATACGGCGGGGCCTCCTTTTTGTTTTTCAATGGTAATCTTGGCCGCGTCTTCCTTCCGCAGGGTCAGTTCATACCCCCGCAAGCGGATTTCCATCGGGTCCCCCATGGGGGCCACTTTCTGCATCTGCACAGTGGTATGGGGGATCAGCCCCATATCCAGCAGCCGGCAGCGCAGCTCGCCTTCCCCGCCCACGGCGGTGATCACAGCCTGCTGCCCAATAGGCAACTGGTCCAGTGTCATGGCGCATCGCTTCCTTTCTTTTCCCACAGGCCGCACCGGCCCGGGACCACCCGGGCACTGCGATTAACCTTCTCTAATTCCTTCTCGAAGTTAGTGTAGAATACTTTGCCCCAAAAGTCAACCCGGGGCCCTTTGCCCGGTTTTGAAAATTTGGGGCAAATCGCACAGTTTTTTTTCGGGAATTTTTTGTGCGCCGGAGCCCTTTGTGTGATACAATCGGAACGAAATCATTTTTGCCGGTATATGGCCATAACAAGAAGGATACACGAAAGGAGAATATACCATGAGTATTACAAATGAAGCGTGTTTAGCCCATCTACAGGGCATGGTACGCATCCCCACGGTGTCGAATCCCGACAGCCGCCTGATGGATTTTTCCAAATTTGACGAATTGCACGATTTTCTGCGGACAAGCTATCCGCTTTTACACCAGCACCTGACGCTGCAAAAAGTGGGCCGTGCGGGGCTATTATATCACTGGAAGGGCACCGGCCGCTCCGGGGAAAAGCCGCTTTTGCTCATGGCGCACCAGGACGTGGTGCCGGTGGGGGACGAAGCGGAATGGGCCCATCCGCCGTTTGACGCGGTGGTGGAAAACGGCATGCTGTATGGCCGCGGCACCACCGATTCCAAGTGCAACATCATGGCCGAAATGGAAGCGGTGGAAGAGCTGCTGCGCCAGGGCTATACCCCGGACACCGACGTGTATTTGGCCTATGGTTATAATGAAGAAGTCATGGGCGGCGACGGCCCGTCGGCCAAAAAGATCGCCGATACCCTAAAGGACATGGGTGTGCGCTTGGGCATGATTGTCGATGAATGCGGCGGCTGCAGCGACGGCCAAAGCGAAAAGGTGGACCGCCCGGTGTGCAACATCGTGGTAGGCGAAAAAGGCTATGCCGATTATGCCCTGATCGCCGAAGACGAAGGCGGCCATTCCTCCACCCCCGGCGCCGAAAGCCCCATGGTGCGCATGGGCCAGGCGCTGCAGGCGCTGTGGGCGCATCCGTTCCCGTACCGCATCATCCCCGTGGTACAGGAAAACCTGTCTACCCTGGCGCCGTACAGCACCCGCCCGGAACGGGAAAAGGAACTGCTGGGGGATATCCCCGCTCACTTTGAAGAGATAGTTCGTGAACTTTTGCCTAAGGACCGTACCATGGCGGCACTGTTCCATACGACGATGGCTCCCACTATGATCAAAGGCAGCGACCAGGCTAACATTTTGCCCACCCGGGTAACCTGCACCGTCAACTGCCGTCTGCTGCCCGGCGATACGCTGGAAAGTGTACAGCAGCATATCCAGAGCGTGATGCCCGAAGGCATTACCGTACAGCTTGTAAAAGGCACCCCGGCGTCGCCCCTGTCGCCCACCGGTTCCTTTGGGTATAATGTGATCCGTTCTCTGTGTGAAGAAGACCACCCCACCGTCATTACCACTCCCAGCTTGATGCTGGGCGGCACCGACGCACGGTACTTCTACGGAGTGTGCGACCATGTGTACCGCTTCAGCGCCTTTTACTTTGAAAATAATTGGGGCGATGCCCATTCTCCGCGGGAGGCTATTCCTGTTTCCGTTTTGGATGGGGGCGCCAAATTTTTCCTGCGGCTCATCCGCCGGTATGCAACCGCCCAATAACACATATTTATAATAAATAATAGAAAAGCGCCGCGATTTTTTCGCGGCGCTTTCTTTATGGAATTATGGGTATAGGATCAAGCGTTTTCCTGCTGCATGGCGCGAATTTCTTCGGCCGTGGGGATTGAATCCTGGGCGCCGGGACGGGTGCATACGAGGGACGCCACCCGGTTGGCAAATTGCAGGCTTTCGGGCAGGTTTGCCCCGTTATACACACTGACCATGGCGGCAGTAAAGCTGTCCCCGGCGGCGGTGGAATCCACCACGTGGACCGGCGGCGGGGTAAAGCGCTGGGCCGTGTCGCGGGTGACCATCATCACCCCGCGGCCCCCCAGGGACGCCGTCACCACGCCCACGCCTTTTGTGAGCAGCGTGCGGGCCGCGGCGATCACCTGTTCGTCGGTGTCGGTGGGCAGGCCGGTCAGGATATGCAGTTCCGTCTCGTTGGGCTTTAAAATATCCACCTGGCTGAGCAGCTCTTCCGGCAAATCCGGTACCGCCGGGGCCGGGTCCAACACCACGGTTTTGCCCAGCGCCCGGGCGCGGCGGGCGGCGTGGATCACCGCGGGCAGCGGGATTTCCAGCTGCATCACGACGGCGTCGCAATCTTCCATTTTGTCAAGGTGCCGGCCGATCATCTCCGGCGTCACCTGGGCGTTGGCCCCGGGGATCACCGTAATGCTGTTTTCCCCTTGGTCGGTAATATGGATGAACGCCTGGCCGCTGGGGGTGCCCGCCAGCGTTTCCACCGCGTCGGTATCCACCCCGGCGCGCTGCAAATTTGCCCGCAGCATCTGCCCGGCGGCGTCATCACCCACCGCACCGATCATGGCCGTCTGGCGGCCAAAGCGGCCGATAGTGAACGCCTGGTTGCCGCCTTTGCCCCCGGGGCTCAGCGTAAGCCCGTGGCCCAACACCGTTTCGCCGGGCTGCGGCCTGTCCGTTACGCGAATGGCATAATCCAAATTTAAACTGCCAATGACAAGAATTTTTTCCATCACTCGTTGGCTCCTTTCCCCATGGGACCGGCAGAAAACGGTTCCGTCGTTCCTTTATTGTAAAAGGGCGGTAAGGCCCCTGTCAAGACCGCCGGGTTGCCTTTTTTGCCCCGGCAAGGTATAATAAAGGCAGGAAAATGATAGAACCGGATGCTCGATCTGGTTCGGGGGAGGAATAGTCGTGAACGTATATGAAGCCATTCGCACCCGCCGCAGTATTCGTCATTATGTGCCCGGTGTGCCTATGTCCCGGGAAGACCTGCATAAAATCCTCGAAGCTGCCATGATGGCCCCCAGTGCCCGCAATGGCCGTCCGTGGGAATTTGTTGTAGTCAAAGATCCCGCCATTAAAGAACAAATCCGTCAGGCCCATCCGTATTGTAATCATATTACTGATGCCACCCTGGCCATTGTGATTTGTGGGTTCCCATCGGTGGAAAGTCCTTACAAAGAAGGTTTTTGGCCTCAGGATTGCGCCGCTGCGTGTGAAAACCTGCTGTTGCAGGCCTGGGAACTGGGATGGGGCACCTGCTGGTGCGGCGTACACCCCGATAAAGAGCGGGCAACCGCGCTGCAACAGATTTTGCAGGTGCAGTCTGTGCCGCTGGCGCTAATTACCGTGGGACGCCCGGCTGAAACCCCCGATGCCCGCGGATTCTACGACGCCGCGAAGGTAAAAGTGCTGGGCGAATAAAATCTCGAAAAAAATTTGAAAATGTAGTTGACAAGCCGCTGTAGCTCTGCTATAATAACAAAGCTGCAACAAAACAGCGGCGAAATGAATCATTAGCTCAGCTGGCAGAGCACCTGACTTTTAATCAGGGTGTCCGGGGTTCGAATCCCCGATGGTTCACCAAATAACGGAGACGGTTTTTATCGTCTCCGTTATTTTTTTGCGGAAGAAAAAGCGGGGATTCGAACCCGAAAAGGTCTGAGCGAAGCTGGGGGTGCCGGTGGCACGCCCGGCCGCGAAGAGGGCGCGCCGTCCGGTACCGCCGTAGGCGGTGGACAAGCGCCTCCGCGGAGCGGAAAAAATCCCCGATGGTTCACCAAAAGCGGAGACGATGAAAATGGTAGTGTCAAGTATTTTTCGCAAAATGGTTTGCAGACTCTGGCATGAGTGAAGTCA